>DHDI01000026.1:116568-125478 GCA_002399285.1 Thermoanaerobacterales bacterium UBA4880
GTATATCCCGGCGTATTGGCATTGGCCACATTGTGGGATACTATATCCAAAGCTCTTTGGGCGGCAAACAAACCTGATTTGGATATTTCAAATCCGAAAAATGTAGATGACATCATGAACACCTCATTGTTTAAATTTTCTCGTCAAAGATTGAAGATGATTTTTTGTCCATACCTTTTTTTTCATATGTGGCATCGTTAAAAGTCAAGGCGTCACCTATAAGATTTATGGAAAACTCTACGTATTCCAAAGCCTGCTCTATCAGGGCCTGATTGTGTTCGTTGATTTCGGTCACTTCCTGAAGAAGCTGCCTGAACCTATCTTGTAACTCCGTCAGTTTTTCTTTTTCATTGGAATTTTCCAGAAGGACCTGTATATCCTCCATTCCGCTTATAGAATTATCTTTGAGCCATTGTTCCCTTTTATTCTCCAATTTTGAAATCGCGGCTATACATGCCTGCTCAGCACTTACTATATTATCCAGCTCGTTCACATTACCCTCGATAAGAATATCCTTCTTTTTAAGAGCCAGATCGCGCATATCCTGATACACCTCATACTCGTTCTCAAGTATGGATATCAGTTCCTGAATATTCATCGGGCACCATCCTTTTTACTGTTCATGGAGATCAAAACATCCGTCATCATTTTTTGTGATACGGTCTCTGTAGATACATTATAGGTATGATTTTTCAAGGCCATCTTTATTTCTTCTGTCTTTGGATCAGGCGGTAATTTTACCTCCTTAGCATCTTCTACGTCTTTATAAAAATGTCCTATCTCAAGTTTATCGGAGTTGTCCGCCGATCTTTCCGGCCTGGCCTTGTTGTTCATATACACATTGAAAATCTGTTTTAGATTTACGCCGTTAACTTCCATACTACACCCCATCCCTATTTAAACTATCCAAATATTTATATCGGCTTATATTTTATTTATTTGAGTGTTTTTTTATTAATTCATTTGTAAAGAATTTATCTCCCTTATCGTTCCTATACTTTTTATCTTCCTTATTGTTTTGCGGTCGCTCCGACACCACAGTTTCAAGCTGGCTTTTGATGATATTTAAGCAGTCATTGCAAAATCTGCCTGAATTTATAGGTTCCCCACACCTCTCACATTTCAGCATTATGCCGGAATTCTTTTCGGCCAGTTCCAACTTGCCCTCCCTTAAAAATTCCCATACCTTTTCACGGTCGACGCCCGTGATTTCGGCTATCTCTAAAATCGTAGACTTTGGATATTGATAGAGGAATTCCTTGACCCTTTTGAAGTCATCCTCATCCTCCCGAACGCAATCGGGGCACAGATCAACCCCGTTATATACAAAAACTTTCCCGCATCTTTTACAATTTTTAATATCCATTGGAACACCTCTTATCTACCGGTGGCAAGAGTAGCAGAATAAACCCTCTCCGCCCCATTATCTAAAAGTACTTTGGAACACTCGTTTATAGTTGATCCCGTAGTAAATATATCGTCAATTATCAAAATTATTTTAGAGTCGATTATCGTCCTGTTTTTAACGGAAAACGCACCTTGTACATTCTCCTTACGTCTCTCTTTTTTTAATCCGGTCTGACTTTCCGTATAAATATCCCTGGCCAGCACATTGTCAAGCATGGGTATATCCAGTATCCTGCCTATATATTTTGCAAGTAGCTCAGACTGATTATAGCCTCTCTCTTCCTCCTTCCTGGGATGAAGCGGCACAGGTATGATGTAGTCGGCCGGAAGATCTTCTTCTCTCAGTCTATCGGCCATAAATTCCGCAAAGGGTTTTGCTAAATATCTGCCGTTATGATATTTGAACCTGTGCACCAACTCGCTGAATTCACTTGTATACCTGCATGCGCTGATATTTTTGTTAAAATAATAAAAACCGTTCTTACATTCGTAACACGTATCCGTCTCATTGCCGATAGGGCATCCGCATATGCTGCATGTGTTGCCCTCAATAAACGGAAGTTTTTTGTAACAATCTTCACAAAAATAGCCGTCCTCCAGAGGTCTCCCGCAATATGCACAATGGTGGGGAAATACTATCGAACTGACATTTTTGATCAAACTGTCTAGTAAATGTAGTCTCTCAGTCTTTGAAGTTTCCATTTCAATCCCGTATACCTCTCTTCGATCCTATTATTCTTTATCATTCTGTCCATCCATTGTTCGTCGCCGATGAGTACGACCCGTTTCCGTGCCCTCGTTATCGCCGTATACAGAAGGTTTCTTGTCATAAGCATCGGCGGTCCGTAGTTGATCGGCATGATTATGGTGCCGAATTCCGATCCCTGGCTCTTATGTACGGTTATGGCATAAGCCAGAACCAACTCGTCCAGGTCGGTATTATCGTAAACGGTTTTCCTTCCATCATAATCTACGGTAATAGTATTATCTTTTTTATCTATATTTTGGATTATCCCTATATCTCCGTTATACAGACCCATACCTGATTCGTCGATGCTCTCCCATTCTTTGCTGTAGTCGTTCCTTATCTGCATCACCTTGTCGTTTTCCCTGAATATCCTGTCCTTCAACCTGACCTCTGATTTATCGGCAGACGGTGGATTTACAAGCATCTGTATTACAGCATTGAGATTATACGTGCCTAATGCACCCTTCTTCATAGGTGTCAGCACCTGCACGTCGATCGGATTCAACCCGTACGCTTTCGGCAGTCTATTTGTCATCAGATCTTTGACCAGTCCGAGTATCCGTGATTGCTCTTTCTCTTTGATAAAATAAAAACCATTGTCGGTGTTGTCTATCAGCGGAGTTTGACCTTGATTTATTCTGTGGGCATTCACTACTATATTGCTCATATTTGCCTGCCTGAATACCTGGCTTAATCTTACGACGTCAAACATGCCGCTTTCTATTATATCCTGCAGTACGTTTCCCGCCCCTACCGACGGCAGTTGATCGATGTCCCCTACTATGACAAGCCTTGTGCCTGGATTTACTGCCTTTAGCAGATTATTCATCAATATTATGTCTATCATGGACGCCTCATCAATTATGAGGGCATCACACTCCAGCTTTTCGTCCTCATTGCGCTTAAATGATATGCCGTTGTACTCCAGTAATCTGTGTATCGTCTTTGCCTCTCTGTCCGTGGCTTCGCTCATCCTCTTTGCAGCCCTGCCTGTAGGCGCAGCAAGAAACGTCCTGATCCCGTTATTTTCAAACATGGAGATTATGCCCTTTAATGTGGTCGTCTTTCCTGTACCCGGACCGCCTGTCAATATGAGTATGCCCTTCTCCAAAGCCAGGCAGATGGCCTTCTTTTGTTCTTCGGCAAAGACTATGCCCATGCTGTCCTGTATCGTTTTAAGATCCGTTTCCACGACCGAGCTCAATTCTTTAAAGCCCACCGAGGAGAGTTCCATTAGTTTTTTAACAACGCTGTTTTCCGCCGTATAATAGGGCTTTAAATATATTGCGCTTACACCGTCGATATTGTCGATAGAAATGTAGTCGTTTATTGCGAGCGAAGCAATTGCCTCGGTTACCCTTTCTACATCGGTATCCAGAAGTTTTGCCGCATGTCCGGCAAGTACATCCTGCGGCAGATATGTGTCGCCGTTATTTGCCGCTTCCTGCAGGCAGTAATATGTGGCTGCCTCCGTTCTCTCCCTCGAGCCAGTGGTATAGCCCATGTTAGCAGCTATCTTGTCCGCCGTTACAAACCCTATCCCATATACCCTATAGGTGAGATCGTAGGGGTTTGCTTTTACCTTTGCCACCGTCTCGAGCCCATATGCCTTATATATCTTCATGGCCTGGCCCGGCGTTACGCCTATGCCCTGCAAAAAAAGCATGATCTCCCTTATGCCCTTTTGAGATAAATAGGACTCTGCTATTTCTGCAGCTCTGACCTCTCCGATACCCTCGATCTCAGTCAATCTCTCGGGATGGTTGTCCAGTACGTTCAGGGTGTCCTCCCCGAAGTATTCGACTATCCTGTGGGCCGTAATTTCCTTTACTCCCTTTATCATACCGGAAGCCAGGTATTTTTCAATCGCGTCCAAGGTAGAGGGCTGCTCGATCTCACACCACTCGATATTGAACTGTTCTCCGTACACAGGATGAATCTTCCATCGGCCTCCCAGCCTTACACTGTCGCCCACCGATATATATGAAAGCGTACCCGTGCAGGTAACCAAATTATCCCCGGCATCTATATCAAATACGGTAAATCCGCTGTCATCGCTCTTAAATCTGATGTCCTCCACGACACCCGCCAACTCGTCCATGTAACTTCACCATCCTGATTATAAGTATAACATTAAACATCGGCGTAAAACAATAAAAACCCCCTTATCGGGGGATTTGTGCGCATATTTATTGTTCATATTTTTTTGTTCAAGTCCGCGTATCTTCCTCCATTTGCCTTTATCATCTGTTTCCAGCTATATTCAGCGGCCTGCCGATACAAAAATTCAGGGAGAGAAACGGAGGTATAATAGTTCTCCGTCTGTGTGTCCGTTAAAATCGCGTTTGCAAGAATGCGATAGGCCTGGCCCAGCGAGCGCTTGGGTCCCCTGCCCAATGGTATATTTCCCATGGAAGCCAGCGCACCACCGCCGCCGTAGCCGATACCCATGCCCCAGATAAATCCTGTTTTATCACACCAATTTTCCATTATGGCAAGTGCGTTATGGCACTGTTTGCCCTCATAAAATCCGCAATTTACAATAGCATACACATAAATTTGTCTATTGGATATGCTCATTTGTTCCATACGGCAAAGACAGGACAATAAATGCGATGGTATCCCGTCCACATAAAGTGGAAAGGCAAAGACCCACGCATCGCATTTACAAAGTTCTCCAACTTCATGCTCGGCAATTGAGGGCTTGTTTATCGCAAAGTCTTTAACGGTATCGTCTTCATTTATCAGACCGGCTAAATCCTCAAGCAAGACTTTACTTGCACTTCCAGTCGCCTTTGGGCTTGCGTTGATCAGCGCTATGTTCATGCCAATGCCTCCTTCACTTGATCGGCACTATTGAAAAATAGAACCTCATTTACCTTGCCGTCATAATTTATGGAATTTGCAGATACTATATCAGTTGCGGTCTGTTTTTCATTTTCAGTTATATTTTCGCCGTAGAAATATGCAGTCAAGCCAATTACATTTTCATATCTTCTCTTGTGATGCATTTCCCCTTTTCTCATTTCGAAATGTGGCGAAGCATAGGAAATGGTTCTGTCAAGCACGTTTTTTACAAAAGGGCTGAAGCCGCCGTAGGTACATCTGCTTATAAGAATCAATTCGCTGCATCTGCTCATCAGTTCGCCCATGTTCTCATATCCATCCTTGATGACGCATCTGCCGGGAGTCTTTCCCCAGCATCCAAAACATCCTATGCAATGATGTATATTGCCGTTGTTATATATGACCCTGCATTCGCCGTCTTCAGCTATGGGCAAATCTAAAACATCGGATATGATCAATCGCATAATCGTAAAACTCCTCACTTTAAATTTCATATGGTAATATTATAGCCGCTAGGGCTGTAATAAAAAAGCTGAACAAGAGTATAAAAATAAAGATGCTATGATTTTGGAACGCTTTTATAAAAATTAAAGCCAGAAATCCAGTATTTATGCGAATTCCCGGCTTTTGTTTGCTATTCCCACTCGATCGTTGACGGCGGCTTTGAGGTTATGTCATAGACGACCCTGTTGACCTCATAGACCTCGTTGATTATCTGTCTGGATATGTTATCCAGTACTTCATACGGCAGCCTGGCCCAATCCGCGGTCATTCCGTCGCTGCTGGTTACTGCCCGCAATACTATTGTCTCTCCATAGGTGCGTTCATCGCCCATGACACCTACGGAATGTATATCAGGCAATATTGCGAACGCCTGCCATACCTGATTATAAAGTCCCGCTCTCTTTATCTCTCTGGTCACTATATAGTCGGCTCTTCTCAATATATCCAGCTTTTGCTCCGTCACCTCGCCGAGCGTCCGTATGGCCAGGCCAGGCCCCGGGAAGGGATGCCGGTGCAAAATACTTTCCGGTATGTTGAGCTCCTTGCCAACCTGCCTGACCTCATCCTTAAACAATAGTCTCAAGGGCTCGATAAGCTTAAACTTCATATCCTCGGGAAGTCCGCCCACATTGTGATGGCTCTTTATAGTGGACGCCATCTCGTCTCCGCTCTCGATCACATCCGGATAGAGCGTACCTTGGACCAAAAACTCCGCGTCCTTGAATTTCTCCGTTTCCCCTTCGAAAACCTTTATAAACGTGCCGCCGATAATCTTTCTCTTCTGTTCAGGTTCGGTTATGCCCTTCAAGGCGGACAAAAACTTTTCCCGGGCATCTACCTTTCTTATATCCATATCAAACTCTTCCTTGAGAAACTTCTCGACATCTTCCGCTTCATTCAATCTCAGAAGCCCGTTATCGACAAATATGCAATGCAGGTGATCTCCTATTGCCCTGTGTACCAGCACCGCGGCTACAGTCGAATCGACGCCGCCGGATATGGCGCATATGGCTTCTTTATCGCCCACTTCTTTCCTTACGGACTTTATAGTATTCTCCACCAGCGATTCCATTGTCCAATCTGCAGCCAGCCCAGAGATCATAAATAAGAAATTTCTTATCATATCCATACCCTTTACCGTATGTTCAACCTCAGGATGGAACTGAACTGCATAAAACTTCTTATTCACATCCGCCATAGCCGCCACAGGGCAGGCGGGCGTTGAACCAATCACCTTAAAACCGCTGGGAAGAACGGTAATAGAATCCGTATGGCTCATCCAAGCGGTAGTTATTCTATCTATACCGCGGAAAATTGGAGCGTTATTGTCTACAGTTAGTTCGACCCTGCCGTACTCCCTTGTCTTTGATGCCACAACCTTTCCTCCCAACATTTGAGCCATAAGTTGTGCACCATAACATATCCCGAGAACCGGAACCCCTAGGTCCAACACCCCCTTATCGCATTGAGGAGCATCCTTCATGCAAACACTCGCAGGTCCACCTGAGAACACGATAGCAGCGGGTTTCATCTCCTTTATCTTATCTGCCGGCGTCCTATAACTTATTATTTCACAGTAGACATTACATTCCCTTATCCTCCGGGCAATAAGCTGAGTATATTGACCTCCAAAATTCAAAATCAGGACTTTTTCCGTCATCACTTATGACTCACTCCATTCAACGCTGTAATTAGGCGCTTCTCTCGTAATTATTACATCATGCGGATGACTTTCCCTCAGACCTGCAGACGTGATCCTCACAAATTTCCCGTCTTTTTTCAGAGTATCTATATCCTTTGCGCCGCAATATCCCATACCCGATCTGACTCCGCCTGCCAATTGATATATTATATCCTTCAGAGTACCCTTATACGGCACTCTTCCTTCTATACCCTCAGGAACATATTTATTGGATTCTTCCTGAAAATAGCGGTCGCTGCTTCCGGACTTCATCGCGGATATGGATCCCATTCCCCTGTATGTCTTAAATCTTCTGCCCTGGTATATTTCCAGCTGACCCGGGCTCTCCTCCGCACCGGCAAACATACTTCCGATCATAACTACGCTGGCTCCCGCAGCAATGGCCTTGGTAATATCTCCGGAGTACTTTATCCCACCGTCCGCAATTATAGGTATATTATGTTTATCCGCTTCCTCGGCGCAGTCCATAACCGCCGTTATCTGCGGCACCCCCACGCCGGCTATTACTCTGGTGGTGCATATGGAACCCGGTCCTATGCCGACCTTCACGGCACAGGCTCCGGCTTCTATCAGATCTCTGGTAGCGTCGGCAGTGGCCACGTTGCCTGCTATAAATTCAATGTCGGGAAACAATTCTTTAGCCTTCCTTAGTGTTTCTATCACCTTATACGAATGACCATGAGCCGTATCTATAACAATTGCGTCGACATGTGCATCATGCAAGGCTTTTATTCTGTCCATGGTATCTTTTGCGGTCCCTACCGCAGCGCCCACCAGCAGCCTGCCCCTGTCGTCTTTTGCAGAATTCGGATACTGTATGGTCTTTTCAATGTCCTTTATAGTGATCAGTCCACGCAGATAACCATCAGAATCCACTAAGGGAAGTTTTTCGATCTTATGCATCTTTAAAATCTTCTGAGCATCGCTCAGTGTAGTTCCTATATGTGCAGTCACCAGATTTTCCTTAGTCATGACCTCGGAAATAGTTTTTAAATAGTCATTTTCAAATCTGATATCCCTGTTCGTTATGATCCCTACCAGTTTGCCCTTTACAGTTACCGGCACCCCGGAAATATGATATCTTTCCATGACCTCCAGCACATCGCTTATGGTGTTTTCAGGCGCAAGAGAGATAGGATCGACTATGACCCCGTTTTCGGATCTTTTGACTCTGTCGACCTCCATGGCCTGTTCCTCTATACTCATGTTTTTGTGAATAATACCCATGCCGCCCTCTCTGGCCATTGCTATTGCCAGTTCGGCCTCAGTTACGGTATCCATAGCCGCACTCAGGATAGGCATATTGAGCTTTATTCTCTCGGTCAGCTTCGTAGCAAGGCTTACATCCTTTGGCAATACTTCTGATTTAGCGGGAATCAGCAAAACATCATCAAATGTCAAGCCTTCTTTAATTACTTTATTATACATATCTTCACCTCATTTTGTATGCAAAGTCTTTTTAAAAACCCCGAAACGCTCCCGTCAATATTTCAAGATCATACAGGAAGCTTTGCCTTATATAAATACAAATATTTACATTAAAATTAAGTTTGAATACAATATATCAGATTTCGACATATCCTGTCAACAGAATATAAAAAAAGCAGGGATATTCTCCCTCCTGAGTTTGGGAGTTAACAGTCAAAGTAAGAGCCCAGTAGCTATTGCAGTTACTGGGTTTTTTTATGTCAATATGTTGTAT
>DHDI01000010.1:0-51196 GCA_002399285.1 Thermoanaerobacterales bacterium UBA4880
GTTTTGATGATATGATGAATAGAAGGGGAAGACTGTACGGCCTGTATGATATACATAGGGATAATGTTTAAGACTAATAATCTATCTAACAATGGCAGCCCTTTACGATTCATCATAGAGGTCCATATGATGACCAACTTCATCTTTTCAGTTCTTTTAAAGCTTCTTCTACGTCACTGTATCGTTTCGCATTGGGATCTTTGCAAGATTCTCGGCTTCCTTCATGGCGGCGATCGTCGTGGCATTCGGTGTGTTGAGCGCCACACCGGCCCGAAGTGGTTGCCTCGCCTCACACTGTTTCTTTATACCGCTGTCCTTGCGTACGCTGAAATTAGTTCTGTTGGGTTTGAACATGAAAATCATCTCCATTTAGCTCTCACAGCTGCGAACTTATGTTCTTTATAAACTCGTTTATGGCGCTTTCCTCGTAAACGTCTTCATGATTTAATAAGTCCAATGCTGAATTTGCACATATCAGCGCCTCTTCATTTTTGCCCTGCTTTGAGAGTATATCCCCTATGCTCTTCAGGTTGTAGGCTATGTATTTATCATTGCCGGTCTGCCTGTAATATAAAATGCTCTTTTGATAGCACTTTACGGCCCTTTCCATGTCCCCGTCTTGCAGTAGACCTCGGCCAAATGGTTATAAGCTGTAGCCATGCCGTCGCTGTTATCCTCTGCTTTATACCCGGTACACTCCATCCGGAAATAATGTGCCGCGCCGCTGTAATCACCCTCATAGAGCTCGATGATACCGAGAATATCGTATACCTCTAATATTCTTTCATGGTGGTTGGATTTAATGCATGCCTCCCGGTATTTGACGGCTATCCTCTTTGCGTCGCCGTATCTTTTGGCAAGCAGCAGCGTATACGCAAAGTGATATAGAGAATCGAGGTATACTAAATTCAAGTCTGTGTCTGCGATATCATGTTCACACAGCAATTTATTAAAACAGGACAGAGACCTATCCAGATTTCCGGCATGGGAATATGACCGGGCTAAGAAAAGCAAGCTCAGAGAGTCTACAGGCTCGTTGTCCGAGGATATTTTGGAAAGGCTTGCGACAGCTCCGTCATATTTTTTATAGTGAAAAGACAAAATTCCGTCCATAAGGTACAGGCATTCCCGCTCTGTCTCGTCGAGAGTATCCGATACCTCATATAATTTCGCTATATATTTGTCGGCCAGCACATACTCCCGGGATAATAAAGAAAAGAGCGCCATTATGAATGTATGAGTGCAGGGAACTGAACAATTTTTTACCTTGCAGTCGCCGTTTCCCACCAGATAGTCTAATGTCACGTTGAGCCGCGCTGCTATCAAGTCCAGCCTGTCTACGGTAGGGTTTATGTCCCCGGCCTCCAATTTGCTTATGTACCCCTTTGAAAGACCCTCTCCCAGCCTCTCACGGGTCAGCCCCTTTTCTTCCCGCAGTAACTTTACCCTTTGCGCCATTTTCTCTCTATCCATATTCATGCACCTCTGTATATATAATACACCAATGCCAAAGAAAGTTGAATATATTCAACTTATAATATATTTTCGGAACAATTATAAAAAGGATATTGATACCTTCATTTAATAGTATTATCATAATTAATGAAAGCGTTTATTTGATATGCTTTTGTATTGGGAGGTGTTGGATCATGAAAAGCAAAAGGGTCAGGGCTATACTCGTCATTATTCTGGTTGTGGCCATTTCTCTTTCTGTGGTATATGTATATTGGCAAAAAACAATAAGCGTGGATATAGCAGGAGCAGACAGGGAATTCGAACCGGGTCTCACTACAAAGCAGAAGCTTGAAGACTTTGATTATCTCTACAATATCCTCATGGATAATTTCCCATATTTTGATGTGGAAAAGCGGAAGACGGGATATTATTGGCCGGAGCATAAGGCCGAGTTTGAGGACATGATAAAAAATACAAAGAATGACAAGGAATTTTATATAGCACTTGAAAAAATAATTCATAATGTGCACAGCGGACATACCAAACTGCTTTCTGTTGATGGCTATCCATATGATTTATATTTATACTCACCACATAATGGGGGTAAGTTTGATAAGCCTTGGTATGATGTTTTAAAGAATTCACAAAAAGCATACGAACAATGGGGTAAGATATTGGATCAACCATATGAAGAATACATTCCACCGAAGGAGGGCAGGAAGTATTCCTCACAAGTAGTTACCAATGTTTTAGAAAAAAGTAAAATAGCTTATATGGACATAAAATCTTTCGGGCAAGAGTATATGGAATTAGACAATAAAAGGATAAAGGATTTTCTTGAATCCGTCAAAGATTATCCGTATCTCATCATAGATATACGTGGTAATGGCGGAGGCTCAACTTCTTATTGGGAAGACAACATTTTGAAATATCTCCTCAATAAACACGCAGAGTATGATTTGTACACAATATATAGAAATGGTGATTATATACAGCCGTTTATAAAAGCAAGAGGAGTTGGATTAAAAGTGACTCCGATGAGTCCATCTACTGGAATAAACTTAAAAAATACTCCGCCCGAGGTAAAAAAGGATGGATTCGGTAAATATGTTAAAGTCAAATACAAGTTTGAGGTACGTGAACCTGTAGGTTTCAAGGGTAAAATATTTCTTCTTGTGGATGATGGCGTGTATTCTGCAGCAGAGGGCATTACAATATTTTGTAAAGCTACGGGATTTGCAACTATAGTAGGAACCAATACGAGCGGTGACGGCATAGGTATTGACCCTGTACTGGTTGCATTACCCAACAGTAAACTTATTGTAAGGTTTCCGATAAGCATGGGTCTCAACCCCTATGGCAGCAGCAATGAAGAAGTGGGTACGACACCTGATATTTATGTACAGCCCATGAAATCAAAAGATGCCGTCATGGAGAAGGTGCTTCAGATCATTGATGGGGGAGAATAAATATCAAAAATACGAATTTATATTTATGAGGTGATAGTGTGAAAAGCAAAAGATTATCTGTGTTTTCCATCTTACTGATCATATCGCTAGTATTGACCGCTTGTTCGGCCGGTCCGATGCCGGGCAGTACACCAAAAAGTAGGGTAATGTAATGCAGATCAACGAAAAGAAAGAAGATGTGTAGGAAATTGATCAAACTTACATACATAGAGGTCAAAAGACTTCTGCATGAAAAGAAAATATGGATCGTTTTTATAGCTCTCTTTGCAGCTCTTTTGCTGACATTTAGGACCTATCTTGGCTATCATACAAATTACAGGACGGCTAACGATGCTTTGGTTTTTCAGTTCCTGTGATATACAGCTATTTCTTGCCGGTATTTGCTGGATTTTCGACGGGAGACTCAATCATTAAAGACCGCAAGTCAGGCCTCTTAAAGCTGTATTTCACAAGAGGCGTGGCGCCGTTAAAATACATATCGTCTAAGACTGTGACTAACTTCTTGGGACAGGTCGTATTCAATGTATTGACATTGATAATATTCTTTGCCGTTTTATCATTTTTCCTACCTTTAGGCCCGCTAGACGATGTGAATGCACCAAATTTCGACCAGCGTATAGCTGTAAAACAACCATTTCTGGTCTGCTTTCATTTATTGTTTATCTATACGCTTGCGGCATCTGCAATGGGTTTTTGTCATTGCTGTCATCCATATGGATAAATAACACATTCATGGTTTGCTTTATTCCTAAGTTGTTCTACTATCTTCCAATATATCTTTTACCACCAGATAATACGAAGTTCCGTATTCTCCGTTTATTATTTATGGGAACCCATTATTGTAATGGCTGAGCTTATAGCATTGTTTGCTGTTATCGCCTTATTTACGGCGGCTAATAAGCTTTTACTGTCAAGGCACAGACATGAATTGGTATAGTTTCGAGGGCCAAGTTTTTGGGCTTGCGGGGATCTTTATGATCCTGGCAAGCCCAATTTTTGAGTAAGAAGAGTTTGATTAATTGATTAAAGCTTATTACTTTTCCTATGAAAAACCCGTCCGGGATATGCACTGGGGCCTTGGCATATCAACAGACAGGTTTAAGTATGGAGACTGACTTTTAACTACATATTTATTTTAGCACATTATTACGGTAAAAAGGTTAACAAAGTCTTAAGAAAATATTACAATTATGTTACAAAAATCATATTCCGTCAGATATTATGCGCTTATCCCAAATACACCCTGTACCAGAAGGCCGAAGAGGTAGGAGACTACCGCTGCACCTAAGCCGGATATGACCATCTCGGCGATCTTGCCCTTTACGTTGGGGTTTCCTGCGGTCACCGATAC
Organism: Thermoanaerobacterales bacterium UBA4880; assembly: GCA_002399285.1. Lineage (GTDB taxonomy): Bacteria > Bacillota > Thermoanaerobacteria > Thermoanaerobacterales > UBA4877 > UBA4877. The sequence goes on from DHDI01000010.1 coordinate 4,276, forward strand.
GACCGTGGCGACAATGGACAGGGCCAGGCCTGCCAGCAGCGCCGAAAGCGCCAGCGCGGCAAAGGACGAACCCATGATGAAATACGGCAGCACCGGGAACACCACGCCTATGATATAGGCCAGGCCGGTAAAAGCCGCCGACCGCAGCTCGTTTTCATTCGACTCCTCCACCAGGAGCCCTATCATGGAATCCTGATTTTCTCCTATCTTGTCTGCGACCTCGCTACTCATGTCCTCCGGCATGCCCGAATCAGACAGCTTGTTTACCAGCTCCTGCTTTGCTCTGTCCTTGGATACGCCGAACAGCAGCTGCATCTTCTTCCTTATGCCCTCGTTTACCTGCCGCTGCGAGCGGACGGATACGAAGGTACCTATGCCCATGGACAGGGCCCCGGCCAGGCCTACCACCATCCCGTTAACGCCGACGAAGAGCGGATTGGTGGGATACACGGCGGAAAGACCGGTCACTGTGCCTAAAAGCTCCACTATGCCGTCGTTCATACCCATAATAAAATCCCGGATGTTGTTGACAGGCAGGGCGCTCTGCTGACCGTCGAAGTAGCTCTCATGATCCAGCTCGTCCTCGATTATCCTCTTTAGGCCTTCCCTCTCTTCGTCCGACATCTCCACCGAATTCAAGAACTCGTAATAATCCTCGGTGCTTGCCGACTCCGACATTTCCAGAACCGAGGTAAAGAGACGCGGCCCCAGTATCGTGCGCTGCAGCTTAGACCAGGCCAGGTTTGGCGAGGCGGTCGAATTCTTGGGCTCCTGCCCTCTGTTTTTCAGAAACCTGTACCAAAACTTGGTGTGTGCTGATTCGGTCTTGCACAGCTCGTTGAACCTTTCCTTGCTTGCGCCCTCCTTTTCGACTTTTGCGATATACGAATACAGGGCGGCTGCATGTGCCTCTTCTTTATAAAATGACAATGCTTTATCGATTTCATTGTGCATATCCATAACCTCCTCAATTGATTTTATCACTTGGAGGCCCCCACATCAAGGACATGCCGCAGGAAAACAGCCGGTATGTATTGATATTTCTTCAATTGTGAATTATACTAAAAACGCAGTGCCAATTAGGGAGGGAGATAATATTATGTATGATGTTACCGAAAGATTTTTAAGGTATGTTAAATTTGACACCAAGTCGGACGAACACTCGGAAACCTTCCCCAGCACGGAAGGACAGAAGGTTTTGGCGAGGGAGCTCGCGGCGGAGCTCAAAGACATGGGCATAGAGGATGCTGCGGTGGACGAAAACGGCTATGTCATGGGTACGGTTGCCGCCAATGCACAGGGAGATATACCGACGGTAGGCTTTATCGCTCATATGGATACCAGCCCGGAGGTCAGCGGGACTAACGTAAGGCCGCGGCTTACGGAAAATTATGACGGCGGCGACATAATACTCGGAGCAGGTTTCGTACTGTCACCCAAGGAATTTCCCCATCTGAAAAACTACATAGGAGACACGATAATAACGGCGAGCGGCGATACGCTCTTGGGAGCCGATGACAAGGCCGGAGTGGCCGAGGTAATGGCGGCCGCAAGTTACCTGATGAAGCACCCCGAGATAAAGCACGGGACCGTCAAGATCGCCTTCACACCCGACGAGGAGATAGGCAGCGGGGTGGACAGGTTCGACGTGGAGAAATTCGGCGCGGACTTTGCCTATACCATGGACGGCGGCGAGATCGGCGAGCTGAGCTGCGAGAATTTCAATGCCGCTTCCTGCGAAGTCATAATACACGGAAAGAGCATTCATCCCGGCGACGCCAAGGGCAAGATGAAAAATGCCGTCCTGATAGCCTCGGAGTTCGTATCCATGCTGCCGGAGAATGAGACGCCGGCCCATACCGACGGATATCAGGGCTTCTATCATATAGATAAGTTTGAAGGCTCTGTGGAGAAGGCGGAGTTGGGATATATAATAAGGGATTTCGACAGGGAGGGCTTTGAAAAGCGCAAGCAGACGATAACCTCCGCAGCCGGGTCGCTTAATAAAAAGTACGGCGAAGGGACCGTGGAGATAGATTTAAGGGATCAGTATTATAATATGAAGGAAAAACTGGCGGATAAGATGTATATAGTGGACATTGCCAAGAAGGCCATGGAAGAAGCCGGGGTGGAGGTAAAGCAGATGCCGATCAGAGGCGGCACCGACGGTGCGCGGCTTTCGTTCATGGACCTGCCAACTCCCAATATCTTTACCGGCGGGCATAACTTCCACGGAAGGTTTGAGTATATCCCGGAAAAGCCCATGGGCCAGGCCGTGGATGTGATACTGAATATAATCAAGGATATCTGCAAATAGAGTATTTCAACAAAGCACATACGGCAGGACAAACGCGGGAAGGCCTGAACGGCTTTCCCGCATTCTTATTTTTTAACGGATATCATGACCCCATCCCCAACGGGAAGCAAGGCGCTTTCTCATTCATATTTTACATTTGATTTCTTCATTTAGGCTGATGCCGTCCGGCGACACCGTGCAGTCGTATGCGCAAACTTCAACGCCGGATTCCGCGGCCCGGCCGACGTTCTGCGCGAACTCGGGGTCGGTCGCTGAGTTGGTAGTGAAGCCGTCTATTCCGTCCATCTGGATGACGAACATGAGGACGGCCCGCATTCCGTTTTTCTTAACGTCCATAAGTTCTCTCACGTGTTTGCAGCCCCTTACGGTGGGGGCGTCGGGGAACATGGCTGTGCCGTCCCTTTCTAAAGTCACGCCTTTTATCTCCATGTAGCATATCTCCCTGCCCTCGGTCATCTTTATATCGAACCGGCTGCTGCCGTATGTCTTTTCCCTCTCTATGAGGCCGTATCCTTCAAAACCGGGCACCGCCCTATTCAATAAGGATTTAAGCATGAGTCTGTTGGGTATCTGCGAGTCCACGGAGATCAGCCTGTCCCCTTTGTAAACCATCTCCAGTTCATAGGGAGTCTTGCGGCCCGGCCTGTCCCGTACCTCCAGCAGCACCCTTGCGCCCGGCGTAAACAGCTCTCTCAGGCGTCCCGAGTTGGGCACGTGCACCAGCGTGCTGACCCCGTCTATGCTCACCGACGCCTCGAAACGGTTCAGCCTTTCAATAAAGGATGCCTCTATGATGGGATTGGCTATCGCAAGTTTTGCCTGTTGCTCTCCCATATGCATCACTTCTTTCATTATATAAATTAATTATATCATATGGATTTGCGGTCTGAAATTATACAATATTTTCTCAAAATGTGGTATAGTTATTGTAGTAATCAGTACTATGAGGTGGATACATGGAGAAGAAATTTATAACGAATTCACAGGAAGACACGCTGAGGTTGGGGCGGGAGATAGGAGCAAGGCTTAAGCGGGGAAGTATAATATGCCTTACGGGAGAGCTTGGCAGCGGCAAGACGCACTTTACCAAGGGCATAGCCGCGGGGCTGGGCGTGGAGGATATCGTCTCCAGTCCGACGTATACCATTATGATCGAGTATGCCGGAAGGGTCCCACTGTATCATTTCGACGTATACAGGATAGACGCCGAGGAGTTTATGGATATAGGCCTGGACGAATATCTGTACGGGGAAGGGGTGTCCGTGATAGAATGGGCGGACAGGCTGGACGATACCATAGGGGACGCGCTCTGGGTGAATATAACCGCCGAGGGGGAGAACGCGCGCGAGTTTTCATTCAGGTGGGACAGCCATGGGTATGACTTTTTAAACGAGGTGGAGATATGAAGGTATTGGGAATAGATACTTCCACCGCCGCAGGCAGCGCTGCGGTGGCGGTGGATGGGACTATACTCGGCGAGTTCTATATAGAGAGCAGCATGACCCATTCGGTGAAGTTCATGCCGATGATGTCGGAGCTGCTGCGCACGCTGGGCATGGATATAAGGGAGATGGACGGCGTGGCGGTGACGGTGGGCCCGGGGTCGTTCACGGGGCTGCGAATCGGCCTGGCCCATGCCAAAGCCATCTGCCACGCCTTGAATATACCCATAGCCGGAGTAAATACCCTGGATGCTCTGGCATATAACGCAGCATCTATGGGAGACGTCGTCTGCCCCATGCTGGATGCCAGGAACGAGCAGGTCTATGCGGCCGTCTATGAGAAAGGACGCAGGACGAGCGACTATATGGGTATAGGAATATATGAGCTGATGAATGAACTCAAGGGCAGGCGCGCCGTCATATTGGGCGACGGCGCAAGAAAGTACGGGGATATCCTTGCCGAAGATCTTCCCGATGCGGCGACAGCGCCGAGCAATCTGATGATGCCGCGGGCGTCTTCCGCTGCATTGATCGGCGGGAAGAGGCTGGCGGAAGGGGATGCCGATGATCTCTACGGCATAGTGCCGTTCTATATGAGGAAGCCTCAGGCGGAACGCCTGCGGGACAACAGTAAGGGGTCTTAAGATGGAGGAAGAAGTACGTATCGTACCTATGACCAAGGACCATGTGGACGGCGTGATAGAGATCGAGCAGCTGTCCTTTGCCACTCCGTGGTCTAAGGAGGCCTTTGAGATGGAGGCCACCATGAACAAGTGCGCCGTATACATAGCGGCGGTAACGGGGAACAGGGTAGTGGGCTACGGCGGGTTCTGGTCGATAGTGGACGAGGCGCATATAACCAATATAGCCGTTCATCCCGACTACAGGGGGAAGGGCGTGGGCAATGCGCTGATGCGGGGCCTTATCGAGGCTGCAAGGGCGCGGGGAGCTGCGGCCATGACGCTGGAGGTAAGGGATTCCAATGCGGCGGCGCAGCATCTGTACCTCAAATACGGCTTCGAGGTTTACGGCAAGCGCAGGGGGTACTATCAGGATAATGGCGAAGATGCGCTCATTATGTGGAAATATGACTTATGAGGTGAAAAGATGGATATATTGACATTGGGGATAGAGTCCTCATGCGACGAGACCTCCGTGGCGGCGGTGAGAAACGGCCGGGAGGTGCTTTCAAACGTCATCTCGTCGCAGATAGAGGTGCATAAGCTTTATGGAGGAGTGGTGCCGGAGATAGCCTCCCGCAGGCATATCGAGGCGATAGACTATCTTCTGGACGAGGCTTTGGACAAGGCAGGCATAGGCATGGAGGATGCGGACGCTATAGGAGTGACGGCGGGGCCCGGCCTTATAGGGTCGCTGCTGGTGGGGGTGTCCTACGCAAAGGGCCTGGCCTTTGCCCTTAATAAGCCGCTGATAGGAGTAAACCACATAGCCGGTCACATATCGGCCAATTTCATTCAGCATAGGGACCTTAAGCCGCCGCTCATATGCCTTGTGGCGTCGGGCGGGCACAGCCATATAGTCGGGGTAAGGGATTATACCGACTTTGAGGTGCTGGGAAAGACCACGGACGATGCGGCCGGTGAGGCCTTTGACAAGGTGGCGAGGATACTGGGCCTGCCATATCCGGGGGGGCCCAATCTGGAGAGAATGGCCGCGGACGGAGATCCGTACGCATTTGAGTTTCCCAAGTCCTACCCCGCAAAGAATGACTATAATTTTTCCTTCAGCGGCGTAAAGACGGCCGTGATAAACATGGTAAATACCATGAAGATGAAGGGCCGGGCCATACCCTACGAGGATATAGCGGCAAGCTTTCAGAGGAACGTGACGGAGGTGCTCACGGATAAACTGATCAATGCGGCGGAGGATTTCAGCTATGACAAGGTGGCCATAGCCGGAGGCGTATCCAGCAACGGAGCGCTGAGGGCAAGGCTAAAAGAGCAGGCGGGCAAGGCGGGCCTTAAATACTATTATCCCGCTCCGGTGTACTGCACCGACAATGCGGCCATGATAGCGTGCAACGCATATTACGAGTATATTAAGGGCAATATTTCAGATATGAGCTTAAATGCCTATCCCCATATAGGGCTTAAGAGGATAGGCTGAGGACCGCTCTTTTGACGGGTTTAGCCACGGCGGCGGCTAAAAATGCCTTGGCTGCGTCCAAGGGGATGAAGGGCAGGGCTCCGGTGTATACCGCCTTTGCCATCCCCATGCCGGTCACGGCGGAGAGCTGCAGCGTGCCTGCGGCGTAGATCACGGCCAGGCCGGCCGCGCACCCGGCGAGTTTGAGGAGCCATGTGTCTTTTTTCCTTACTATCAGGCTTATGACGTAAGCGGCCAGGGGAAATGAGATCAGAAACCCGCCCTTGGGTCCGATCACTGCGGCTGCTCCCGCTTCAAACTGAGCGAACACCGGCAGACCCGCAGTGCCCAGAAGTATGTATACCAGCATTGACATAAAGGCATCCGCAGGATTCAATATCAGTCCCGCCAGCACCACGCCGAACACCTGAAGGGTGAAGGGCACCGGGACAAAGGCAAGCGGTATGGCGATCTGAGCCAGTACGGACATCACCGCTGCCATCAAAGCAATAAATACTACATCTTTGGTCTTCAAGATTGTTTACCTTCTTTCGTGTTTTGGTTTACAATCTTTATTTTAATACATATACATACGCGCGTAAAGGGGGAGCGGCTGGGCCGGGGGAAATGGCCTTTGCAGTGCGGATCTTGCATAAAAGGGGCCGGAACGGTTTTCGCATACCAAAAACGGCACTATTGACTTTACGATACCCTAATTTAATATATAAATTTTACCTTATTTAGGTAGGAGGGGGTATATTGAGAAAGGTCGATATATACAGGATAGAGGGAGAGAGGAATTCTCTGCAGCATCTCTATGAAACCGTGGGATTTTGGAAGGTCATACGAAACTATATCGTCATATCCATCGGAAGGCGTGCCCCTTGGTTTAACTTCAAGGACGCCCTGTACCGTCTTATAGGTATGAAGATAGGTGCATACGCCTCCATAGCCGTTCTGGTGATGCCTGATTTTTTATTCCCCGAGCTCATAGAGATAGGCGAGAATAGCTTGATAGGGTACAACACCACAATACTCTGTCATGAGTATCTCATCCATGAATACAGGCTGGGGAGGGTCAAGATCGGGAGGAACGTGATGATCGGCGCGAACTGCACCATAATGCCGGGGATAGAGATTGGCGACAACGCCGTCGTCTCCGCCTGTTCTCTGGTCAATAAGGACATACCGCCGGGAGTTCTTGCCGGAGGAGTGCCCGTTAAAATCTTAAAGGATGTGGGCTACCATGAGGGGATTTCCTGACCGGGTATTTGAGGACAAGCGCTGTCTCATAGCCATATTGGCCGCCAACCTCGTCGGCGCAGCCTACGGGTTTTACTGGTATGAGGTGCAGCTTGCCCTCACCCCGTTGGTCTACTGGGTCTTTACGCCCGATTGCCCCGAGTTTGCCATGCTCTTTGCCGTCGTGCTGATATTCCGCCTGTATGGCAGGAGACTATATGACTTTGAAGTGCCGGTGTTCTTCGGCCTGATAAAGTACGGCACATGGACGATATTCACCATAGCGCTGTACTTCATGGCTTCGGGTAACATAGCCGAGCTTGACGAGTGGATGCTTTTGATATCCCATGTGGGCATGGCGGCCGAGGGTATTTTGTACTTTAAGTACCTCAGACTGAATAAGCTCAATATATCCGTTTCACTGGCGTGGTTTGCGCTGTCCGATTATATGGACTATGTTGTGGGCGTATACCCGTATCTTCCGTATCCCCGGCACCTGGCCTTTGTAAGGGCGTATGCGGTGATCAGCACCGCGGCCATATCTGTATTTCTGGCGTATTCGTATATAAAAAGGGGGAGGCAGTTATAGACATGAAGAAGATAGTCTTTGGCACTAAGGTAAGTGAGAAGTATCTGGTGAGGACAAGAGAGATCGCGCCCGGCTGGGAGATCGCGGTGACCGGCGGCCCGGAGGAGACCGGCGGGGCGATCGGCGGAGCGGAGATATATGTGGACTGGGCATATGATTTTTACGGGGAGATCGTCGAACGGGGAGACAGCATCAAATGGATACAGTCGCTGAGCGCCGGGGTGGACATGCTGCCTATGGACCTCATAGAGCGCAGGGGCATCGCGGTGACGAACGCCGGCGGCATACACAAGATACAGATTTCTGAGAACGTGTTCGGATATATGCTGATGTTTGCCAGGGGCCTTAACAGGCTCTATGATGATCAGAAGGAGAAAAAGTGGGACAAGAGCATAAGGACGTTCGAGCTCTATGAAAAGACTCTGGGCATAATAGGCGCAGGAAGCATAGGGTCGGAGACGGCGAGACTGGGCAAGGCGTTCGGCATGAAGGTGATCGGTCTCCGGAAGTCCGGCAGGAATGAGGAGTACTATGACGTGATGTATGATAACGGCGGTTTGGATAAGCTGCTTGCCGCTTCCGACTTTGTGGTCTCATGCATACCCCTTACCGGCGAGACGCGCCATATGCTGGGCGAGCATGAATTTGAAGTCATGAAGGATACGGCCTATTTCATAAATATCTCCCGGGGTGGAGTGGTCGACGAGGCGGCGCTGATAAGGGCGCTGCGTGAGGGAAAGATCAGGGGCGCCGGCCTGGACGTCTTCGAAGAGGAACCGCTGCCGGTCCAAAGTCCGCTTTGGGATATGCCTAATGTGCTGATAACGCCGCATTCGGCAGGATCGACGGACAGATATATGGAGAGGGCAATGGCGCTGTTTAACGATAATCTTTCCAGGTACCTCAAGGGAGAGAAGCTCGTCAATCTGATAGATCCCAAAAGGGGTTATTAGATTTTTGACAAGTATTGCTAAAAATATTGCTTTGAGGAAATAATAAATGATATAATAGTCTCTATATCGAAGTGTTAAAATTAAATATTGGAGGTGAGACGATGGGAAGAAATGGCAACATAGTTTCTATGGCGGTGGTAAGGCGCCTTCCCAGATATCAAAGATACCTCAGTGAGCTGCTTAAAAATGATATAAGAAGGATCTCGTCAAGAGAACTCAGCGAGCGTATGGGTGTTACTGCCTCGCAGATAAGGCAGGACCTCAATTGTTTCGGCGGTTTTGGACAGCAGGGGTACGGTTATAACGTGGAGGATCTGTATAATGCGATAACAGCGATCTTAGGCCTCGACAAGTCATATAACACGATAATAGTGGGTGCGGGCAACCTAGGCCAGGCCATTGCCGGATATACCAATTTTGAGAAGTCCGGTTTTACGCTGAGGGCCCTGTTTGATGTAAATCCCAAACTTATAGGACTGAGCATAAGAGATATAGAAATACTGGATGTTGACTCGCTGCCTGATTTTCTGCATGAGAACAAGGTAGACATCGGCATAATGTGTATACCCAGGAGGACTGCCCAACAGGTCGCCGATATATTGACGGATAACGGAGTGAGGGCGATCTGGAATTTTTCCATGACCGATCTGAATGTGCCAGACAATATAATAGTTGAAAGCGTGCATTTGAGCGACAGTCTTTATACGATATCATACAGGCTTAATGAGGATGAATTGTTCAAGAAAATTGAAAAGGAAAGACATAGAAATTAACTCCTGATATCGGGGGTTAATTTTTTTATATACAGATGAATCTCTCACATCTAATTGACAGCCTATTCTCAACGTACCTATGAGAAGCGGGGAAAATTTTCTAAAAGAGCATTGATTTATTGATTGACATAATATTATGGGGTTGATATGGGCGGCCGGCCGTGAAGTTCGATGTCTCCTATTTTGCGAATTGACTGTCAACCGCTTGTTCAATGAGCCTGTCTTTTAAAACAGCAGCATCATTGTTCCCGATATGACGAGCAATAGACCGATGAAGGCCCTTTTTGGGAGCTTTTCTTTGAGGAATATATAGGAAAATGCTATTGTAACGACGATGCTCAGTTTATCAATGGGGACGACCAGACTGGCCCGGCCCATTTGCAGCGCGCGGTAATAGCAGAGCCATGAAAGGCCGGTCGCCAGGCCTGAAAGTGTGATAAAGACCCAGCTTTTGGTATCAATATCCCTTATAAGAACATATTTTTTCCTAAACGCGACTATACCCCAAGCCATTATAAGCACGACGACGGTGCGTATGGCCGTACCCAAATTAGATTCTATCCCCTGTATTCCTATTTTACCGAGTATGGAGGTCAGCGCGGCAAAGACGGCGGATGCGGCGGCGTATAAAAGCCAGGACCCGCTCTGCACACTCTGAGATTCCGGTTTCCGAAGCTGTATCATGAGATAGGTCCCGGCCGCAAGCAGGACTATCCCGATCGACATCCATACGGTGGGCCGCTCACCCAAGATCAAAAAGGCAAGCAGGATGGTCAGGATCGTGCTGCTCTTGTCTATGGGGACTACTTTATTGACGTCTCCCAACTGCAGGGCCTTGAAGTAGCACAGCCATGATGCGCCGGTGGCACAGCCCGAGAGGATAAGAAACACAAGGCTGCGGGCAGAAATAGTGCCGATAGTGTGCTGCGAGCCTACGATGAAGACCATCATCCATGAAAATAAAAGTACCACGATCGTACGGAGAGCCGTAGCCAGATCGGAATCGGTGTTTTTGATGCCGACTTTAGCTAAAATAGATGTGATCCCTGCAAAAAATGCCGAACCTAAAGCATATATGAGCCACATCTTATGATTCCCCCTCTATGATCAAACGATTTTTGATTAACTGTTTAAGAAAATTTTATTTGGCATCCGGTTATGGTTGTTCCCGCATATCCCAGAAAATCTTAAATTCCAGCTTTTCAATGTCCCTTTGCTGTTTATAGCTGATGCGAAGTGTGGCTTCCTGCGGGATGGATATATCCCCGTTCAGTTCCTGCAGCAAGATCTTTATATTATTGTTATCCTCCAGCGCAGACAGGCTATCGCTGATCTTGCGGAACAATGAGGACGACGTGCCGGAAATGTCCTGTGAAACCATATACCGCTCATTCTGATTGATATAGTCGATGGAATCTCCGGCAGCCATCCATTTGAGCAGCGCGTCCCGGCTGAACCGCCATTCGCGGCCGATCTTACGGGCCGGGATATGTTCTTCACGCAGAAGCTTGATCAGCGTTTTTTCACTGACTCCTAAGAATTCCGTAGCCTGTTCGAGGTTTAAAACATCATCCGACATGATGAGATCCCTCCCTCTATACACTGATACAATTATAGGCCCAAAAAAGGAGAATATCAATAGCTGCTGTATTTAATAATAAGTTAAATGTAAATGACATGAATATAATAGACCATGTAATTTTTTGACATTACAGCAGTTCGATCAAACTTGATATATCGGCTTCTCTTGTAGCCCAGCTGGTGGCTAACCTTACGATAGTATGCTCGTCGCCGGCCTTTTCCCAAAAGCCGAACGCAACGTCTTTCTGCAGCTCTTCCATTACGGAATTCTGCAAAATGATAAACTGCTGATTTGTCGGAGATTCCCAGGCGAATGAGCAATTTTTTCTGCGAAGGCCGTCTTTCATGATCTCCGCCATATCGATCGCATGTTTGCTGATCGTAAAATACAAGCCGTCCGTAAATAACGTATCGAATTGGATCCCCAATAGGCGCCCTTTAGCCAGCAGCGCGCCATGCTGCTTTATGACCGTCAGGAAATGGGGAGGCATATTGCGCTTGGTAAACACCACCGCCTCGCCGCATAATGCGCCGACCTTAGTACCTCCTATGTAGAACACATCGCAATATTCGGAGATCATGGGCAGCGTCACGTCGGTCGCATTGCTCATAAGGCCGTAACCCAGACGCGCTCCGTCCAAATACAGAGGTATGCCGAAGTTTGCGCAGACCGCGGAGATATCCTTGAGTTCCCGTCTGCTGTACAGCGTGCCATATTCCGTCGGGTGCGAAATATATACCATTCCCGGGAACACCATATGTTCATGGTTTGCGTCCGCCCAGAAGTCCTGCAGATACTTATCCAATGTGTCCGCTGAAATTTTCCCGCCGGTTTGAGGTATTTCCAGAACCTTGTGCCCCGTAAATTCGATCGCGCCCGCTTCGTGGACGTTCACATGGCCTGTCTCTGCCGCCACGACACCCTCATAACTTTTGAGCAGCGCGTCTATGACGACCGCGTTTGTCTGTGTTCCTCCGACCAGAAACGAGATATCCGCCTGCGGACATTCGCAGGCCTCCCTGATTTTTGCCTTTGCGCTCTCACAATACGGATCATTGCCGTATCCCGGTAATTTTTCTAAATTTGTGCCTAAAAGGCGCTGTAAAATCTTTTCATGCGCCCCTTCCGTGTAATCATTCTCAAATGACAGCATGTCTATTTGACCCCCCTGAGTTGTATTTGTATTGAGACCTATTATACGGCATTTACCTTAATATCACAATAATTTCCCGATCCAAGGTCGGAGCAAACAGACGCACTCCAGAGGCTAGCATTCGTACGGCAGCCGCCGTTTCAAAAACATGAGTTTGCCTGTTTTATTTCGTATACCAATACGGGTTTTAAAAATAGATGTTGTATTAATGATAAAAGTCCATTAAAATAGTGGTATATAGGAGGGTAAACCAGTGGGGAAGGACGTATATATCGTAAGGGATTTAAACAGCAATTCCTCAGTCACGGAGGAAATTGCATCCAATAATTTTTTATATGAATACCGGCTGCTGGATAATTCTATTCAGGAATCCAACCGTTTTATAAGCAAAGCTCTGAGTATACCACTTGCTTCTAAGATATTCTGTTTTGAAAAATTACGGATCGTGGAGGGACGGCCAAGGTCCATAGATAAGGTATATATTGATTATAACAGGGTGCCGGGTATAGAAAAATTAAATTTGGTCGACGGATCTTTTTATACTATTTTAAAAAGGGAATATGGTATAGAAACAAATCAGAGCGAAGAGGAGATACTGGTCGTCGATGCGAATGAAAGAGAGACGAGGCTGCTGGATCTGGATAAAGGCAGCGAGGTATTACTGATCAAGGGAAACACGTATGTCAACGATCATGAACCCTTTGAGTATTTTGAAGTTACATCGCGTTCCGACTTTTACAGATTTAGGAGTGTGACGTATTTAAGATGACTAATGATGCTTTATATGTACAGCTGATAAACAGCATAAAAAAGAAAATCGAAGACGGAGAGTACAAAATTAACGATAAGATCATGTCTGAAAGAGAAATGGCGCAGCTCTATGGAATTAACCGGCTTACGGTCCGAAATGCAATAAGGCATCTTCGTGAGGAAGGATATTTAAAGTCGATTCAGGGTAAAGGCACGTTTGTCGTTAAGGTGCCGGAATCACACGGTAAGGTCAAGCTAGGCGGATACGGAGACGTCAGCCTGAGCTTATCGATCAAAAAAGGGGGGATCAATTCGTCAAGGATCGTGCTGTCTTTGGATAAAATTGATACTCCGGGAAATTTAAAAGAATATTTTACGGACTCCCCGCAGGTATACCAGTTGGTCAGGTTATCATTTATCAATGGCCTGCCATACGCAATACAGGAATGCTATTTTCCATGTGTATATTTCCATGAAACGGAAAGATATAACTTTGCGGATGATTCCCTATATGATTATATGGACATGCAGGGCCATTATCCCGAGAAATTGACTTCCTATTTACAAATTGCGGATGTTCCCGAGAAATATTCGGAACTGCTGGATATGAAAAAGGGCAAAAAGGTTTTCTTCTTTAACTATACCGGATATGATAGGGATGATAACCTGGTGGAGTACACATTATCCTACAATAAGCCGGAGTACACGGTATTTAACTTTTCCACAAAAAAGACATGGTAGCTTGCTGCACGGGCTATTATTTTTTTTATTTAGGGGTATTGAAATAGAATATGTAGAGGTATATAATATACAAAAGTGGTATATACTATATACCTTATAATCCAATCCGTGTAAAATGCCGGCAAAAATTACACGGCAGACAGGATAGTATTGGTCGAAATGAAAACGTTATATATAAGACGCTGTATGCAATAAATTGCTAAGCATCAAATACTATCTAATGTCAAATAATAATCTATCATATTACCAAAAATAAATTTATGAATTGGGGGGTAGAAAATGCACGTTACATTAATGCAGGCAATTTTAATTGCCGGTGTAGTGGCACTCAGTAATTTGGACGGAAATTTCTTTGGCGAAATGAAATTCCGTGAGCCGCTGGTTACGGGATTTTTAGTAGGATTGATTTTAGGCGACGTACGTCAGGGACTCATCATAGGCGCAGAGCTTCAGGTCATCTGGATGGGCGCCGTCGGTATAGGACCCGCCGCACAATTGGACATCGGCGCGGGAAGCACCATAGGCACGGCGGTGGCTTTGCTTACCGGGAAGGGCGCTGCGGTCGCAATTACCCTCGGCTTACCGGTGGCTGTCATTATGCAGTTTTTGAATACATTATTGATGACCTCATATTCGGTTTTGATGCATCATGTTGATAAGCTGGTAGACGAATTAAAGGAAAAGCAGATGATATTTATTCATATAATATGCGGTATGATCACGGCTTCCGTATATGCCGTCCTTACCTTCATCGTTATTTATTATGGCAATGATGCCATCAATGCCATAGTCACTGGATTGCCCGCGTGGGCCAATAATGGGTTGAGCGCTGTTGCAGCAATATTGCCCGCTCTGGGATTTGCGCTATTATTAAATATTTTAATGGAACCCAAACTGATACCGTTCTTTATTGCTGGATACGGAATAACGGCGTATACGCATTTCAATACCGTTGCAGTCACGATTCTCGCCGTGGCGGTAGCTTGGGTAATTTACCTGATCAGAACAAACAGTATTCCCGGACCAGCCGCGGCGGCGGATTCTCAAAAGGAGGATGACGAAGAGCTATGAGCAATCAGATAATAAGTGCCGAAAACAACATTACCAGGAAGGATTTTTGGAAGACGTTCTGGCGTTCATTCACACTGCTGAATTCCTTTAACTTTGAACGTATGGAGGGTCTGGGGTATCTATATGCGATCATGCCCGAATTAAAGAAGATTTATAAGGATGATGAAGAAAAGTTAAAGGCTGCCTATCACCGTCATTTAGAGGCATTCAATATGACGATCGCCCCGGCGCCCTTCGTGATGGGCATATCGATAGCCATGGAGGAACAGGCCAAAGATGATCCTGATTTTGATACATCTTCAATAAATGCCGTTAAGGTTTCGCTGATGGGACCGCTCAGCGGCATCGGAGATACGTTCTTCTGGGGGATCTTCCGCGTTATCGCATGCTCCATCGGCGTATCCTTTGCTAAACAGGGAAATGTTCTGGCGCCTTTTATTATGCTGTTTCTGTTTAACACCCCTGCGTTTTTGACCCGTTGGTATGGACTTAACCTCGGCTACAGAAGCGGCAGCAAGATATTGGACGAGTTCCAGAAATCAGGAAAGATGCAGTTGTTCACGTATTGTGCGGGTATTGTCGGCGTGATGGCGGTAGGATGCATGGTCGCATCACAGATCAATATCGTATCGCCCTTGGCATTTTCGATTGCCGGGCAAAAGATCATAATACAGGATTATTTGGATCAGATCATGCCTAAACTCTTACCGTTATTGGTGACTGTAGGAGTCTATGCGGCAATTAAAAAACATATCAACGTGACAAAGATCATTGCGTCGATCGTGGTTATAGGATTTATTTTAGGAGTATTCGGCATCGTGGGAATGGGGGCTTAATATTATGGCGATCGTTGAAGTCAGAATAGACGACAGGTTAATTCACGGCCAGGTCTGCGGATATTGGATACCGTATTATAATGTGGAAAAGATCGTTATTGCAGACGATAAAATTTACAAAGACGAGATGCGTAAAACCGCATTGAAATTCGGCTGCCCAAGTAATGTAAAATTATCTATTTTAAGTTCGGAAACGGCGGCTGATAAATTAAAGAGAAACTTGGATAAGGGCAGCAAGGTCATGATTTTATGTGAAGGTCCCGCTCCATTAAGGAAGATGGTCGAACTGGGATATAGTATTTCCAAGATCACGGTCGGAAATATGTCTCACAAACCTGATACCGAGCATGTAAAGGGAACCGTTTATGTTTCTAAGCAGGATAAAGAGGATTTTAAATATCTGGCTGATCATGGCATTAAATTATTTGAGCAGATGGTGCCTAACGAACAACCGGTGGAATTGGATCAACTTATTAAGGACCTTTGATCAAACATATGACAACTAAAATTAATCGAACCGGGAGGCTTTTATGATGGACAAACCCACAGTATTAGGTTATATAAAGGATCAGCCGAGAGCTTTAAGGGCTGCGCTTGAGAATAAAGATGAATTCGTCGCTCCCTTTGTTGAAGTATTTAAACGGCACAATATTAAAAAGGTGATATTCCTTGGCTCGGGAACTTCATACAACGTTTCGCTGATTGCAGCTTATTATTTTAAGCACATAGTGGGTATAGACGCAGAGGGACAATACCCGACGGTGTTTGAAAACTACGAAAAGGCAGATTGGACAAATACGCTTAAAAAAGAGGAAATTTTATTTGTCGGCATCAGCCAGTCGGGAACTTCCCGTTCTACCTTAGATGTGATGCGGCAGGCAAAACAAGACGGTTATATTACCTTGGCGCTTACGGAAGATTTAAACAGTGAAATTACCAAACACGTTGATATTGTCGTGCATTTACTCTGCGGTAAGGAATTGACGCCTCCCGAGACCCGCGGATATACCGTAACCGTTTTTACCTTGTATTTATGGGCGGTTTCGGTGGCAAGGGCTTTGGGAGTCTACGACGAAGGACGATACGGCGGGGCTATGAATGATGCAAAGGCGCTGGCAGATAACTTCGACACGGTTATTGAGGAAGGCGAGGCCTGGTATGACCGCAATAAGGCCACAATCGTAAACAGCGACAGAATCTATGTGCTGGGTTACGGATTGGACTACGGCTCCGCACTGGAGGGAATGCTGAAAATCGGCGAGATGCTCCGTATTCCGACCCTAGGGTATGAAATTGAGGAATATCTGCATGGTCCGACAATGTCTTTAAACAAGCGCCAGACGATATTCCTTATCGGTTCCGATGAGGCAGAGTTTGAAAGAATGCTGCAGATAAGAGAGACCTTTAAGAAGTATACGGACAGAGTACATGTGATAACATGTAAGGATATAGATAAAGACGACAGAGATGTTGTTTTCAGCGTCAAGACGAATAAATACCTTGCTCCGGTCATGTATACGGTGCCTATTCAATTTGCTGCGGCAAAGGGTGCCAAAGATATCGGCATCGATACCAATATTAATCCTTTTGATGAGCCTTTGGCACATTTGCCTGAAAAACAAAATTAACGGAGCGACAATACTATGACGGGAATAATCGTAACGGGACACGGAACTTTTGCAAGAGGGATCACTACGGCGTTGGAACTTGTTCTCGGGAAACAGGAGTCATATATTGACGTCAACTTTCCCAGCGGGGATACGGCTGTTGAACTGGAAGGGAATATGACGGCGGCCATAGATAAATTGGAAGGCTGTGAAAACATCGTCATATTTGCCGATTTATTGAGTGGTTCTCCCTTTAATACGGCTATTATGAAAGCAATGAAAGACGAACGCATCAAGGTCGTATACGGCGTAAACTTCGGTATGCTGGTCGAAGCCGTCATGGAGCGCAATAACGGCAAGGATGCCGATGATATAGCCGGCAATGCCGTCGAGACGGGGAAGAGCCAGATAGGCGTGTTCAATCCCAACA
Source organism: Thermoanaerobacterales bacterium UBA4880 (assembly GCA_002399285.1). Classification (GTDB taxonomy): domain Bacteria; phylum Bacillota; class Thermoanaerobacteria; order Thermoanaerobacterales; family UBA4877; genus UBA4877. The sequence continues at coordinate 21,868 of DHDI01000010.1, forward strand.
TCGTCCGGGATGATGAGGATGACGACGAAGAATTGTAATTAATGGTTCAACATTTAAAATAATTGCCATAACATGACATACCTCCATGCTATTATTGAATCAAGATAATATATGGAGGTGTTTTTTATGTTGAGGAGATATAAACTTATTCCGCTGTTCGTACTAATAGTGATTTTACTTTCAGGATGCGGCGGGACTGTTTCACCCGAGAAGACAAGCGATGATAGTACGCCTGCAAAGCAGTCTGAGAGTGCGACGCAGACGGAGAGCAAGCCGGACGGTGAACAAAAGGCCGCAAAGGCGCAGACATTCAAAATAGGGGATGCCATAAGCATAGGGGACTATGTATTTACGGTGAACAGCGCAAGGACGTCAAAGGGAGGCGACTTTCTGAAGCCTGACGAAGGGAACATATGGTATATCGTTGATGCTACTGTGGAAAACGAGTCCGATAAGCCTGTGACCATCAGTTCAATGATGATGTTTAAGTTGTCTGACAGCGAGGGATACAACTATAATTCAACGATTGCCGATGATACCAAGGGAAATCTTGACGGCGAGCTGGCGCCGGGGAGAAAGATGAGGGGCGAGCTTGCGTTTGAGATACCTGAAAACGCAGGCGGACTTGAGCTGATATTTGATGCCGACGTGTGGGGAAGCGGCCAGGCCATAGTTAAGCTTGACCGATGAGGAGGGTGAAGAGATGAACAGAACCGCTGAATTTGTCCTGGGACTGCTTGGAGGGATCTTCGGCTTTATAAGTTCCGGCTTCGCACTGTTCGTGGGCGGAGTCGGCCAGGCCTTTAAAGCCGAAGGATACGAGACCGTATCCGGCCTTGGCTGGGCTGCAGTGGTATTCAGCATACTCGGCATTGTGGCAGCGGCTATGGTGAGAAATAAACCAAAGCTTTCGGGCATAATATTTTTGATATCCGGAATAGGGGGCATCATTTCCGTATCGGCGGCATACATACTGCCCGGTGTGCTGCTGATAATAGCTGGGATATTATCGCTGATAAGAAGGGAAGAAAAACAAACATAGAACATAAAAAAAGACCGGTGGGGATTTAGATCGCTCCCCACTGGTCCTCTTGTTTTATGGACGCTCTGTATTCCGATACGCTCACCACCTGGGTATTGGCCGCCAGATCTCCCAGCCGCCTGCCGCTGTCGTTGGCCAGTACCATGATGGGCTCTACAAAGTGGCCTATCCAAGGCACCGCGCACAATGCAGTCATTATCAGATTCCTCAGCGCCGACTTTCCCTTACTGCAGGGAGTGTTGTCGGCGACATCCACCACCATGAGGCCGACAGCTCTTTTGCCGTAACTTTGCCCCATACCCAGGCCGTCCTTTATAAAATCGTAGACGAAACCCCATATCCCGCCGCCTATCAATATTATTATGCCGAATACATACAAGCCGATCGAGGCGCCGTTATAACCTGTAAAGTCAGAAAAATAACGGTCGTAAGTAAACAGATCGACAGATCCCGTCACAGCCAGTATGATCACGCCTATGACAGGTATGACGCCGATTATCAGGGAATCAAGTACGCTTGCCCAGAAGCGGGACCACAACGGGGCTTTGGAGTATGCCGCAGTCTCTCCCGCCGCCGGAGAAAAGTTGAAACCGCCGAAACCCGACGCCGAATGCGGCTGTCCGTCACAGCCGTATGTGCTGCAGCCATGATTTTCATTCCAGCAGTCCACATGGTGTGCAATGCCGCACTTCGAGCAGACCACGATATTGTCGTCGACCGTAATGGGTTTGTGGCAGTACGGGCATTCCTTATTTATATATCTGTTCATTTTTAGCTATCCCCCTTGAGTTGCTGATTTAGATGATTATATCATAATTATATGCATGTTTGGCGTTTTTTCTTTAAGATTTTATTGAATGAGACCTGCGAAATGCTGATCCAAATCTTGGAACAAGGCCAGAAAACAGTTGATATAATGTCCCACCGCAAGGTATGTCCGTTGGGATTTGACTACGCTATAGATACCGGCGGCGCAGAACAGCTGATAAATGCGGCATCTTCGTGCCTTGCAAAGCTGGGCAAGTGTGTGGTTTTGGCTCAGGTCCCTTCGGTCACGGTCAGCGGTTATGCATACGTCGGCGGGACGCGGTCGCTCAGCGGAGTAGGCTACGGAGCAGCAAATCCGCAGGTGTTCATTCTGCGGATGCTGAGGCTCTATAAGAGGGGCAAATTCCCGGTGGAGCAGATCATTAAAACCTATCCGCTGGAAGATATACAAAAGGCAATAGATGTCAAGGCTGCAGGGAAGATCATAAAGCCGGTCATAGTAATGCCGTAACGATATGGCCAGGCCGTGTCATTCTCGCACAATCGTGAAATTGCACAGCAATTTTGCTTGCTGCGTTGGCTGTACTTGCAAACTGCGGTCACATACGTTTTAGTATGCTTCCTTGTTTACAGGTTTGCCGTCTTGCCTTGCACGATTTGTCACGGCCTGTCAGTTTGTCTGCAATGTAACACGAGAGAGGGTCGGGCCCTCTCTCGTGTTACATTGCTATTTCTTTTTCTTTGTGTCTTTTTTATCCGTCGTAAATTCATTGCCGATCTCCATATCCCTATCCGGCGCTGCTATGTTTTTTTCTTTTTTCACGGTTTTCTTTTCCCTGTTTCCGGCGGGCTGATCCTGTCTATTTTTGCTCACAAGTTTCACCTCCGGTATTATTATTGTTAGATTTATGAAATTAATACATTGTTTACAAGGCTTAACTTTGACCTGCGGCTGATCTGCCGCACGCAGTTTTGCACGTTGAACGGCGGGTGCGTATGGCATATAATAGAGGTGAATTTCACTGACAGTGAAAAAAAGTATTGACATGGTATGCATGGCATATATTAGAGGCTAATCAGATGTGTGGAGGGATATATATGGATGATGAATATACGAGGGTGGCTATGCTGGAAAATGAGGTGGAGGCGGAACTCCTGGAAGGTATATTGAAGGACGAGGGCATACCGTTTTTGATACGGTCCTATCGTGATTCCGCATATAACGTACTGTTTCAGCTGTCGGAGGGCTGGGGATATGTGGCGTCATATCAGGACTACAAGGACAGGATACTGCAGATCTTATCGGGCATAAGAAATGACGGGAGGGAGTGAGCCATGGGTTTCTGGGACGGAAAGACGGTACTTATAACCGGGGCGACCAGGGGCATAGGCCTGGCCATGGCACAAAACCTTGCGGAGCACAATGCCTCGCTGATCCTGACTGCCCGCTCCCGGGAGGAGCTGGATAAGGCGGGAGGAGGTTTACCGGTAAGGGAAGACGGTCTGCTGCTGTTTCCGGCCGACGTGTCCGACAGGGATTCGGTGAGGAGACTGACGGAAGCCGGACTGGATAAATTCGGCAGGATAGACGTGCTCATAAATAATGCCGGAATCGGGCTGCGAGCTCAGGTATGCGATATAAGACAGGAGGATCTGGAACGGGCGCTTAAGGTAAATCTGTTCGGACCCCTCTATATGATACAGGAGATTGCTCCGGTATTCAAAAATCAGGGGGGCGGCACCATAGTCAATATTTGTTCGCTTGGTGCGGTGAGACCGGCGCCCAATATAGGAGGGTATTCGGCCAGCAAGGCCGCTCTCATGTCGCTTGCGCAGACCGCCCGGCTTGAGCTGGAGCCCTTCGGCATAAAGGTCGTCAATGTTTTCCCTGGGTCCGCAAAGACCAGCTTCAGGGATAACGCACTGGGTGAAGCCTACCCCGGGAACGAACCGAGACTGAGCAGGGTTTCACCCGAGTTGGTGGCCGGCCGCATAATATCGGGTATAGCCGGCGGCAAAAACAACGTCTTTATAACGTGGCCGGACAAGGCTATGGCCTTTATCAGCGGAGCCTGGCCCGGCCTGGCCGATAAGCTGGTATCCATGGCGTTTAAAAAGTGATCCGGCCGAATGCATAGTTAATATAGATAGAAAGAATATACCGGCAGCATCGGCTGTGGAATAAATATTTAATTATATAATGAATATCCGTCAAAATGCTCTGGAAAATCCAGGGCATTTTTTAATAAATTTAATGACAAATAAATCAACTTTTGTTTGCATTTCGACACGATTTTTAATGCATAATATCTTAAAATCCTTGTATATCGCCTGCTGGGGTGGTTTTAGGTCGATTTTGGTCATTCGAAAAATTGAATGACAAAAAGGTGAATTGCAATTTTTATAGAATAGATACAATAGAAAATTTAGGAAAACAATTATATCAAGAGGAGGTAATGGTATGACCAGAGAAAAGATTGCGAATAATGCAAGGACAATTGAGGAAAAAGATGAGATAATATCCCTGACCTATTATCTTGTCACGGGAGAGCTGATCTTTTACTATGAAGGAGAAAAATTGGTCTTACCCTCCTATGGCATAGAGATAATTAGTGAAACTTACCGAAATGGGAAAAAGGTTGATGAGGAAAGAGAGATATACGAGAATGTTAGTCCTTATGGGGACAAGGTGGTGGAGCTGATAAGGTATTATGCCGATGAATTTTTGTCTCCCGTCCATCTGTTCGACATAATGGAGGAGAATATAGAGACATATATAGAAGGTTTTGATATGATGCTTTGGGAACAATACAGAGTCGCTATATAAAAAGTGGTAGAGCCACTTTTTATTTTTTTGAAGGATTTTGGAAAGAAATATAGAAAATAATATAATACAGTATTTTGGAGGTAAATATTTTGCTCTATACCGGTGTGGATATAGTGGAGATAAAAAGAGTCGGCAAAATAATAGAAGAGCACCCTGAATTTATATCGCGGTTTTTCACTGAAAGAGAGGGAGAGTACTTATACGGCAAGAAGCTTGCGGTGCAGCACGTTGCAGCCGGTTTTGCAGCCAAAGAAGCGGTGTCCAAGTGCATAGGCGGTCTCAGCGGTCTGAGGCTCAAGGATATTGAGATCATAAGGGGCGGGAGGCCGGAGGTTTTGCTATGGGGAGGCGCCAGGAACAAGGCCGGATTGCTCGGCATCAAGAGTATTTCGCTGTCTATAAGCCATGAGGACGATTATGCAGTGGCCTTTGCCGCAGCGGAAGGAGATGAGTGATATGTATGTTTTGACCGCTGAAGAAATGAGAAGTGCGGACAGGATATCCATAGAAGATATCGGAATACCCGGCGTGGTACTGATGGAACACGCCGCGCTTTCCGTTTTGGCCGAGATAGAGAGCAGTCTGGGGGATGTGAAGGCAAAGAAGTTTGCCGTATTTTGCGGAAGGGGAAACAACGGTGGGGACGGCCTGGCCCTGTCCCGCCTTTTGATACAGAAGGGCGCCGAGTGTTACGTTTTTCTCTCGGGCGCCGCGGAGGAGATAGCGGGCGACGCCGGAATAAACCTAGGCATCCTTAAGGGGATGGGAGGCTATATTGCCGAGGTCACTCACAGGGAGAACATCAAGTTCATAGAGAGGCAGGTGAGGGAGAGCTGCGCCGTCGTCGACGCGATTCTCGGCACGGGCGTCAGGGGTGAGGTGAAGGGCATCAACAGGGATCTCATTGAGTTTATAAATACCTTGGACCGGCCGGTGGTGTCAATGGACATACCTTCGGGGCTGAACTGCGATACGGGGAGGCCGATGGGGGCCGCGGTAAGGGCGGACATCACCGTAACGTTCGGGTATCCTAAGATAGGAGAGGTGATATATCCCGGCGCCGAGTATACCGGGAAACTGGTTGCCGCCGATATCGGATATCCTGCCAGGGTGACGGAGGAGATAAATCCTGCGGGCAGGCTCACGACCGCAGATGAGCTGCCTCTCATCCGCAGGAGGGATGCGAACACGCATAAGGGCGACTATGGACATGTGCTTGTTATAGGCGGTTCGAAAGACTATACGGGAGCGCCGGTGATCAGTTCGTCGGCTGCACTTAGGAGCGGGACGGGGCTTGTCACCATGGCCGTTCCCTCGTGCATAGCGGGAATGGTTTCGGGAAGGATGCCGGAAGTGATACCCATGGCGCTGTGCGACGAGGGAGGGTACCTGGGCAGGAAAGCGGCGGGCGAGATCCTCAATAACCTTGACGGTATCGATGCGGTCGCCGTAGGGCCCGGCCTGGGGAGAAGCGAAACCGTGGCGGACTTTATGGAGGTATTCATAAGCAATTGCCCGCTGTCTATGGTCATAGACGCCGACGGCCTCAATAATATCGAACCGGCGCTTCTGCTCAGGGCGAAGGGACAGGCGGCTGTGACGCCGCATCCCGGCGAGATGGCGCGGCTTATGGGGAAAAGCACCGAGTATATAAATGAAAACAGGATAGATACTGCACGGGAGTTTTCAGATAAATACGGCGCGGTATGCGTTCTCAAGGGGGCGAGAACGGTCGTAGCCTGCGAAAATAGGTATTATATATCTCCCACTGGCAATCCGGGCATGGCGACGGCGGGCAGCGGCGATGTGCTGACGGGGGTGATCGCAGGACTGACCGGCCAGGGGTTCAGTATTGCCGACGCCTGCGTGCTGGGCACGTACGTGCATGGCCTGGCCGGGGACATGCTGAGGGAAAAGATCGGCGAATACGGCATGACCGCAACGGATGTAGCTTCATACGTCCCGATCGCCATCAATTCGCTGATAAAAATATAAATATTTTGAAATTCAACGGGGGGCATTGTCATTGAATATAAGACCTACTTATGCGGAAATAGACCTGGATGCCTATTACGGCAATATAAGCAACATAAAGAAGGCGGCGGGGGATGCCGAGGTATGCGCGGTCGTAAAGGCCAACGCCTATGGGCATGGTTCCCGCGAGCTGGTTCCCGTGGCTCTGGAAGCAGGGGCTTCACGGCTGGCCGTGGCATTTTTGGATGAGGCTGTGGAGCTTAGAAACGCGGGCATCACTGCTCCCATACTCATATTGGGCTGCACTCCGCCTGACCAAATGAAAGAAGCGGTGGAGGAAGATATTACGCTTACGGTGTTTGACTATGAGACCGTATCGCAGCTGAACGAGATTGCATCTTCCCTTAAAAAAACGGCTAAGGTGCACGTCAAGCTGGACACGGGCATGGGACGGCTGGGCTACACGGATAAAGGCGCTGCGATAAATGATATAGAGAGGATGTCGCTCCTTAAGAACATTGAGGTAGAGGGGCTGTTCACACACTTTGCAGCTGCAGACACGGCGGATAAAGCCTATACGGAGATACAATTCGGGCTGTTCATGGATGTGGCGGACGGGCTCAAGGCCAGAGGCATAGAGATACCGGTAAAACATGTATCAAACAGCGCGGCCATACTGGATCTTCCCGGCATGAGGCTGGATATGGTGAGGGCCGGCATTATGCAGTACGGGTACTATCCGTCCGATGAGGTAAAACATACCGTGGACATAAAACCGGTGATGATTCTGAAATCCGCCGTGGCCTATGTCAAGACGCTGCCGGCGGGCTGCAGCATAAGCTATGGCAGAAGGTTTACTACCAAAAGGTACAGCGTCATAGCCACCATTCCGGTGGGCTATGCGGACGGTTTTACCAGACTGCGTTCTGGAAAAGCCAAGGTCATCATAAACGGCGAGTTTGCCGACGTGGTCGGGAACATATGCATGGATCAGTGCATGGCCGACGTAACCGGCGCAGGGGACGTCACTGCGGGCGACGAGGTCATACTAATGGGTTCGCAGGGCGGCAGGAAGATCGATGCCGATGATATAGCCGGCGATATCGGGACGATAAGCTATGAAATATTATGTGGAATATCCAGAAGGGTTCCGAGAATATATATTAGGGATGGGAAAATAATAAAGACCATAAATTATTTATTGTGACAAATGCTGGTATAATATCCTATTGTGTTGACATAATTATATACAGTAATATATAATCAAATATATGGTTCGGGGAGGTTTTAAAGTGGGTGAGACCAAAAGGATACTCGTAAGTCTTCCAGAGAGCCTGCTTGAGGAGGTAGACCTTCTGGCTTCTATGGAAAATATAAACAGAAGCGAATTTATAAGGGAAGCGATGAAACTGTACATCAGTGAAAAGAGGAAGAAACAGATAAGGGAAAGCATGAAAAAGGGATACATGGAGATGGCCGCTATTAATCTGGAGATGGCCGAGTTGGGACTTACCGCAGAAAACGAGTGCCTCATTTCTTATGAAAAACGATTGGTTAGATGAACGACTTAAATATTAGACGGGGAGATGTCTATTATGCCGACCTCAGTCCCGTCATAGGGTCTGAGCAGGGTGGTGTAAGGCCGGTGCTGATAATACAGAATGACATAGGAAACAAATACAGCCCCACCATCATTGTCGCAGCTATCACATCTCAAATAAATAAGGCCAGGCTCCCAACCCATGTAGAGATAGAGGGCACTGAATTTGGTTTGGCAAAGGACTCCGTAATACTTTTGGAACAGGTTAGGACAATAGACAAAAAGAGGCTGAGAGAGAAGATAGCACACTTTGAGAACGACATAATGGAAAAGGTAGATAATGCACTGCTGATAAGTTTGGGACTTATTGATTTTTGATTCCTATGGGGTTAGGTATTCACAATGAATACCTGTTATTTTTATACAAAAGAGGGGATAAAAATTGAAGAGGAGTGTAAAAGTAAGGCTCATAGTATGGTTCCTTTTGCTCTCTATAGTACCTCTGATAATTTTAGGCAGCACTGCATACAACATCTCATACAGCAGTCTCTACCAGGCGAAGGTGGAAGCTACAAACGCCGCGGTAAACGGCGTGAAGAATGTGATCGACACCAATTTTACCAACATAAAGGCCATGCTGGTCAATACCGCGGGAAATGCCGGGATCATCAAGTATCTCGGAGCCTTCAATTCCGGCGATGAGGCCGTAAAGGCAAATTACATAGATGATGTGAGTACGTCCTTCAAGAACTTTATAGAGGGTTCGGGAAGCGACGTTGTAAGCGTTTCCATAATAGCGGGCGACGGACATGTGGCGGCGGATTCTTTAGGCGGGACAAGCGTTGGGACCGACATGTCCAAGGCATCATATTTTAAAAACGTAATGAATGGTTCCGTCTATGATATATCTACCCCCGCGACCTACCGCAGCGGCGGGACGACCATACCCATCATAACCATGTCCGCTCCGGTGAAGGACGGAGGCGGGCATACTATAGGCGCAGCGGTGGTTACGTACAAGCTGCAGTATTTCACGAAGCTTTTAAAGGAGCAGGATGTGGGTAAAGGCTTTATTTCCATGGTGGACAAGCAGGGTATGGTGTTGTATCATAATGATGAGAGCAAGATATCGCATCAGATGGATAAGCCGCTGCTTGACAAATTGAGCGGTAAGACCGGGAATTTCGATGCGGAAGTTACCGGAACTCAAATGGCGGTCTTCTATGATACCGTGCCGATAACGGGATGGATAATTGCAAGGGGGATACCCTCTGCCGAGCTGACGGCCTCGGGCATGTATATTATGCACATGACCTTGTTCAGCATACTGGGATTTGCCATACTGGCAACTATTGTGGCTTATTTTGTATCCAAACAGTTTTCGGATACGCTGAATCAGATAAATAATGCCATGGGCAGGGCGCAGGAAGGGGACATGACTGCAAGAGCAAACATAAGGGCTAAGGATGAGTTCGGGCGTTTGGCGGCGAGCTTTAACGATATGATGGATAAGATAGGGGTACTCATAGGACGCGTCGCAGAGGCATCCGGCGCTGTCGCGGGCACTTCGGAGGGCCTGGCCGCGGCGGTGGAGCAAGTGAACGCCACCGTGCAGGAAATAGCGGGCCAGTCGGAGAGCATTGCCTCCACGTCTACCGCCAATGCACAGAATCTCAGCCAGGCCAAGGAAGTCACGGACACTGTGGCATCAGGCATACAGGAGGTCGCCACCAGCACGCAGCAGGCTCTTGAAAACGGCGTACAGGGAGAAGAAAAGGCCAAGGGCGCCATAGGGGTTCTCGAGAGCGTCATGGACAGGGTGGGCAACATGAAGCAGTCGGTGGATACGACTTCCGCATCCATACAGGAGCTTGTGGGCATAATGAAGAGGATCACGGGATTTACCGGTACTATCGCGGACATAGCCGATCAGACAAACCTGTTGTCTTTAAATGCCGCCATAGAAGCGGCCAGGGCAGGAGAATCGGGCAGGGGCTTCGCAGTGGTGGCCGATGAGATAAGGAAGCTTGCCGGAGCGGCCAGGGATGCCACCGTAAATATAGATAAGCTGATAAGGGATGTAAACGGGATGGCTGCGGAAGTCGCAGACAATATGGCGGCTACCGTGGAATCAGTGGACAGCTCCGTGTCGGAGGCCGATACGGCGCGGAACAGCATCACGGAAATAATGGAAGCCATCGAGGGTATAGGTACATCCCTATACAGCATAGATACCGCCCTTCAGGATCAGACTGCTTCCATTGAAGAGCTTACCGCCGGCATAACCTCGGTCACCGACGATGTAAACGACGAGGCGGACAGGGTAAGCAATATATCGGCGTCCATAGAAGAGCAGTCGGCTACGATGGAGGAGCTTGGCGCTACGGCCGCGGATCTTTCCGCCACGGCGGCGAAACTCAATGAGGCGATAGCAGAATTTAAAATCGATGCATCGGGGGATGAGCAATGAAAAAGAGTATAATGATAACGGCAGGGGTTTTGATTTCTTCATTTTTGGCAATAGGCGTGGCTTTTGCGGACAGTGCCGCTCCAGGTTCCAAAGACGACCCGGTCGTGACAAAGAGTTATGTGGACCAGTCGCTGGGTCAGATAAAAAATTATGTGGACAGTATGCTGTCTAACGGAGGACAGGGCGGCGGCAGCGAGCTGGAAGTGGTCAACCTGAATCCGAATGAGGCCGTCATACTGGGAGCCGGTGCAGAGATCATACTCAGAGCGGGGGACGCGGTGATATATTCTCCCACCCCTAACGGACTATCGGATGTAACGGGCGGAAAGGACCTTGAAAACGGTGCGAAGGTACCTTCCAATCATCTGCTTATAGCGCCCAGATCCGACGGCAGGGGCGTTAGGGCTAAGACCGTATCGGTATTTATGGTAAGGGGACAGTATACTAAATAGGCTTCAGACCGATGACATCCTCGCGCAACCGCGAAATTGCACTGCAATTTTGCTTGCAGCGTTGGCTGCGCCTGCAAATTGCAGTCACATACGTTTTAGTATGCTTGGTTTTTTGCAGGTTTGCCGCCTTGCCTTGCACGATTTGTCACGGCCTGTCAATTTTTCTACAAACTGAGGCCGCAGGTAAATGCGGCTTTTTTTATTCCAACTTAATAACTTGAAAGGCTGAATGAGTTATAATATACTTAGTTTGTGACGAGGGGATGAACCGATGAAAAATAAACTGTTCATATGGATAATGATCGTATCATGCATCGCAGCACTTTTTGCCGGATATGGAAGGTACCGGGTAGAAGAAGGTTATAAAAACATAGAGATAACGGGAGATCTGGATGCCTTAAGATCTATGGCTGAATACGGAGACGTGCAGCCGGGGAATATTATAGATGATTATAAGGCCCGGGGCATGAATTCCATAGCGGTAAATGAGGTCGATCTGAAACGCCTGCAGAGTGAAGGGAAGATCTCCTATATGACTTTGCCCGAGGCGGCCGCATTGAGCATGACTTCGGATAATGCCGCATTGAAGGAAGTTCTGGGTCACACCGGCGGGTTCCTGTCCGATTCCGTGGTGATACTTACCGAGGATGAGGACGCGGGCAAGTTTCTTTTGAACGGGCTGACGGAGAGATATAAAGGCGTGGTGCACGATACCGCGGAGGGGCGGTATATTTTTGCGGTCAATAAATCTCTGAAGGACGTTGAGATCGACGGTCTGGGATTTGACACCGCCGACTTCGATATTGTAAAGTCCTCGGGACTTATAACCGTGGCCAGGGTGGAAAATTATAACGACCTCAAGGATTCCGATATAGACGCTTATATGGACATGCTCAAAAGCTACGGCATCGACCAGGTGGTCTTCGGCGGGGGCGAGGTACTGGGCGATAAGGCAAAGATAGACTATGCGGCCGGGAGATTTAAGAAAGAGGGCATTGCCGTCGGCATCGTTGAGCTTCCCGTGGACAAGGACTATGAGACCCAGGACGGTATGAACAGGTTTGCCAAGCAGCAGGGTTACAGCGCATTCAAACTATTCAGTCTTTCGAGCAGAGAGATGGCCGCCTACGACAAGACGGAGATGGCCGACAAGTGGTATCGCGCCGTCATAGACAGAAACGTCAGGATGATATATGTAAGGCCGGAAATAAGGGCGGATAAGACGGGCGGATATAACATGCAGTTTTATGGAGATACCATAGGCATATTCAAGGGGTATATGAATGACATAGGCGAGGATCTGGGCAAGATCGTACCGTTTGAAGAATATCATGTGCCGAGGATCGTCCAGGCCGTGATAGGGCTGGGCGTCGTTGCAGGCAGCATCCTGCTCTTAAATACCCTTCTGCCTTTGTCAGGTGCGGCGGCCAATATCCTGATGGCGCTGGGTACGGTTATCACCTTCGGTACGCTGTACAGCAGGTTCTTTGATCTGGGAATAAAGGCGCTGGCGCTGGCAGCCTCCGTCGTATTCCCATCCTTAGCCATGGCATATATAATGAAGGTCTGCGAGGAGAAGCGGGGTTCATTTATCAATTATACTTTGGTAAACTTCATGAAATCATCGCTTATCTCGGCCGTAGGCGCGTTATATATAGCGGCTGTCATGGCGGACAGCAAGTATCTGCTAAAGCTGGATTACTTCAGGGGAGTCAAGCTGTCCTTTGTGGTCCCGCTGTTCTACTTCCTCGTTCTATACTTTGTCCGGTATTTCCGGCGGGATCTGAGCACCGGAGATAAGACGGCATATATACTCAATGTCAATGTAAAGATCTGGCATGTGATCGTTGCGGTCATAGCCGCCGCGGTGGCCTTCGTGTATATTTCCCGAACGGGCAACAACCCGGCGGTGGGCGTGAGCGGCGCCGAAATGCAGGTGCGCTCACTGCTTGAGCATGTCTTAGTTGCCAGGCCGCGGGAGAAGGAGTTCCTCATAGGCTACCCGGCGCTGGTGCTGATGCTGGGGTTCGTCTATTATGGATACAGAAAAGAATGGAGGCTGGTATGGGGCATATTCGCCGCCATAGGACAGCTTTCACTGGTAAATACATTCAGCCATCTCAGGGCGCCGCTGGGCATTTCCATACGCAGGACGATATACGGCATGGTCTTGGGGGTAGTTATAGGGTTCATCTATTTTGCCATAATAAGATATGTCCTTGGCTGCCTTAAGAAGAAATGGGGTGTGGATGCTTGAAGAAGGTTGTTGTGTCCGGTTACTACGGTTTTGATAATCTTGGTGACGAGGCGGTGCTGCTTTCCATAGTAAATACGCTGAAAGCCGCCGATAAAGAGCTGGAAATAACGGTTCTTTCCGATAAGCCTGAGGCGACGGCGGCAAGATATGGCGTGAAGTCGGTAAACCGTACCGGCTTTTTTGCCGTGCTTAAAGCCGTCTGCGGCTGTGATCTTCTGATAAGCGGCGGGGGCAGCCTGCTGCAGGATGTTACCAGCAGGGCAAGTCTGGTTTACTATCTTGCCATACTGCTTATGGGGATATTTTTCAGGAGAAAGGTCATGGTGTACGGACAGGGGATCGGTCCCCTCACGAATAAAACGGATATCAGAATGGTATCCTTTGTACTCAGGCGGGTGAACATAATCACACTTCGGGACAACTCCTCACTGGAGCTCTTGAAGCGGATGGGCGTAGAGAAAAATGTCCGCGTCACAGCAGACCCGGTATTTTGCCTCCAGGCACCTTCGGATTCGGGAGCGGGATCGCTGCTGGAAAGCGAGGGCATAGAGGGGGATTTTATATTGATATCCCCAAGAAACTGGTATAACAATGAACTCTTTCGGGTGGAGATGGCAAAGGCGTTGGACCGTATCCATCAGAATACCGGAGCCGAGATAGTGTTCTGCCCGTTCCATCAGTCCGATATTGATGAGAGCAGGGCGATAGCCGAATTTATGAAGTGCCCCAATCATATACTGCATAGGGTATATGGTCCCGAAGATGTGCTGGGGATCATCTCGCTCTGCAGGATGGTGATCGGCGTAAGGCTTCATTCCCTGATATTCGGGGCATTGGTCGGATGTCCGGTGGTGGGCATATCCTATGATCCCAAGATAGACGGGTTTCTGAAGGATATAGACACGGTGCCGGCAGGGGATATGAGGACCGTTACCGCCGAACAGATTGAGGATCATGCGGAACAACTATGGGCAAGGCGGGATGAAGCGGCGGAAGAAATCAAGGAGAAGACCGAAAGGCTGAGAGAAAAGGCCATGGAAAACGTGGAGCTGGCCTTGTCGCTGATCGGCGGAGAAAAGCACGCAAAGACTGAGGAGACCGGTGATGAAGATCAGCCTAAGGTTGAGATATTGGGGGTTACGGTCGACAATATAACCATGGAGGACGCATATGACAGGGTGTCTGATTTTGCACGGGACGGAAAACGCCATGTGGTTTTTACGCCCAATGCAGAGATAATCATGTCCGCATACCGCGATAGTGATCTGAGATACATATTGAATTCATCTGACCTCAACGTCCCCGACGGGATAGGGGTCGTTTTAGCCGCAAGGCTATATGGGAGTAAGATAAAGGAGCGGGTCACGGGAATCGACCTCATGAATCTCATCTGCAAAAATGCTCCGGAAAGAGGACACAAATTGTATTTTCTGGGAGGCAAACCGGGGGTCGCCGAGAAGGCGGCGGAAAATGCCTCCGCGCGGTATGACGGGATCAATATCGTCGGGACCCATGACGGCTATTTTGACAGCGGGCAGGAGAAAGCCGTCATAGAGGATATAAACGGAAAGGACGTGGACTTCCTGTTCGTGGGGCTGGGCGCTCCCAAACAGGAGAATTGGATCCATGAACATCCCGAAATCGCGGCCAAGGTCATAATGGGTGTGGGAGGCAGCTTTGACGTGCTGGCCGGCGTAGTAAAGCGCGCTCCCACGGCATATCGGAAGCTGGGGCTGGAATGGCTTTACCGGCTTATCAAGGAGCCGCGGCGATTTAAACGGATGCTGAATCTTCCGCTTTTCATTATCACGGTGCTGAGAGAGAAGGTGATTAAAAGGATATGATCAAGAGAACAATAAAAGATTATATAGGCATTACGGCAGGCGTGCTGCTCATGACCCTGTCGCTCAATATGTTCCTCACGCCCAATAATATAGCGCCGGGAGGAATAAGCGGCCTGGCCATAATCATACACAGCCATACCGGCTGGCCTGTCGGTTTGCTGACTTTGGCATTCAATATTCCCTTGTTTGTCATTGCTATTGTGGTTTTGGGAGCGCACTTCGGCGTAAAGACATTCTACGCCACATTTCTTTTGGGCTTTACCATAGATTTGCTGTCGGGTCTTCCTGTTCTTACATACAATGATCTTCTTGCCGGAGTATACGGCGGAATACTCATGGGTGTCGGTCTCGGACTTATCTTCAAATATAATGCAACGACGGGCGGAACAGATCTGGCTGCCGCCATAATAAGGCACTATTTTCCGCAGATGTCCATGGGAACTCTGATGCTGGTCTTGGATGCGGCTATCATAGCCTATGCCGGATTCTCCTTTTCTGCAGAACTCGCTCTGTATGCATTGGCTGCCGATGCCCTTGCCGTATGGGTGATAGATATCATACAGGAGGGCACGAATGATAACCGGGCGGCTTATGTCATCTCGGATTACAGCGACGATATAGAGGCGGAGATCCTGACGAAGATGGAGAGAGGGGTCACGTCGTTTGCAGGCCGCGGAGGATATACCGGTAAGGAAAAAAAGGTGCTCTTCTGCGTTATATCCAAAAGCGACATATCTCAATTCAAGGAGATCATACATGATATCGATCCCGATGCCTTTGTCGTGATGTTCCAGGCCAATGAAATTATGGGCGAAGGGTTTGAGGAAATATAAAAGGTAGAGTATAATATATTTGGCTTGTTTACGCTCGAAATTGATTTATATTCTTTATTATAGGGGAGGATAAGGGATGGAAAAATTCGACTGTATAATAATAGGCGGAGGTCCGTCAGGTCTCTCCGCAGCACTGTATGCCTCGAGGGGAAAGCTGAACACGCTGGTGATCGAGAAGAAGGAGTTCGGCGGTCAGGCGGCTACCACGGATGAGCTGGAAAATTATCCGGGCTCTATGGAACAGCCCACCGGTCCCAAGATCACAGAGAGGATGCACGAACAGGCGGCGTCCTTTGGAACAAGCTTCGTTGTGGATGAGGTTTTGGATATCGATACGTCGGCGGATATCAAAAGACTGAAGACAAAAAAAAGTGAGTATGAGGCAAAGGCGGTAATATTCGCCGGCGGCGCTCAGCCGAAGAAGATAGGCTGCCCGGGAGAGGACGAGCTCAGGGGAAAGGGAGTCTCGTACTGTGCCACATGCGATGCCGATTTCTTTACCGACCTGGAAGTCGTGGTGGTCGGCGGCGGGGATTCCGCCATAAAGGAAGCCGTATATCTCACCAAGTTTGCGAGCAAGGTGACCGTGGTGCACAGGAGGGATCAGCTCAGGGCCGATAAGATCAATCAGGAAAGAGCTTTTGCAAATCCAAAGATAAGCTTTGCATGGAACAGTGTCGTGGATAGGATAGAGGGAAACGGCCTGGTGGAAAAGGTGATCCTCAGGAATGTAAAGACCAACGAGCTCACCGATTACAGGACGGACGGCGTCTTTGTCTTCGTAGGCACGGACCCGCAGACGGATATACTCAAGGACAGGGTACAGACGGACAAGTCAGGTTATATCATCACCAATGATGAAATGGAAACGGGAATAGAAGGCGTTTATGCTGCCGGAGACTGCCGGAGCAAGAGATTGAGACAGGTAATAACGGCGGCGGCCGACGGTGCTATTGCGGCTACGGCGGCTATCGAATATATCGGCAAAAAGTTTGAATAAAAAGGAAGGTGGATAAGTTTGGACTTGAGGGAATTGCGCAAAACAGCCAACGATATGAGGATCGATATAGTAGAAATGATTTATGAAGCCCAGTCGGGCCACCCGGGAGGATCGCTCTCTGCGGCGGATATCCTTGCCGTGCTCTATTTCAAGGAAATGAATGTGGATCCCAAAAACCCGAGGTGGGAAGACAGGGACAGGCTGGTGCTGTCAAAGGGACATGCGTCCCCCGTGCTGTATGCGGCATTGGCTGAGAGGGGCTTCATACCTAAAGAGGAATTGAAGACGTTCAGAAAGATAAATACCAAGCTTCAAGGTCATCCCAATATGAACGACACACCCGGTGTGGACATGACCACGGGTTCTTTAGGACAGGGACTCTCGGCAGCCAACGGAATGGCCTTGGCAGGCAAACTCGATAAGAAGGACTATAGGGTGTATGCCGTATTGGGAGACGGGGAATGCGAGGAAGGACAGATATGGGAGGCGGCCATGTCCGCGGCCCACTATAAGCTGGATAACCTTACGGCTATCCTGGATCACAACGGCCTTCAGATAGACGGCCCCAATGAGAAGGTCATGAACATAGAACCGATAGAGGATAAGTGGAAGGCGTTCGGATGGTACACCATCAGGATCGACGGCCATGACGTACAACAGATAATCGATGCCGTGGAAAAGGCTAAAGAGATAAAGGACAGGCCGACGATCATAATTGCGAACACAGTAAAGGGCAAGGGAGTATCATTTATGGAGAACCAGGTAGGCTGGCACGGCACTGCGCCCAATAAGGAGCAGATGGAGCAGGCCATAGCGGAGCTTACGGAGAGAGGTGAGAGCATTGAATAAGATTGCGACGAGAGAGGCATATGGAAAGACGCTCTTAGAGCTCGGCTCGAAAAGACAGGATATAGTGGTGCTGGACGCCGACCTCTCCAAATCCACAAAGACCAACGAATTTGCAAAGGAATACCCCGACAGGTTCTTTGATATGGGCATATCGGAGCAGGATATGATAGGCACTGCGGCAGGCCTGGCCACATGCGGCAAGATACCCTTCGCCAGCAGCTTTGCGGTATTTGCCACAGGGAGGACGTACGACCAGATAAGGGACTCGGTGTGCTATCCCAACCTCAATGTAAAGATAGCGGCGACCCACGCGGGGCTGTCCGTAGGAGAGGACGGGGCCACCCACCAGTCCGTTGAAGATATAAACCTAATGAGAGGGCTGCCCAACATGACCGTATTGGTACCGGCCGACGCCGTATCCGCGGCGCGTCTTACTGAGCTGGCGGCAGAATATAAGGGACCGGTGTATATAAGGCTGGGAAGGCCGAACATACCCGTTATATATGACGATTCACAGAAATTCGAGATAGGTTGTGGAATAAAGCTTAGAGAAGGTAAGTCCATAAGCATTGTAGCGACCGGCATGATGGTGGCTATGGCTATGGAGGCGGCAGACATACTGAGCAAAGAGGGGATAGCGGCTGAGGTCATAGATATACACACGATCAAGCCGATAGATAAGGATATTATAGTCGATACGGCCCGTAAGACCGGCAGGGTGATGACCTGCGAAGAACACAGCATATACGGCGGACTTGGCTCTGCGGTATGCGAGGTGCTTTCGGAGAATTATCCGGCAAGGGTCAAGAGGATAGGAGTAAGTGACACCTTCGGGGAATCGGGAACGCCCGACGCGGTCATAAAAAAGTATGGACTCACCGCAGGCGATATAGTCAAAGCAGCGAGGGAAATGATGTAGATTTTGTATTCACAATGATTAGTGATATAATCTACCCAGAAGGGAAGGATAAATATGGGAAATCCTCAAAAGCATGTGGACAACCTCAAAAAGGCGATAGAAATGGAAAAGAAGAACCTTGAGCTATACAGGGAATATGCCAAGGATGCTCCCGCCGAGGGATGCGAGCTCATGTATCATGACATTATCACGGAGAGAGAAAAAACGATAGAAAAAATGACGAATGCAAAGGATTACTGGGAATCTGAGATCTCTAAAAAGTAGTTGCTTGCGCTGCCTTCCGGCAGCCTTTTTTTTATTCTTTTTATCTTAGAAAAAATTTTTAAAAATCATACATCTGATTGCAATAATATATGCTATAATTATTAAAGAATAAATTTGCTGATTAAGATAGACTTAATTATGAGGTAATTAATTATAAATAAAAGAGGTGTTTGTCAATGATTCCACGTGTGTTTAAAAACCGATCTTTTCTGCTGCTGTGGTGTGCCCGCACCATTTCCCTGCTGGGCGATGCCTTTTTTGAGATGGGACTCACCCTGCTCATCTACGATAAAACCGGCTCTACCATAGCTATGGGTATGAACCTGATAATGTATTTCGTACCGTCGTGGATATTCGGTTTTATCGGCGGCGCCGCGGCGGACAAGTATACCAGGAAAACGATTATGGTTTTAAGCGACCTTATGAGAGGACTCATACTTATGTTCCTTCCCGTGTTTATAAGCGGCGATAATTGGACGCCCGTATTGATCTATGCGGCTACCTTTGTCTTATCGACCCTGGGACAATTTTGTAATCCAGCATCCGGCGCGATCCTGCCTCAGATCGTGGAGGGAGATTCGCTGGTAGCTGCAAACTCCGCCATGAATACCATGAAGCAGCTGGTCGGAATAGTGGGTCCCGCTTTGGCAGGTATAATCATAAAGCAATTCGGGACCATCGCAACCATCTACGCCAATATGGCTTCGTTCTTCATCAGCTGCGCGCTGGTGTCCATGATACGTATCGCTGCCGGAGGAGGCAAGTCTGCCGTAAAAGAGAAAGATAAGGGTTTCTATTCGGTCATTGTGGAAGGATTATCCTATGTGGCAAAGAGAGCCGACCTAAAGGTATTATTGATGCTGATGGTCATATTGAATGCTCTTTTGGGCCCGCTCAACGTGATACTGCCTGTCTATGCCGATAATGTGCTGGGTGCGGAGGTCGCCGGTTACAGTTCGATGCTGTCCGGATATTCGGTGGGTTCTTTGGCAGGCGCGGCTTTAGTCGGCATTTTTATGAAGTTCGCCGGCATTGATGCGCTCATTGCCATAGGTATCGCGGCGATAGGGATCGGCCTGGCCACTTTGGGCATATTTGCAAACCTGTACTATGCCATGACGATAATGGCTGTCGCCGGTATAGGCGCAGGAATAATCAGCGTCATAGTATCGGTCATGATACAGAAGACCACACCGGAGGATCTGCTGGGCAGGGTGCTGAGCACGATGGGGATCATAGGGACAACGACTGCGCCATTGAGTATTGCCGTCACCAGCGTGCTGCTCAATTACATATCGCCAAATACATTCTTTATAATCTGCGGTTTTATAGCCCTGGCGTTCTTCGCGTGGTATGCCGTTTACAGCCGTGCCCGCGGAGGCGTCTTTAAGGAGACGCAGGAGGAATAATAAAAAGAACAGAGGGATCAATTTCCCTCTGCTCCAGACCGTGCCGATCTAGTGTAAATAATTTAATTTCCAGTTGCTTTAGACAACATATTATATATCATTGAGGCCGTCTCAGCTCTCGTGGCGCTGCCACCCGGTTTAAAGCTGCCGTCTCCATAGCCCTGGATAAGCCCTGCTTTATAAGCTGCGTTTATGTAGCTTTCAGCCCAGGAACTGCCGGTATCGCCGAATATGCGGCCGTTCGACGGCTGCAGACCTGCGGCCTTGGCAAGTATGGAGGCCATCTCTTCTCTGGTGATTTTATTGTCCGGACGGAAACTCCCGTCGGGATACCCGGTTATCAGGCCCTTGCTCTCCAGCGCTCCTATATATCCTCTTGCCCAATGAGAGTAGGTATCCTTGTAGTCGGCATTCTGCGTGCCGATGTTTTGGGCGGTACATATCATCTTTGCAAACTCCGCCCTGGTGACCGTACTGTTGGGGCTGAACCTGCCGTCTGTATATCCGTTTATTATATTTTTAGATTTAAGGCTGATTATCTGATCCTCCGCCCAGTGGTCTATGACGTCGGAGAATGCTATCTGATTATATTTTCCATCGCCCATGAGCACATTCCAGTATTTTTCATTTTCATCGCCAAGCTTCCATATGCCCACGCCGGCCAGGCCGTACTTTTCTATGAGAGCTATCTTATGCCCTATGCTGTGTTCATCTTCCAGCCAGACCACATGCTTGAACCCATCCTTATAGTATTCCATATTGACTTCTTTTGCAGTATTGTCAAACTTCACCTTCGTATTGGACATATTGGCGATTTTACCCGCATCCTTTTGGTTGAGCGATTTAGTCCCCACTTCGGACCAGTCGTAGCCGTATGCGGCCAGGCCCAGCAAGATCTTGTCTGCCTGCATATTGTCCGCGGCGTATTTTATCACTTTTTCCGTCCACCCCACGGACGCGATCGGCCCGGGAAGTCCTCCGCTCCAGTGCTCGTCGTACGCCATTATCATGACATAATCGGCGGTTTTACCTATTTCCTTATAATCGAAGCCGCCCGACCAACTGTCCTGACTGTCAAAAGTCTTGGCCGGTATGGCAGCGGTAAGTACATATTTGCCGGCGAACCGGTCCTTCAACTCCCTTAGGAACGTATTATAGTCATTACGCAGACTGTAGGGAATGTTTTCTATATCTATGTTCACACCCTCAAAACCCAGGCTCATCTTGCTCATTATCGAGTCGATGAGGGCTTTGCGGCTGCTGGGTGATGAGAGAATATCCTCCGCCAGTTTGGCATTAAACCCATGGTCGTAGTTGTATATGACCATGAGAGGCTTTGCACCGCTGGATACGGCGGCATTTATAATATCCGTGTGATCGCTGCCCACCAGTCCCTGCTGCGAAATAAGATAAGCGAAGGACGAGATCATGTCCAGCCTTCCCTTGTTGCTGTTTATGGACTGGACCGAGGCGACGTCTGAAGCGTAATCCTTGGTGGCGTATCCCATCACAGTCATATTGCCCTTGCCCTCGGTGCCCGTCATATGTATAGATAACGGAATTACTAAAGCCATTATGAGCAGTAAGCTCACTGCCCTGATGTATCTGTTCAAATTAAGTCCCCCTTATGAAAGTACTAAGTCCATTTTATAGGACTCACGGATATGTCACAAGTAAAGATGATTTCCATATCAGTAATAAATTAGATAAAGGGCTGGCTTACTTTTCACAATTATTGACTGCATATAAAGGAAATCGCTTTTTAGTATCGAATTAATATAGAAACAATATAATCCGGAGGCGATCAGATGAATACTGTTCCGATAGAAGAAGCGGTGGGCATGGTACTTCCCCATGACCTCACCAGGATAGTGCCGGGAGAGATAAAGAGGGTGGAGTTTAAGAAGGGCCACATAATACGGGAGCAGGACATTGAGATATTAAAGAGCATGGGTAAAGACCATATCTATGTCATGGAACTTAATGAAGGATATCTCCATGAAAATACCGCGGCCTCGCGTATGGCTTCGGCCATAGGAGGAAAAAGCCTGTCCATCGGCGAGCCGAAGGAGGGGAAGGCGGAGTTCAAGGCCAAGACCGACGGTATATTCAGGGTGGATACGGAGAAACTTTATGATATTTCCGATATAGACGGACTGACCATATCCACGATACACGACTATACACCCGTAAAGGCGGGCAAACATGCGGCAAGCTGCAAGATAACCCCTCTTGTGATAGAAGAGAGCAGGATCGAAGAGGCAGAGAGGATAGCGGGAGACGATGGGATATTCCGCATTCTGCCCTTTGCCGATAAAAAGGTCGGCTTTGTTATAACGGGGGACGAGGTCTATTACGGCAGGATAAAGGACGGATTTTTACCGGTATTCAAGGAGAAGCTGGAGGAATACGGCGGGCAGTTTTTGGACGTTGTCTACTGTCCCGACGAGGCCGGCAAGATAACCGAAGCCATCCTGAGTTTGATAGGCAGGGGAGCGCAGATAATATGCACGGGCGGCGGTATGGCGGTGGATGCCGACGACGCCACGCCGGACGGCATAAGAAATACGGGCGCTGAGATAGTGAAGTATGGGACGGGCGTACTGCCGGGAGGCGTATTTATGATGGCGTATCTTGGGGATATTCCCATACTGGGCGTTCCGGCGTGCGCGATATTTGACGGGAGGACCATATTTGACATACTGTATCCCAGGGTGCTGGCGGATATCAGGATAACACGGAGGGATATCGTCATGCTGTCTCACGGGGGACTGTGCCAGAAGTGCGGGGTCTGTTATTATCCGGTATGCCCGTTTGGAAAGCCATGAGGGGAGAGATATGAAGATAGCAGGAGTGATACTGGCGGCGGGTTTTTCGGCGAGGATGGGCAGGGAGAAACTCACGCTGCCCTCGGGCAGCAGCACCATCATAGAAAGGGTGCTGGAGGAGGCGGCTTCTTCCTCGATGGACGATGTATGCCTGGTATACAGGAGCAGGGAGGTCGGCGATACCGGCAGAAGGTACGGCGTGAGGATAGTATATAATGAGATGACGGAGGAGGGCATGGCGTCGTCCATAGTGAAGGGAGTATCGGCATCGGGCCGTGCGGACGGATACATGATCATGCTGGGGGATATGCCGTTCGTTACCCGGGAAATAATAGACGGGATCATCGGCCGGTTCAATGATGCGGGGGATATCGTCGTGCCGGTGTGCAGCGGGAGGGACGGCCATCCCGTGCTGATAGGCGGCGGCTATTCTGACGAGTTGCTGGCGCTGGGGGACGATATAGGGGCCAGGCCGGTCTTGTCGTCCCATGCGGACAGGATCATAAGGCTGGAGTGCGGCAACTCCGTTCTTACCGACATAGATACGCCGGAGGAATATATCAGGATAGGGAGTGAGGTAAACGGATATATATGAGGAGATCGCAAGGGCAGCGGAACAGAGAAGAAATATCTGCGTAGCCACCATAATATCCACCAAGGGCTCCGTTCCCCGGCATAATGCCAAGATGATCGTATACGAAGACGGAAGCATATCGGGGACCATAGGCGGAGGCGGCCTTGAGCAGCAGGCTGTAAGCGACGCGCTGAAAGCCATAAAGAGCGGGAGGTCTTTTAAGAAAGAGTACGTGCTGGCACGAGAGGTTTCCGGAGGATTGGATTCCGAGTGCGGCGGAACAGCAGAGATATTTTTTGAGGTGATAATAGGGAAATTGACGGCGGTGCTTGCGGGAGGAGGGCATGTGGGCCATGCCCTCGCGGGGCTGCTGGAGTTTCTCGGCTATGATTATATCGTGATGGACGACAGGAAGGAGATCGCGGACAGGGAGAGATTCCCCGCGGCTTCCAAAATCATCTGCTCTCCGTATAATGAAGGGATAAAGCAGCTGGAGGTATTGCCGTCCTATGCCGTCGTCATAGCCACGGAAGGGCATACGCACGACAGGGAGGTCCTTTCGGCGGTGTTGGATATGCCAGCGTTCTACATAGGCATGATAGGCAGCCGCAGGAAGGTGGCAAACACATTTAGATCCATGATCGAGGACGGCTGCGATGCGGAAAAGCTGAAAAGGGTAAATTCTCCGATAGGGCTGGATCTGGGGGCGGAGACCCCCGAAGAAATAGCGGTGAGCATAGTTTCGGAGATGATGGCGGCCTATAATGGCAAGACGGCCAGGCCGCTGAGAGAATTACCGAATATGTAGGTCTAATTTTACACCCCAACCTCATAAAATACTGTAGGAGGGGGTGTATATTTATGGACGAAAAGATTGCGGCCGGGCAAAACGTCACACTGGAAAGCAGAAAGAAGATAACTGCCACTGGAGTGGAGGACGTACAGAATTTCAGCGACGACAGCATCACCCTTTCGACCTCGCTGGGCGTCCTTACGATAAGGGGGCAGAATATGCATATAACGCGCTATAGTCTGGAAGACGGAAAACTCACTATAGACGGAGATATAGACAGCCTGACTTATATTCAGGGACAAAGGCCTAAGGAAAAAGAAGGCGGAGTAATGAAAAGGATCTTTAAATAGGCTGCACTGTGGCCTATTTTTATATCTTAGGGGTGTATGTATGGACATAACAGCAGAGGTATATGCCTTCCTCACCATGGTCTACTGCGGCATTTTAATGGGGGTATTATTCGATATTTACCGGCAAAAAAGGCGCCGCTTCAGAAAAATAAAGATACTTGACTCCATAGAGGACATACTCTTTTGGATAATACAGGCAGGCGTTCTTTTTTTATTCCTCTATTGGAGCAACTATGGCGAGATCAGGATGTTTTCCATAATGGGCGCCATAGCGGGGGCCGTCTTATACCATTACACATTGAGCTTTATCGTGGTAAAAATATTGGATATAATATTCTCGGCCATAGTCGGTTCTTTCCATATAATAATGATGGCAGTCGGATGGGTAACGCATATTATAGGTATGGGAGCAAAAAAGGCGGGAGGAATAAATTTTTTTCACAGAAGTAAAAGGAATTGATTAACGTATGTCGAATATATATATAAGGGGATGTCCATATGAAGAAACTGATCAAAGAATTTCTGTTCGTAGTACTGGCCATCTATATATCCGTCACGCTGATAGGCCAGCAGATGACCATAAGGCGCATGGAGGCAAAGAAGGCTGGTCTCAGCGAACAGATACTGCAGGCAAAGAAGGAAACCGAAAACTATAATAAGACGCTGAAAGAGGTTTCGACCGATGCCTATGCGGAGAAGATCGCCAGAGAAAAACTGGGGTTGGTAAGAGACGGGGACATCATCTACGTAGATACGGGAAAGTTTGCAGATCCGATAAGGGGGGCCGGAAAGTAGAAGATATTGAAATTTATTTTGATTTATAGTATATTATAGTCATATTGAAAAATTTAAAGGAGGAATTATTACTTTTATGCCAATTGAAGTTGGAGCGGTTATTGAAGGCACAGTCAAAAACATCACAAACTTCGGTGCCTTTGTCCAACTCCCGGATGGGAAAACGGGATTGGTTCATATATCGGAAGTTGCCGACACCTATGTGAAGGATATACATGATTACCTGAAGGAAAACGACAAGGTAAAAGTGAAGGTACTTTCCGTAGATAAAGGCGGTAAAATAAGTCTTTCTATCAAGAAGGCTGTGGATAGAAGAAGAAGCGGTCCCATGGAGTATGACAGGGGAAGAAGACAGGAGAATTCTCAGTCC
The DNA here is from genome assembly GCA_002399285.1 of Thermoanaerobacterales bacterium UBA4880. Taxonomy (GTDB): domain Bacteria; phylum Bacillota; class Thermoanaerobacteria; order Thermoanaerobacterales; family UBA4877; genus UBA4877. The sequence continues at coordinate 48,026 of DHDI01000010.1, forward strand.
TTCGAGGACAGGCTTGCAAAATTCATGAAGGACAGCGAGGAGAAACAGCAGCAGTTGAAAAAGCATCATGATGCCAGGGGCGGCCGCGGCAATACCAGAGTAAAGACATTGGAATATTGAGGCACACAGTGCATTTCACATATAGTGAGATGCATTTTTAGTGGGGTGAAACATGTTAAAAGCAGCTATAGATATAGGTACAAATTCAACAAGACTGCTGATTATGGACACTGAGAGAATGAACAGAGTGGTAAAGAAAGTTTCCATAACAAGACTGGGAGAAGGCGTGGACAGAGGCTTTTTGCAGCCGCAGCCGATGGCCAGGACTTTAGCCGCGGTCAAAGAATATGCGGAAGATGCCGAGAGATATGGAGTTATCCCAAGGGCCTTTGCCACAAGCGCGGTAAGAGACGCCGAAAACCGCGGAGAGTTTTGCGGCATGGTGAAAGAGGGCGCGGGCATAGACATAGAGGTCATAGACGGAGATAAAGAGGCGGAACTGGATTTTATAGGAGCATCCGCTCTCTTCCCCAAAGACGAGTCCAAACTTGTGCTGGATATCGGCGGGGGAAGCACCGAATTTATAAAGGGAATGCAAAACATATCGGACAAATTCAGCTTAAATATGGGCTCCGTCAGGTTTACTGAAAGATTCATTTCGGCGGGCAACCTTGCCGGACTCTGCGAAGAAGTTGAAGATATGCTCAAGCCGCATATAAAGGATATCATCAGCGCAAAAAGGATCGTCGGCATAGGCGGCACCATAACCAGCCTGGCCTCTGTGGATATCGGCCTGGAAGAATATGATGAGTCCATGGTGCAGGGATATTTTTTGCCGGCCACACATATCAATGCAATGAGACGACGGTTTTGCAGCGCGTCACCCGATGAAATGAAAGAGATAAAGGGATTGCAGAGAGGCAGAGAGGATATAATACTGGCAGGCACGGCAATACTGGAAGAGAGCCTGGATATGCTCAAGGCGGACGGCATATGCGTGAGCGACTGGGACAACCTCGAAGGCTATCTGCTGTAGGACACAATGGTATGCTGTTATGGCCATGCGGCGTAAGCAATAAAATTACTTTTTCAATTAACGTTTGACCACTTTTTAAGTATAAATTTGGCATAAGGTATTGACAAAACCGTATACAGGCAATATAATAGAATCTGTCAGCTGCCGGAGTGGCGGAACTGGCAGACGCACGGGACTTAAAATCCCGCGGGCCTAAAAGCCCGTACCGGTTCGATTCCGGTCTCCGGCACCAGGGCTAAGCTAAATAATAAACATCGCGGGGTGGAGCAGCTGGAAGCTCGTCGGGCTCATAACCCGGAGGTCGTAGGTTCAAATCCTACCCCCGCAACCAATTTATGGCGGCGTAGCTCAGTTGGCGAGAGCATTCGGTTCATACCCGAAGTGTCGGTGGTTCAAATCCACTCGCCGCTACCAAATAGAGTAAACAATATCGTCGGCAGAAAGATCTGTTCGGACGATTTTTTTATAGGCAGAATTGCACCTCTGCGGCAAAGACCATAGATCTGATTTTCAAAGGCGTATTTTTTTAAATAAACCACTCTCAATCCATTGGTATGGCAAGATAGTTAATAAGGGGCAAAATATTATGCAGACGATAGACGAAGCGCTGGACAGGCTTAAGACTTCAAAATTCCGGGCCGGTTTTGCCTTGAAGGAAAAGGATAAGGCATATGTACGGGAAAAGGGAATGGAAACCATTCGCCTCCACGCACAGGATTTTGTGCGGCAGCGGTTGGCGCCGGCCGCTATACCCAACGACGGCAGACAGACTCCTATGCAAGGTCATCCGGTATTCATTGCGCAGCATGCATGCGCCTGCTGCTGCCGGGGCTGTCTCAACAAGTGGTACGATGTGCCGAAGGACACCGAGCTGAATGAACGCCAACAGGAAAAGATCGTGAATCTGCTGACGGCTTGGATCGAGCGTCAGATGAAAGATGAGTAGAAAACAAAGACGTTATATAAAAGGACGGCCTGCACGATCGAAGTGCAAGCCATCTTTTTAGTTCTCCACTTATATGTGTTGTGCAGTAGTTTTTGGCAGAGTCTCTGAACTCTATCCGATATATTTAATGAAGTCGATGATCCTGTGGCAGTAGCCATACTCATTATCGTACGCCGCCATTATCTTCACTATGTTGCCGTCGGACACGACCGTAGAGAGGGGTTCTATTATTGCGGAATGATGGTCGCCCTTGAAGTCTGACATTGGAAGCTGTTTCTCATTAAATGACAGTATTCCCCTGTGTGGGCCGGCTGCCATCGCTTTTAGATATTCATTTATTGCCACCACGTTTGTCTGCTTGCCCACCATGAGGTTCATGTCGGCCAAAGATACGGCGTCTGTGGGAGCCATGAGGGAGATGCCGTTAAATTTTCCCTCCAGTTCCGGGATGACGCAGCCGATGGACCGGACGTTATCCGCGGCGCGGGGCGGTATTGTGAAGTTTGATGCTTTCGAGGTCAGGCAATCCGTATCCGAAACGCAGTATGGACTGATCACGGTGACGTTGCCCTTTAAGATATAGAACTTTTTATGTATTATATTCATGATGGGAGCGATACAATTTACCGCCGGGTTGGTCAGGGATATGGTCTTGTGCCTTTCGGGCCTATACATGTTATGATTGACACCCATTACGACCGTGATATCTGCCCTGTCGGCGGGTGAAGCGACGACCACCCTTTTTGCTCCGGCAGATACATGTTTATATGCCGGATTATCCGAGGCGTCTATGACCACGTCGATGTTTAGGTCCTGCCACGGCAGTTTTTCCACGTCATACTCATGAAAATATAATATTTTTTTCCCATCTATTAAGAGCGAACCGTCCGCATATACGGCACTGCCTTTGTAGTCCCCATATACGGAGTCGTGCGCAAAGCGCCGGATGTCCGACTCGTGGTCGCCGCCGCCGTTTACGGCGGCCACGTCGATATCCTCTTTGTCTTCATATATGATCCTAAGCAGATCCATGCCTATACGTCCTGCTCCGTCAATAGCAATTCTTGTGCTCAATTTTGATCCTCCATTTCTATGTGCAGTGATCGTTTGATTCATTCTGCGCTTTATAATATTTCATAAATATACCGTATATATTTGTATATAGACCATACTACATAATATATATATT
>DHDI01000010.1:51306-53667 GCA_002399285.1 Thermoanaerobacterales bacterium UBA4880
CCATACTACATAATATATATATTCTATATAGGCCGTAAAATTCCTTCATACTGTGGAAAAGTTTATGGATTTACAGGTAATGTGACATACTTAAGGCGCTTGACATGTTTAATAGCACAAGAAGCAAATATGATTTTCTACGATATGGTATCGATAATGGCATGCAGGCTGTGAGACCTTGATCGTATTGATTGGCTGGCGTCAACCGAAATAAAAAAGTGGGAAGGATTTTGCACCTTTTTGTTGAATTTATGATTATGGTTGTATGAGTTATATCATATCACAGTGCGTGTCGGAGGAGGGGGAAGTTTATGATCAAGGTGATCATTGCGGACGATGAAGAAAACGTATGCCGGCTGATAGAAAATTTAATTGACTGGGATGCTCTGGGCATGAGCATAGTGGGGATCGCTCATAACGGTGTGGAAGTACTGGATATGATCCGCGGATATGGTCCCGATCTGATAATAACGGATATACGCATGCCGGGATACGACGGTCTGGAGATGATAAGGCGTGCCAAAGAAATGGACGGGAAGCTGCAGTTTATCATCATAAGCGGATACGGCCATTTCGAGTATGCGCAGCATGCCGTAAAATACGGCGTGGGTGATTATCTGCTCAAGCCCATTAAGAAGAGCGAACTCTTATCTGCGCTGGAAAAGGTCAGAGGCAGATATGCCCGCAGAATAAAGCAGGTCAATGAGGAGGAACAACTAAAGAAGCAGATAGAGAGCGACACGGATAGACTGCATGAAAATCTTTTTAAGGATCTCTTTATGAAAAGGGATTTTACCTCTGATGACATGACTATCGCCGCGATAAACAGCGCGTATCATTATTCCTTTATGGAGGGAATATTTCAGGTGATATGCGTAAAGATAGACTGCGGCTATGATGATCAATATGACAATGCCATTCCGATTTTGGAGGAGAAGGTGACGCAAATACTGAATAACGCGCTTAGCGGCCATTGTTTTGAAATGGGCATTTATCCTGCGGACAGTACTGTCTATTGCATTGCCAACTATGCGGAGGGATCAAAAAAATCCATCCGCAATCAATTTATGGTGGTATTGGATGAATTGGCGCAGCAGAGGGCTGCGTTCGAACAGTTTGACTTTACCGTCTGCGTGGGAGAGGCCTACGACGATATAAATAAATTTAAGGATAGCTATAATTCTGCTGTTTATGCCGCTGGGCAGCGCCTGATCGCAGGTACAGGCAGGCTTGTTGAAGATTCGGCGGCGGGCAATTCCCATGAATTAAAGACGCGGCTGTTGGCGGAGCTCAACAGGTCGATGGGACCTGCGATAGAGGTAATGGATGCGGACGGGATAGTCAATGATTTGAGTAATTTTCATGCCAAGGTCATATACGCAAAGAATTTAAGCGGGCTGGATATCGTTTCTCTATCGGAGGAAGCCTATGCGATATATCTTACGCAGCTTCGCAACAACGGGATATTTATAGACGACCGCAATGAATTGACGGATAAATTCCGCACCCACGTTTGGCGGTGCAGAACGGTGGATGAGATCTTTCAATATCTGAATGAGGAAATAAGCGGATCCATGAAGTCGGTCATAGAGCAGAAGAAACAGGAGGAGTCGAAACCGATACGCATAGTCAAAAAATATATTCAGGAGAATTATATGAAGCCCGTCACCCTGGAGGAAACCAGCGCTATGGTGGGATTTAATTCCGCCTATTTCAGCACGCTTTTCAAAAAGATGTGCGGAGTGAATTTCACAGACTATCTTACCGAGACCAGGATAAACAAGGCAAAGGAATTGCTGCGCGATACCGACTTAAATATTGCGGACATATGCGGACGGGTGGGCTATAGCGATCTGAAGTATTTCACTCAGAACTTCCGCAAGCTTACGGGACTTAAGCCGAGAGAGTATAGAAAGCTCTATTCATAGGCGGGTGACGGCAGATGAAAAAATTCAAGGGACTCAATTATCTGTCTACGAGGGTGATACTGTCCATTATTTTGTTGTTCGCAATAATATTTACCATGCTGATCGAATTGGGCGTATTGACAGTCGAGAAGAATACCGGCAGGGCATGTTTGATAACGGGATGTATACTTACCGTTATTTTGATGCTTCTGTTTTATTTTTGGATATATAAACCTTACAGGGCCAATGAGAAAGTTTTGCAGCTCTTTGTGGAGGGCTATACCATAAAGGGGATACTCGACCAGGATGTTATACTCAGTCCGGAGATGAATGAGGTAATAGACAAGGTACAGGATATCATGGAGACGTATGAACTCCTCAATGCCAACAAGAAACAGGCCCAGTATCTGGCGCTGCAAAATCAGATCAATCCGCACTTTCTGTATAATACGCT
>DHDI01000010.1:53742-77600 GCA_002399285.1 Thermoanaerobacterales bacterium UBA4880
CCGCACTTTCTGTATAATACGCTGGAGGGAATAAGGGGCGAGGCGCTGAGCGCGGGACTGGACAAGGCTGCCGATATGCTGGAGGCCTTGTCTACTTTCTTCCGCTATACCATCTCCAATGTGGAAAACCTGGTTACTTTGGAGGACGAACTGAGAAACGTGCACAACTATTACATCATTCAGCAGTACAGATTCGGTGAAAGGCTTAAGCTGAGCGTGGAATATGATCCTGCGGATGAAGCGGATATAATGTCCTGCCGCGTTCCCAAACTGATACTGCAGCCCATTGTGGAAAATGCGATCAATCACGGAGTGGAGCGTAAGATAGGCGTCGGAGAGATCAGGCTGAAGCTGGAATGCACGGAGAAACGTCTTATCATAACGATATCGGATAACGGAGTTGGTATGAGCGAAGAGTTGCTTAAGGAGATAGATGATAAATTAAAAGGCATGTCCTTTGACTATATAAAGCAGGAGGGAGAAAAACACGGCGGCATTGCGATAGAGAATGTAAACAGCCGCATCAAATTGCTTTTTGGAGAAGAGTACGGCATATACCTGTACAGTACCGTGAACGTCGGGACGGACGTGGAGATTACTCTTCCGAGGATCAAAGAGGGGGAGGAGGCGGCCAATGAGAAGTGAGATATTGAGAATGGAGCATGTCACCGCCGCCCGGGACGATATGTTGCTGCTGGATGACTTTAACCTTCATATATTCGGCGGCGAGATCATGGGGCTTATCGGTGTCAATACAAACGGCCAGGCCTTTTTGATCGATCTTCTTGAACGAAATTTACAGATACGGTACGGACATGTCTATATCAATGAGACCCTGCAGAGCGGCGGCCACGGTCCGGCGGCTGGCGGCAGGGTGGCGGTGATCGAACAGAAGGGCAGGCTGATAGAGGATCTTACCGTGGCCGACAACGTATTCGTGATGCACAGGGGTTTTAAAAAGTATGTGATAAGCTCCCGGGTTTTGGAAGGACAGTTTGAGCAGTTATCCCGCGAATTTGGAATCTCTCTGGACGGCGGCAAATATATTTCACAGCTCGCACCGTATGAGAGGTATGAGACGGAGCTTCTGCGCGCCGCGATGACCGGGGCAAAACTGATCGTCATAAGGGATATAGGAAATCTGCTGAGCACGGCCGATCTGATGAAATTTCATGACCTTTTGCGCAGCTTCAGTGAACGCGGCATTTCGTTCCTCTACGTCTGCAGCCATCACGAAGAGGCGTTTAAGATATGCGACCGCGTATCCATCATGCGCGACGGCAGGATACTCAGGGTATTGGACAAGAAGGAATTTAAAAATGAAAACGTCGCTCCCTATTATATGGACGAGTTTACTGCGATCAGTCAGGAGCGCATAATAAAAAACAGCGACGACAGGGTCCTGACGTTTAAAGACATAAGGACGGAGCATCTCGATTCGCTTTCATTTTCCATTGCAAAAGGGGAATGCACCGTCTTAATGGATCTGGACAACACCGTCTTGAGGGACATGATCGGCCTGATGCGCGGAGACGTCGCCCCGTACGAAGGTGAAATTTCTTTCAGGCATAAGCCTTATGGACAAAGGGAAGCGAGGCAGTCCTTTAAGAACGGCATATCGTTTATTTGGGAGGACCCCGTACGGACCATGCTGTTCCCCGAAATGAGCTATATTGCCAATTTGGCCTTCCTGACCGATAAGAAATCGCATCCGGTGCGCCTGAGCAAACGCATCATGAAGAGCATCATCGATGAGTTTGAGCCCATAATAGGGGAGGATATATACCGGACGGACCTGTCCGGAATGAGGACGCAGTCCCTGTATGATCTCGTCTATTACAGGACCTATCTTGCGGGGCCGGATATCGTGTTTTGCGTGCAGCCCTTCAATAACGCCGATATGTATATGAGGCGGCATATCATCGGGCTTATGAATCAATTCAAAAAGCGGAATATAACCGCCGTCATGCTGGTCACCAATATGGCGGACTGCCTTGTCATAGCGGATAAACTCATCACCCTTGCAGGCGGCAAATTCCTGTCCGAATATCTAAGGCGCGATTTTCATCTTTTCAAATCTGAAAGCATAATCCTATAATACGAAACTTGTTAAAATACACCCCATAAATCCAAAAATACTCCCGTTACATTGCATTTGTTTTCATGATATATTTGAATCAGGCAAAGACAAGGCAGGTGATAAATATTAACGGGTATGCAGTTGAAATGAGCCATATAAGCAAAGGCTTTCCCGGGGTAAAGGCCCTGGACGACGTTTCGTTCACTCTGGGACAGGGAGAGGTACTGGCGCTGGTCGGCGAAAACGGCGCGGGCAAGAGCACGCTCATGAAGATATTGAGCGGAGTCTATACCAAGGACGAGGGGGAGATAAAGGTATTTGGCCAGGCCGTACATGACCTGACGCCCAAAAGGGCGCAGGAACTCGGTATCGCCATAATACATCAGGAGCTCAACCTCTGCTCGCATTTGACTGTCGCGGAAAACATCTTCCTCGGACGGGAAATAGCGCATTCGGGACTGCTCGATGATGAAAAGATGAACGAGGAAGCAAAAAAGGTGCTCGACCGGCTCAATGTCAGTATAGATCCTGCGGCCATCGTAGGGAGCCTGTCAGTTTCCAGGCAGCAGATCGTCGAGATAGCCAAGGCGCTTTCCATCGACGTGAAGGTCCTCATCATGGATGAACCCACTTCGGCGTTGAGCGCGGAAGAGGTCGAAGAACTGTTCGGCATAATCAGGAAATTGAAAGGCGAGGGCTGCAGCATAATCTATATCTCGCACCGCCTGGAAGAGCTGGAATTCATAGCCGACAGGGTCATAATAATGCGCGACGGGAGATATATCGCATCCAAGGTATTTAAAGACACCACGATACCGGAAATAATCTCCTGTATGGTGGGCAGAGAGATAAAGGAAAGATTTCCGCGGATCAGCTGTGAACGGGGCAAAAAGATCTTTGAGGTGCGTGACCTGAATGCGGGAGCGTTGGTACGCGGCATCAACATGGAGCTGTACGAGGGCGAGATAGTCGGTATTGCCGGACTCATAGGGGCGGGAAGGACCGAGACCACGAGGGCGATCTTCGGAGCCGATCCCAAGGAATCGGGGCAGATCTTTGTCGACGGCAGGGAAGTGACCATAAGGCGGCCCGCCGACGCCGTGAAGGCAGGGGTGGTCCTCGTACCGGAAGACCGCCGTAAGGACGGCCTGTGTGTAAAACTGAGCGTCAGGGAAAATATAGCATTGCCCAATCTCGATATAGTCTGCTCTCCGATAGGTTCCGTTGATCGTAAAAAAGAGCATAAAATGGTGGATGAAACGATCGGGAGTCTGGACATAAAACTGCCCAATGCGGAGGTGGACGCAGCATCTCTTTCCGGCGGCAACCAGCAGAAGGTCGTTGTCGGCAAGTGGCTGGCCAGAAAGTCGAGGATAGTCATCTTCGACGAACCGACAAGGGGCATAGATGTGTCCGCCAAGGTCGAGATCTACAATCTGATGAACGAACTCAAGCGGCAGGGCATAGGGGTAATGTTCGTCTCGTCCGAAATGCCCGAGATCATGGGGATAAGCGACAGGATAATCGTTATGTGCGACGGCAGGATCACCGGTGAATTTTCCTCCGGGCAGGCGACGGAAAACCTTATCATGGAGTATGCTACTAAATTCGAATCAAAATATGTTCGCAAACAGGCGGTTTAAAAATTTACTATTTTTGGGGAGTATAAAAGATGGCGAATAAAAAAGATATGAATATCTGGAAAAGGCTGATATCTATAAGGGGCATGGGTCAGGTACTCACCGTGACGGTCGGTCTTATAGCATTATGCATAATATTTGCTTTTATCAATCCGTCGTTTTACTCATCGAGGAATATCGGCAATCTTCTCAGGCAGATAGCGCCCATACTTATCATAGGCATCGGGCAGGGATATGTCCTGATAACGGGAAATATAGACCTGTCCATCGGTTCGGTCGTGGGAATGAGCGCGATGATCTCGGCTACGCTGATGACCAAGGGCATGAATCCCTGGGCTGCGGTATGTATTACGGTCGCGGCTTCTCTGGCGATAGGCATAGTAAACGGCATATTGGTCTCCAACTGCAAACTCCCCCCCTTTATAGCCACACTGGGTACTATGACCGTTGCCAGGGGCATAGCTCAGATCGTAAATCACAACTATAACACGGATGCCATAGGCAACGCAGCCCAGGGATTCAGGGATTTCTTTTACTACGGCAGCACGGCCGGCATATATAATACCATCTGGATAGCCATAGTGCTGTTTCTGATATTTAACTTCCTTCTCAGCAGGACCCGTACCGGGCGCTATATCTATGCGGTGGGCAGCAACATAGAGGCTGCCAAGCTGTCGGGCGTCAATACCAACGCGACGGTCCTTACGGTATACATCGTGAGCGCATTGTGCGCCAGCGTAGTGGGTCTGATCACAAGTGCTACCGCAGGAATGGGGGCAATGGATGCCGGCACCATGTATGAAATGTACGCCGTTGCCGCGGCGGTGATAGGAGGTATCTCCACCCTGGGCGGCCAGGGTATACTGCTCGGCACCGTCGTTGGCGCGTCTATCTGGGGAGTCCTGCAGAATGGACTGCAGTTTGCGGGCGCGCCGGTCGCCATACGAAACATTGTAATAGGTACCATAGTCATAGTTTCCGTTCTGCTCGATGTAGTCATAAGGGTGAACAGACCTAAGAGGAAGACTGAATCCGCCGGTAATTAACAGGGGCCGGTTAAAGCTGTAAGCTCAGGCTGCAGACAAACTGACAGACCGTGGCAAAGCGTGCAGTTTCGTGGCTGCACGATTCCGGCATCGGCCTGGGCTATATGCTTTAATTATAAAAAAATTTAAATGGGAGGGGTTTTAATGAAGAAGTTTTTCACGGTCTTACTGTGCCTGATGCTGGTGACCGGGCTTGTGGCCGGATGCGGCAGCTCGGGCAGCTCCGGAAGTACGGACGCTTCACAGGACTCGTCAAAATCTGCGGAAAAGTATAAGATAGTGCTTATAACCATGGACAGTATGGACAGACACTGGGTCTCAGTCGACAAGGGCGCTAAAAAAGCCGTGGATGAGATCGGCAATATCGATTACAAGTGGATGGCGCCCGACAAGAAGGACGACGCTCAGCAGATTGAGCGTGTAAACAATGCGGTAGCGGACGGCGCCGACGCGATCCTCATCGCGGCAAATGGACCGGACGCTGTGGTCGCCGCACTGGAAGAGGCAAAATCCAGCGGCGTAAAGATAGTCTATGTGGATTCGCCGGCAAACACCGAGGCATATGCCACATTCGCTACCGATAACCTGGCCGCGGGCAAAACGGCGGGCGAGCAGATGCTGAAAGCATTGGATGCAGCAGGGATAAGCAGCGGCAAGATCGGCGTCGTAAGCGTAAACTCAGCGACGGCGTCGACCGTTGCGCGGGAAAAGGGCTTCAGAGAAGTGGTAGAACCCAAGGGATATACCGTACTTCCCACACAGTATGGCGACGGTGATCCTGTAAAGAGCCAGGACATAGCCGATAACTACATAACCGATGGAGTGATCGGAGTTTTCGGCGCCAATGAGGGTTCCTCCGTGGGCCTGGGCAATGCCATAAAGGCGTCCGGCAAGAAGGACCTGGTCGGAGTAGGATTTGATAAATCCGATGCGGTGCTTTCCCTTATCAAAGAGGGATGGGTATACTGCACCATAGTGCAGAATCCCGACGTGATGGGGTATGAGGGAGTAAAGGCTGCGGTCAAAGCCATAAAGGGCGAGAAGATAGACAATCCCAACGTGGACACGGGCGCATCAGTCATTACCAAAGACAACGTTGACAGTGTCGAGTGAGCTGAATTTAACGTAATCGGTTTGAGATGCCGGCGATTTTGCCGGCATCTCACGTTGTTGCCGTATTTTTTATCGCCGGTCTGATATATGCGGTATAATATAATTATAGATTATAGGCAAAACTAGCAGGCCGTGACAAATCGTGCAGCCAACGCAGCAAGCAAAATCGCACAGCAATTTTGCGATTGCGCGAGAATGGCACGGTCTGAAACAATAACAATGTGCGGGGTGATTTTATATGGGCTATGCCGTGGGTATAGACCTTGGCGGCACGAAAACGGCCGTAGGTTTGGTGGATGCAGGGGGAAAGGTGATTTCCAGGGAAATATTTCCCACCGGAGATCCCGAAACGACCATAGAGGGGATGATGAAGTCCATAGACGATATTTTGACCGGGGCCGGCGATATAAAGGGAATAGGGATAGGCTCCCCCGGGCCGATAGACTCTGGGAAGGGCGTAGTGGTGTGTCCTCCCAATCTTCCTCTGTGGAGAGACGTTCCTCTTGCCGATACATTGAAGGACAGATACGGAACGGACGTATTTTTGAATAACGATGCCAATGTGGCGGCTTTGGGGGAGTGGCTGTTCGGTTCGGGTAGGGGGGAATCCAACTTCATATATATGACGGTGAGTACCGGCATAGGGGGCGGAGCGGTGCTGAACGGCAGGTTTTATCAGGGGGAGAATTCCAATGCCCTGGAGATTGGACACGCCACCATCGACTACAGGGGGCCGAGGTGCGGCTGTGGCAACTACGGCTGTTTTGAGGCTATGGCGTCGGGCACGGCGCTGGCCAGGTTCGCCAGGGAGGCGCTTTTGGCGGGGGATGATTCGGGACTGTCGGGATGCGGGGAGATAAGGGCGGAGGATGTGTTCGATGCCGCCCGCAAGGGCGACGCCCTCGCAGTCCGGCTGGTAGACGACGAGGCGATGTACCTGGGAATAGGCCTGGCCAATGTGATAAATTCCTTCAACCCCGGCATGATAGCCATAGGCGGCGGCGTTTCCCAGGCATGGGACATGTACTATGACGGGATGATGAAGGTGATCGCAGAGCGGGCGCTGCCCACCAATTCGCGGGCCGTGAAAGTGGTTAGGGCGAAGCTGGGCGGCGATATAGGCATAATAGGCGCGGCATCTCTGGTGTATAATTTTGCCATGGAATAGGTATATAAAAGGTGATATACTCTTGCTGAGGTGTTGCGGTTGGATATATTGGACATTGTCATTTCGTCCGTGGTAGGCGCCGTGATAGGCTGGCTTACGAATTACATTGCCATCATGATGCTCTTTAGACCCTATGAACCGATAAGGATACCGCTGCTGAACGTCAAGGTACAGGGCCTGATACCGAGCCGGCGGGATGAGATATCTTCCAGTCTGGGAGATATCATAGCGAAAGAACTTATTTCCATAGATGATATAGTCGCAAACATCATGGGGGACGACGACAAGAATAAAATGCTGTCCGAGTTGGACGGCAAACTTGACGGGATAATAAAGAAAAAGATACCTTCATATATACCGGGCATGTTGAGGGACAAGATATCCGACTATATAAAGAGGACCGTCGAGGATGAGATCACGAATTTTATTAAAAATGACTCCGGACAGGTGATGGAACAGCTAAACCAGCGGATGAATATAAAGAAGATAGTTGAGGACAAGATAAACGGATTTGATGTGGCAAAGCTTGAAAAGCTGGTAGTGTACGCCGCAGGCAAAGAACTCAAGGCGATAGAAATAGTGGGCGGCGTACTGGGGCTTGTCATAGGCCTGGCCGAAGGCGTGCTGGTCCAGATCATATAAAATACAACATTTGGCTTATATATTCGATCCCTTTTTTGTCGAGGGATCTTTTTATTTCTCTAAGTTCAGACAACATTTTCCTCCGTTCCGCAGCATCTATCCTGTATTTATAAGCATCATACTCGTCCAAGTCGGTTATCTTATATCTGCCGTCGGGCGAAATGCATATGTCTATGGCATAATCGGTAAATTCCAGCCGGTCATCACATCTGTGCGGCAGCCCGGCCATATTGACGTAATAGCCGGCGATCTTGCCGCCGTGGAATATTATCAGAATGTTATACATCCTGTCGGTGAAATAGGCCTCCGTTCCCTCATCATCTGCATATATTTTAAAGAGACCCAGGTCATAATCATCTATCCATGTGGTTTTAACGGCTATGTTTTTCTTATCCTCATAGTCTATGGTTCCCTGCCATGTGTTCGGTTCCTTGTCCGTTATGTATGTCTTGGTTATGTAGATTTCATTTGACATCTTAAACCCATCCTCCTACCGGTTATGTTATATAAAAAAATCGTATTTGTAAAGGATATGTTATTTGTTATGAATATAATCGCCCAATATGCTATAATTTTATATAAAATCTACGAAGGGGTGAGCTTTCGTGCTTAAGGGAGATAGGATAGAACTCGTACCTTTTACCGAGGAATATTTTCAAAAGTTTGCCGACCTAAGGAACAGCGAGACTGCCAGGGATTATAAGATACCGGGTATCCCTTATCCCGTCACGGTGGAATCGGTAAGGGAAAGAGCTCAGAAGGAGAGGGATACAAGCAAGTCCGGTGAGTTTGCCATATTATTGAATGACGGCGGAGAGTATATAGGCAATATCTCTTACCACAGCGTCGACTGGAAAAACAGAAACTGTGAAATAGCTTTAGGCATAGGAAATGAGGAGAATTTGAACAGAGGTCTTGGTACGGAGGCTATCGGGCTGCTGCTCGATTTTTTGTTCAATGAAATGAATCTGCACAGGGTGACCCTTGACGTCTATGACTTTAACGAGAGGGCGATAAGGTGCTATGAGAAGTGCGGTTTTAAAAAAGAAGGCTTTATAAGAGAGGCCGTATATAAGCACGGCAGATATATCAATCTGTATGTTATGGGTATACTCAGGGAGGAGTTTAAAGCGAAATGACGGGACAGGAAATGCTCAGAAACTGCCGCATCTGCCCCCGGGACTGCGGGGTGGACAGGACAAAGGGCGAGACGGGGGTGTGCAGGGCGGACGATAAAATAAAGCTGGCCAAGGCATATCCGCATCTGTGGGAGGAACCCTGCATAAGCGGGACCAGGGGGTCCGGCACGGTCTTCTTTTCGCGGTGCAATCTGAGATGCAAGTTCTGCCAGAACTATAAGATAAGCCAGGAGGACTTCGGCAAAGAAGTGACGACGGAGCAGCTGGCCGGTATATTTCTAAATCTGCAGGACGAGGGCGTGCACAATATAAATCTGGTGACCGCCACCATATATATACCTCAGGTCGCCGGGGCTATCGCGGCCGCCAGGGAAAACGGCCTGGCCGTACCCGTGGTCTACAACACCAATTCCTACGAGACCGTGGAAGCCCTGAAGCTGTTGGACGGGCTGGTGGACGTATACCTGCCCGACCTCAAGTATTTCGATGATAAAATGGCATTCGCATACTCGTCTGCGCCGCACTACTTTGACACGGCGACCGCAGCCATCATGGAGATGTTCAGACAGACGGGCGAAGTAGTCCTTGACGATGACGGGATCATTGAGAAGGGCCTCATTATAAGACATCTCATGATGCCCGGCCGGCTGGAGGACTCCAAGCTGATATTGGACTGGATAAGGCATAATCTGCCCATAGGGGTGTACGTCAGCATAATGTGCCAGTATGTGCCGCTCTTCAAAGCGAGGGAAATACCCGATCTGAATAAGAGGGTAACGGAAAAGGAGTACAAGTCCATAGTGGATTACTTCTTCAACATCGGCCTGGAAAACGGATATATACAGGAGATGGACTCCGCCTCCGACGAATATGTGCCCGACTTTGATCTGGAGGGGATATAAAAGAAAAGAGCCGCTGCCCGGCCGGTTTTACTGACTGGGGGCGGTCCTTTATCTGTAGATGCGCTATTCTGTAACGTCTATTAAAAATAGGCCCTTGTCAAAACCTCCCCGCTCTGTCTTCTTTTCGGTCCGCATCCTTTCAAATTCATCCATGCTCTTCCCGCTGTATTTGATGATGGCATATATGACCTCCGTTAGGTCCGCCAGTTCGGCCAAATCGCCGTCCTTATAATATTCTTCAAGTTCTTCCGTGAGCTTATCGTTCAGGGCGGCGAGATAATCCCGATCCTTCAAAACGGTCACCCTGCATTGCCTGCCGGACTCTTTGATTATTTCCGGTATCCTATCTCTTACAAGTTTATTATATGTGGGCACTCTCATACCTTCTTTTATTAAAATCGCTTGTAATGATCAGCTCTTTCTGTCGAAGTATATATTTTTCCCTGCGGCGGATATGGGTATCGCCACCACGATATCTCCCTCTATGAGCCCCATCTTTTTAGCGGCGACCCCGACGCTGTACATGATGCGGTTATCCGCATTCAGCAGGCCGGCCGTCTTCGCCGCCGAGCCCAGGGCTATTCCCAGGTCTATCAGTCTCCATGCGCATATCGGGCCGTCAAATTCCGGGCCGGCGTGTTTGCCTGCCGTACGGAATTCTGCGCAGTCTTCATAGCCGCACGCGCCGCAGTTCAGACCGGCGTCTTTAGGCTGTTTCAGCGAAAGCAGAAGTACCGCGGATGAATTCCTTACGGTCTCTCCGTCTCTGGCGAAAAAGTCCTTTCCGCCCCAACCGGCGGCGTCCGCCATTTTATCGGCAAGGCCGTTCAGCATATCCCCCGTGATTATCCTTGATCCAACATAGTCCATGCCGCAGGCCTTGGGCGCCGTCCTTGCCGAAAGCTCCATCAGCCCCGCGGCCGTTTCCATGATATCCATTGAAACATCCCTCCTTACCATAAGTGTAATTTAATTTTATATTGCTGTAAAGACTGGAAATGTTATAATGAAAGCATGAAGAGATATATGATGATTTGCTTGATCTTGATCCTATTATTGAGCGGCGGATGCGCCGCTCCCGCAATGGAGAGCGTCGTTCCGGACAAGGCGCATGACCGGGAGGAGACCGTGACTCCGGCGCGGCAGGAGAGACAAATGAAGATAGCCGCGGTGGGAGACATAATGATAGGCAGGGGCGTGGGCATGAAGCTGAAAAAGGAGGGCTATACAAAGCCGTTTGATAGTATCAAGCCCTATTTAGACGCCGATCTTGCCATAGGCAATCTGGAATGCGTCTTGTCCGACCGGGGAAAGGAAACGGAGGGGAAGGGCATCTGCCTCAGGGCCAGGCCGGAGGCTGTGCGTACGCTGACATACCTTGGATTCGACGCGCTGTCCCTGGCCAACAATCATACGATGGACTACGGGGGAGACGCGCTTAAGGACACCATGGACGTACTGAGGGAAAACGGAATATCCTATATGGGAGCGGGAGACGATATAGGCCAGGCCAGGACCGCATATACAAAGGACGTGAACGGCATAAAGACGACGGTGCTTTCCTATGACCAGTTTTATAACATCCGATGGACCAAGAACGGAAGATCGGCAGGAGCCCTCGAGGACCGGTGCGGCACGGCTCCCCTGGACATGGACATGGTAAAGGAGGACATTGCCAAGGCTAAGGAGACGGCGGATGTGGTCATTGTGATGCCGCACTGGGGTACGGAAGACAGCACCGTGGTCACGAAGGACCAGATAGGTATGGCCCATGATATGATAGATGCCGGGGCCGATGCGGTCATAGGGAGCCATCCCCACATACTGCAGGGCATGGAGGTCTATAAGGGACGTCTCATAGCCTACAGCATGGGCAACTTCGTGTTCGATCAAAACGACAGGGAAAACCAGGAGAGCATCGTATTGAATTTAAAATTCACCGGTTGCGGACTGGATGAAGCCGTGATAACGCCTCTTGTCATAGTGGACAAGGTGAGCCCGGTACCGGCGGCGGGCGACAGAGCCAAAGAGATATTGGGAAGGCTGAAGGATCTTTCGCAGGAGCTGGGCGCAGACGTCTCGGTCGAGGGCGATACCGGGTCAATTAAATTTACCGCGGACTGAGCCTCAGACCGTGACATTCTCGCGCAAACGCGGAACTGCGAGGCTATCCTGCTATTGCCCGTTTTCCTCCATATCGGGCAGGGAGGATACCAGAGCCTCGGTGTAAAAGAGAAGCCTGTCGTCGGCTATCGAGTCTATGCTCCTGTGGATGTATTCATGGACGTCCTCGATGTCATTGAAGCCCACCGGAAGCTCGTTCATTATGTTCCTCATCCTCTCCCTGCGGAAAAAGGCGGGGAAGAGTCTCAGATCATCCTCGATCATGGAGGCGATATCTTCGATGGTCTCATCTATATATGCATCCTCCGCAGGCTGGTCCGACTCATCGTAATCGGCATACTCGAAGAGATTGAAGAGAGTTGCGTGCAGCCGGTCATACATGGAATCATATCTGGTGAACAGCATGCCCACGAGCGCAGATTCGGTTATATCGGACTGCCCTATGCCGGCCTTGGCGAACGTATCGGCTTTATCCAAAAGGAAGGAGACGGCTTCGATCTGCCTGCTCAGCGTATCCTCATCCACCGTGGCTTTTGCATCGGACCGGACTCTTTTACTATCCAGATAGCTTGCGATGATATCACTGATGTAGAGATATTTGTCTACGGCGGCACGGCTCTTGGTGCTGCCGTCGTCGATGAGGTCATGCATGAGCAGTATGGAAGCTGTGATCTCTCTCATAAGGTCCAGCCGGCTGATGAAGGCCCGTATCCTCCTGGTGTTTTCTTTCAGCTTGCCGTCCGTGAGACTGCCCGGCTTGCTGTCCAAACCGTATTTGGCCGCTGTGTCAAACAATTCCGCATAGTACGGATTGTCCGCATGCCGAATAAATTTAGCCATTATATCATGTATCCTTGCTATTATGGAGGTGGGCATTTCCATGACCGCTTCCCTCAAAGTGCCGCCGGCATATGAGAGGAACTCGTTTTTTACAAAGCCCATGGGCAGGAGCATTACAAGGTCCTTTATGGTCTTGTTTATCTCCGCGCTGCTCTGGTTTTGATCCATCTTGTCATAGAGGTAACCTACGGTATCCTCAATGAAATCATGAGCGGTGGGATAGAGCGGCTTTAGCTGCTCCGAGTTCCTGATGATGTTTTCCTGTTCATAGAGGTCGAGCAGGCTTTCCAGGTCCGATCCCGCCCAATATATTCCGTCCAACACATCCATGAGTTCTTTTTGAACGGCGGCAAAGGCTTTTGTCTCTTCCTCCGGCACCTCGCCGCACCTGCCGAGATTGCCGCCTATGAATTTCACGCCGTCGATTATGGCGGCGGCCATTTTCCCGGGACAATACATAAAAAGGCGGCCGTATGGCACGGATGAGAAAAAGGTGAGCATGCGCAGCGCGGATATGCCGGCGGATAAGTCATAGCCGTTGTCTGTAAGGCCGGCGGATATAATATCGAACAGGTCCTTGATCTTTTTGCCGTCGTTCCCCGCCTGTCTGAGCTGTTTATCGTATTCCTGCGAATCCATTTGCATTCCTCCCGATACTTTATAGAGCAGACCGATGCCACTCTCGCGGTTGCGCGATTTGTCACGTTCTGCCGGTTTAACTGCCCTTTGTGCAGGTACAGCTTGTCTATAATTACACGAAGATTATAGTAATAATGTTGTTGACAACTCAAAACAATTATATTAAAATATAGCCAATAGTTCAATACGTATGCTGAATCCTTCAGGAACGGGGGAACCGATCAATTGGGGTGTATCCGTAAGGAAGGGCAACTCTTTCAGCCCTAACCCGCCAGCTAACCTCGTAAGCATTGGAAGAGGAGAAAGCTATAGAGCCGCTTTATTCTCCATAGTTTTTATTTTACTATCAATTATCCAATATATGCCAATTAAATAATATTATAAAAACCGCTCAATCCCTTTAAGGGAGCGGGGGAACCGATCAATAGGGGTGAGTCCGCAAGGATGGGCAGCTCTTTCAGCCCTAACCCGTCAGCTAACCTCGTAAGCGTAGAAAGGGGTAATGGTTTATGAAGTTTGCCGTAATAGGCGCCGGAAACGGCGGCCAGGCCATGGCTGCCCATCTCTCCATGATGGGTTTCGATGTGGCGCTATACAACAGGTCACCGGAAAAGATAGAGAGCATAAGGAAAAATGGATGCATTATTTTAGAGGGGGAGGTCGAGGGCCGCGGCGAGCCTTTCCTCACGTCGGACATGAGAGAAGCTATAGAGGGCGCGGACGTCATAATGGTGACCGTTCCCGCTTCGGGGCACAGGGACATTGCCTATGCGATGGCCCCCTATCTGGAGGACGGCCAGGTGGTCGCCTTAAATCCCGGCAGGACCGGGGGAGCGTTGGAATTCGGCAACATATTCCGGCAGCTCGGCGTAACGGCCGACGTGGTCATAGGGGAAGCGGAGACGCTGATATATGCCTGCAGGGAGGTGCGGCCGTGCGTCGTAAGGATAAACAGCGTTAAGAACGTGGTGTACTTTGCGACCATTCCGTCATACAGCGTGTGGCCTGCACTGGAAAAGATAAACATGGCTTACCCGCAGTTTGTGCCGGCCAAGAATGTGCTTGAGACCAGCCTGAACAATATCGGGGCCGTCTTTCATCCCACGCCCACGCTGCTCAATGCGGGACGGATAGAGACCGATGCGGACGGATTTGAATACTATCTGGAGGGTATTTCCCCATCGGTGGCCGCGGTGCTGGAGAAGATAGATATGGAAAGGCTGCGTGTGGCGAGGGCCTTTGGCATAACGGTCCCGTCCGCTATAAATTGGATGTACGAAACATACGGAGTGAAGGGCGGTAACCTCTACGAAGCCATACAGAATGCAAAAGGCTATAAGGGGATCAAGGCGCCCACGACGCTCAATACGAGATATATATTTGAGGACGTACCCAACAGCCTTGTTCCCATAGCCTCGCTGGGCGAAGAGGCGGACGCTGAGACGCCGACGATCAAAGCCGTGATACAGCTTGCTTCGAGCATGCACGGCGTGGACTACTGGGAGAACGGGAGGAACGTAAGGAGATTGGGATTGGACGGTCTTACGAGGGACGAGATCCTATCCTATGCAGAGGGCAATTATGTTGAAGAAAGGAGTGCTGTGCTGTGAGAAAGCTCATAATAGCGGCAGCTCTTGGAAATGACGTTCATGTGGCGGGGATAATGAATTTTTTGAAGCTGGCTGAAGAACAAGGTTATGAGACAATGTTTCTTGGGACCGCCGTATCGCCGGAAAGAGTGCTTGAAGCTGTGACGGAGCACAGCCCCTATATGGTCGGCCTGAGCTATAGGCTGACTCCTTCCGCACTGCCGGCTTTGCTGGACAAAATAAGTTTGGGCATCAAAGAATACGGGCTTGAAAATATAAAATGGACATTCGGCGGAACACAGCCCACGGGTGAGGCCGCGAGGAACAGCGGTATCTTCGAGAGGGTGTTCGACGGTACCGAGGATATGGACGACACCATCATGTATCTCAAGGGCATTACCGGAAAGAAAACGGGAAGAGAGCTCTATCCCCAGGATCTGCTGGGCAGGATAGAGAGCAAGTATCCCTTCCCGATATTAAGGCACCATTTTGGGCTCCCCGATCTGAATGCTACCATAGAAGGGGTATATAAGATAGCCGAGTCCAAGGCGTTGGACGTGATATCCATAGCTCCCGACCAGAATGCGCAGGAACATTTCTTTGAGCCGGAGAAGATGGATCATACCATGGACGGCGCAGGCGGAGCTCCGCTCCGTACCGAGGAGGATTTTGCTGCTCTGTATGAACACTCGCGGACGGGAAATTATCCTCTGCTTCGCTGCTACAGCGGCACCAACGATGTGTTTGAGATGGCGGATATGCTGCTCAAGACCATATACAACGCCTGGGCGGCCGTGCCTCTGTGCTGGTACAATCAGCTGGACGGCCGGGGGCCGAGGGACCTTATAACCTCCATAAGTGAGAATCAACAGCTGATGAGATGGCACGGCGGGAGGGGGATTCCCCTTGAGGCGAACGAAGCGCACCATTGGGGCCTGAGGGACGCTCACGACGCCATATATGTGGCGGCCTCTTATCTGGCCGCTTACAATGCCAAGAAGATGGGCATCAAGCACTATGTGGCTCAATATATGTTCAACCTGCCGCCCAATGAATTTCCCAAGATGGACCTGGCCAAGATGTTTGCCGCCATTGAGATGGTGGAGTCCCTGCATGACGACAGCTTTACGACCTTCAGGCAGGCGCGGGCCGGCCTGGCCAGCTTCCCCACGGACCTTTCCATGGCGAAGGGGCAGCTTGCGGCATCATGTTATACGGCGATGGCTATAAGGCCCCACATCTACCACGTGGTGGGATTCTGCGAGGCTCACCATGCCGCGACTCCGGAGGACGTGATAGAGAGCGCCAGGATAGCCAGGGGCGTAATAAAGAACTATCTGCAGGGAGCGCCCGATGTGACTGCGGACAGGGAGATAATGATGAGGAAGGACATGTTGATATCCGAGGCCCAGACTATACTGGGAGCCATCGAGGCCATAGGCGGAGACAGCATAGATCCGCTGTCCGATCCCACCGTGATCGCCGATGCGATAAAGATGGGCATCCTTGACGCACCTCATCTGAGAGGCAATAAACTGGCCAGCGGCACCATCACGACGAGGCTGGTAAACGGCGCGATGTATGCCTATGACGAGGAGAACGGCAGGGTCCTTACGGAAGAAGAGAGGATAAACAGGATTATGGATGCAGCCTTTGCAGCGTAAATTCAGACAGATGCCAATCTCGCGCAACCGCAAAATTTATTTTGCTTGCTGCGTTGGCTGTGCCTGTAAATTGCAGTCACATACGTTCTAGTATGCTTGGTTTTTTGCAGGTTTGCCGCCTTGCCTTGCACGATTTGTCACTGTCTGCCGGTTTCCCTATAACCTGTGACACACCACACGGTGTGTCTTTTTTTGTCAAAATATACTTTTGATTTGATACCAAATATTTACAAATTGTCCCTCCATTAATTGGTATAATTTTCCTATGGAGGGGATCGCCATGTATGCAGATAATGTGCAGAGACATAGGGCAGATACTAAGAGTATTTTTAATACTAAGGAGTTCTTCAGGGATTTTATACTTTTGGCCGTCATGGGTTTCTTTCTTGGAAGAGCGGGCGTGTTTTACGGAAGTTTTCCGTTTGGCCTGGCCTATGTCGCAAGCGTTGCCGGAAGGAACAGGAAATATGTGATATTTTCTCTTCCGTGCATCATAGGTTTGCTGAGTCTGGGCAGCCATCCCAACACCATAAGATATGTGGCTACATATGCGGCCTTGTCGGCTGCTCTGTATTTTGTAAAACCCGCTTTAAAGGCGATCGGACGGGCTGTCGTTGCGGCTTGCTGCGTGATGGCCGTGGGAGCGGCGTTTTATATTGTCACGGGTCATATATTGTACGATCTCATCTTGGTAACCTTAGAATCCATCATAGTGTTTTCCATGGTCTTCATATTCGACCTCACGCTGGGCGTTGTGGAGGGAAGTAAATCGCGGCATTACCTGAGCAAGGAGGAAATACTGTCCATAGGGATAACCTACGGCCTTATAATAGTCAGTCTTAAGGGCATAGAGATACGGGACCTTTCGCTGTGGGTGATCGCAGCCATATCGGGACTGATAATAATAGCCTATGCGGGGGGGCTGGAAGCGGGAGCTTCAGTGGGCGTGCTGCTGGCCGTGGTCACCCAGATAACGGGTTCGGTCACTTCCTCGACCGGCCTTATGTTTTCACTCACGGGGCTTCTGGCCGGTGCATTCTGCGGACTGGGGATGATAGGTTCCGTCGGCGGAGCTTTCATCTCCTATTTTCTGCTGGACAAGCTGGCGGGCTATACCATGTCCATATATTTCAAGGAGCTCGCTATCTCCGGCCTGGTATGCTTTTTGATACCGCCGGGACTCATAAAGGCTATGAGCTTTTATATAAGCAGGAATATGCAGAGGTTTAAATACAACAGGAAATTTGCTTCGAATACCAAGGAGATCATATTTACCAGGCTGAAGGACATGGCGGGCGTAATGAATGAGCTGGCGGCCGTGTTTGACGGTGCCAAAAACTCGGTGCCGGCCCAAAATGACATTTCCAAGGTCATCGAGAGGACCGCGGACGACGTCTGCTCCGATTGTATCAAGCGCAGCCAATGCTGGGGCAAAGATTTTTATTACACCTACCAATTTATTTTTGACATGATAACCATGCTGGAACTTAAGGGTGAGGTCGGCCAGGCCAATGCGCCTGCAAACAGGTGCATACACTTAAATGCCATGATAGAGGAAGTCAATGACCTCTATGATTTCTACATGCTGAATTCCGTGTGGCAGAAGCGTCTGGACGAGAGCCAGATGATAGTATCCGACCAGCTGAGGAGTCTCGGCGGCATAGTGGGAAACCTTGCCGAGACGATCAAGGCGAAGGACAATTTCCGCGAGGATCTGGAAGAACAGATATTTGCCGAGCTGGATAAGAACGGCGTCGTGGCCGACGAGGTGATCGTGCTGGAGAATGGGGAGGGGAAATATGAGATCTTCATAAAGCGCGAGGCCTGCTTCGGCAGAGCGGAGTGTGCGAGGAAAATAGAACCGTTGGTATCGAAGATAATGGGAAGGGAATACAGGAGAAAGGACGACGTGTGCATGTTGGACGGCAGGGAGAATTCCTGCATGATAACCCTGACGGAGAAGGAAACATATAATGTGACCACGGGAGTTGCGCATACGGCATTGGAGCACAACGGCAGCGGGGACAATTTCATCTTTTCGGAGCTGTCCGGCGGCAGGTATATGGTGGCCGTGAGCGACGGCATGGGGACGGGCAAGGAGGCCGGCATCATCAGCAGCACTGCCGTCGGACTGCTGGAGAAATTCATGAATTCCGGATTTACGGAGGATATTACGATAAGGTCTATAAATTCCATACTCAATTTAAAATCACGGGACGACATGTTCACTACTCTGGATATTTCCATAATAGACAGATATACGGGCGGTATAGAGGCATATAAAATGGGCGCGCCGGTGAGCTACATAAAGAAGAAGAATTCGGTGGAGGTGCTGAAAAGGGAGAATCTTCCCGCAGGAGCCCTGGAGGACATATCCGTATTGTCCGTGGGCAAGAGCGCATCGGATGGAGATATGCTGATAATGATAACCGACGGCGTTATAGACAGCATAGAGGACGATAAGAGGGACAAGGTCCTGCAGGACATCATTATGGGGGTGGATACCAACAACCCTCAGGACGTGGCGGAAAGGATCATGATAGAGGTACTCAAGAGAGGAAAACAGAAGGATGATATGACCGTCGTAGTATCCAAGATATGGATATAATGTATATGACCTCCTTATTATGGAAATAATTAATTCAGACCGATGACAAAGCCGCTTAGCTTTGTCGGCTGCACGATTTTGTCACGGCCTGCCGGGATTATTAATTAAAAAAACCATATAAGGAGGATTTTTATGTCATCTGATATTACTATGAAGGTGATCAATGTTGTGACGGACGGCTGTTCAAACATCGGCGCCGACCCGTGCCCTGCCGCGGCAAAGGCGCATGGAAGCGGCATAATAGTTAACGCCATAGGTATTTTAGACGGCAGCAGGGAGAGTGCCTTGAGCGAGGTGAATGGGATAGCTCAGTCGGGCGGCGGCGTAGCGGATATAATAAGACTGAATGAACTGAGCAGGACGCTCACCACCGCGACCATGGCGTCGGTTGCCAATACCCTGACCGAGGTGGTGGACAAGGAGCTCAAGGAGGTATTGAAAAAGGGAGTGGATGAGATCCATCCGGAGCTGCGGTTCCAGGTGGTCGATTTTATAGAAAGGCTCACGGATGAGGCCGGTCTCAAGGTGGTGGTGGTATTGGATGCCAGCGGCAGTATGGCGAACAAGATGGCCGAAGCCAAACACGGGGCGGCGGAGCTCTTGAAGTCGCTTAAAGGCAGAAAGGGAAATAGCAGCGTGGCGGTGGTGTGTTATCCTTCGGAGAGGAACGAGCCGTATCTTTTGAATGATTTTACCGACGATATAGGCGAGCTGGAAAGGACGATCGTCGAAGTGGCCGCGCGCGGGGGTACTCCCACTGCGGCGGCGATCGAGTTTGCGGCGGAGCTTTTGGAGGAAAAGCCCCTGGCATATGAGTATATGGTATAGGCTGAAATGGATGACATTTTGCCAGGCCATAAGATAAAGGGGCTGTGGAGCGGCAGCACATACACCGTGATAAGGCCGTTGGGCCGGGGCGGTGTGGGTGCTGCCTATCTTGTCTCGGGGAGCGGCGGACTGAGATGCTTGAAGATAAGCGGCGACATGATGAGCATTACCTGGGAATATAGGTTTATAAAGGATAACCGAAAAAAATTTTTGCCCGAGGCATATGAAATTGACGATTTCGTATTGAATAATGATATCAAACACTATATAATATTAGAATATATAGAGGGGGAAAATTTGACCGAGGCCATCAGGGCCAGGCCGGCGGATGTAAGTACGGCTGCCGGCATCGCGCTTCTGACGGCGGAAATATTCATGGAGTTCTTCGAGACCGGCTATATCTACACCGATCTTAAACCGGAAAACATCATGCTGGATGTCAAACGCGGCGGCCTTAGGCTTATAGACATGGGAAGCCTGGTAAAGACCGGCGGCATGGTAAGGGAATATACCCCGATGTATGACCGGGCTTATTGGGACTGCGGCCTGAGGAGAGCGGACGAGGGATATGCGTCGTTCGAGATCATGATGCTTGCGGTGAATCTCTTATTTCCCATCGATTACGATATGATGAGGCGGCAGGATATCACGGCGGTGCTGAAGGGACTGTCCGGGTGCCGCGCTCCTGCCCTCTGCAGCCTTGCGGCCAGGGGTTTGAGCGGCCGGGCGGGACTCTGTGAAATACGCGACGGCCTTTTGGGCATATGCGGGTCGCGGGATCGTGCCGGACGGGACAAAACGGATCTCTGCATAAACGTCTCGCTGGCGGCCGGAATAATTTTCCTCACAGGCGTGATAATATATGTGTTTTGAGGGTGGCATATGGAGGACAAGATTATCTCAACTATCAAACGGTATGATATGCTGAAAAGCGGAGACGGCGTGGTGGTAGGAGTATCGGGCGGGCCGGATTCATTGTGTCTGCTGTATATACTCTATGGCATGAGGGAAGAGTTCGGTCTGAATCTCTATGTTGCCCATATAAATCACGGTATACGAGGTAACGAGGCAGATGAGGATGCAAGGTTTGTCGAAGAGACTGCCGGCATTCTGGATCTGCCGTTTTTCATGCGCAAGGTCAATGTGCCTGAGATCGCGGAAAATACGGGCCTCTCATGCGAACTGGTGGGCAGAAACATAAGATATGAATTCTTTGACGAGGTCGCGGTCAAGACGCAGGCTCAGAAGATCGCCGTCGCCCATAACAAGAATGATCTTGCCGAGACCTTTCTCCTTCATCTCATAAGGGGCAGCGGGCCTACCGGATTGGTGGGCATAAGGCCTGTGAACGGCAGGGTGATAAGACCCCTTATCGAGGTGAGCAGAGAGGAGATCGAGGAGTATATAAGGTCTAACGGCTTAAAGCCGAGGATAGATGCGACAAATTATGAGGAGATCTACAACAGGAATAGGGTGCGGCTGAAAGTGATCCCATGCATGGAAACGCTGAATCCCGGCCTGATCGATTCTATTGCCAGGACGGCGTCCATTCTCCGGGATGACGAAGATTTTTTTGATAATATCGTGCGGAAATTGGCGAAAGATTGTATACGTACGGAGGACGGCGGGGTATCCGTGGATGTGCGGCAGCTGCTTTTGATGAGGCCCTCCGTCAGGAATAGGGTCATAAGGTATGCGGTCAAGTTGTTAAAGGGCGACTATTTGAATCTGGAACTGAAGCATATAGACGATGTGGTGGGCCTGGCCGGCGGGTGTCGGACAGGCAGCAGCATAAATCTTCCCGGGGGTTTGGCAGCGGAGGTCAGTTATGGTAGAATAATATTCAGGAACGATGAAATTAAAAAGGTCGGCATGTTTTATTATGAGATGCGGCAGGGACAGGAATTGTTTTTACCCGATATCGGCGCGGTGGTCACGGCAAAACTGCTGTCGAAGGATGAGATCGAAATAGATCATAATTCTCTGACGGCATATATCGATTACGATAAGGTAAAAAACGGCCTGGCCGTGCGCAACAGGCGGCCCGGCGACAGGATAGCGCCGCTTGGCATGACCGGAACGAAGAAGCTGAAGGAATTGCTGATCGATGAAAAGATACCCAGGGAAAAGAGGGATGCCATTCCCATTGTCGTGGACGGTGACGAACTTGTATGGGTCGTCGGTGTAAGGCTGAGCGAAAAGTATAAGGTGGACGGTTCTACGGTGAATGTCATGCAGATAGTATACAGGGCGGCGCCGAAGTTCGACACCGCATGACGGACAGTCGTTTTTACCTGCAGCGATTACCTCAAATAAGAGAAGGGTGTGTATATGATGAACGAAGATATTGAGACGGTACTCATAACCGAGGAACAGATCAAGGCGAAGGCCAGGGAGTTGGGTAAAAAGATAAGTGAGGATTATAAGGGTAAAAACCTAATGCTGCTTTGCATATTGAAGGGTGCCATGATGTTCCTCGCAGATCTCTCCCGGGAGATAGACCTGCCGCTTTCCATCGACTTTATGGCGGTATCCAGCTACGGACTTTCCACCACGTCATCCGGTGTGGTAAGAATAATTAAAGATCTTGATTACAGCATTGAAGGAAAGGACATACTTATAGTCGAGGATGTGGTGGACAGCGGACTCACCCTGAGTTATCTGAGAAGGGTGCTCATCGATAGGCATCCGGCAAGCTTGTCCATATGCAGTCTGCTGGACAAACCTTTGAAGCGCAGGGTGGAAGTGCCCATCGATTATACCGGTTTTAAAATCGACGATCTCTTTGTAGTGGGATATGGCTTGGATTTTGCCGAAAAATATCGCAATTTGCCTTATATAGGCATTTTAAAACCTGAGATTTATAAATTTTAGTTTATTGTTTTTTAATATAGCCTATGTTACAATTACATGTTGTGCGATAAGTTAGCATTGAAGGAGGAGGATGGGTTTTTGAACAAAGTATTTAGGAATGCAAGCTTTTATATATTGATAATTATCGCTATTTATGCCATAGTTACCATGTACGGTATGCAGACCATGGACGTAAAAGATTTTGACTATGCTCGGCTTGTAAGAGAGATAAACAACAATAATGTCAGCAGCATAACCTTAGCCGACAATGTTGTTACCGGCGAGCTCAAGGACGGTACCTCTTTTCAGTCGACTATTATAAATCAGGAGAGTTTTGATACCTTTTTACAGCCCTATATAGTGAACGGGCAGATCAAATATGTTGAACCCAAGAATACGAATCCCCCTTGGTGGATGCAGATGCTGCCGACCATATTCATGATTGCCATATTCGTGGTATTCTGGTATCTTATCATGCAGCAGTCCCAGGGCGGCGGCAATAAGGGTGTGATGTCTTTCGGCAAGAGCAAGGCCAGAGTGACCACCGATCAGACCAAGAAGGTCACTTTCGACGACGTGGCAGGCGAGGATGAGGAAAAGGCGGAACTGCAGGAGGTCGTGGAGTTTTTGAAACAGCCCCGGAGATTTTTGGAACTGGGCGCCAGGATACCCAAGGGCGTTCTGCTTGTGGGTCCTCCAGGAACAGGTAAGACGCTTTTGGCCAAGGCCGTTTCCGGAGAAGCCGGGGTGCCGTTCTTCAGCATAAGCGGTTCCGACTTCGTGGAGATGTTCGTAGGCGTCGGCGCCGCCAGGGTGAGGGATCTGTTCGAGCAGGCCAAGAAGAATTCCCCCTGCATAATATTCATAGATGAGATAGATGCCGTAGGCAGGCACAGAGGTGCCGGTCTGGGCGGCGGGCATGATGAAAGAGAACAGACTTTAAATCAGCTGCTGGTGGAGATGGACGGCTTCGGCGCGAACGA
>DHDI01000010.1:77691-111589 GCA_002399285.1 Thermoanaerobacterales bacterium UBA4880
CTGGTGGAGATGGACGGCTTCGGTACAAATGAGGGCATCATCGTCATAGCTGCGACCAACAGGCCGGATATACTTGATCCCGCGCTCTTAAGGCCGGGCCGTTTCGACAGGCAGATCATGGTTGGACTGCCCGATGTAAAGGGCAGAGAACAGATACTGAAGGTCCATTCCAAGGGCAAGCCCCTTGCTCCCAATGTGGATTTCGGTACGCTGGCCAGGATGACTCCCGGATTTACCGGAGCGGACATTGAAAACATGATGAATGAAGGAGCGCTTCTTGCGGCCAGACGCAACAAAAAGACGATAAGCATGGATGAGATGGAGGAGGCCATGACCAGGGTCATAGCCGGACCGGAGAAAAAGAGCAGGGTCATGAGCGAAAAGGATAAGAGACTGGTCGCGTATCATGAGGCCGGTCACGCGGTCCTTGCCAAGCTGCTCCCCAACACCGCTCCCGTGCATGAGGTATCCATCATACCCCGCGGCAGGGCGGGCGGATATACCATGATATTGCCGGAGGAGGACAAGTACTTCATGTCTAAGTCGGAGATCATAGACGAGGTCATACACCTTCTCGGAGGCAGAGTGGCTGAAAACATTGTTCTCCATGACATTTCCACCGGAGCGGAGAACGACCTGGAGCGGGCCACCAGCCTTGTGAGGAAGATGGTGACCGAATACGGCATGAGCGATAATCTCGGACCTATGGTATACGGCTCGGACAGGGACGAGATATTCATAGGAAAGGACTTGGGCAGACAGCGCAATTACAGCGAAGAGGTCGCCGCTTCCATCGATAAAGAGATGAGAAGAATAATTGAGGAATGTTATAAAAAGGCGGAAATGCTGCTGAGAGAAAATATAAATAGGTTACATTCCGTAGCAAGGGCTTTGATAGAAAAGGAAAAGCTCAATAAGGATGAATTCGAAGAGGTATTTGCCAACGCATAAGCTCAGACCGGTTTCCCGCGGTCTGACAGTTTGCCGGCAAGCTGAGCGGGGCCATTTGGCCCTGCTTTTTTTATGCGCCGGTCCGAAATGTCTTAATACTGCATCATAAAGTGTCATTGTATATATAATACATATATATACCAAAGGCAAAATTTGTTATATAATAAAAGTGGCGAGGAGGCATTTAATGGATATAATAGATTTGGCTATCGGTCTTGAAAGAAGGGTCGAAACAAAGGTAACAGGCGCAGATACTGCTGATATATATGGCAGCGGTTCGGTAAAGGTACTTGCCACTCCCCGCGTTGCGGCGCTTATGGAAGAAGCGGCCGTGGCGGCGGTGGATATGCATCTTCCGACAGGATACGTCACCGTGGGCACCATGATAAATATCGAACATCTCAGGGCTACTCCGATTGGCATGAAGATCAGCGCAAGCGCCGTGCTGGAAGAAATAGACGGCGGCAGGCTGGTGTTTGCGGTCGAGGCAAGCGATGAAAGGGAGCTGATAGCAAAAGGCCGTCATGAACGTCGTGTGGTGGAGATGAAATCTTTTACGGAAAGGTGTCAGGCTAAACTAGACAATAGATAGGTGGTGCAGGTTTGGATAAAAATATGCAGGACTTATTGGATATGACTCAATTGTATGGCGATATGGGTTATGCCGTTTATAACCCTCAAGATAATTCCGTATACCTGTCATATAATATATATACCCTGCTGGACTTAACGCCTACAGACGATGCCGGCGCAAGGTTTTTAGAATTGATGTCATCGGATGAAAGCCTGCGGAGAGATGTTTTTTATACTAACTATAAGGAATATAACGGGAGAAGGTTAATAGTTACCCGGATTTCACTTAATGATTCCAAGGGAATAATGTATCTCTTTATTTTACTGACCTATGAGGCTATCGATCGAATGGTGGAGAGGGCACAGGAATTCGAGGAGCTGAATTTAGAGTCCATACATACGCGTATGGCTGCCCATGAGATAAAGAATTCAATGACGGTCATAAAAGGTTTTTTGCAGCTCCTCAAGGTAAAATATGAGCAGGACGCCGATTTCATCGATTTAATGCTCGATGAAGTGGAGAGAGCCAACGGCCTGACAGCCGGTTTTATGCGCGGACCGAGATCTGCCGAGGGAAGCGGAGAGACGGTGCGTGTAAATATTGTGCTGGACGGTTTGGTTAGGAAATTGAAGCTTGTATTGACGGACAGGTATATCTTAAAAACGCATTTTGAGGAAACACATGAGGCACAAATTACTGCAAAGGCCTTGGAGCAGGTCTGCCTCAATCTGATTTTAAACTCTGTGGATGCCATGAACGGCGGTACGATATATATCTGCACGGATGTTTTAAAGAACGGCCTCATCCGCATAAGGATAGCGGATAACGGCTGCGGAATTGCGGCCGGGATACGGGATAAGGTTTTCTCATACGGCTTTACCACAAAGGCAGAGGGAACGGGATACGGCCTGGCCATAGTCTCGGCCATACTGGGCAGATATAACTCCAAGATACGTCTGACTAGCAGGGAAGGAAAGGGAAGTATCTTTACGGTACTTTTACCGTCGGCAGGGATCTGATCGAATTTGGTGACGGAAGACTGGATTTTATTACAAAACGAACGCAATGGTGAGATAAAAAAATTTGACCGGTATCTTGCAGGCATAGATGCGCCTTCTATCCTGCTTTTTTTAATTCGCTCCGGTCGGATTTATGAATTTAATCCTGCAATTTTCAAGATTTAGCTTTATTGACTGAATAAATTCTGTTATAATAGTAACAGCAGTTTTAACCAATGAGGAATAATACGGCACCAAACAGCATATATCCGGCAGAAGGACCGGTTTATCGATAACTATGCTCATCCTGATAATAGGAGATGTCCACATATCATAAAAGCGGTTTGATACGGGACTGCAGAGACCCATAGCGGACTTACACATATACATATCCGGGAGACCGGCCGCATGAATATTAATAATTGGAGGCATGTGTAATGCTGGATAAGGATGAAATAGAAAAGGTCGGCAAGGCGAGGGAAGAGTGGGAGGAGACGTCCGTTAAAAAGACGACGTCGCGTTTCCCCGAGAGGAAGGCTGAGTTTGCCACGGATTCCGGCATTGAGGTAAAGAGGACGTATACGCCGGAGGACCAGAAGGACATGGATTATTTGAATGATCTGGGCTTTCCCGGGAAATATCCCTTTACCCGCGGAGTCCAGCCCACCATGTACCGCGGAAGATTTTGGACGATGAGGCAGTATGCGGGCTTCGGGAATGCGGAGGAATCCAATGCCAGATACAAATATCTGCTTTCCCAGGGACAGACGGGCTTGAGCATCGCATTTGATCTTCCGACGCAGATAGGCTATGATTCCGATCATCCGCTGGCGGAGGGCGAGGTTGGCAAGGTGGGCGTCGCCATATCCTCCCTTGCCGATATGGAGGTGCTGTTCGACGGCATCCCCATGGATAAGGTCAGCACGTCCATGACCATCAACGCTCCGGCTGCCGTATTGCTTGCAATGTACATAGCGGTCGCCGAAAAACAGGGCGTTTCGATGGATAAGCTGGACGGCACCATACAAAACGATATTTTGAAGGAATATGTTGCCAGGGGGACGTATATATTCCCGCCCACGCCGTCCATGAGGCTGATAACGGATATATTCGCATTCTGCTCCGCCAATGTGCCGAAATGGAATACCATAAGCATAAGCGGATATCACATAAGGGAGGCCGGTTCTACGGCCGTACAGGAGGTAGCGTTTACGCTGGCCGACGGGATAGCCTATGTCGACGCCGCAATGAAAGCCGGCCTGGACGTGGATGAGTTTGCGCCGAGACTGTCCTTCTTCTTTAACGCCAACAACAATCTGTTTCAGGAAGTAGCCAAGTTCAGGGCGGCCAGGCGGCTTTGGGCTAAGATCATGAGGGACAGGTTTCATGCTAAAAACCCCAAGTCATGGCAGCTGCGTTTTCATACCCAGACGGGGGGATCTACGCTGACGGCCCAGCAACCGGACAACAACATCGTGAGGGTGACCCTGCAGGCATTGGAGGCGGTGCTTGGCGGTACGCAGTCGTTGCATACCAATTCCAGAGACGAGGCGCTCTCTCTGCCTACCGAGGATTCGGTGAGGATCGCCCTGAGGACGCAGCAGATCATAGCCTATGAGAGCGGCGCAGCCGATACCATAGACCCGCTGGCGGGTTCATATTATGTAGAATCTCTGACCGATGATATTGAAAGAAAGGCTAAGGAGTATATAGATAAGATAGACGATTTGGGCGGAGCGCCCAAGGCGATCGAGAAGGGATTCATACAGAAGGAGATACAGGACGCCGCATATGAATATCAGAAGGCTGTGGAGTCCGGTGAGATCGTGGTGGTGGGTATGAATAAGTTCCAGATCGAAGAGCAGCCTCCCAAGAACCTTTTGAGAGTCGATCCGTCCGTTGGGGAAAAGCAAAAGGAACGGCTGGCTAAGCTGCGCAGCGAGAGGGACAATGCGGCGGTGAAGCGCACGCTGGCCGAAGTCGATAGGGCGGCCCGCGGCGAAGACAATCTTATGCCGTACATTATAGATGCGGTCAAGGTATACGCCACATTGGGCGAGATATGCGACGTACTGAGAGGCGTATTCGGAGTATATCAGGAATCGGTAATTTTATAGGGAGGCGTAAAATATGAGCAGACCCATAAGGGTATTGGTAGCAAAGCCCGGCTTGGACGGCCACGACAGGGGAGCCAAGGTCGTGGCCAGGGCGCTGAGGGACGCGGGGATGGAGGTCATCTATACCGGCCTCAGACAGACGCCGGAGCAGATCGTAGAGGCGGCCGTACAGGAGGATGTGGATGTCGTTGCTCTGAGCATACTTTCGGGGGCGCATAATACCCTTCTTCCCAAGATCGTACAGCTTTTAAGAGAGAAGGGAGCAGGCGACAAGCTGGTGGTAGGCGGAGGCGTGATACCGGCCGACGATATACCGTATCTTAAATCCCAGGGTATAGCCGAGATATTTACCCCGGGTACCCCTACCTCGGAGTCCGTAGAATTTATAAAATCCCACGTCAGGATCGATGCATGATGGATATAAGAAAGGGTATGGCCGAGGGCGACAAGGTTGCCTTGGCAAAGCTGATAACCATGGCGGAGGATGGAAGAAGAGATGCTATGGATATCATCCGCGATATGTACGGTAAAACCGGAGGCGCATATCTCATCGGCATTACGGGACCGCCGGGGGTGGGCAAGAGCACGCTTACCGCAGGCCTGGCCAGGATATATTCCAGCCTGGGCAAAAAGGTGGGCATCATTGCATGCGATCCCACCAGTCCCTATACCGGCGGCGCCATATTGGGAGACAGGATAAGGATGCAACAGCTGTTCACCGATCCCAACATATTCATACGCAGCATGGGTTCGAGGGGACATCTGGGAGGACTTTCAAAGAGCACTCGGATCGCTGCGCGCATAATGGACATATTCGGCATGGACTATATCTTCATCGAGACGGTGGGCGTGGGCCAGTCGGAGGTGGAGATAGCCGGCACGGCGGATACCACGGTCATGGTCCTTGCGCCCGGTCTGGGCGATGATATACAGGCGATGAAGGCCGGTATCATGGAGATAGGAAACGTCTTTGTGGTCAATAAATGCGACAGGGACGGCGCCGAAAAGACGGCGAGAGAGATAAAGGCCATGCTGGATTTCAATGGGGACGCCGCATGGAGGCCGCAGGTCATTCTGACTGCGGCACAGGAAAACAAGGGCGTAGACGACGTGATGGACGCCATAGGACGGCACATGGAATACATAAAGGACTCCGGAGTCTTCATAAATAAAAGGAAGGAACATATAAGGGATGAGATCATGGATCTCGCCGCACAGAGCATCATGTGCGATATCATGAACGGGTTATCGAAGGAGGAACTTTCCAACATAGTGGACAAGGTGGCAAACGGAGAGACAGATCCTTATACCGCCTCAGACCGTATATTAAAAACGATACGATATCATTTAAATGGGAGGGATTTCGATTGATCCAAAAGATAGACCACATAGGGATAGCTGTTAAGAGCATCGACGACGTGCTGAAATTTTACCGGGACACTCTGGGTATCGAGTGCAAGGGCACGGAAGTGGTGGAGGACCAGCATGTGAAGACGGCATTTTTGCCGCTGGGGCAATCCGAGATCGAGCTTCTGGAATCCACGACCGAAGACGGCACGATCGCAAAGTTTATAGAGAAAAACGGAGAAGGAATACAGCACATTGCGCTTAGAGTGGACGACATCGAGGACGCGCTGAACGATATGAGGGAAAAGGGCGTCAGGCTGATAGATGAAAAGCCAAGGTTGGGAGCGGGAGGAGCCAGGATAGCATTCCTGCATCCTAAAAGCACTCATGGTGTTTTGCTTGAACTCTGCGAAAGAAATTAGATTGGAGGGATGACGATGAATGTAAGCGATAAGATCGACGACCTTGAGACAAGGAGAGAAAAGGTCCGGTTAGGCGGAGGCCCAAAGAGGATCGAGAAACAGCACAAAAAGGGTAAGATGACGGCCAGGGAAAGGATAGCATACTTCATGGATGAGGACAGCTTTGTCGAGACGGATACCTTTGTGGAGCACAGGAGCACAGAGTTCGATATGGCCAAGACGGAGGCGCCCGGAGAGGGCGTGGTCACCGGCTACGGCACCGTAAACGGCAGGCTGGTCTACGTATATGCCCAGGATTTTACGACTATAGGAGGCTCGCTGGGCGAATATCATGCCCGCAAGATATGCAAGGTGATGGACATGGCCCTCAAAATGGGTGCGCCGCTCATCGGATTGAACGATTCCGGCGGCGCAAGGATACAGGAGGGCGTGGATGCCCTTTCCGGCTATGGCGATATATTTTACAGGAATACCATAGCTTCAGGGGTGATACCCCAGATCTCAGCCATTATGGGACCGTGCGCAGGAGGCGCGGTATATTCTCCCGCATTGACGGATTTTGTGTTTATGGTGAAGGGGACCAGCCAGATATTCATAACCGGTCCCGAGGTGGTAAAGGCCGTTACGGGTGAGGAAGTGACCCAGGAAGCACTGGGAGGCGCCATGACTCACAGTACGAGCAGCGGGGTCGCGCATTTCGCGGCCGCCGGCGACGAAGAGTGTTTGGATCAGATAAGGAGGCTGCTTAGCTATCTTCCCTCCAACAACCTGGAGGTTGCTCCCCATGTTGAGACAGGGGACGACGTCAACAGGGCAGCGGAGGAACTGGATGCTATAATACCGGACAATCCCAATAAGGCCTACGATATCAAGGATGTCATAAGGCCGGTCGTAGATAACGGCGATTTCATGGAGGTAATGGCGGGCTATGCCAAGAATATAGTCACCTGCTTTGCCAGGGTAGGAGGAGAGAGCATAGGCATAATCGCAAACCAGCCCAATTATCTTGCCGGAAGCCTTGATATCAATGCATCTGATAAAGCGGCAAGGTTTATAAGGACATGCGATTCCTTTAATATCCCGGTAGTCAACTTCGTGGATGTTCCGGGCTATCTGCCGGGGACAAATCAGGAATACGGCGGCATTGAAAGGCACGGCGCCAAACTGCTCTATGCCTATTCGGAGGCTACCGTTCCCAAGATCACCGTAATAACCAGAAAGGCGTACGGCGGAGCATATATAGCCATGTGCTCGCGGCATCTGGGAGCCGATGCGGTATTCGCCTGGCCGACTGCCGAGATAGCGGTAATGGGGCCGGACGGAGCAGCCAATATAGTATTTAAAAAGGAGATCGAGGAGTCCGAAGATCCCGCCGATATGAGACGGCAAAAGATAGCGGAGTACAGGGAGAATTTTGCCAATCCGTATAAGGCTGCCGCAAGAGGATATGTCGACGATGTCATAGAGCCGAGGTTTACCAGGCAGTATATAGCTTCCAGCCTTGAAATGTTAAGGAGCAAGAGGGAAGACAGACCGGCCAAAAAACATGGCAATATGCCTGTTTAAGGGGTGATAATATGTCGAACGGTTCGGAACTTATAATGGTTACTCTTGCCGGCGTGGGTATAGTATTTGTCGTTTTGATCATTTTGGCGGCCGTCATACTGTGTTTTAAATATGTCTTTGCGCAAAAACATGATGATAAAGCGGTCAAACCACAGGCCAGGCCGGCGCAGGCAAAAAGCGCGGCCGACGCAGGAAGGGAAGACGCGGAATATATGATAGATGAGGAATTGGTCGCGGCCATTGCGGCGGCAATAGCGGCCACAGACCCGGGAAAGAGATTTGTTGTGAAGAGCATAGTAAGAGTGCCCGACAGCTTCCCCGTATGGGGCAGTGCAGCGAGGCAGGGGCAGATCAATAGAATGACTGGGAGGTAATAATATGAGGAGATTTAGAATAACCATAAATGGCAAGACCACTTATGAGGCGGAGGTAGAAGAGATCAAGAGCGAGATCAAACGAACGGAGAATGCACCGAATCCTCAGCCTGCAGCGGAGCAGACGGTGCCTGCCGCTCCGCAGCCGGAGGAACAGCCACAGGTACAGGCTGCGGAGGCATCTGCGGCGGCAGTGACGTCTCCAATGCCGGGGACCATACTGGACGTAAAGGTGAAGGAAGGGGACGAAGTAAAGAAGGGGCAGGTTCTCATGATATTGGAAGCGATGAAGATGGAGAATGAGATCCTTGCCGCGGAGGATGGAAAGATCAAAAACGTATATGTGCAAAAAGGAGCTTCTGTAAATACCGGCGATCCTTTGGTAGAACTCGCATAGGGGGGAGGCGGATATGTCGTTAACTCAGATTCTTCAGGATCTATACAACAGTATGGGCTTTAGGGCAATGACATATGGGGAAATCATCATGATAGCGGTAGCTTGTGTTCTCATATACCTTGCCGTGGTGAAAAAATATGAGCCGCTGTTATTGCTGCCGATAGCATTCGGTATGCTGCTGGCAAATCTGCCTCTGACGGGTATGATGGACCCGCCCGCGTATGAGGCCGCAGCCAACGGAGCGCAGGTAATGAAACAGCCTGGCGGCCTGCTGTACTATCTGTATCAGGGAGACGTACTGGGGATATTCCCTCCCCTGATATTCCTTGGAGTAGGGGCAATGACGGACTTCGGGCCGCTGATAGCTAACCCCATTTCTATTTTGATGGGGGCGGCGGCGCAGCTGGGTGTCTTCATTACATATAATATTGCCGCAGGATTTCTGGGGTTTACTCCCCAGGAAGCCGCGACCATAGGTATAATAGGAGGGGCCGATGGTCCGACGACCATATACCTTGCCACGAAGCTGGCTCCCCATCTCTTGGGTACAGTCGCCGTCGCCGCATATTCATATATGGCTCTGGTGCCCATAATACAGCCGCCCATAATGAAAGCGCTTACAACAAAAGAGGAGAGGCGGATAGTGATGGAACAGCTCAGGCCGGTCTCCAAGACGGAGAGGATAGTATTCCCCATCGTGGTCACCGTATTGATCGCCCTGATCCTTCCGCCGGCAGCTCCTCTTATAGGAATGCTCATGCTGGGAAATCTGTTCAGGGAGAGCGGCGTGGTGGACAGGCTGTCAAACACCGCTCAGAATGAACTCAATAACATAATCGTCATATTTCTTGGGGTATCGGTCGGAGCCACAACTAATGCCAAGACGTTTTTAAAACCTCAATCGCTCTATATCATAGTTTTGGGGCTTGTTGCCTTTGCAGTGTCGACGGCCGGCGGCGTATTGCTGGGTAAACTGCTGAATTACATCACGCACGGCAAGATAAATCCTTTGATCGGATCGGCGGGAGTTTCCGCGGTGCCTATGGCCGCCAGGGTATCTCAGGTAGTGGCGCAGGAAGAGATGCCGGGCAACTTCATTTTGATGCATGCCATGGGGCCAAATGTGTCCGGCGTTATAGGGACCGCGATAGCTGCGGGCGTGTTCTTGTCAATATATGGTCATTAATATATAATAGTGGGGTATCGAAAGGATACCCTTCAGACCGATGCCGAAATCGCGCAATCGCGAAATTGTACCGCAATTTTGCCTGCCAGTTCGTTTACGACCGGAGGGTGTTTTTAGATGCCCTCATTTTTTTATGTATAGTAGGTGATTATATTATGGATAAAGTATTGAAGCTGCTTTTGGACAGACAGGGTAAATTCGTTTCCGGGCAGGAAATGAGCGAGGCTATGGGGATCAGCCGTACGGCAGTCTGGAAGCACATAAAGGCTATGAGAGAGATGGGCTTCGATATAAAGGCGGAGACCAATAAGGGTTATATGCTTAAGGACATGCCTGATCTGCTGCTGCCGGATGCGATAGAATATTATCTTCCCGAGGACGGTATGGTCAAGAGGATCATACGCTACGGCTCGGTGGGTTCTACCAATGAGGTTGCCAAGGGCCTGGCCGCTGAAGGCTGCGGGGAGGGTACGGCGGTGGTGTCCGAGGAACAGACGGCGGGAAAGGGCAGGATCTCCAGGGGATGGTATTCGCCAAAAGCGCAGGGTATATACTGCAGCATTATATTGTGTCCCGACGCGCCGTTGGAGGAACTCTCAAAGCTGACTCAGCTCATCGGCCTGGCCGCAGCCAGGGCTATGCGGGCGGAAGGGCTGGAAGCGCTGATAAAGTGGCCCAACGACATCGTGATAGGTGGGAAAAAGGTGTGCGGCATACTTACCGAGACGGCGGCGGAGATGGACAGGATACATTATGTGGCGGCGGGGTTCGGCATAAATGTAAATAACGGCGGCTTTCCCGGCGAACTTGCCGGCATCGCGGCCTCCCTCTATCTTGAGTCGGGGAAGACATATGACAGGAACAGGCTGCTTGCCTCCGTCTTAAGGGAAATACAGGAGGAATACTATAAATATATAGGCGGCCGGTACAGCGGATTTTTGGATGAGGTAAAGGGCATTTCGGCGACCTTGGGGCAAAGGGTAAGGGTCCTGGAGGGGAAAAGGGAATATACCGGCATGGCTATGGACATACTGCCTTCAGGCGAGCTTAGCATCAAGACGGACACGGGCGTCATAAAAGAAGTCAGGGCAGGCGAAGTGAGTATCAGAGGGGTAATGGGCTATGTATGATGAAAACATGACTATCGGCAATGTAAAACTAAGGGGCAGGGTATTTCTCGCTCCAATGGCGGGATATACGGACCGGGCCTGCAGGATGATAGTCGATGAGATGGGCTGCAGCCTCAAATATACGGAGATGATCTCGGCCAAAGCGCTTGTATACGGCAGCAGGGAAACCAGGGCAATGCTGGATTACAGTACGTATGAAGGGATAGCCGCCGTCCAGATATTCGGGCATGAGCCGGAGACGATGGCGCGTGCCGCCACAATACTCAACGAATACCCATTCTGTATCACGGATATAAATATGGGCTGCCCTGTGAAAAAGGTGACCGGCAGTGGGGAAGGCAGCGCGCTCATGATGGACCCCGGCCTGGCCGGTGAGATAATAAGCGCGGTCGCGGAGGCGTCGGTAAAACCTGTCACGGTAAAGATGAGGAAGGGATGGGACGGGCAGCATGTAAATGCCGCCGAGATAGCGCATATCGCGGAAGAGAGCGGCGCGGCGGCGGTGGCCGTGCATGGCAGGACCAGGGACCAGTTCTATTCGGGAAGGGCGGATTGGGAAATA
This sequence comes from Thermoanaerobacterales bacterium UBA4880, assembly GCA_002399285.1. Taxonomy (GTDB): domain Bacteria; phylum Bacillota; class Thermoanaerobacteria; order Thermoanaerobacterales; family UBA4877; genus UBA4877. The sequence goes on from DHDI01000010.1 coordinate 89,316, forward strand.
ATAAAACATGTCAAAGAGGCAGTGAAGATACCGGTGATAGGCAACGGCGACATATTTAAATCGCGGGACGCCGCAGACATGATGGAGCTTACCGGATGCGACGCGGTAATGATCGGAAGAGGCGCCATAGGCGACCCCTGGATATTCCACAGAACAGATGAATTTCTGCGGACAGGGACAAAGCTGCCGCTTCCCACAGCCGGCGAGAGGATAGACATGGCCCTGAGACATCTTGAGCTGGAGGTATCCCTTAAGGGAGAGAGGCGGGGCCTCCGGGAGATGCGCAAGATCATCGGCGAGTATATCAAGGGACTGGAAGGCGCGAGGGCAATGAGAGATGAGATAAACAGGACGGAGACCATGGACGGAGTGATAAAGAAGCTCGCCGAATATAAATCGCAAGTAACAGATGAGAGTTAGGAAGTGAGAATCGAAAAAGCTTGATTTATTAAGACAAAAGTTTTACAATATATCAGTATAAATATAGTGAGCACAAAATGTGCACAAAGGATGATGCATATGAGGCCCATTCATATAGGTGATAAGACCATCGATGCCGATAAGGTCCATAGAATCACCGATGAAATGCTGGAGATGAGGACGAGAGGGCTTTCCCAACAGGAGGTGGCCGAGCGCTTCCGCATAGACCGGACCTTCGTGTCCCGCCTGGAAAATATGGGAGAGATCAAAAAGGGCGGCAGTATGGCGCTCATAGGATTTCCCGTTCAAAACAGGAAGGAACTGGAAGGGATAGCAAGAGAAAACGGGGTCGAACTTGTATTTCTGCTTTCGGAAAAAGAAAGATGGGACTTTGTAACCAATAAGGACGGAGCGCAGCTCTTCAACTTAGTGCTTGACATCATAGCAAAGCTGCGCAGCTATGATAAAATTATTTTCCTCGGGTCGGACAAACGAACCAAACTGGTGGAAGAGATCCTCGGCAACGAGGTCTTTACCCTCGATATAGGTGAGTCTCCCATTACTCAGGATGTATACATAGATCCCGAGAGATTCATATCGGTCATCAGGACGATCAGAGGCTAGGAGTGATGAGATTGAAACATGTCGTCGGCGTAAGTATCGGTTCATCCACGAGAGACCATAAGGTAGAGGCGGAATTTCTGGGTGAAAAATTTGAGATAGAGCGTATAGGAACGGACGGAGACGTGGATAAGGCCATAAAGATAATCTCCGAATTGGATGGAAAGGTGGACGCCTTCGGTATGGGCGGTATCGACCTGTACCTCAAGGCAGGAGCGAAAAGGTATGAGATCAGGGACGCGATTCCGCTGAAAAACGCAGCCAGAATGACGCCCATGGTGGACGGCTCCGGCCTCAAGGATACCCTTGAGCGGAGAGTGGTGGAGTATGTGGACGGCGAGGTGATGCCTCTCAGAGGGAAGAAGACGCTGCTCGTATGCGGACTGGACAGGTTTGGCATGGCGCAGACATTTGATAAGCTGGGATGTGACCTCATACTGGGGGATGCGATATTTGCCTTGGGCGTACCCATGCCGGTGAGATCGCTCAAAATGCTGTATTTTCTTGCGTCGGTATTGATGCCCATACTCAGGAGGCTGCCCTTTGAGGTGCTTTATCCCACGGGGGAAAAGCAGGAGGTATCGAAGTCGAGGCACAAAAAATATTATGACTGGGCGGAGATAATAGCGGGCGATTACCTGTTCATCAAAAGGTATATGCCGGAGAGATTGGAGGATAAAGTGATAATCACCAATACCGTGACTGCAGGCGATGTGGAAGAACTCAGGAAGAGAGGAGTCAGGCTGCTCATCACCACGACGCCGGAGATGAACGGCAGGTCCTTCGGCACCAATGTCATGGAGGCGGTGCTTATAACTTTGGCCGGTAAAAAACCTGAGGAAATGACGCCGGACGACTATCTGAAGCTTCTGGACAGGATCGGTTTCGTTCCGAGGGTCGAATATCTTCAGTCTGAGGTCCGTAAGGAAAGGAAATGATTAACATGCATAGATTTGCCTTTATAATTCATCCTATAGAGACGAGGGATGTGACAAGGAAATATGGCTTTATGAGTAAAATTCCCGAAGGCGTAGTAAAACAGGTGACAAAGATCATGCCACCCCAGGAGGTATCGAAGATAACGGGAGTGAGCAGTCCATACGGAGAGACGGAGGGATGGTTCGTAGCCGTTCCGCTGGTTTCCGACCAGATGCTTTCTCTCCCCGCCGATATGGTGACAAAAAAGATCATCAGGGCGGGCAAGATCGCTGAGGAATTGGGCGCGGAAATAGTGGGGCTTGGAGCGCTGACCTCCGTTGTCGGGGATGCGGGCTATACCGTAGCCAAAAATCTGGATATTGCCGTGACCACGGGCAACAGTTATACGGTGGCCATGGCTATGGAGGGAACTAAAAGAGCCGCGAAGATAATGGGAAAGGACCTTAAGGAGTGCAAAGCCGTGGTGATAGGCGCTACGGGGTCTATCGGCAGGGTATGCGCCGAGATGATGGCGGGCGAGGTTGACAGCCTGACGCTGGCAGCGCGAAACGTGGAAAAATTAAAGGATTTTGCCGGAGAGCTGTACGAAAAGACTGGAGTCAGGGCCGGGCTGAACGACAACGTTCACGGGGCGCTGAGGGATGCGGACGTGGTAATAACCGTCACCAGCGCCGTGGATACCGTGATAGAGCCTATGGATCTCAAACCGGGAGCGGTGGTCTGCGACGTGGCCAGGCCGCGGGATGTCTCCAAGGAGGTCGTCGAGGTCAGGGACGACGTACTGGTCATAGAGGGCGGAGTAGTCGAGGTGCCCGGCGACGTCAATTTCAACTTCAACTTCGGATTTCCTCCCAAGACGTCCTATGCATGCATGGCCGAGACAATGGCCCTGGCTATGGAAGGCAGGATAGAAAATTTCTCCATGGGCAGGGAACTTTCCGCAGATAAGGTCAGGGAGATATACGGCATATGTAAAAAGCACGGCTTCAAGCTGGCGGGCTTTAGAAGCTTTGAAAAAGCGGTGACCTCCGAACAGATAGACAAAATAAAACAAAATGCGTCTGAAAAAATAAAAAATTATCGAGCTTGACATGTCAATCACCCTGTTCTATAATAAACACATTAATATAAACACACAGGCACTGCATTATGCAGTGCTTGTGTGTTAATCTAATGCATAAGATTATAAATAAGTATTGCATTAAATGAAGAGGGGAGAGCAGATGAGCGCCAATAAAACGGTTGTGCTTACTTATGATGGTCTAAAAAAATATGAGGAAGAGCTGGAATACTTGAAGTCGGTAAAACGTTTGGAGGTAGCTGAAAAAATAAAGGTGGCCAGATCATACGGCGACCTAAGCGAGAATTCAGAATATGACGAGGCCAAGAACGAACAGGCCTTTGTCGAGGGCAGAATAGCCCAGATCGAACAGATGCTCAGAAATGCCAAGGTGATAGACGAGGAAGACGTATCTACCGAATCCGTGAACATTGGGACTACCGTGAGGATCTTGGATATGGAATTTAATGAAGAAGATGAATATACTATTGTAAGTTCAGCTGAAGCCGATCCCATGAACAATAAAATATCCGACGAATCGCCGATAGGCAAAGCCCTGTTTGGCAAGAGAACCGGAGAAGAGGTGGAGGCCGATGTGCCGGACGGCACCGTAAAGCTGAAGATACTTGAGATAAAAAAATAAAAATGGAGGTTACTTATGGAGAAGTCCCAGCCGGAAGATTTTAATGAACTCATGAAGGTAAGGCTTGAAAAACTGGATAAACTCAAGCAGGAAGGCAAGAATCCTTTTGAGATAACCAGGTTTGATCGTACCGAATATACAAATGAAATAAAAGATAAATTTGAGGATTATGACGGCAAAACCGTGACCATAGCTGGGAGGCTCATGGCTAAGAGGGGCCACGGCAAGGCCGGCTTTGCCGATTTGAACGACAGATTCGGCAAAATACAGATCTATGTAAAACTGGACGAGGTGGGCGAGGAGCCATACGAACTCTTCAAGACAGTGGATATCGGAGACATACTCGGCGTGACCGGGACGGTATTCAAAACCCATATGGGCGAGGTATCCATAAAGGTCAAGGAGTTCGTACTGCTTTCCAAGTCCATAAGGCCGCTTCCGGAAAAGTGGCATGGCCTTAAGGACATGGAGCTGCGTTACAGGGAAAGGTATACCGACCTCATAATGAATCCCGAGGTAAAACATACCTTTGAGATGAGAAGCAATATAATAAAGCAGATGAGAAGATATTTGGACGACAACGGCTTTATCGAGGTGGAGACGCCCATACTGGAGACCATTCCCGGAGGGGCCAACGCCAGGCCGTTCATAACCCATCACAATACGCTGGACATAGACATGTACCTCAGGATCGCCACCGAGCTGCGCCTGAAAAGACTCATAGTCGGAGGATTCGAGAAGGTCTATGAGATAGGAAAACAGTTCAGGAACGAGGGCATAGACATAAGGCACAATCCCGAGTTCACGACCATAGAGCTGTATCAGGCCTATGCCAACTATGAAGATATGATGGACCTGACCGAAAATATGATAAAGTATATAGCGCAGAATGTTTTGGGCACTCTCAACATAACCTATCAGGGCAGGGAGATCGACCTGGGCAAACCGTGGCCGCGCCTTTCCATGATAGATGCGGTAAAGAAATACGCCGGAGTGGACTTTAACGAGATAAACACCGACGAGGAGGCCCAAAGGGCAGCCGCAGAGCATAAGCTGGAGCTGGAGCCCAACAAGACGACAAGAGGGCACATCATAGACCAGTTTTTCGAGGAGTATGTTGAACGCGAACTCATAGAGCCCACCTTTATAATCAACTATCCTGTGGAGATATCTCCGCTGGCAAAGAGAATACCGGAGGACCCAAGGCTCACTTACAGGTTCGAGATATTTATCAACTCGATGGAAATGGGCAACGCCTTTTCCGAGCTCAACGATCCGCTGGATCAGAGGGAGAGGTTCATAGAGCAGGTCAAAGCCAGAGAGGCCGGCGACGAGGAGGCCAACATGATGGATGAGGACTTCCTCATGGCTCTGGAGTACGGCATGCCCCCTACGGGCGGACTGGGCATAGGAATAGACAGGCTCGTGATGATACTTACGGATTCATATTCCATAAGGGACGTCATTTTGTTCCCGACTATGAAGCCCAAGGAATAACTGTTCAGACCGATGCCAATTTTGCGCAAAGTAACGGTCTGCCGGGCTTGTTTATAATTTAAAAACTGCCGGTTTGAAGACAAAGTACCATATTTTTGGGTACTTTGTCTTTTTTAATGTTTTGTGCTTGCCGTTCGGCGGGTGGCTCACGAAGGCGCTGCCGCCCCCGTGAGATTTATTCAATAACGGAATTGGTTTTGCCGGCCGGGACAGCGCTTTTTATAGTACTGCGGTATTCTCATATGATATAATGATGTAGATTAAATTAACAGAGCGCCATATTATTTGGGAGGCCTAAATATGAGGGATAAGTTTGTGAACGAGGCCGCGGTCGACTATACCCGCGGGGATGCGGCGGATGAATTGGTCAAGGCGATAAAAGCGGCGGAGGACGGCTTCGGGGAGAAGCACGCCGCCGTGATAGCGGGGGACCATATACTCTCCGGCGAGTATATCACGTCGGTAAACCCATCGAATATCAACGAGATCGTGGGCTACGTAGCCAAGGGGAGCAGGGAAATGGCCGACAGGGCCATAAGGGCAGGTGAGATGAGCTTTAAATATTGGGGCAGTCTTTCAGGACATGAGAGAGCCAAATACCTCTATGCCCTGTCGGCGGCCTTTAAGAGGAGAAGGACGGAGCTGACCGCCCTGATGATGATCGAGGGCGGCAAGATATGGCCGGAGGCAGACGGAGAGTTCGCGGAGGCCGTCGACTTCATAGAGTATTACGCGCGGGAGGCCGAAAGGCTGGACGAGGGAGAATGCCTGGTCAGGCTGCCGGACGAGGATAACGAGATGATATACAGGCCGCTGGGGGTGGGCGCTGTGATACCGCCGTGGAATTTCTCGCTTTCGATACTGACCGGAACGACAATAGGTCCGGTGGCTGCTGGGAATACCGTGGTTTTAAAGCCGGCCAGCGCCACTCCCGTGATAGCTTCGAAGTTTATGGAGATGACTGAGGAAGCCGGGTTCCCGGATGGCGTCATCAACTTTCTGCCCGGCAGCGGCGAAGAGATAGGCGATTATCTGGTGATGCACCCGGGAATCCATTTCATAGCTTTTACCGGCTCTAAGGAAGTGGGCATGCATATTTATGAAGAAGCGGCAAAGGTGAGGCCGAGCCAGGCCCATCTAAAGAAGACGGTCATCGAAATGGGCGGCAAGGATGCGGTGATAGTGGACGCCGGCGCCGACCTGGACAGCGCGGCTGCAGGCATAGTATCGTCGGCTTTTGGGTTCCAGGGACAGAAGTGTTCCGCATGCTCCCGGGCGATAATCTTAAGCGAGGTATACGATGAGACCGTAGACAGAATAAAGCAGTTCACATCACGGCTTGGGGTGGGAGATCCCAGGGACCTTGCCGCGGATCTCGGACCGGTGATCGACGAGGCCGCATGTAAAAAGATATTGGGATATATAGAGATCGGCAGGGACGAGGGGGAATTGATATACGGAGGCAGGCGCATAAATGACGAGGGATATTTTATAGAACCGACAATATTCAAAGACGTCGATCCTGAGGCCAGGACCGCCCGGGAGGAGATCTTCGGGCCGGTGCTGTCCATCATAAGGGCGGATAATTTTAACGATGCTCTGGATATTGCCAATAACACCATATACGGCCTTACCGGCTCGGTCTATTCCTGCGACAGGGAGCATCTGGAACGGTCCCGGACGCGCTTTGACGTGGGCAACCTGTATTTCAACAGGGCCTGCACGGGAGCGCTGGTAGGCGCGCAGCCCTTCGGCGGTTTTAAGCTTTCGGGCACCGATGCCAAGACGGGAAGCCATGACTATCTTAAATGCTTCATGCAGCCCAAGGTGATATCTGAGAAATTTTAACACCCCGATCTGCGGGTATTTTTGTGGTATAATTATAGATGTGTGTTTATGGATGCCGGGCCGTCCGTCAACATGATGCCAATTTGCAGGAATTTATTACGATTTTTTCATAAAAGCAGGAATGCGGTAATTTTTGTAGTATTAATATAATAGCGCGCACATAAAGGGGGATGCAAAATGTCGGAAATGGTAAAGTTTCAGGAGGAAGTGGATCTTTCTCTCATTCAGCCTGTCATCGAGGAATACGGGGACGACAGGGGGGCGCTTATAACAGTATTGCAGGAGACTCAGGCGATATATAATTACCTGCCTGCCGATGCACTTAAGTATATTGCCAAGAGCATGAATATATCCGAGGCCCAGGTCTACGGCGTAGCTACGTTTTATGCCCAGTTCAGATTTAAACCCGTCGGCAAGAACCTCATCATGTGTTGTCAGGGAACGGCCTGTCATGTCAACGGGTCGGAGAATATACTCTCCGCTTTGGAGGATGAACTGGAGATAAAGGTGGGAGACACTACCGCGGACAAGCTCTTTACGCTGGAGAGCGTCGCATGCCTGGGATGCTGCAGTCTGGCGCCGGTGATGATGATAAACGGCCGGGCCTACGGGCAGCTTACCTTGGACAGGGTAAAAGAGATAATAGCCGATTACAGGGCAAGGGGGTAAGGCGTATGTATAAAATAAGGGTAGGGCTGGGAAGCTGCGGCATCGCGGCGGGCGGCCTGGCCGTATACGACAAGCTGACGGAAGAGACCAAGGGCATGGACGTGGAGATATATCCCACAGGCTGCGTAGGTATGTGCTACAAGGAACCTTTGGTGGACATAACCGGCGAAGACGGAAGAACGGTGACCTACGGGAGCGTAAAGCCCAATATGATAGGTGAAATAGTCAAGAGCCACATCATTGAGGGAAAACCTTTGCTCAAGTGGGCGGTAAAGGACAGCAGCGGCGAATGCAAGACGGATAACTATCAGGATAAACAGGTAAAGATAGTGCTGAGAAACTGCGGGGTCATAAACCCCGAAGACATACGGGACTATATAGATGCGGGAGGATACGCCGCCATACGCAAGGCGCTCTCCATGGACCCCTACGAGATAATAGAGCAGATAAAGGAGTCCGGCCTCAGGGGCAGAGGGGGAGCGGGATTCCCCACATGGTTGAAATGGAAAAACACCAGGGAAGCTCCCGGAACTCCAAAGTATATCATATGCAACGCGGACGAGGGAGATCCCGGGGCATTCATGGACAGAAGCGTGCTGGAAGGAGATCCCCACGCCGTTCTCGAAGGAATGATGATAGCGGGCTACACCATAGGGGCGGAGCAGGGCATAATCTATGCCAGGGCCGAATACCCCATAGCTATCAAGAGGCTCAAGACCGCCATAAAGCAGGCGCAGGAGAAGGGATATCTGGGAGATAACCTGTTCGGAACGAACTTCAGCTTCAACATAAAGATAAGACAGGGAGCGGGAGCCTTCGTATGCGGCGAGGAGACGGCCCTTATAGAATCCCTCGAGGGAAAGAGAGGGATGCCGAGACTAAAGCCGCCGTATCCCGCCTACTCGGGATACCGCAGGAAGCCTACGGTGATCAACAACGTGGAGACCTTAGCCAACGTCTCATGGATAATAAATAACGGCGGAGATAAATACGCCTCGTACGGCACGGAGAAATCCAAGGGCACGAAGGTATTCGCCCTCACGGGCAAGATAAAGCGCGGGGGACTGGTCGAGGTACCCATGGGAATGACGCTGAGAGAGGTAATATACGATATAGGCGGAGGGATAAAGAAGGACAAGGAGTTCAAAGCGGTGCAGCTGGGAGGGCCGTCGGGGGGATGCATACCCGAGAGCCTGCTGGACACCACGGTGGACTACGAATCCCTGACCAAGACGGGCGCCATAGTGGGATCGGGCGGCATGGTGGTAATGGACAAGGATACCTGCATGGTGGATACCGCCAGGTTCTTCATGGACTTTATAGTTAAAGAATCCTGCGGCAAGTGCACGCAGTGCAGGCTGGGCACGCGGCGCATGCTGGATGTGCTGGAGAGGATATGCGCCGGGGATGGGCAGGAAGGTGACATAGAACTGCTGGAAGGCCTGGCCCACATGGTGCAGGACACGGCCCTGTGCGGACTGGGGCAGACCGCGCCCAACCCGATACTCACTACCATAAGGTATTTCAGGGATGAATATGAGGCTCATATAAAGGAAAAGAAATGTCCCGGAGGCAGATGCAAGCAGCTGATACACTTTTCCATAGACCCGGATAAATGCGTGGGCTGCGGACTGTGCGCACGCAAGTGCACCTCTCATGCCATATCCGGCGAGCCGAAAAAGACGTACCATATAGATCCTGATAAGTGCACCAAATGCCATACATGCTATGACGTATGCAACTTTGATGCAGTTGTTATAAGCTAAGGGGGGATACGAGATAATGATAAGACTTAACATAGATGGGAAAGAGGTAAGCGGTCATAAGGGGCAGACGATCCTGGAGATCGCCCGGCAAAACGGCGTGGATATACCTACCCTCTGCTATGACGGCCGCTTGGAGCCATACGGCTCATGCGGCATGTGCGTGGTGGAGGTGGAGGGCAACAGGAAGCTCTTGAGATCCTGCGCCACCGAGGCTGCCGACGGTATGACTGTGCATACGAATACCAAGAGAGTGACGGACGCAAGAAAATTCACCTTGGAATTATTGCTTTCGGAGCACAGGGGAGACTGCAGGCCGCCCTGCGTCATCGCGTGTCCTACACACTGCGACGCCCAGGGATATGCGGCGCTCATCAGTAGCGGCCAGTATGAAGAGGCGGTAAAGCTGATAAAGGAGACTGTGCCGCTGCCGGCCAGCGTTGGAAGGATATGTCCGCATCCCTGCGAGGAAAAGTGCAGGAGGGACTTGGTGGACGAGCCGGTATCCATATGCAACCTCAAGAGGTTTGCCGGCGACTACGATCTGGCGTCGGCCAGGCCGTATGTTCCCGAGGTAAAGCAGCCCAACGGAATGAGAGTCGCCATTATCGGAGCAGGTCCTGCGGGACTGTCGGCCGGATATTTCCTGAAGAGAGACGGCTATGCCGTGACCATATTTGAAAAGATGCCGGATACCGGCGGTATGCTGAGATACGGCATACCCGAATACCGGCTTCCCAAATCGGTACTTGCCAGGGAGATATCCTCGATAGAGGATGTCGGGCTGGATATAAGGACCGGCATGGTCTTGGGCCGGGACTTTACCATTGATTCATTGAGGAGTCAGGGGTTCGACGCGGTGCTTTTGGCAGTTGGGGCTCAGAAGAGCAGCGGCATGAGAGCACCGGGAGACGATGCGGAAGGCGTCATGGGAGGCATCGAGCTTTTGAGAATGGTCGCCATGAATCAGCCTGTGGCCCTGGGACGCAAGGTCATAGTGGTGGGCGGAGGAAATACGGCGATGGATGCCGCTCGGACGGCGGTACGGATGGGGGCCGAAGAGGTCACCGTGGCCTACAGGAGGACAAAGAACGAAATGCCCGCCAGGGCGGAAGAGATAGAGGAAGCGGAGCAGGAGGGCGTAAAGTTTCTATACCTTGCCGGGCCGAAGGAAGTCATATCCAGCGGCGGAAGGATGACGGGGGTCAACTTCCAGAAGATGCAGCTGGGGCAGCCGGACGCCTCGGGCAGAAGGTCTCCCGTGCCGATACCCGGTGAGGAGATATATATCGCGGCCGATACCTGCGTAGCGGCCATAGGCCAGCAGATAGACGCAGACGGCTTAGAGGGCGTCGCAATAAACAGAAACAGGATAGTGACGGAAGCGGGGACCTACAGGACTAGTATCCCCTATGTATTTGCCGCGGGAGATGCCGTGACCGGACCGGATATAGCCGTGAGGGCGATAGCCACGGGCAAAGAGGCGGCCCGGGCTATAGAGGGCTGCCTGAGCGGCAGACTTGTTCCGACTGCGCAGCCCTATCTCGTAAAACAGGAGGATATCACCCCCGAAGACCTTGCCGGAAGGGAAAAGATAGCCCGGAAGCAGCCTGAGATAAAGAATGCGGACGTGCGCAGGGACAATTTCGGAGAGTATCTCGCCACCTTCGACGAGCAGTCGGCCAGGGAAGAGGGTGCCAGATGTTTGGAGTGCGGCTGCCTGGATTATTTCGAATGCAAGCTGTATCAATACTCCAATATGTATGACGTCGACCCGCAGAGTCTGCCCGGCTTGAAGCCCAAGAGGGACAAGGATTATTCTTCGGCGGATATACTGAGAGATCCGAACAAATGTATACTGTGCGGACTGTGCGTAAGGGTCTGCGACGAGATGTCGGGAGTTTCCACGCTGGGCTATGTGAAGAGAGGCTTCGAGGCGACCACCAAGCCGGAGTTTGAAAAGCTGCTGAGCGATTCCACGTGCATAATGTGCGGTCAGTGCGCCTATGTATGCCCGACGGGCGCCATAATGAGCGTGAACAGAAATGCCAAGCCTGTGCCGGTCAGGGTAAAGAAGACGGATACCACATGCACGGGATGCGGCCTGGCCTGCCCCGTCACCGTGGAGACCCGCGGACAGATGATAATGAGGATCGAGCCGCGGGCGGAAGGTCCTCTGGACGAGGCCCTGCTGTGCGAAAAGGGCAGCTTTGGCTTTGACTGGATAAACGGCAGGTATGCGGTGGAGCAGCCTATGATGAGGGCGGATGGGAATTTGAAGGAGATTTCCATGGAGGATGCCGTAAGGACCGCGGCCAAGGAGATCGTTAGGTTCAATTCGGCAAACGCCGGCAAGCTGGCATTGTTGGCATCCCCTTCGCTGACGAACGAGGAGGGCCTGGCCTTAAGGCAGGCCTTCGAGGGATATGTGCTGGACGATAAGTTCTTTGTTCCCGGCGGGGATATAGAGGCGGACGCCGTCACGCTGAAAAACATGGAGATGGCGGACGTCATAATCACCGAAGGCTTGGAGATGCGCGATTATCCCCAGGTGTATTATTGGATAAGGAAGGCCGAGAAGAGAGGCGCTAAGCACTATAAAGAGGATTACGATGAGGAATCCTTAAAGCAGGCTAAAAGACCGTGCCTCGTATATCATGAGAACAGCGCCGGCAGGACGGGCGGCATTCTGGAGCTGCGGTCCGACGTACTGCGCATCCCCGTAAGGGACGGCGTCAATGTACGCGGACTGGAAGCCATGGGCTATGATGCGGTGACCCAAGATGAGCTGGGCAGGATGATCGGCGAAGGACAGATAGCGGGACTGATAACCGTGGGCAATATCGACGGTCTTAATCCGCTGGCGCTCGCCAAGCTGGATATGCTCATAGATATCACTCCCGCGGAGAAGGATCTGAGACCTCTGGCAAAGATTGTCATTCCGTTCGCTTCGCCGCTGGAAGAACAGGGCTCTATGGACACCGATTTTGGCAGAAGGACTTTAAAGAGAGCCATAGACGGTATAGACGGTATGGAGGTCATTTCCCTTATGGCGAAGGCCTTCGGCAGAGAGATCAGATTGCCGCAGACAGAGATAAAGGAGTGCATATATTTAAGATAGGAAAAATATATTTACAGTTTTAAATATTTGTGAGATAATTTAATTGTGAAAAAAACTGCATACCGATAATAGCAAATCCGCCGAAAGGCGGAGACGCAAAACTGCGGGCCTAAGGTCTTGGGACAATGGCAGCCGGGTTACCGAAGATGCATATATGGAAGACAGAATCCTGTTTCGGTGATCCGGAGCAGGATTTTTTTACCTTTCGATAATGGCAAACCCGCCGAAAGGCGGAGACGCAAAGCTACGGTCTAAGGTGCGCATCGCACTATTGATGGACGGGCTGCCGAAAAAGGGGGATCTACGAATGAAGCGGGGTTTTAAGGCTGCTTTGCTGCTCTGCTGTGTTTTCATCTTGATTTGCGCAAATTCCGGCAATGTCTATGCAGGAGAGCCGGAGAACATAACCAAAAACGGCGTTACCATAGCCGGACTGCCCTCCGATGAGGCGGACGGAATGGTACGGATAAGCGGAAAGACCGACAAGGACGATATAAAGATACTTTTGACCAAGGACGATAAGAGGGAATGGTATGACGTATCCCTAAAGAATGGGGCCTTTGATGAGGACATATGGCTGACCGAGGGTAAGGGAAGCTACAGGCTGGACGTGATGGTGCATGAGTACGACAGGAAATATAGCTACGGGCCCGGCCTTACTGTGGAGAATGCGACCGGAGCAAACAGGTTCAAGGTGCCGGGAAAGTACATTGAGAGCGGCGACGACGGTATAATCAAATTGGCCGGACAGCTCACCGAGGGTTTGAATACCGACAGGGAAAAGGCTAAGGCGATCTATGACTGGGTGAAGGATAACATGGAGTATGACTATAAAAAACTCGAAAGCCAAAGACAAAATGACTATGACAATGAATACGGTGCGGTCAACGCATTAAAGACCGGCAAGGGCGTCTGCTTCGACTATGCGGCATTGACGGCCGCCCTGGGACGGGCCGCCGGACTTGAGACAAAATTAGTCGAGGGAGAGGTCGACTCCGACGGTGCCACCGGCTATCATGCCTGGAATGAATTTTATATTTCCGATGAGGGGAAATGGATAAATGCCGATGCCACTCTGGCATCGACCACGGGAAAGGATTATTTCGACAATAATGCTGCAAATAATATATATAACATATCGCAGCAAATATAATTTTAAAAATATTATTGCCATTTTTGTCACTTCATTGTATAATATGTATTAATGTGGCAGATAATATATCTATTAACGCATCCTGATACGACAAAATTTTTCCTTGATACGATTTACAATCTGAATCAAGCTAGATAAAAAGTCAATACCGGGAGACGATGACGCAAATCCTTAAAAAATGGGCACCTTTAGATTTGCGCAGTCAATGGTGCAACCGACCCAATCTATTTTTTAGATTGGGTTTTTATTTTGGGAATAAGTTTAGAAATAATAGAATATCTATATACATAGTATAAAGATTTGAAAGATAATACATTAATATTAAATTAATAACGGCAGACGAGGGGGAAGACGATGAAAAAATTTCTCCATCTAGCAGGCAATATTGTTTCGGCGATATTGATAGTGATAATGATCCTTGCCGTGATACTGGCGGTACAGGGAAGAAGAAATCCCGACGGGATCGCCTCCGTCATGGGCTATAAGATGCTGACGGTGCTTTCCGGCAGCATGAGTCCGGCATTTGAGCCGGGAGACGTGATAGTGGTGGCTCCGCCCAAAGGGGAAATAAAACAGGGCGACGTGATCACCTTTAGGGAAAAAAGCGTACTGGTCACCCACAGGATAGCCGAAATAGCGCAGGACGGCAGCAGCGAGGTGTTCAAGACAAAGGGCGATGCGAACAATGTGGAGGATGACGAGCCCGTGGACCGCGGGCAGATCGTAGGCAAATATATGTTCAGGATACCCTACGGAGGGTACGTGGCCAGGTTCGCCAGGAGCATGTGGGGCTTTATACTGCTTATCGCGGTACCCGCCGTTCTGCTGTTGGCAGGTGAGCTGAAAAACGTCTTTGCGATCCTGAAGGATGAAAATAAAAATCATACCGTGTGAGCAAGACTGGGGACATAATTAAAATTACATAGATGACGTAAAAATCAAAAAGTAGAGGAGATGGTGTGCTTGAGGGTAAAAAAATAGAGCCGCCGTACGGGGCAGCTCAAAAGAAATATATAAATAATCATCCATCTGTACTTTAACACAAAAGAAAGAGAAATTAAAATTTAAAATCGGAGGTATTTTTGATGAAGAGAAATCTGCTTATAAGCTTAGTTTTGATAGGCATACTGGCATTCGGTCTGGGCGTGGGCTCATATGCTTACTTCACCAGCCAGGCCAAGAGTGAAAACAATACGTTTGCTACGGGAACGCTTGTCATCGATAGTCCAGGTTCACTCACAAAAAATATGACGGTCGACAATATCTATCCCGGCTGGTATTCTGACATAAAGACTATAAAAGTGCACAATTCCGGCACTCTTGACCTTAAATGCAGGATGAGCGTTCTGCCGAATGCAGGAAATCCGCTCTATGACGGCGATACGCCTCTTGAGGTAGCCGCGTATTGGATACCTTTTGTAAATGGATCAGAATCTGAAGAAAAAACTGATCAAGCTTCACTGCTTCCAATGTATAAGAAAATAAATGCAATGGGTTATGTGGATCTTGGGGGGTTCATACCTTCTGGTAAGGACGGAACGTTAATCGTAGGTTTCAGGCTGCCTGAGGCTGCTAATAATGCCTATCAGGGAATAAAGGGCGACTTTACGTTTGTGTTCGACGCCACTCAGGTCAAGAATCAGGGCTGGACAGAAGCGGTGAAATAGCCTTACAGCCAATAGAATACCGGCCGGGATAAAAGCCCGGCCGATATTTTGACCTGATGATATTTTGACTTTGCCAGGTATTACGTATGAATATAACTCTCTGGGGGTGGAATTAATTGAATAGGAAACTGTTGACGGGTATATTGGCAATAGCGCTTATATGCGCCTGCGCCGGCGTCGGAACCATGGCCTACTTTACCAGCCGGGTGGAGAGCGGGGACAATGTCTTTACCACCGGCACGCTGGTCATAGACAGCCCCGGCGCGCTTACGGCGGAAATGGATGTTGACAATATATATCCTGGATGGTTCGAGGACAAAGACATAACCGTGAAAAACAGCGGGACCATTCCCTTAAAGTACAGGATAAGCGTGCAGCCGCTTACCGGCAATATATTCTACGACGGGAAAAAGCCTCTTCAGATCGGTATAGTAAAGCCAACCGATCCTCCTACAAAGTTGCCCAAACTGGGCAGGATCGACTGGATGAAACCTGTAGAGATCGGTACCATTCCCGCGGGAGGGAGCAGCACGTTCAACATAACCTTTTACCTTCCCAAAGAGGCAAATAACGATTATCAAGGCAAATCGGCCACCTTTACGTTTGTGTTTGATGCAACGCAGACCGCCAATCAAGGTTGGGCAGAGTAGGTAACCAGCATCAGATATTCTAGCTTGAATACAGGGGGCAATGGCGGTCACTGCCATTGCCCATATTGCCTTTTGAAACGGAGAGGATAATTCCTTCAAGAGGCGCGCCGAACTCCTAAATGAAAGGAGGAGATCGATGTCAAACGGGCATAACAGCATGAGGATCGCCATCGTACTGATACTGGCAGTGCTGCTCGGAGTGGGCAACGTCTGGGGTGCCGGTACGACGTTTGCCGGAAATGCGCCCGACGTAGCGCTGCATGTTACGGGAGATGGTTCCAGGGCGGGTCCAGTATTTACGGACAGCTCCGTCATGGGAGGCACGGTATGGGCTCCCGGGGTGGAGAAGAGCGGCACGATAAGGATCTACAATGACTACTCCGAAACGGTTAACGTCGACAGGCTGGGTATGACTATGAAGTTGGAGAGGGATTCCCAGCAGGCAGAGAGCGGCATATACGATGAATATGCCAAAGACATGAAGCTCACCATCGAAAGGGGCAGGATGCTGGTCTTTAACGATACCATATTCAGCGGCAGCTTTTACGATATGCTCTATGAGAGCGGAAGCAGCGTGCATCAGGGATACGCCTTGTCTCCCGCAGACAGGTTCAGTATAGCGAGCGGCGATCATGCCGACCTGAAATATACGGCGAAGATGGATGAGGGAGCCGGCAACGGTATTCAGGGGCTTATTGCAAAGGCAGACCTTCTTGTGAATATGAGCGGAAATACTGCGCCGTCCGGCGGGGACGAAGACAATAATAACCATCATCACCATGGTGATGATGGGGAAAACGAACTGGTGGAGCAGCCTGAGGAAGTATTCCCGGACATAGGCGGGCACTGGGCCCATGACTGCATCGTGGCTCTGCTGCAGCATGGTGTGATACAGGGATACGAGGACGGGACGATCAGGCCGGATAACTATATAACCAGGGCGGAGACGGCGGTCCTTGTCGGGAAGGCTCTCGGGCTGAAAGACGACGGGGGAGCAGCGCTGGATTATTCTGACGGGATACCGGACTGGGCAAGGGGCTATATATCCTCGTCTACGTCGGGAGGAGTGTTTACCGGATATCCGGACGGGACGTTCCTGCCGGGCAAAGACATATCCAGAGAGGAAATGGCCGCAGTCCTGATAAGGGCGTTTGACAAAAAGCCTTTAAGCGATAACGGGCTCGGGTTCACCGATAAGGCTGGGATAGGCAGATGGGCCGAAGGATATGTGAAGGCCGGCGTTGACAATGAGATAATCACGGGCTATCCCGACAATACATTCAGGCCCAAGAACGATATAACCAGGGCTGAAGCGTTTACGATGATATGCAAACTGCTCGGCTATCATACCGAGCATAGTAAATAGAGTCGAATTCTTGTAAGAAGGAGGTGGGTCACATCAAGCGATTTTTTCTGAGATTTACTTGTTTTACGGCGGCGGTTTTATTGGTGGCCATGGCTCTCCTGGTAAATCCGAGTACGTTTTCATGGTTTAATGCGCGGGCGGACAGCGGCTTGAGCGTCAGGGCCGATACGACGGAGGATATCATATCGAACTTTGAGGTGGACCGCAGAAATCCTGAAAACATAGTCGTCCAGCGGGCGGACGGGTTGGATTATGATCCCGTGGTGTATTTTTCCGTGACCGGCGATGCCGCGGACTATATACTGCACATCAATCCATGCAAACTGGAGGACAATAACAGGCACAGCATAAAGATAAGGACCGACGTCAATCTGGCTCAGTTGACGGATCTGCTGCTCCATGGTCCGCAGGTGATCAAGGGCACCATAACCCTGAAGCATATGAACGAGTATATCATAGAGAGCAGGGAGATAGAATTTACCCGGGACTACCTCATGAACAGGTACTGGGCTGAGATGGACGGCATAGCAAGCGGGGAAGGCAAGATAGCGTCCGGAGATAAAGAAGGAGGACGCATATCTGATCTGATAGTGAAGCTGGCCGGTTTGATCGATTGGGACGGGGTCTCGGAAAACTATGTAAAGGTCGCAAACGGCCCGGCCGTATCCAATGCATCCGTCGGCGCGGAACCATATGCCGGTACGGATATGGTCGTAAATCAAATGCCGGAACTTTCTATCTCCGATGGTCAGACTAGGATAGTCGATACCGTGGTCCCGGGGCTGATGGATTATATCGGCCGGTTATACCGCTATGCCGAAGATCTGATACGCCAGCTGAACGAGAAGATAGAAGCTATAATTCAGCTGAACGCGGACATCGAAAAGCTGAACGGTGAAAAGACTTTGCTGGAGCAGGAAAAACAATCGCTGACGGAAGATAACGATAAGCTTAAGGAAGATGCTGCGCAGCTTGAGGATAAAAATAAGCAATTGAATGATGAGATCGGTTCGCTGAAGGATGAAATATCCGGTCTGCGGTCGAGAAACAGCAGTCTCGAAAACCAGAACGACGGACTGAGAGGAAAGATCGACGAATTGTTGAAAGCGCCTCAAAACGGCAATGGCAGTGCTGAAAATACACCGGCAGACAATACGCCTGCACCGCAGCCGCCTGTTGTCGAGAATCCGGTGAATAACGAGCCTCCTGCACCGCAGCCGCCCGTGATCAGAGATCCGACGGACAACGAGCCGCCGGCCGAAAATGATCCTGAACCGGAGACACCGGCAGAGGAGGAACCGACGAAACCGGGCAGCGAGGATGGTACAAATACGGAAACTCCGCCCAGTCAGATCGGCGAGGGTGATATTGTAACGACAGGGCAAAGCAGTCAGCCGGAAACACCGGCAGTGCAATTGCCATAATGGTTAGATTTAGAGGAGAGGGGGCAGCTTTTAAGCTGCCCTTTAAGTTATCTTGTCCTTCATCGGCACTTTGACGCTCTTAGACGTACCTATCCTGTGTCCCTTTGCGTACTGTGCTTTTTGAGATTTTGCCTCTCTGCCAAAGAATCTGTCCCTGCTCGCGAGGAGTTCCGCAGCGAACTCCGTTCTCTTGCCTCTGATGTTTGTAAATCGGCTTCTCTTTATGGACAATTTGACCCCTCCTCTTTAATTTAGACTTTCCAATAGCTATAATTTAATTCGGAGATACGCCTTAATATTTACGCATGCCGGCTTTGACCGAAGCATATATCTTGTACGGAGCGTACATGCCGTAAATCCCGAAAACCGGAAACAACTTAGACAATAGTCATTCTATGTCTATTGATTTTTTTGATAACGAGGTATATTATAATACTTAAATAAGTGCTTAAGTATCGATGATAAAGAGCTGACTGCATTGGATTGGGGGCGGTATATGTAGAATATGCGATTCATTGTCAAATTTTATTGAGGGGAAATGAGCGGATGGGAAGGTCTGATGCCTATAGCAAGGAAACCGAACGTGAGACACAGGGTATTGACGAGTTAAAGCCAATGATAAAATCCCTGAAGGGTGTATCTGATGTTTTTAAGGCATTGAGTGACGACTCTCGAAGCGAAATAGTCTATATGCTGTCACAAAAGGAGCTATGTGTCGGGGACATAGCCTATATATTGGACATGAACCTGCAGGCGGTCTCCTATCACCTGAAGACCCTTAAGTCGCTTAACTTAATCAAAAGCAGAAGAGAGGGAAAGATGGTGTATTATTCCCTTTCCAATGATCATATTTCCTATCTTATTGAATTTGCTGCTCAATACAGACTGGGAATATAATATCAGTTAGGAGGTTGTTATTATGTTTGATTATGCTGAAAAAGTTCTTGGCAAGGCCATAGTGAGTCAGGGCTTAAAATATGTTTCCGGCAATCCGGAGGAAAACCTGCCCAAGATATTAAGCTTAGGCGAAAAGATAGCCAAGAGGCCGTCGGATAAGGAAACCGTGGAAAAGGTAAAGGCCCAGGTGGAGGATCCCAACAGCAATTGGC
Source organism: Thermoanaerobacterales bacterium UBA4880 (assembly GCA_002399285.1). Classification (GTDB taxonomy): domain Bacteria; phylum Bacillota; class Thermoanaerobacteria; order Thermoanaerobacterales; family UBA4877; genus UBA4877. The sequence continues at coordinate 109,266 of DHDI01000010.1, forward strand.
ATCAGTTTGCAATAACTTTGCTTACAAGGATCGATCCTAATATAAGGCAGAAGACGGCGGGAAACTTCTTTGTGGACGCATGTCTGCTGGGGAATCCAAAACAGAATGAGCTGTCGGAGAAATATGACATAAACGTTCCGTGGGCCATACTTATAGATCCTACGGCCGCATGCAACTTGAAGTGCGTTGGATGCTGGGCTGGTGAATATAATAAGAAGGATGCTCTGGACTATGATACGCTGAACAGAGTGATCGGCGAGGCCGAGAGCTTGGGCATATTCTTCACCATATTCTCGGGCGGTGAGCCGACCGTGAGGAAGGATGACCTTGTAAAGCTTGCCGAAGCGCATCCCGATTCGGTTTTCCTGTCATTTACCAACGGCACCTTGATCGACGATGATTTTATTAAGGAAATAAAGAGAGTGGGTAACCTCGCGTTTGCGGTGAGCGTGGATGGTTTCAAAGAGACCACCAATGCAAGGCGCGGCGACAAGGTTTATGAGAGAGCGCTGGATGCCATGGAGAGGATGAGGGATGCCGGCGTGATCTTTGGCTACTCGACTATGTATATGAACGGGAACCTCGACGAGGTATCCTCCGATGAGTTTGTAGACCTAATGGTAGAAAAGGGATGCCTGTTCGGCTGGTATTTTACCTACGTACCGGTCGGAAGGGATTCGAACCCCTCCATGATGGCTACTCCTGAGGAGAGGGCTCAGATGTATAAGAGGATAAATGAGATCAGAAGTACAAAGCCGCTGTTTGCAATAGATTTCTGGAATGACGGTGAATTTGCCCACGGATGTATTGCCGGAGGCAGAAGATATCTTCACATAAACGCCAACGGCGACGTTGAGCCATGTGCTTTTGTGCATTACGCAACATGCAATATAAAGAATACTTCATTATTTGATGCTCTGAAGTCCCCGCTCATGATGGAATACAGAAGGCATCAGCCCTTCAATGAGAATATGCTTCGCCCGTGTCCGCTGATCGATAACCCGGAGGCAATGCAGGAAATGGTCCATGCTTCCGGAGCACACTCGACCCAGATGGGCGAGCCTGAGGAAGTAGACGACTTTTATAACAAGATCAAACCCAACTCGGATAAATGGGCTAAGAAGGCCGGCGAGTTATGGGATAAGAGACAGGAAGAGATAAGCGAGGCGGCAAGGGCAAATGAGGAATCAGCCACAGGGGCTGAGAAATAAATCTATATTCATCTAAGTTGAAGATGAACAGGGGCTGTGGCTTAAAACCGCAGCCCCTCTTTTATTGTAATTTGACGGTATATGTTGTATTATTATGTTGTTAATCTAAGGAGGCGTTAACTTGGAAAAAGAGATAACGGACAGCTTATATACTCTTGATGAAGCACTGAGCTTTAAAAAGAACAAGGTGGGAGAAAACTACAGTGAATATATAAATTCCGCTTTTGTGCAGATGCTTTCGCTTCTGCAGTTTGATAAGCACTTCGTGAGGGCCAGCGGGGTCTCCGTATGGGATGAGGACGGCAATGAGTACTATGATTTTTTAGGCGCATACGGGGCACTGAGTCTGGGACACAATCCTCCGGAGATATGGGAAGCGGTCAACAAGGTAAAGGACATGCCCAACCTGCTTCAGGCGGCCGTAAATAATCTGCCGGGCGCTCTGGCGCATAATCTGGCGGTGATCACGCCGGGGAAGCTTAAGAAGAGCTTCTTCTGCAACAGCGGAGCCGAGGCTGTCGAGGGAGCCCTCAAGCTGGCCAAGATCGCTTCGGGCAAGCACCGTATATTGTACTGCGAGGACTCCTTCCATGGCAAATCTATGGGAGCTCTTTCAGTGACCGGCAGGGAGAAATATCAAAAGCCGTTCCGGCCGCTTGTTCCCGACTGCGATGCGGTCCCCTACGGAGATCTTGAGCATCTGGAGGACAGGCTGAAGGAAGGCGGAGTCGCTGCATTCATCGTCGAGCCCGTTCAGGGAGAGGGCGGTATAATAATACCTCCGGAAGGATATCTCAAGGGAGTAAGGGAACTGTGCACCAAATATAACGCATACTTTATCGCGGATGAGGTCCAGACGGGATTCGGCAGGACCGGCAGGATGTTTGCCTGTGAGTATGAGGATGTGGCGCCGGATATCATGTGCCTGGCAAAGTCGCTCGGCGGCGGCGTGGTGCCGATAGGCGCATATATAACTACCGATGAGATATGGAAGAAGGGCTATGGGACACAGGAGAAATGCATGCTCCATACCTCCACCTTCGGCGGGAACCAGGTGGCTATGGCGGCCGGCATTGCCGCGATAAAGACCATTTTGGATAATGACCTTCCTCA
>DHDI01000010.1:111688-147133 GCA_002399285.1 Thermoanaerobacterales bacterium UBA4880
GCAGCGATAAAGAATATTTTGGATAATGACCTTCCTCATAAGGCGGAGGAAAAGGGAAAATATTTCATGGGCAAGCTGACGGCCTTAAAGGATAAATCTCCCTTGGTAAAGGATATCAGAGGCAGGGGGCTCATGATAGGCGTCGAGTTCAATCAGCAGGAGGGCTTTCTCTCCAAGACGGCTATAGGCAAACTTTCGGCGGAATTCACCGGATCGCTGATAGCCGGGGAGCTTCAGAACAGGTATCATATCATTACGGCATACACGCTGAACAATCCCAACGTAATAAGGCTGGAACCGCCTCTTATCGTTACTGAGGAGCAGATGGACAAGGCTGTGGACGCCTTGGATGAGATCCTGACCGGGCAGAAGTCTTTTCTTGGCGTGGCCAAGGCCAACACCGGGACCATACTGGGTTCTTTCTTTAAGAAGTAATACAAATATTTGAACTGGGGATGAGGGGTTATGTGCGATCTTAAAGGATTGTTTGAAGGCGGAAAGACCTATGATGAGTTTTTGGATTCGCTTCCGGACAATAAAAAGACCAAGTTCAGGAAGTTTGCCGGCGAGTCGGAAACTTTTGATACAAAGGTAAAATATATACTGGCATTTTCCGAGGGATGGTGCCCCGACTGCCAGCATAATCTGCCCATACTGAAATTCATTGCGGATAGCTTCGGCATAGAACTCAGGGTCGTGCCCAAGGAGGACAACGAGTCCTTCATGGAGGATTTTATAACGGGGGGCCAGGCCAAAATACCCACGTTTGTCTTTATGGACGGGGATTTTGAGGTATTGGGCAGCTGGATAGAGAGGCCGGAAAAGGTGAAGCAGCTGTGGGATAATGAACCTCTCATAAAGGCGAGGTATCTGAACGGCGAATTCGATAAATATATCGTCGGTGAGTTGACCGATGCTTTAAAGGGTTAAGCGGCGATAGAAGGCCGGCGGTCGTAAAACTGCCGTGTAATTTTGCCTGCCGTGGCCTGGCCATGGTGCGAGGGGGGCTCTATGCCCTTCTTTTTTTGCCGTATGCCATGATAGATGATGCATGGATGAACAGCCGGCTGTTATAGAGTTTCAAATCATGGCTTGAAAAATATGCTCCGATATACTACAATAAGATGTACAAGAGAATAATACATACACAAGATATAGGGAGGCGGACACAATGAAATTAACTGACAACGCTTTGAAGGTACTGGAAAAAAGATATCTTGCCAAGGATGAAAATGGAAACATAACGGAGACGCCCGAGGAAATGTTCGACCGGGTGGCGCGCACCGTAGCGGCAGCCGAAGAAAACTATAAGGACGGCGATGATGCCGGCGAACTGGCCGGGAGATTTTATGATATGATGACAAATCTGGACTTCCTCCCCAATTCACCCACGCTTATGAATGCGGGCAGGCCCTTGGGGCAGTTATCCGCCTGTTTTGTCCTTCCCGTGGGCGATTCCATGGAGGAGATATTCGACGCCATCAAGCAGGCCGCCATAATTCACAAGAGCGGCGGCGGGACCGGATTTTCATTTTCACGTCTGCGCCCCAAGGGAGCCACGGTCAGGACTACGGGAGGCGTGGCGTCCGGCCCGGTGAGCTTTATGAAGGTATTCAACTCAGCCACGGAAGCCGTAAAGCAGGGAGGCACGCGCAGGGGAGCCAACATGGGAATACTGCGCATCGACCATCCCGACATACTGGAATTTATCAGATGCAAACAGGATAATAACGATATAACCAATTTCAATATAAGCGTGGGCATTACGGAAAAATTCATGGACGCCGTTCAAAAGGATGAATACTATCCGCTTATAGATCCCCACACCGGAGAAGTAGTCAAGACCCTGAGGGCACGGGAGGTATTCGACCTGATAATCGACATGGCATGGAATAACGGAGAACCGGGAATAGTCTTCCTCGACAGGATGAATGACAAAAATCCCACGCCGGGAGCAGGCGCGATAGAATCGACGAACCCATGCGGCGAACAGCCGCTGCTGCCGTATGAGAGCTGCAATTTGGGCTCGATAAACCTGGCGAACATGCTGAAAAATGATAGAGAGGGATATGAAGTCGATTACGAAAAACTGGGAACGGTCGTGCATGACGCCGTGCACTTCCTGGACAATGTGATCGACGCCAACTGCTACCCCCTGCCTCAGATAGATGAGATGACGAAGGCAAATAGAAAGATCGGTCTCGGGGTCATGGGTTTTGCCGATATGCTTTACAGGATGGGCATACCGTACGACAGCAATGATGCTTTGGAATTGGCCGACGAGGTCATGGGTTTCATTGACGCAGCTTCCAAGGATGCCTCCCGTGAACTGGCGAAGAAGAGGGGTGTTTTCCCCAATTGGGAAAAGAGCATATTTAAGGATGTCAATATGCCCATAAGAAATGCCACCACCACTACCATAGCGCCCACCGGCACGATCAGCATTATCGCCGGGGTGTCCAGCGGGATAGAGCCTGCCTTTGCCCTGGCCTTTGTGAGGAAAGTGCTGGACAATGAAGAGCTGTTGGATGTAAATCCCATCTTTAAGGAAACGGCGGCAGACAGAGGGTTCTACAATGAATCCCTCATGCGTCGGGTTTCGGCGGCGGGCTCACTCAAAAGCCTGGACGGCATACCGGAGGACATAAAAGATGTTTTCGTCACGGCTTTGGACATAGATCCCTATTGGCATATCTCCATGCAGGCGGCCTTTCAGAAACACGTGGACAATGCGGTGTCCAAGACCGTGAACTTCCCCAACGAAGCTGCCAAGGATGATGTGCGCAAGGTATATATGATGGCCTACGACATGGGATGCAAGGGCCTCACCATATACAGGGACGGAAGCAGGGATACTCAGGTACTGAATATAGGCGGCGGGGACGGCGTAAAGGCCGCCGGTACGGATGAGGAAGGCGGGCCTCTGATACCGCGGGAGAGGCCGCAGATCACCAGAGGTATTACGGAAAAGGTACGAGTGGGCTGTGGAAACCTGTATATCACCGTAAACTACGATGAAAACGGCATCTGCGAGGTATTCACCAACGTCGGACGGGCGGGAGGATGTCCGTCGCAGTCCGAGGCGACCGCAAGGCTCACGTCTATAGCCTTGAGGTCAGGGATAGACGTCAAAGAATTAGTGGGACAGCTCAAGGGTATTCGCTGCCTTTCCACCATAAGACAGAAGGAAAGGGACAAGCGGATAAACGTGCTGTCCTGTCCCGACGCCATAGCCAGGGTCATCGAGAAGGTGATGGATATGAAGGAAGAGGAAAGCACGGAAGACTTAAGCCACGCGTCTGAGGAAGACTGCGGCTGCAGCCGGGATGCGGCTGATCCGGACAATGGCAAAGAACAGGAGACCTACACGTCGGTTTGTCCTGAATGCGGCAGCAGGATAGAGCATGAGAGCGGCTGCGTCATCTGCCCGAACTGCGGCTATTCCAAATGCAGCTAAATTCTTTGCATGTATTTTGACTATATAACAGAGATATCCGTATGGATTCTTTGCATTGAAAACTCATTATAGGTATGCTATAATGTTGCACATGGGAAAGAAGTCCTCCCACGGTTAAACCGAAACCGCTTTTAAAGCTGATGACTTCTGCAAATAGCAGAGGCCGTCGGCTTTTTTTAATGGCCTCCGCCGTATATAAATCTCCGAGGGGGGAGTATATATGTTTTACAGTATCCTGTTTCCAGAGAGGGAGCAGTATGAGTGGCCGCGGCAGACCGAGGCGCCGGCCTGTTTTAAGGACCTGAATCTCGACCGGATATGCCGGCGGCTTTTAAAAGCAAAGGGAGAATATAAGCTGGAGGGCTTTTTCTACACCCCGCTGCATGATCAAGAGATCATAGCGTATCGGCAGGACGTGATGCGGGAACTGGAGGATGATGGGATCCGCACGCTGTTTGTCGGATTTTCGGAAACTATATACGAGTTAAGCCGGTATATGAATGATATCAGGACTTCGCTTACCTCGGATAACAGTTATGACAACAACTATCTGACCCGTGGGCGTATGCTGGATTGTGCGGACAGATACTGCCTCGTTGTTTCCAAATTTTCGGAAAGGCTTTCCAAATTATCATTCCGTTCGCAAGGTTTGCAAGGTTTTGCCGAGTATCTCTCCGGATACTGCGCGTCGCGGGATTATGGAGATTTTTGCGCACATGTGAAACGGCTTCGCGATCAATTTTCCACAGTGGAATATTGTATGCTGATTAAAAACGGAACCATCCGCGCACGTAAGTATGAAGGACAGCCCAACCAGTCCGCCGAGATTCTTGCGGCCTTTGAAAAATTCAGACAGGGCGGCGTAAAGGACTACCGCCAGAAACTCACGGAAGAACCCTATGCCGCTCATGTGGAAGCTGCAGTCCTCGATATGGTTGCAAAAATTTATAAGGATATTTTTGCGGATCTTGATGCTTTTTGCTCAAAATATCTGTACTTTGACGATGAAGCGATCTCACGCTTTTCCCGTGAAATACAGTTTTATCTCACATGGCTGGATTTTATCAGTCCCATCCGCGATGCGGGCCTGCCTTTTAACTATCCGGAGTTGTGTGATACGGCAGAGCACCTGTATGGTCTGGATGGATTCGACATTGCTCTCGCTGCAGATTCACCGGAAAGTATCGTAACCAATGATTTTGCTATGAATGCACCTGAGCATATCGTTGTTGTGACGGGACCGAATCAAGGCGGCAAGACCACTTTTGCCCGGGCTTTCGGGCAGGAGCACTACCTGGCTTCGCTGGGTTTGTGCGTGCCCGGCCGGGAGTCGGCAATGTACCTCTTCGACAATATCTTTACCCATTTTGGCCGGGAGGAGGACATATCCACATTAAACGGTAAACTGAAGGATGATCTTGTTCGGCTGCACGACCTGCTCTCTAAAGCTACGGCGAGAAGCATCATCATTGTCAATGAGATATTTTCATCCACAACTCTATCCGACGCACTATCTCTGGGAGGACATATGATGGATGCCTTTGCAGCGCTGGGAGCGCCTACCATGGTGGTGACCTTTCTCGACGAGCTTGCGGAGCATGGTCCCGAGACGGTAAGTATGATGAGCACAGTTAATGAAGATGATCCGGCGGAGAGGACCTATAGGATCGTCAGGAAACCGCCGGATGGATTAGCTTATGCTTTGCATATCGCAAAAAAGCATGGCCTGGCCTATGAGCAGCTGAGCGAGAGGATCAAGAAATGAAGGCACACCTCATGTTTCACGAAAGGGATTTTGATATAAAAAGAGGACCATGCTTCGGCAAAGACGCGCTAATTTCCGACCTTGAATTAAAATATGTGTTGGACAACATGGCACGGAACGATAAAATTGTCTATCAGGTCTGCGAAGCGGCTCTCTTCAGCCCGCTGCAATCCACGGACGAGATTTGCTACAGACAGGAAAATCTGCGTGATGCGCTCGAAAACCCCGATACGGTGCGGCAGCTCTATGAAATAACCGTTGAAACGGAAGACAAGAGAAAGGGGTCATGGTATTGGCTGTCTTCAATTTACCTGAGCAGTACTTTTTCAAGCGCCGTAGACCTTTTAAAGTTATACACCGAAATGCTCATGAAACTGCGAAAGGTTGCGGACAGCAGGCTATCTGGATTTCAATCGGATGGATTTAGGAGTCTTCTCACCATGCTGCAGAGGGAGTTGAGCGACGACTATTTTGCAGAGGTGCATGCTCTTTTGAACGGTCTGAATGACAGGGATGGTATGCTGATCAGTGCCACGCTGGGAAATTATCTGCAGGGTGTGGATTATGTGTTTCGTAAGAAGGATCGCAGGGGATTTTGGAGGCGCTGGCATTTTACGCCGTCCTTCACCATAGCAGATCGTGACGCCGCCGGTGCGGAGGACCTTGGGAAGCGGCGCGATCGTGCCATAAACGAGGCGGCCAACGCGCTGGCCCAGGCCGCCGAGCACATTGAAGATTTTTTTGCCATGCTGAGGAATGAATTGGCTTTTTATGTGGGGTGCCTCAATCTGGACGACAGCCTGCGTGAGTTAGGCATGCCGGTCTGCATACCGCAGCTCTTTCCCATGGACAGCATGGACCGATCATGGCGCGGACTGTATGATGTAAGTCTTGCACTTACGAAAAATGCCGCCGTTGTCGGAAACGAGCTGGATGCTGCGGGCAAGCGGCTGTATATCATTACGGGCGCGAATCAGGGAGGAAAGTCCACGTTTCTCCGCAGTATGGGGCAGGCCCAGCTCATGGCGCAATGCGGAATGTTTGTCGGAGCCGACGCTTTTTCAGCGCCCATACGCCGCGGCGTATTCTCCCATTTCAAGAGAGAGGAGGATACCGCCATGAAAAGCGGCAAACTGGATGAGGAGCTTACCCGTATGAACGAGTTGGCCGACCATCTGGAAAGCGGCGCACTGATATTGTTTAATGAATCTTTTGCCGCGACGAACGAAAGGGAAGGCTCGGAGATCTGCCGTCAAATCACACGGGCGCTTATAGAAAACGGCGTGGAGGTCTTTTCGGTTACCCACCTTTTTACCTACGCCTCCGCTTTTCTTGAAGACGGGACAACCCAGTATCTCCGTGCGCAGAGGCTGGAAAACGGAGAACGCACTTATAAAGTGGTGCCGGGTGAACCTCTGCAGACTGCCTACGGTGAGGATTTGTACCGAGAGATTTTTGGCAGCAGAGTGTAAACAGTCGGCTTATAAAGGTATAAAGAGGGAATCAAGGTACTTAATGTGTGGAATGGCATTGTTACAGATACAAAAATTAAAGATCAAAGGAGATGTGGATTATGTCAAGGATCAATTCGATAAAGGCAAGGGAAATTTTGGATTCCAGAGGTAATCCGACAGTAGAGGTAGACATTGAATTGAACGACGGTGCGATGGGACGGGCGGCGGTTCCTTCCGGTGCTTCTACTGGGACCAGGGAGGCGGTAGAGCTTCGTGACAAGGATAAGAAGCGCTTCCATGGCAAGGGTGTCCGCACTGTCGTGGATAATGTGACTAATATAATAGCTCCCGAATTGGTGGGACTCGATGTATTCGATCAGCGTAAGATAGACGGGACGCTCATCTCGCTTGACGGAACTAAAAATAAATCGAGGTTAGGGGCGAATGAGATTTTAGGCGTGTCTCTCGCGGCGGCAAGGGCGGCGGCCAATACACTGGATGTACCGCTTTTCAGATATATCGGCGGTTCGAATGCGTGTGAACTTCCGGTACCCATGATGAATATATTAAACGGTGGTAAACATGCCGACAATACGGTGGACATACAGGAATTCATGATCATGCCTATCGGCGCGGACTGTTTTGCAACCGCTCTGAGGATGTGTTCCGAGGTCTATCAGACCTTGAGAGAGGTGATCAAGGGCAGGGGTTTGAGTACGTCCGTGGGCGATGAAGGTGGCTTTGCTCCCGACCTTGCCACCAACGAAGACGCGCTGAAGCTGATCATAGAGGCGATCGAAAAAACAGATTACAGACCGGGAGAAGACGTCGCCATCGCGCTGGATCCCGCCGCTTCCGAATTTTATATTGACGGTAAATACGTATTCAGGGGTGAAAAAATAAGCCGGAGCTCCGAAGAGATGATAGCCTTGTATTCGGACTGGATAAGCAGATATCCCATCGTATCCCTTGAAGACGGATTATCGGAAGACGATTGGGACGGGTGGGTATCACTGACAGCAAAACTCGGCGGTAAGGTCCAGGTGGTGGGCGACGACATTTTCGTAACTAATCCGGAAATATTAAATGAAGGAATAAAAAGAAATATTGCCAACTCGATTTTGATCAAGCTAAACCAGATCGGTACCCTGACGGAGACGCTCGAGACCGTGCAAATGGCCCACAATGCCCATTACACAACCGTCATTTCTCATCGCTCCGGCGAGACGGAAGATACCACTATGGCGGATGTTGCCGTGGCGGTCAATGCCGGACAGATCAAGAGCGGAGCTCCATGCAGGACCGAGAGGGTCGCAAAATACAATCAACTTATGCGTATAGAGGAGATGCTGGGGGACAGTGCCGTTTTCAAGGGTAAGGATGTTTTTCACAGTGTGAAGAAATGAATATAACCGCAAGCCGGAGGACAAAGTATCTGAAGAAGGTACTTTGTCTTTTTTGAGATCCTTTCTCCAGTAAATTAGTTATCCATGACGGTCAGTCTCAATGAAACAAATGTTTATAAGCTGACGATATTGTATTTGCCTGGATATGCTACATTCCAATACATTATAGAAGTCTTGATTTTTAAAGGTTTGAGTAAAAAATATTGAAGGTTAGGCGCCGACTTTACATCTAAATCATTTTTAATAGAATATACCGGGAATACCGCCCTTGTCTTGACGGACTGCTGTAAATAAAAATTTTTTGACAGTAAACAAAAAGGGCCACTTTTTGACACATATTTGATGTATAATTGTGTCAAGGTTTCGATTGTAAATTATAAAAGTTGGGGCGGGAGAGTTATGGGGGAAAGAAAGACTTTGATCAACTATCTGATCAGTGCGGCAGGCGTCGGCGTCATTGTATTTGATATTGCCGCCGGGGGCGCCGCTGGTTTCGATTGGCGGGGGTTTCTGTTCTTTACGGCGTTTTTTCTTCTCATCGAAAAATTCCCTGTATATTTCGGCGATATTAAGCTCAGCCTTGCGACTACGGTGATAATAAGCGCGTACATGATCTGGGGAAACGTGATTGCCGCTGCCCTTGCCACGGTATGTATTTTTACGTCTTCGCTTATCGAGAGCAAGGGATATATCTCCATTCAGAATGCGGGGCTCTATGCCGTGTCATTTTACACGGCCGGCGCAGTTACGGACCGGTTCATAACGAGTTTTTTCCCTTTTAAGACATTTTACATACTTTATGTCGTAATTTATGTTTTAATGTCCTTTATAGTCAATTATATTTTACTATATATATTTCTGGTCAACATGAACAAAACGGCGTATAAGGAATATTGGAGCGAGAGCGCGTTATGGGAACTCTTTTCCTATGTATTGATAATGCCGTCGGCCATCATACTGGCCTTGCTGTATAATTGGGGGAATCTGCTTTTGTTGGCCGTTGCGGTAGTGTGTATATTCATGCTGGAGTATAATTTCTATCTGATGAGGAAGATGATGTATACCAACAGAAAATATACCGCTTTGTACGAGATGGCCGGGCTCATAAACTCAAATCTTGAGCTTAAGGAAACCTGCGACATGGTTTTACATACTGTTTCCAGCGTTATAAAGTACTCGTTTGCAGGTATATATTTAAAAGATGATAACGGAGTGGAGGCAGAGCTGGCGGCATCGGTCTTCGACGGTGATTTTGAGGGAATAAAGCCGATGAAGAGCTGCGACGAAGGGGTGGTGGGAAGGTGCCTGACCCTTGGCACAGGCGAACTCTATCCCGATCTGCAGCTTTCGCGGAATTTTAAATCGGACGAGCTTGCAAAGTTTTTCAGATGCTGTATCACGCTGCCGCTGAATACGGATAATGATACTGTCGGCGGTATCGTCATATGCCATACGGACGAGAGGGTATATACGCAGGATGATATGAACATACTTACATTGCTGGCAAAACAGGCCTCGATAGCCATACAAAATGCAAAGAGGTTCGAGGAGGTCTCCCTGAAGGCTATAACGGACCCGCTGACCTCGGTATATAACAAGGGCTTTTTGAATACCATATTGTCCAGTATCATAAGGAGCTGTGAAGAGGAGAAAAGGTCTGTCAGCCTGATAATGTTTGATATAGATCATTTTAAGAAGGTAAATGATACTTATGGACATCTGGTCGGCGACGCGGTATTGAAGGAGGCGGCAAAGCGCATAAGGGACAACGTGCGTGACAATGATATTGTGGTGCGGTTCGGAGGAGAAGAATTTGTCGTAGTCCTCCCCGGTCTGAGCGGGGAGGAGGCAATGGCCGTGGCGGAGAGGATAAGGGATGCTGTGTCGGCTTCCCCCGTAGTTACGCCGACGGACAGCGTATACCTGACGATAAGCGGCGGGATAGCAGAATTCCCCGTTACGGCGGAGTCCGCGGAAAAACTTATTCAGCATGCCGACAGGGCGCTGTATGTGGGGTCGAAGATGTGCGGCAGAAACAAGGTGAGCATATACGAGACATGATCCGACGCCAATATAACGGCACTATCGTATTAGAGTCTGCATTGCCGGGCCGGCACGGCGGAAAAAATAATTATAAAAGAGGATATTTAAATTTTATATAGAATAATTATATTAACACCTAAGGCACAAGGGAGATGATGTATTGTGAATGATTATAAACCGGCATACATCAGAAATGTCGGGATTTACGCCCATGGGGGGGCGGGCAAAACAACGCTGGCAGAGGGTTTGCTTTACGAGGCGAAGGCGATCGACAGGATGGGCAAGATAAGCGAGGGTAATACTACCATGGATTATGACCACGAAGAGATCCAAAGACAGGTTTCCATTTCCTGCTCTGTGGCTCCGCTGGAGTGGAAGGATACCAGGATTAATATCGTTGATACCCCTGGATATTTTGACTTTGAGGGCGAGGTCGTAACCAGTCTCCGTGCAGTTGATTTTGGCTTAGTGGTCGTATGTGCGGCATCGGGTGTAGAGGTGGGGACTGAAAAGGTATGGTCGCGTCTTTCAAAGATGAATATTCCAAGGGCATTTTTTGTCAATAAAATGGACAGGGAAAATGCCAATTTTGAAAAGACCTTGACTCAGCTGAAAGAGAATTTCGGAAGCAGCGTGATACCGTTGATGCTGCCGATAGGGAGCGAAAACAGTTTTAAAGGCTATGTCGATCTGCTGACCATGAAAGCGTTTATTCAAGAGGGCGGCAAGATAGTCGAGGCAGAGATCCCTCAGGATATGATATCTTCAGCTGATACTGCGAGAGCCGAGCTCTTGGAGGCTGTTGCGGGCACCGGCGAGGAACTTATGGATAAGTATTTTGCCGGTGAAGAACTCTCCTGTGAAGAGATAAAGGCGGGCCTGAGGACGGCGGTGCTGAACGGCGATGTGGTGCCGGTATTGGCCGGCTCCGGGCAGCAGCGCATAGGCGCGGCGGCGTTACTGGACTTTTTGACGGATTATGCGCCTTCGCCCGTCGACAGGGGAGATATCGAGGGGATAAGCCCGGCCGACGGCAAGACGATGTCCCGGCATCCCAGCGAGAGCGATCCGTTTTCGGCGTTCGTGTTTAAAACGATAGCGGACCCCTTTGTAGGCAGGCTGTCTATATTCAGGGTATTTTCGGGTACGGTCGTAAGCGACAGCAGCGTCTATAATCAGAATAAGGACGCTGTGGAGAAGATCGGACAGCTTTATCTCATAAAGGGAAAGAAGCAGATCGCGGCTGACAAGCTGATCGCGGGAGATATCGGGGCCGTTTCGAAACTTATGGTGACGTCCACTTCCGATACGTTATGCGATGCCAATAATAAGATACAATATCCGCCCATAGAATTTCCCGAGCCGTCCCTTGAATTGGCTATAGAGCCCAAGTCGAAGGGAGACGAGGAAAAGATCAACTCCGGCCTGGCCAGGCTGATGGAAGAGGATCCCACGTTCGAGATCGAGAGGAACGCCGAGACGGGGCAGACTTTGATAAAGGGCATGGGAGAACTGCACATAGAGGTAATAGCAAAGAAGCTGATGAATAAATTCGGAGTGGAGTGCGTGCTCACTCAGCCCAAGATCCCTTACAGGGAGACCATAAAGGGCCGGGCCCATGTGGAGGGCAAGCATAAAAAACAGACCGGCGGCCACGGACAATTCGGGCATGTCTGGATCGACTTCGAACCGACTGCGGAGGGCGATTTCGTCTTTGAGGAGAAGATATTCGGAGGTTCGGTCCCCAAGCAATATATACCTGCAGTGGAAAAGGGCCTGAGGGACTGCATAAAACAGGGCGTGCTGGCGGGATATCCCGTGGTAAATATGAAGGCCATCCTTGTGGACGGGTCCTATCATCCGGTGGATTCATCGGAAATGTCGTTCAAGATTGCGGCCTCACTGGCCTTCAAGAAGGGCATGGAGCAGGCCGATCCCGTACTGCTGGAACCCATAATGCATGTGGAGGTACAGGTCCCGGAGGAATACATGGGGGATGTAATCGGAGATCTCAATAAAAGGCGCGGCAGGATCCTCGGCATGGAACCCAAGGACGGTTATCAGCTAGTCATCGGGGAAGCGCCGCAGGCCGAAATGTATAAGTACGGAGCCGACCTGAGGTCCTTTACTCAGGCGAGAGGTTCATTCAAGATGTGGTTCGAAAGGTATGAGGAGGTGCTGCCCGCTATTGCCGACAAGATAATAGAGGAAGCAAAGAAGCAGAAGGAAGAAGAAAAATAACCGTTGACAAAAGCAGGGCCGAATGTTAATATAATTCAACAAGAATATTAAGCGATGAAGGGGAAACAATGGATATTATCGGCATACAGAGAGTCTGTCCGAGGCTGAAAGACGGCTGCCGCAGGATCTATGACCCGTCCCTTGAGCTTGGAGCGATGAGCTCGCCGGGATTACCGTTATCTATTTGAGTTGGGCTATGCCAATTAGGGTGGTACCGCGGAGCCTTCCGTCCCTGTAGGGGAATCGGAAGGCTTTTATATATTCTGCTCATAAAATTTATTTTACGATCCATCGCTGATGGGAATATTATATCTAATGGAAGGGAAGATGATCATGTCAGATGACAATCAGACAGTAAAGGAAATAACTCCTATGGAGCAGGACTTTTCACAATGGTATATCGATACGATCCTTAAGACGGAGATGGCCGATTATTCCGCCGTGAGGGGATGCATCGTCTTTAGACCGTACGGGTATGAGCTGTGGGAAAATATGCAGCAGCTGTTGGACAAGAGATTTAAGGACACCGGACATAAAAACGCATATTTTCCGCTCTTTATTCCCGAATCCCTACTTCAAAAGGAAGAAGAACATGTGGAGGGCTTTGCGCCCGAAGTGGCATGGGTGACTCACGGGGGCGGCGAGGAGCTTACCGAGCGGCTTGCCGTAAGGCCGACCTCCGAAACGATAATATGCAGCATGTATTCGAAGTGGATAAAATCGTGGAGGGATCTGCCCTTGCTTATCAATCAATGGGCCAATGTGGTGCGTTGGGAAAAGAGCACGCGGCCGTTTCTGCGTACGTCGGAATTTCTGTGGCAGGAAGGACATACCGCCCACAGGACGGAAGAGGAGGCCGAGGAGGAGACGCGCAGGATGCTGGAGGTCTACAGGGACTTTGCGGAGACGGAGCTTGCCATTCCCGTTATAACCGGAAGAAAGACGGAAAATGAAAAGTTTGCCGGAGCGGCGAAGACATATTGCATCGAGGCCCTGATGAAGGATGGCAAAGCGCTGCAGGCAGGCACGTCCCATAACCTCGGCCAGCATTTCGCCAAGGTGTACGATATACAATACCTGGACACCGACGGACAGCTCAAGTATGTGTGGCAGACGTCATGGGGCGTTTCAACAAGATTGATAGGCGCCATTATAATGACCCACGGAGATAACAAGGGGCTCAAACTTCCTCCAAGAGTAGCCCCGATACAGGCCGTGATAATACCCATACCGGGCAAGGACAGCGCCGCCGTATATGCGAAGGCTGAGGAGCTGGCAAGCAGGATGAAGGGCAAGTACAGGGTGGAGCTGGATACGAATGACGAGAAGACGCCCGGATGGAAGTTCAGCGAGTATGAAATGAAGGGCGTGCCCTTGAGGATCGAGATCGGTCCCAGGGATGTTAAAAATAATCAGGTCGTAATGGTCAGACGGGACACGGGAGAAAAGATCACCGTATCTCAGGACGTATTGTGTGAAAAGATAGGCGAGCTGTTGGACGATATACAGAGGAATATGTATGAGCAGGCAAAGAGATTTACCGAGGAAAATACAAGGACCGTCGGCAGCTTTGATGAATTCAAGGATACATTGGAAAACAAGAGGGGATTCATAAAAGCCAATTGGTGCGGGAGGACCGAATGCGAGCTCGCCATAAAGGAAAAGACTATGGCGACCATAAGGTGCATACCCTTTGAAGATAACGAACCTGACGGGAAATGCATCCACTGCGGCGAGAAGGCCACCAAAAAAGTTATTTTTGCCAGATCTTATTGACGGCACGGGACCGATGCGGCCCGGTTGACGAATCAAATATATTTTTAGAATACAAACCACCCTATCTGTAAAGAATAAGCTGCAGGAGGGTGGTTTATATAATGTCTACTATAACTGTCAATCTGGGCGATTTTGATCCCGTTGAGGACGGGGTAAAGGTAAAGGACATCGTTGAAAATGCCTCCGAAGAGGACGAGCTTGTAATAAATATTGACAGCAGCGACGCTGTGGACGCATATAATATCTACAGCATATTGGAAAACGGCAATTATGAATTTCTGCCCAAAACTACGGACAACGGCAGGACGTACACTATAACAGCCCATAAAAGGAGGACTTCCGATGCCAAAACGCAAGGATTTGAGTAAGAACAGCAAGAGAAGCATAACTACTGAAAATGCATTCGGCGAATTCATTCCCACTTTCTATAAATGGACCTCGCCAAACGTCATGAGGCAGCGCGCAAAGTACATGGAGGAGATCTCCAAAGAAAAGAATCCGGGAGCGGACGCCGATGATCAAGCGTAGTGAAAATCTACGCTTTTATAAGGCTTTTAAAGATATGGGGAGATGATCTGGTATAAACGGGGGAGAAGGATCATTATTTAAAAATCAGTGGTTTTACATATGCAGGGCAGTGTCTTAAAATTGGTTTAAAGGTCAAAGAAAGTCAAAGGCAGAAAATGAGGTGAAGGAATGACTAAGCTCAGCGATATAATAGAGAGTTTTATTAAACAGATGCTTGACGTAAATGAAGGTAACTTTGTCGATATACAGCGGAATGAGCTGGCTAACCATTTTAATTGTGCGCCGTCCCAAATTAATTATGTTCTTGAGACCCGCTTTACCTATGAAAGAGGCTATTATATAGAGAGCAAAAGGGGAGGCGGGGGATACGTAAGGATCTTCAAGGCTGGAACAGATGAGGACAGCTATCTGTCTTTGATGTTGTCTCAGAGGATGGGTGACAAGATGGGACAGCAGATCGCCTTTGCGTATTTAGACGGCCTGCTCGAACAGAATCTGATCGATGAGAGGGCGCACAGCATTTTGCGGAACGTTGTGAGCGACAAGGTCCTGGCCGGCATTGATACCCAACAGCGTGATGATGTGAGGGCCAATGTCATAAAGTCTGTTTTTCTTACTTTGATCAAGTTTTGCAATGAATAGAAATAGGAGGGATCGTTATGCTTTGTGAGAGATGTGGGAAAAATCCGGCTACGGTACATTATACGCAGATAATCAACGGGGTGAGTTCGGAGATCCATATATGCTCCGAATGCGCCAGAGAGATGGGAGAGTCAATGGGAGAAAGTTTTCAGCAAATGATGCATGGTTTTGTCCCTATGCTCTTTAACGACGGAATGGATTCCGAGCCCTTCGGTCTGGGAAACTTCCTGTCGGGCATTATGGGCTGGGGCATGCCGGATGAATCGGAAGAAGAGGATGAGAAGTGCAAGTATTGTGGTTTCAACTATTCTCAATTCAGGAAGACCGGTTTTCTGGGGTGCCCTCAGTGTTACAACACCTTTAGGGACAGGCTGGATCCGCTCATTAAGGGAATACAGGGCAGCAATTCTCATGTGGGAAAGGTACCGCGCAGAAAGGGCGGGGACCTGCGTACAAAGAGAGAGATCGAGGACCTAAAGGCGCAGCTTGACGCTTCGGTCAAGAAAGAAGAGTTTGAAGAGGCGGCACAGCTCAGAGACAAGATAAAAGATCTGGAAAAGAAATTGAACGGATAGGAGTGGGAATATATGAGCTGGTTTGAGGATAACGGGCCGGAAGGCGACGTAGTGCTGAGCAGCAGGATAAGGCTGGCGAGAAATTTTGATGATCTGCCTTTTCCTGATATAATGAATAAAGAGCAGGCGGAAACTTCTGTAAAGAGATGCAGGCAAGCCCTGCTGGACAATGGATCCGCACTCTCTCCCGATCTTGAGTTTATTGATCTGGGCAAGGCGGACGATACCGGCCGCCAGGCATTGGTGGAAAAGCACTTGATGAGTCCTGACCTGGCCAAGAATTATGATGAGGGCGCTTTGATATTAAAAAAAGATAATTCCGTTTCAATTATGATAAATGAAGAGGATCACATAAGGATACAGTGTTTCTGCGCGGGACTCGATCTGGATAAGACGTGGGACCTGGCGGATAAGATCGACGACCTGCTTGAGGAGAACGTGTCGTATGCCTTTGACAAACAGCTGGGTTACATCACTTCATGCCCTACGAATGTGGGAACGGGCATGAGGGTATCGGTCATGATGCACCTGCCCGCTCTGGTAAAGACAGGCAGCATAAATAATGTGGTCGGCAGCATTGCCAAACTGGGCGTGACGGTCAGGGGGATATACGGCGAGGGTTCTCAGGCGCTGGGCGATATCTTCCAGATATCGAATCAGGTGACCATAGGCAGGACCGAGAGAGATATTATCGGTAATATAGGCGGCCTGGCCACGGAGATAATAAATGCGGAGCGCTCTACCAGAAATGCGCTTTTGCAGAATTCACGGGTCCAGGTAGAAGATATTGTGTGGCGGTCATACGGTCTTTTGACCAATGCCCGGGTGCTGACCTCGGACGAGGCCCTCAAGCTCCTTTCCGATGTCAGGATGGGTGCGGACATGGGCATATTAGACATACCGCTGACCGTTTTGAATAAACTCTTTATAATGATAAGGCCCGCAAATCTGCAGCTCATATATCAGTCGCAGCTGGAGCCTTATGAAAGAGATCTTAAAAGGGCAGAATACGTAAAGAAAATATTGAGTAAAACGGAGGTGTAATGGGATATGATGTTTGGTGGAAGATTTACTGAAAGAGCACAGAAGGTATTGATTTTGGCCAACGATGAGGCGAAGGACTTAAACCACAATTATGTGGGTACGGAACATATACTGCTGGGCCTCATGCAGGAAAACGAAGGAGTCGCCGCTCAGGCGCTCCATAATCTGGGAGTGCAGTACGACGACATCAGGAGCAGGATAGAAAGCCTTGTGGGAGTAGGCACCATGCCGACGGACGTCATAGGCTATACCCCCCGCGCCAAAAGGGTATTGGAGCTTAGCTTCGTCGAGGCAAGGAGGATAGGACATAATTATGTGGGTACGGAGCATATACTGCTCGGCCTTTTGAGAGAGGGCGAGGGCGTGGCGGCAAGGGTACTTATGGAGATGGGCATAGATCTGAACCGAGCAAGGGAGGAGGTCATGAAGATGCTGTCTCAGGAGCCGGGCGCTTCGGCCAAGCAGGGCAAAGCAGGCAATACCCCCAATGTGAATCAGTACGGGAGAGACCTGACGGAAATGGCAAGGGACGGCAAGCTGGACCCTGTCATAGGCAGACAAAAGGAGACCGAGAGGGTCATACAGATACTCTCCAGGAGGACAAAGAATAATCCCTGTCTTATCGGCGACCCCGGCGTGGGCAAAACGGCCATTGTCGAGGGCCTGGCCCAACAGATAGTCGAGGGGAACGTCCCCGAACTGCTTAAGGACAAAAGGGTGATCACCCTGGATCTTTCCAGCTTGGTTGCCGGCGCCAAATACAGGGGCGAGTTTGAGGAAAGACTAAAGAATGTGGTCAATGAGGTGATCAAGTCTCAGAACGTTATACTGTTCATAGATGAGATGCACACCATAATAGGCGCGGGTGCGGCGGAAGGAGCGATAGACGCTTCCAATATACTCAAGCCGGCGCTGGCCCGCGGCGAGATACAGGTGGTGGGTGCCACTACTACCGACGAGTACAGAAAGTATGTGGAAAAGGACTCCGCATTGGAGCGCAGGTTCCAGCCGATAATGGTGGATGAGCCTTCGATAGAAGAGACCGTGGAGATACTCAAGGGCTTAAGAGACAGGTATGAGGCTCATCATAGGGTAAAGATCACCGACGATGCACTTAAGGCCGCGGCAAAGCTTTCGTCCAGGTATATCACCGACAGATTCCTGCCGGATAAGGCGATAGACCTTATAGACGAGGCCGCTTCCCGGGCAAGGCTGCAGACATATGTAGCCCCGCCGGAGATCAAGGATATGGAAGAAAAGATGAAAGACCTGCAGAATGAAAAAGAGGCCGCGATAAGCGCGCAGGAGTTTGAAAAGGCAGCCAAGATAAGAGACGAGGAGCAGCATGTAAAACAGGATATAGAGGACAAGAAGAAAAAGTGGGATGCAAAGAATATGTCCGCCAACAAATGCGTAACTGAGGACGATATAGCATACATCGTCTCCAGCTGGACGGGTGTCCCGGTCAAGAACCTGACTCAGGAGGAATCGGAGAGGCTGCTCAACCTCGAGAGCATTCTTCACAAAAGGGTCGTGTCGCAGAATGAGGCCGTGGATGCCGTGTCGCGCGCCATAAGGAGAGGGAGAGTTGGTCTTAAAGATCCCAACAGGCCCATCGGTTCCTTTATATTCCTAGGACCCACCGGAGTCGGTAAGACGGAGCTCGCCAAGGCATTGGCCGAGGCCATGTTCGGTGACGAGAACTCCATCATAAGGCTCGATATGTCGGAATACATGGAGAGATACAGCGTATCCAGGCTCATCGGCTCGCCTCCGGGATATGTGGGATATGAGGAGGGCGGCCAGCTGACCGAAAAGGTAAGACGCAAACCATATTCCGTGGTGCTGTTTGACGAGATCGAGAAGGCACACCCCGACGTGTTCAACATACTGCTGCAGATATTGGATGACGGCAGGCTTACCGACGGCCAGGGCAGAGTGGTCGACTTCAAGAACACGATAATAATCATGACGTCCAACGTCGGCGCGGAGACCATCAAAAAGCAGGAGACCATAGGATTTTCCGTGCAGGAGGAAGAAGGCATCGGCGACTATGAAAAGATGAAGGAGAAGGTCCTGGAAGAGCTCAAGAGGACGTTTAAACCGGAGTTCTTAAACAGGGTGGACGACGTGATCGTGTTCCGCCAGCTCACCATGGACGACCTGAAGCACATCGTGGATACGATGCTCATGGATGTCAATAAGAGGATAAAGCAGAATGATATAAATATAGAGTTTACTCCCGAAGCTAAGGAGTATCTGGCAAAAGAGGGCTTCGACCCGACTTACGGGGCCAGGCCGCTCAAGAGGGCGATACAAAAGCATGTGGAAGACGCCCTGTCCGAGCTCATGCTCAGGGGCGAGGTAAAGGCGGGAGACACCGTATCGGCCTCCATGGAGGATGATAAACTGATATTCAAGAACAAGCAGAAGGCAAGCGTATCATAGCTTTTCGTATGAGAATGGCATCGGTCTGGTAGCTTGTCTATAACCTGAGGCCTTTTCGGCATTTTGAAGGGGCCTCGATTCTTTTGAAAGGGGGATAAACATGGGAAAAGACAAGACCGAATACATATGCGTGGAATGCGGATACCATTCCTCCAAATGGATGGGCCGCTGCCCGTCCTGCAACAACTGGAACACTATGGTGGAGGAGGTAAAGCAGGAAGAGCAAAAATCGTCCGCGGGACATAAACTCGACGAAAGCGAACTTCCCGTACCCATGGACGACATAGAGTCGATGTCCGAGGAGAGGACGATAACGGGAATAGACGAATTTGACAGGGTGCTGGGCGGCGGCCTGGTCAAGGGTTCCCTTGTGCTCATAGGAGGAGATCCCGGCATAGGGAAATCGACTCTGATACTTCAGGCGGTCATGAGCATCGCTTCCCGCGGACATAAGGTACTGTACGTATCCGGGGAGGAGTCGGTCAATCAGATAAAAATGAGGGCCAAGAGGATAAACCGGCAGGAAAAAAATCTCTATGTGGCTTCGGAGACGCACCTCAGCAAGATACAGGATATGATAGAGTATGCCGCTCCCGAATTTCTCGTAATAGATTCCATACAGACCATGTACGATTCTGCGCTGAATACTTCGGCGGGAAGCGTGAGCCAGATCAAGCTGGTGACCTCGCGGCTGATGGAAATAAGCAAAAACAATGGAATAACGACCATCGTAATAGGCCATGTGACAAAGGAAGGCGTGCTGGCCGGCCCGAGGGTATTGGAGCATATGGTGGATACCGTGCTGTATTTTGAAGGCGACAGATCCGGCGGCTACAGGGTGATAAGGGCGGCAAAGAACAGGTTCGGCCCTACCAACGAGGTGGGACTTTTTGAAATGAGCGAGATGGGTCTGATATCCATAGACGATCCGTCGGAAATGCTTCTTGGACAGAGAAACGACTCGCCGGGTTCGGTGCTGAGCTGCGCCATGGAGGGAACGCGGCCGCTGCTGGTCGAAATACAGGCTCTGGTAACGCCGACCGTATTCGGCATGCCGCGAAGGGTGGTAAACGACCTTGATTATAACAGATTTCTGATGGTAGCCGCGGTTTTGGAAAAGCAGGTCGGCTTAAAGCTGCAAAGTCAGGATATTTACACAAATGCCGTGGGCGGGCTCAGACTGAACGAGCCTGCGCAGGACCTGAGCATGGCCATATCCATAGCGTCCAGCTACAGAGAAAAGCCGATAAGTCCCTACACCATGGCGGTCGGTGAAATAGGACTTACCGGCGAGATACGCAGCATCAGCAATATTGACAGCCGCATAAAGGAGGCTGCGAGGAGCGGTATCAAAAAGGTGATAATTCCTTACTCAAACAGAAACAGAATAAAGAATATACGGCCGGAGGGAGTAAAAATATTAGCGGCCCGGATGTTGAACGAAGCCTTGAAATTCGCGCTGGAAGACGGCTAAAGCATCAGACCGATGCACTCTCTTGCAACCACAAAATTGCACCGCAATTTAGCTCGCCGCCTTGCCTTGCACGATTTTTCACGGCCAGTTGGGTCAAAGTAGATTATATGTGCCGAGCGTGTTCAGCTTATCATATTCCTCAAGCATATTATCATAGAGATTTATATCGAGCAGGTTACACAGAGCGGCAAGATAAAAAAGATGATTTTGCATTTCCTGGTTTATGACCTCTTTGCAATCATCGCAAAGCTCTCCTTCTATATGTGAACTGGTAAACTGACAAGCCTGTTCCAGATCCATATCCTCGGGAAAATCCTGCTTTTGTGCGTTTATCTTTATACAGCCGCATATGGTGACCGCCTTGGCGATAGCACGGTTCAGCCTTGCATCGGATTCCTGTAGTTTAGTCATGACGTCGACAATACTTTTATGTCTGAAAAGTACATCATTTACGGTATCCTGAAAATCATCAACGATTATGTCCTTCATAATCTTCCTCCTTGTACGAACCTTTTAATGCTATTATATTTTGTATATGCCATTATGTCAATAAAGATAAACCGCAGCGTCAGTAGATATTATTATTTTAAGCTCAGATAAATATTCAAATAAAAATATGGTAAAAGGGAGGGTAAATATCCAAAATAAATATTTTTTTTACTATCTACTGTTATAAAAATCTGATATAATGAAAATAATAGAAAAGGAGGTGAATTTATTTGTTTAAAAGATTGTTAGGTATCGTTTTGTTTCTGGCGGGCGCGGGCATAGGTTATGAAATATCTGAAGGACTGCTCTGGCTGCTTAATTTTCAGGATTTCTTTACGTTTGCTTTGACGAACAATCAGAAATTATTTTTTATTGGACTCATAATGTTGGGGTGTGGCATCATCTTATATCTTTTGTCACCGAAGATCTTAAAATGGCCTGCTGATATAGCGGAGTGGACGAATACCGCACTTCAGAAGGTTCCTACGAATGAGATTCTGGTAGGCGTGATGGGGCTGATATTGGG
Source organism: Thermoanaerobacterales bacterium UBA4880 (assembly GCA_002399285.1). GTDB lineage: Bacteria > Bacillota > Thermoanaerobacteria > Thermoanaerobacterales > UBA4877 > UBA4877. Next base: position 133,557 of record DHDI01000010.1, read on the forward strand.
TCTTATAATCGCCAATCTCATAAGCACGCCGTTCAGGATGCTTCCGGTGGTCGGAATAATAATTACAATTATTTTAAATATTATCCTTGGCTATATCGGAGTCATTGTGGCGCTTCGCAAGAAGGAAGAGCTTATGGGGATATTCTCATCCTTAAAGAAGATCGGAAATAAGGAAAAGGCCAGGCCGGAAGACAGAGTCCAACCGAAAGTCCTGGATACGAGCGTCATAATAGACGGCAGGATACTGGATATATGCAAGACAGGTTTTGTTGAGGGGAATATAATAATACCGGGGTTCGTACTGGAAGAGCTGAGGCACATCGCCGATTCGTCGGATACCTTAAAGCGTAACAGGGGTAGACGTGGCCTGGATATACTCAACAAGATGCAGAAGGAACTGGACGTCAAGGTAGAGATAAACGAAAAGGATTTTCCCGAGATCGCTGAGGTAGATCTCAAGATACTCAAAATGGCGCAGGTGATCGGCGGCAAAGTGGTTACCAACGATTACAACCTGAATAAGGTGGCAGAATTTCAGGGCGTCAGCGTTTTGAATATAAACGAGCTTTCCAATGCGGTGAAGCCGGTCGTTTTGCCCGGGGAAGAGATGGTGGTCCAGATAATCAAGGACGGCAAGGAAAATGGGCAGGGAGTGGCATATCTTGACGACGGGACCATGATCGTGGTCGACGGCGGCAAGAAGTTTATCGGCGATACGCTCGGGGTAATAGTGACAAGCGTGCTGCAGACAGCCGCGGGCAGGATGATCTTTGCCAAGCCCAGGGTCAACATACAGGAAAAAGCGATATAGCGCCGTAAGGTATTTAAAGAAAGATAATTTGAATATATAAACGCAGGACAGACCGTGCGGCTTTGGCATCGGTCTGAGGGACATATCTTAGGATGTGTCCCTTTAATTATGTTATAATGTAGCTTGGTGGTGATGGGTTTGAAAAATATGGCTGTTTTGCTTGCGGCCGGGCAAAGCGTGAGAATGGGAGCGGGGATCAATAAGACGCTCATGACGGTGGCCGGCAAACCGATTTTATGGTATTCGCTGAATGTTTTTGAGCGGTGCGGCCTCATAGACGGGGTCGTGCTGGTCACGCAGAGGGATATTGCGGAGCGGGTGAGATCGGATATAGTAGAGAGATATGGTTTCGGTAAGGTGAAAAAGATCGTAACGGGCGGCAGCGAGAGGCAGTATTCGGTGTATAACGGCCTGGCCGCGATCGGGGACGCGGATGTGGTCGTGGTGCATGACGGGGCCAGGCCGCTTTTGACCGCGGCGATGACGGAAGAGGTCATAGCGGCCGCATGCGATTACGGCTGCGCCACCGTCGGGGTGCCTCTCAAGGATACGGTGAAGATGACGGACGAAGACGGTCTCGTCACCTGCACCCCAAACAGGAAAAACATGTGGGCCGTCCAGACGCCGCAGGCATTCAGATTTAACGTACTCGCAGCTGCCCACGAGAGGGCGGCGGCGGAGGGATTCACGGCGACGGACGACTGCGCCTTGGTGGAGCATATGGGCGGCGTCGTCAAGATGGTGATGGGTAATTACAGCAACGTCAAGGTTACCACTCCCGAGGATATTTTAGTACTTAAAGCACTCATTGGAATATAATATATGGAGTTAACACCGTGTTAAAGTCACGATCCAAATAAGAGATATCAGAGGTGGTCAAATGAAACCCATAATTATATTGCCCGGCCTCTATGCTTCAATTCCAGATCCGCTTTCACCCAACGGATACGGTCTTGGATTCAGCGAAAAATTTTACCGGCCTTTGATAGACGGGCTGTGTTCGATGGGTTATAAGAAGGGGAAAGATCTGTTCGTGGCATGTTACCCGTGGTGGAAAAACGTACGGGACATTCCTGCGAAATATCTGCTGCCTGTCGTCGACAAAGCCAAAAGGGCAAACGGCACCGATGCCGTGGTGCTCATCTGTCACAGCATGGGAGGACTCGTGGCCAGGGATTATGTGCAGGGCGGCGGATACAGGGACGACGTATCCCAGCTCATAATGCTGGGAACGCCCAATGCCGGTTCGGCCAACGCCTATTACGCATGGGAGGGCGGAGAGCTTGCTCCCACTCCGGACTTTGATATAATGAATGCCTTTTATAAAGCCTTTGTCTGGATGATCTCATTTCTGCACGCCGTACCCCAGCCCAAAGACATAATAAGGAAATACATAGGTTCCGTCAAAGAACTTATGCCGGTGAGGGAATACGGAAGTTATATCTTTACTTATAAAAACGATGATATTAAATTCATACCCGTAAGAGAGATGCGGGAGGTCAACGAATATCTTACGGAGCTCAATAAAGGTTTCGGCGTACTTGACGAACGGTGCAGGCTCTATTTATTGGGGGGAGTGTCCCACTATACTAATGAATACATTCAGGTCGCTTACAGAAAGGATAAACTGTGGGATGACGGCAAGCCCGAGGGCGTCGTCAGAAACCTTGAAGGCGACGGGACCGTGCTGCTCAGGAGCTTAAGCCTTGGGAGAGAGGCCGCAAGCGTAAAGAGCATGCACATCGGCCTCATGGAAAACTGTGTAGAACAGATCGCAGGCATCCTCAATCTGAACTATAAACTGCGCAATGCGCCGGGAAAGCTGGTCAACTATATAAGCGTCGTACTGCCCAAGGGCGTGGATATAGGTGAAGATGCCGATTTTTTGGAGTGGGATAAAATATCCATAGGAGATAAATTTGACTGGTACATGGCTTTAAATGTAGAGAAGAAGGATTACAGCATCAAGATCAGGGAGGCGGTACCTTCCTCCGAAGTCTTTATAGATACGCCTAAAATGGCCGTGAGCGTTCACAAGAGTATTAAACGAACCACGTCGGAATTTATAATAAGGAGTGAAGATATAAGTTGAGAACCGGATTGGGATATGATTCACATAGGATGATCGAAGGCCGAAAACTGATACTCGGAGGAGTTGAAATACAAAGCGATAAGGGCCTGCTGGGCCATTCGGATGCGGATGCGCTGATCCACGCCGTGATCGACGCGATGTTCGGGGCCGCTTCCCTGGGGGACATCGGCAGTCATTACCCTGACACCGATGAGAGCTATCGCGGCGCGTCGGGCCTGGCCCTTTTGAAAGATGCATACCGTCTGGTAAGCGGCAGCGGCTACAGGGTCGTCAATCTTGATACCGTGATACTGTGCGAGAGCCCGAAATTAAACCCTTATATACCCGGCATGAGAAAGAATATTGCCGCCATACTGCAGATGGACGAGAGTGCGATGAGCATAAAGGCCAAGACCAACGAAGGCATGGGGGAGATAGGCCGCGGCGAGATGATAGCCTGTCTGGCTTCGGTCTTATTGGAACAGGTTGATGTATACGGACAGGCGGCAAATTAGCTACAACTTTACGGATTTTAATTCATTTGGGTTTATTGATTTTATATGTTTACAAAAATGCGGCTTTCGTTGTGTAAGATGATGGATAAGTAAATAAAAGTATTTTTATATGAAGATAAAAAGCTATGCAAGCCCCTCACAGGAATTTGTATGGCTTTTCATTTCTTAATATAAATGGATTATGGAAGTCCTTTTCAATATAAGTTTGCTGAAAAAGAAAAAATAACTTTGGCACGTTGGCGCCAGAGTTTGTCATTAATCAGATTCAGGATTATATAGCAGCTTCATTTAGTGTTCGGCCATTAACTAATCGCTATTTGCAGTATCTAAAATTTCTTGGAAAATATGAATATAAGATTCTTTTTGAGAAGAATGCTCAATATCCGCGATCAACTGGTTTAATTCAGCATCGCCGGTTTCAAAGTTCAAGAAGAATGAAGTTAATTCTACGTCTAATGCATTGGTGATCTTGATCAATGTTTCGAGTGATATTTTGCGCTGACCGTTTTCGGTATATCCGATGAATTGAACACTTAGCTCAGACTTTAATGCAAGTTCTTGCTGTGTCATACCTACTTTTCTTCTGTATTCGGCAATTTGTTTTCCTACATCGTTTAGTTGTGATAATTTCATAACTAATCTCCTTAGCTTTAAATGCTTCTATATTAAGAGAAACTAATTTATTATATAAACCATTGTAAAAATTTTTGCAATGAATTTTTTTTAATGGTTTAAGAGCAAAGAAAGTCTTGAGGAATAAATTATTCTGTGCTTCTAAGATGCGTGCTGATTTTTCGGATGCAGTTCTTGATTACCTACTTTGATAGAGTAAATTAAAAAAAATCCTGAAAAGGATTTTTTTTAGCAGGAAAATGGAAACCGACATAGAAATAGATAAATGTAAGACAACAGATATCTAATTTTGGAGGTGTGTTTATGAGTCTTAAAAAGTTTTTGAGCATCGCTTTGGTGTTTGCCATGGTCATTTCCGTGGTGAGCTTTGGGGCAGTTTCGAACGTTTCGGCAGAGGAAAACGTTCATCTGACCATACTAGCCACATCGGATATCCACGGACACATCTATCCATGGGACTATGATCAGGCCAAACCGGCGGATGTGGGTTTGGCAAAGGTTTACACCATAGTAAAGGGCGAAAGGGCGGAAAACCCCAATACCATACTGGTGGATAACGGCGACCTGGTACAGGGCACTCCCCTCGTAGCTTACTACAATTCCCAGATTTTGAATGGGAAGACGGACTTTACATATCCCATGATCGACGTCATGAACAAGATGGGCTATGACTCTATGACGCTGGGCAACCATGAGTTCAATTTTGGGCTTGGTCTCTTAGACAAGGTCATCTCGGATGCAAAGTTCCCGGTACTTGCCGCAAACATCTACAAGGAAGACGGGACCAACTATGTAAAACCCTATATCATTAAAGAAGTGGGCGGCGTAAAAGTAGGTATTTTAGGCCTTACGACAAAGGAAATACCGGTATGGGAAAACCCCGACAATTACAAGGGGCTGAAGTTTAACGACATAGTTGAGGAAGGCACGAAGTGGGCAAAGGTTCTAAAGGATGACGAGAAGGTCGACTTTATATTGGCAGTCATCCATTCGGGCGTGGAGACGCCTACCGATATCATACCCGAGAATCAGGCAAAGGCGCTGGCAGAAAACGTACCTGAGATCAATGCCATCGTAGCGGGACACGCACATGTAAATATACCCAATCAGGTCATCAACGGCGTTACGATAACCGAACCCGGTAAGTGGGGAGAGAACGTATCCAAGATAGACGTTCAGCTTACGAAGGGCTCTGAAGGATATAAGGTGGCCGATATCGCAAGCGGCTTGATCTCCACAAAGGGAGTCGAAGCGGATCAGGAGATACTTGATCTGGCGAAGCCATATCATGATCAGACCCTGGCCTATGTCGATACCAAAGTCGGCGTGGCTACGGATGATTTTGCGCCCGCGGATGAGATAAAGGGAATACCCACGGCACAGGTAAAGGATACGGCTCTTATTGACTTAGTGCAGAAGGCACAGATGTATTACGGCAAGGCTGACGTATCCATGGCGGCGATGTTCAATGCCAACGGCAATATCAAAAAGGGCGACGTCACCATAAGGGACGTATCAGGCCTGTATACCTTTGAAAATTATTTATATACGATAGAAATTACGGGCAAACAGCTGAAGGACCTCATGGAATGGTCGGTCAAATATTATAATCAGTACAAGCCGGGAGACGTTACCGTAAGTTTCGATAAGAATACGGCGGATTACTATTATGATATGTTTGAAGGCGTGGACTATAAGATAGACATATCCAAGCCTGTGGGTGAGAGGATCGTAGATCTCAAGTTCAAGGGCAAACCCGTGACCGACGATATGAAGCTGAGCTTAGCTCTGAATAATTACCGCTTCAACGGCGGCGGCGGATTTATGGAAAAGGCCGGGATAAAAGACCCCAAGATACTCTTTGATTCGCAGAAAGAGATGGGAGACAGTGGTCAGATAAGAGATCTTATAATAAGCTACATCAAGGAAAAGGGCACCGTATCCCCCGAGGTCAGCAATAACTGGCAGATCGTCGGAGCGGACCTGAACAGCTGGGCCAGGCCGTATGTGGTCGACCTTGCGAATAAGGGAATAATGGATACTGGCGTCAAAAACTCCGTAGCCATCAATGTAAACGACAAGATCACCAGAGGAGAATTTGTCAAGACCCTGGTAAAGGCCATGGGCTATCAGCTTCCGGCGGTGGAGACCAGTAAATTCACCGATGTGGATAAGGACATGGCTCCCTACGTCGAAGCAGCGCTGGCAAACGGCGTGACCAACGGCATAAGCGACACTACCTTTGGTACCAGCATGAGCATTACCAGAGAACAGGCTTTCTCCATGCTGATGAAAGCATTGGATCTGAAGGACGACGGCAAGAACCTCGCATCTTTCAAGGATGCGGCAAAGGTAAGCGAATGGGCGAAGGGATATATAAGCAGTGCAGCCGCAATGGGCATAGTCAAGGGCACCGACGGCTATATCAATCCCGCGTCAGACATCACGCGCGGAGAGATGGCATCGCTTATAGACAATTTTATAAAGAATATCAAACCGGTAACACTGCTGACCGTGAATGATTTTCACGGCTCGTTAAGGGAATCCGGAAAGAACATCGGGATAGCCAAACTGGCTTCCTATTTGAAAACCCAAAAAGCGGCCAATCCCGACAGGACTTTGATACTCAGCGCAGGAGACAACTATCAGGGCAGCGCCGAGTCAAATCTGCTCTATGGCAAACCGGTGAACGACGCTATGAATATGATAGGCTTTGATGCCTCGGCTGTCGGCAACCATGAGTTTGACTGGGGAGCGGATAAACTGCTTGACTGGATTAAGACGGCTAAATTCCCGTTCTTAGCTGCAAACATCTACGACAAGGCAGCGGGAAAACCGGTGGACTGGGCGCAGCCGTATACGATCATAGAAAAAGATGGGATCAAGATAGGCATCATAGGCATAACCACACCGGAGACCGCATACAAGACCAAACCGGATATAGTGGCGCCTTATGAGTTCAAGGACCCCGCGGAGGTCGTCAACGAGTATGCCAAGGTGCTGAAAGACAAAGGAGCGGACATAGTCGTTGTTCTTGCCCATGCGGGAGGAGAACAAGATAAGGATGGAAACATAACCGGCGAGGGCGCCGACATGGCCGGGAAAGTTAATGTGGATGCCATAATCATGGGCCACACCCATATGCCGGTTTCAGGAAAGATAAACAATATTCCCGTCGTCGAGGCGTATTATAACGGACGCTCGGTCGGCGAGATCACCCTTTATTACTATCAACCGCTTAAGAAGGTGGTCGCATCCACCGCGAAGGTCAACGGCGACCTTTATAATCAGACGATCACCCCGGATAAAGACGTTGAGGCGATGCTGAACGGATATCTCGACGATGTGACGCCCATGCTCAGCGAGGTCATAGGAAAGACTGAAGAGGATCTGGAGCATGACAAGGGACATATGTCTCTCCTGGGCGAATGGACGGCAGATATAATGAAAGACGCATCGGGCGCGCAGATTGCCTTCCAGAACGGCGGCGGCGTCAGGACCAGCATACCTGCAGGCGACATCACCGTGGGTAAGATGTACGAGGTCATGCCTTTCGACAATACCCTCTATACCTTTGACATGACGGGAGAGCAAATAAAAGAGGTATTGGAAAACGGCATTATGAATACAGATATCGGATGGGTACAGATGGCTGGTCTTACGGTTAAATATGATTCCACAAAATCCGCCGGCGAGAGGGTGCTGGAAATGACTCTTACGGACGGGACGCCTGTAGAAATGGATAAGACCTATAAGGTCGTTACCAACGACTTTATGGCAACGGGCGGAGACAATTACACGGCATTTACCAAAGCGCAGAACGGCAAAGACACCGGCATACCGGTGAGGGAAGCCATGATACAGGCGGTACGGGATATGACGTCGAAGGGCGTGACCATATCGCCAAAATACGAAGACAGATTGATAGATGTATCAAAATCAGTAAGTTTTGCAACTCCGGTTTTTACCGGAGTTTTTTTATGGGAAAAACATGTTGCATTAATTCATTTTCTCTGGTATAATTCATAGTAAATTAGTGTGAATTAAATGCGTTGAAGAGGTTGAGTAGGCATATAGAGTCTCAAAGAGAGGGTACGCCGCCGGCTGAAAGCGGACCCGGGCAACTTTATCAGGCCGAAATGCACCTTGGAGCAGCGTAGTGCCGGAGGCTCCGTTACAGCCCTGAGTGAAGGCATTGTGCATTTATGCCTTAACAAGAGTGGAACCGCGGACTCCCGTCTCTTAAAGAGATGGGATTTTTTGATTTCAGGAGGGTTATTATGGGATTTTTAGCGTCTATTACCGAAGATGCAAGAAATATACGAAGCAAGGATCCCGCCGCCAGAAGCCTTGCGGAAGTCTTTTTATGCTATCCCGGGCTTCATGCGGTGATATTTTACAGGATATCACACTTTCTATATATACATCGTCATTATCTGCCGGCAAGACTTATTTCTCAGTGGGGAAGATTTTTTACAGGAATAGAGATACATCCCGGCGCCAAGATCGGCAGGAGGCTCTTTATAGATCACGGCATGGGAGTCGTCATAGGCGAGACGGCCGAGATCGGCGACGACGTCACCATATATCACGGAGCTACCTTAGGAGGCACCGGCCATGAGACCGGGAAAAGGCATCCTACCATAGGCAATAACGTCATTATAGGAGCCGGTGCAAAAGTTCTGGGCAGTTTTAAGGTGGGAGACAATTCTAAGATAGGAGCGGGAGCAGTAGTGCTCAAGGAGGTCCCTCCCGATTCTACGGTGGTCGGCATACCTGGGCGCACGGTGAAAAGGAAAGGAAAGAGGGTGAAGATTGACGAGATAGATGATATAATAGAAAATAAAGATTGTGTGCGTTCATGAAAGGAGATAGGTATGAGGATATACAATACGATGACGGGCACAAAAGAGGAATTTGTCCCGCTTAAAAAGGACTGCGTCGGCATGTATGTATGCGGGCCTACTGTCTACAACTATATCCATATAGGCAACGCGCGGTCCTTTGTCGTGTTCGATATGGTGAGAAGATATTTTGAATACAGGGGATACGATGTGACATTCGTTCAAAATTTTACCGATATAGACGATAAGATCATAAGGAAGGCCAATGAAGAGGGTGCCTCGGTATTTGAGGTGAGCGAGAGGTATATCGGCGAGTATTTCAAAGACGCCGACGCCCTCGGTATAGAGCGCGCCACCGTCTATCCCAGGGCCACGCGGGTGATGGAGGACATAATCTCCTTTATATCCGATCTGGTAGGCAAGGGCTATGCATACGGTACGCAGGACGGCGTGTACTTCAGCGTGGAGAAATTCAAGGATTACGGGAAGCTTTCCAAGAAGAATACGGACGATCTGATATCCGGAGCGCGGGTGGACGTGAATGAACAAAAGAAAAATCCGTTGGATTTTGCCCTGTGGAAGCTGGCGAAGCCGGGCGAACCATACTGGGAGAGCCCATGGGGGCAGGGGCGTCCGGGCTGGCATATAGAGTGTTCGGTGATGTCGTCCAAATATCTTGGAAATCCCTTTGATATCCATGGAGGGGGGCCCGATCTGGTATTTCCCCACCATGAGAACGAGATAGCGCAGAGCGAGGCGAAGAGCGGGGTCAGATTCGTGAATTATTGGATGCATGCCGGCTATCTCAATATAGATAATCAAAAGATGTCAAAATCCCTGGGGAACTTCTTTACCGTGAGGGAGATATTGGACCGGTATGATCCCATGACGGTAAGGTTTTTTATGCTGTCTGCTCATTACAGGAATCCGATAAATTTCAGTTTTGAACTGCTGGATCAGGCGCAGGTCGGTCTTGACAGGATCAAAAACTGCGTTTTCAGACTGAGGGAATTAAAGGGCCGGGCCGGCGAATGCGCCGGGGACAAAGAGGTTTTGCAGTACGCCGAGGAGCAAAGGCAAAACTTCATATCCTCTATGGACGACGACTTCAATACCGCCGAGGCCATTTCGCATATATTCAATATGGTGAGCTTCGCAAACACAAGGATAGACGATGGCTCGGGCCAGGCCGCCATAGACTGTGCAGCAGACGCCGTCACAGAACTCATGGGAGTGCTCGGGATAAGCCTGGATATTAAGAAGGAGCTGCTGGATGAGGAAATAGAAAGGCAGATAGAAGAAAGGCAGCAAGCCAGACGGAGAAAGGATTACGCGGCTGCGGACAATATAAGGGACGAACTGAAGGCGAAGGGCATAATATTGGAGGACACGCCGCAGGGGGTAAGGTGGAAGAGAAGATGACGGATGTGGAGGCTCGCAGCATACCCTCGTTGGCGCTGGCTTATCTGGGAGATTCGGTGTATGAAGTATATGTGCGCAGGCATTTGATTTTATCTGGAATGACGGACGTGAATAAACTGCACAGGGAAGCGGTCGGATATGTCAGCGCCGTATCTCAGTCGCAGTTCTTACAGGCTATCGGCGGGCAATTGACCGCGGAGGAAAGGGACGTCGTAAGAAGAGGCAGAAATGCTAGGATAAACACAAAACCACAGTCCTGCGGCCTGCAGGACTACAAACGCGCGACCTCGCTGGAGGCTCTCATCGGCTATCTCTATATGACCGGCAGGACCGGCAGGATAGAGGAGATAATGAAAAGCATATTTGAATTAAGTGCGTCAAGCCGAAAAATATAAATAGGATATTAATATATAGAAGGAGGAAACAGGATGGATATACAGCTGATAAGCAAAACCCCCGACTTTTTAAAGGTGATATGGCTGGCTGCGAGGACGTGCAAGAGCAGCAAGACGCCGCAGGAACTGTGGAGGGACGAACCTGCGCTCGAAGAGATGGAGAGGATAGCGGACGGTATCATAAGGTCGGGGCATACCAGCGTGCTTGAACACTGTTATGTCACGTATGCCGTCGCCGGCGTATCCCGAAGCCTTTTGGCGCAGTACACCAGGCACAGGATAGGCATCAGCATCTCGGTACAGTCGCAGAGGTCGGTTTCCGAGAGGTCGGATAAAAACGGCGGCCTTTATGAAGCCGTGGTTCCGCATACCATCGAGAGCAGCCCGGAAGCGAAACAGATATTCTTAGATCAGCTCAAATCGATCCAGCAGTGTTACGACAGGCTTTCGGAGCTCAATATAAGTAAGGAAGACGCCAGATTCATCCTTCCCAATGCTGCGGCCACAAACTTTGTGACCACATTGAATCTCCGGTCGCTTTTGGACGTATATGACAAGAGGGTGAGGACTCCGGGAGCACAATGGGAAATAAAAGAGATGATAGGCAGGTTCGCCGAGCTGGCATATGATGAAGAGCCATGGCTCAAAAGGTATTTTATATCCGAAGAATAGCAAGGACTGATGACTAATGGATAAAAACGAAGATATAATAGCAGGCAGGAATCCGGTCATGGAAGCGATGAGATCGGATGCGGAGATAAACAAAATATTGATAGCCGAGGGCGAAGGCCAGGCCATAAAACAAATAATGGGGAAGGCCAGGGAAAAGGGCATCCCTGTGGAAATTGCCGACAAAAGGAAGCTGGATACGCTTACAGATCTCAACCACCAGGGCGTGGTAGCCATTGTTTCCCCCGTAAAATACGTCGGGCTGGACAGTATATTGGACTATGCCCGTCATAGGAAGGAAGACCCGCTGATATTGATACTCGACGGTATACAGGACCCGGCCAATCTCGGCTCCATCATAAGGACCTCGGAGGTCATGGGCGCGCATGGCATAGTCATACCAAAACACAGGAGCGCAAATATCACGCCAGCCGTTTCGAAGGTGTCCGCCGGCGCAGTCTATCACCAGCGCATAGCGAGGGTGTCAAACATATCTCAGACTATAAAAGCGGTGCGGGACAAGGGGCTTTGGACGGCAGCCTGCGATATGGACGGAGAAACATACTACGCAAGAGACCTTACCGGACCGCTGGCAATCGTGATAGGGGGCGAGGGAACGGGGGTATCCAAACTTGTCAGGGATAACTGCGATTTTGCCATAAGCATCCCCATGCACGGCAGGGTCAGTTCTCTCAATGCGGGTATAGCGGCTGCGATCACGATAAGCGAGGTCATGAGGCAAAGGGATATGGAAAATGGCAGAATATCTGATAGTTGACGGATATAATGTGATAAATTCTTGGCCCAGGCTGGTCGATTCAAGTAAAGTCAGCTTGGAGGCGGCAAGAGATAAGCTTATAGAAATAATGTCCAATTATCAGGGCTTTGTCGGTACAAAGGTCATCATAGTGTTTGACGCCCTCTATGTGAAAGGCAGCATGGAAAAGCATGTATTCATGAACGGGCTGGAAATCGTCTATACCAAGGAGGGCGAATCGGCAGACCATTATATCGAGAAATTCGTGCATCGCTTAAACAGCGAAAACAATATCATACGCGTGGCCACTTCCGACTGGACTGAACAGCAGGTCGTGCTTGCGGGCGGCGGAATAAGGGTGTCGGCGCCGGAGCTTTTAAAGCTTGTCGAAGAAACGGATAGAAGAATTGAAGGCGAGATCAAGACCCATGAGAAAAAAGCATCTTCCTCAATAATCGACAATTTGGACGGCGACGTGTATGAAAAGCTTGAAAAAATGCGAAGGGATATTAATAATGCTTGACTCATTTTTGAACGATAGTTATAATAAATATTATAAGTGATGCCTTTAAATAAAAGGTGGAGGCGGTACATGTGAAATCTGGGGCCCAGGCCAAAGAAATCAATGAGTTTGATTCGATGGAAGATGAAGCGATTGTAGCCGAAGCACAGCAGGACAATTACAAGGCGCTGGAGTACATCATAAATAAGTACAAGAGCTTTGTTAAGTCCAAGGCGCGTTCATATTTTCTTATCGGAGCTGATCGTGAAGATATTATTCAGGAGGGTATGATAGGATTATACAAGGCCATACGAGATTTTAAAGGCGACAAACTTTCTTCATTCAGGGCATTTGCAGAGCTTTGCATTACAAGGCAGATCATCACCGCGATCAAGACTGCCACAAGGCAGAAACACATTCCCTTGAATTCATATGTTTCATTGAATAAGCCGCTGTATGACGAAGAATCAGACAGGACTCTAATGGATATAATAGCCGAGGGGAGGGTCTCCGACCCAGAGGAGCTTGTGATCAGTCAGGAGGAACTGAGCAATATTGAGTGTAAGATGGGCGATATTTTGAGCGATCTGGAGTGGGAGGTATTGAGTTCATACCTTCAGGGAAGGTCATACCAGGAAATCGCTACCACAATGGACAGACATGTCAAATCCATAGATAATGCCCTGCAGAGAGTGAAGCGGAAATTAGAGAAGTATCTGGATAGCTGATTATTTATTTTGCATATTGACATATGCATCATGTTATAGTAAAATCAACAATTGAGTTATCCAAATCAGGCCCACGTAGCTCAGTAGGCAGAGCGTCGCCTTGGTAAGGCGGAGGTCACCGGTTCGAACCCGGTCATGGGCTCCATTTTAAAAGTATAAACATTAAGGCTGACAAATAAGCCGGTTCATATATAATTTATATTTACATAAAGGAGGATAAAAAAGGATGG
>DHDI01000025.1 GCA_002399285.1 Thermoanaerobacterales bacterium UBA4880
AAATTGCAGATTATATTCTTAATTTTCAAGAACCCATTTACTTAACTATAAACCAAATATTGATAAACATCGTTAGCAGATTCAACCATATTTCCGTTTTATAAAGGGGCCGATTTTAAAGGATTCCGTACCCTTTGAACAACTTAATTTTCTAAATCACCTATCAACAATACGATATTTATATAAATTATTTTTAAATAAAAATTATGGGAGGTATAATATGAGAAAATACGAGATTTTAAGTGAAATTGAAAAGATAGGAATTATCGCCGTTGTAAGAGCAAGCAACAGTGACGATGCTAAAAAAATTGCTTTAGCATGTATGGATGGCGGAATAACTTCAATAGAAATTACATTCACTGTTCCAGGTGCTCATAAGGTTATAGAATCATTGACGGAAGAGTTAGGAGATAAACTATTGGTAGGAGCTGGTACAGTTTTAGACAGTGAAACCGCAAGATTGGCCATATTGATAGGAGCAAAATATATAGTCAGTCCGGCCTTCGATGAGGCAACGGCAAGACTCTGTAACAGATATCAGATACCCTATATAGCAGGCTGTATGACCGTTACAGAAATGATAAAGGCAATGGAGTTTGGAACTGATATAATAAAAATTTTCCCTGGCAATACCGTAAGGCCTTCCTTTATATCTGCGATTAAAGGCCCTTTTCCTCAAGCATTATTAATGCCTACAGGAGGAGTTAACTTAGATAATGTAAAGGAATGGATTAAAAACGGCTGCATAGCAGTAGGCGTAGGTGGGAGCCTTACTAATGGTTCAAAAGAAGATATAACAAAGACAGCCAGAGAATTTGTTAAAAGGATAAAAGAAGCAAGAGATTATAATTAAATGAAATAAATGAACCGTTAATTAGGAGATAACCTGTATGATACCCTCAAGAAATATAAAAACCTACTTGGGGGTATTTTATGTCCAGAAAAGGTATGATAGGACTTTCGGGGCAATGGCTATAAAATATATCTATTCCTATCAACAAATACGGCACTTTTGGCTAACTTAATTTATTTGATTGAGCACTTCTTCCCTATCACTTATCTATATTTTACTATTTTCTAGTAAAAAAAAACAAGGTACCAAAAAATATGATACTTTGTTATCAGTTTGAGGATCGCCGCTAACCGCGACACTCTCTTTTTAATATGGGAATCACATCATCCAAACTGTCCACCACATAACTAGCGATTTTCTTCAATTCGCCGGTGGGTTCTATCATGTCCGGCACCATCACTACCTCCATACCCGCATTTAAGGCCGACCGAACGCCGTTGGGCGAATCTTCAAGTGCCATACAATACTCCGGTTCTATGGATAACAGCCGCGCAGCCTTAAGGTATACATCGGGCTGCGGCTTTGAGCGTACGACCATTTCGCCTGTCACGATCACATCGAAATAGTCGATGATATCAGCCTCTTTCAGTAAATATTTGGTTTCTCTTTCGCCCGTAGAGGTAGCTACTCCTATTTGATAATCACTATCTTTCAGATATTCCAGCAACTCTATCAATCCTTTTTTTATGGGAACACCGTACTCATCAAGGTAATCCTTCCACAATGCATTGCATCTCTTATAAATCTCCTCTAAAGGATAGCCGGGACCATACCTCTCAATGTAGATGCGCCTGATCTCCGTTCTTGTTTTTCCGAAGGTCTCGCTCATAAGATCACTGTCGTCGCCGTAACCCATGTCTCTTTTTATCTCAGAGCGAAATCTGTTCTTTACCCTTTCGCTGTCTATCATCAAACCGTCCATATCAAAAATAACCGCTTTTATCATGCCGTCTTAACCACCTTATCATTTCAAAATACCCAAAGCCAGCTAAAAAACCTATGGTTTTGTAGCTGGCGAGTTTATTTCGCTTGTTCAATTATAACATGAAAAAAATAAATATGTCTTTAAAAGATTTTCTGTAACTCTTCTTTAATGACATGATACCAAATTCATAGTAGAATAGGGCATTTATTCACCAAATAATGTTGTTTTTCATTCCCAGATGGTATGGAAAACTCCCTCTTTATCGATTCTGTTGTAGGTATGCGCTCCAAAGAAGTCCCTCTGAGCCTGTATAAAGTTTGCCGGCAGGTTTGCTTCCGTCATGCTGAAGAAATAGTCTAAGGCCGAATTGTGAACGACGGCGGGTATATAATTATCCTTTGCGATACTTGTTACATACTTCACGGAATCCAGTTTATCCGTCAGGAAATCCAGTACTCTCCCATTATCCAGAAGATTGATATTTTCCCTGTCCTCGTTTACAACGTCTCTCATGTAGTCAAGCATCTTAGATCTTATTATGCAGCCGCCCTTCCAAATCTTAAGTACCTCGGATATATCGATGTCAAAGTCATATTCCTTTGATCCTTCCTCCATAAGCCAGAGTCCCTGAGAGAACAGTATGAGGTTGGTAAAGAGCAGCGATTGCTTCAGATCCTCTATGACTTTTTCTTTATCATATTGAGCTTCGGGATACCGTTTATCTATTTTCTGAGATATCTTTACCCTGTCTTCTTTAAAATACGATAGGGTCCTTCCCTGCAAAGCTGCGCTTAGAGATACCGCTGGTATTCCCATATCTATCGCGGTCTGGACGGTCCATTTCCCCGTTCCCTTTTGGCCCGCCTTATCCAATATCAGTTCCACCGTAGGCTTTCCGGTCTCCTTATCCCTATGCCTCATTATCTTATAGGATATTTCCATGAGATATGAGTTGAGTTCGCCGTCATTCCATCTTTCAAATATATCCCCTATCTCATAGGCAGAGAGTTTCAACACCTTGTTCATTATGTCATAGGTCTCCGACATGGCCTGCATGATCCCATATTCTATTCCGTTGTGGATCATCTTTACAAAGTGCCCGGCCGAATCGCTGCCCATATAGGCGCAGCAGGGACCAGATTCGGTCTGTGCCGCTATTTTCAGTAGTATGTCCTTTACTAAATCGTACGCTTCTTTAGAACCTCCGGGCATTATTGACGGCCCCTTAAGGGCGCCTTCCTCTCCTCCCGAGATACCCATACCAAGGTATAGTATCTTGTTTGCGTTTGCTTCCCTGATCCTTCTCGTGGTGTCTAAATAATAGGTGTTTCCGCCGTCTATAATAATATCTCCCACATCCAGGAAGGGCATTAATTTTTGGATCATATCATCCACCGGCTGTCCTGCCTTTACCATCAGCAATATCTTTCTTGGCCTGCACAGTGACTTTACCAAAGACTCTATATCACTGTAAGCAAATATCCTCTTGCCTTTGGCATCGTTTTCTATAAAGTCTTTGGTCTTTTGGTATGTCCTGTTATAGACTGAGACGCTATATCCCTTATCTTCGATATTTAAGACAATATTTTTTCCCATTACACCTAAGCCTATCAATCCTATATCGTTCATTGTATCTTCCTCTCGCTTTAGAATATGATGCCCTTGGTTAATCGTTCTCTATATGCCTATTATTAAGCAGTTCAAACAAAGTTCGAAAATTATTTTCATCACTCTCATAAAAAATAAAATTCTTTTTTAATTATATACTGTGGGAAACTATTTTTCAAGTCCTTTTTTTATGATATAATAAAAATAATTCTTTAATTACGTTGCACAAATCCCATCAGAAAACGGCTTAAAATTTTGTCTTCCATAAAACGGTAAAATAAGTTAAAATCTATTTAGCTATCAATTTAAAATTCTAAAATATACAATTATTAAGTTTCCATGCTTAAAATAAAGCTTAGAAAGGTGATCGATATATGGAATCCACTCCGCGGGTGATACTTGAAATTAAATCTATGTATATGAGTTTTAATAAGACGGAAAAGAAGATCGCCGATTATATACTAAACGACCCTCAAAAGGTCATATACTCTACAATAAGTCAGGTGGCGGCCGAATTGGATGTCGCAGACTCCACCATATTCAGGTTTTGTAAAAAAATCAATTTTAAGGGTTTCTATGACCTTAAGATATCCTTGGCCGCAGATTCGACGGCCGACACCCACAATTATTCCGCCGCTCAGATCACCGATTCCGACAGTGAACAGGCCATCATAAATAAGGTTTTTAATTCCAATATATCAGTGCTGAATGATACGATGAACATGATCGACCCCATGTGTATTAAAAAGGCCGTGGATTATATATTGGATTCTGATCAAATCGTATTCTACGGCAACGGCGGTTCGGGCATCGTTGCCATGGATGCCAATCATAAATTTTTGCGTATAGGTCTAAAGGTCTCGTCATATACGGACTATCATATGCAGCTGATGTCGGTTTCCCAGCTTACCGAAAAGGATGCTATAGTGGTGATCTCCCATTCCGGTTCTAACTTGGATATATTGAATCTATTGGATATAGCCAAGGAAAACGGCACAAAGACCATAGGTATAACCTCGTTCTCCAAATCACCGGTCAGTCAGAAGGTGGACGTTCCCATCAACGTCATTTCCCATGAGACCGAGCAGCAATTTGAGGCCTTTGCCTCCCGGATCGCCCATCTGGCCGTAATAGACGTTTTGTACAACTGCACGGCGATAAGGAGAAAAGAACTTTCCACTGTAGCCGTCAAAAAGATGAGAGAGGCGATATCCTATACGAGGATATAAAGTGCCGGCAATATCTTAGAACGTGTTGTCAAAATTGGTTAATTTATGTATAATGAATTGTAATTAAGATTGCGCTTGCGCATATGGGAGGTCTTTATGGAAGACGTATCTGCGACCAGACGCCGTCTAAAGACATGCATGATATTGGGGTCATTTTCTTTCGGGATCATGTCTTTTATACTGCCTATTTACAGTAAGAGGATAGGCGGCGGCGCAATGGCCATCGGAGGGTTATTTTCGATATTCAGCGTAGTTACCTTGATCCTGCGCCCGTTTATCGGAAAAGGGATAGACAGGTACGGGAGGAAGATGTTTTTTGTTACGGCTTTTCTCTTTTACGGCATTTCGATGATTTTGTTTTCATATTCAACCGATATGTTCTCATTATATTTAAGCAGATTGATTCAGGCCATAGGTTCCTCATTTATGTGGATCCCTGCTTATTCCATAGCTATGGACATCGCCGATGAGAAAAAACGTGGGAGCGCCATCGGGCAGGTGGACGGTGCAAGCAGCAGGGGTGCCCTGTACGGCGCTGCCATAGGCTTTATTTTATTGAGCGGCTCTCCTCTGATAAGCGGTTGGAGTGTTTTATTTAAGTGTTATGCGGTCTTGTCGATCATAGCGGCTTTTATCGCATACAGATACATACCTGAGACGAGGTCGGCAGGCAGCCGTCCGGACACATCCGCATCCGGCAGTAATCGGCTGGACGTTAATTTTACGAAATTATTGCTGATCACTTTTATAAGCTCGATATCATCATCGATGTTAAACCCTCTCCTGATAATCTACCTTCAGGACAGATTTACCGCGGATATAGGAATGTTGGCGGTCGCATTTATTCCCGGCGCCCTGGTATATTCCTTTTTACCTTCAAAATTGGGCGGAGTAAGTGATAAATTCGGCAGGATAATGCCCATGACCGCAGGGCTGATAGGTTCAGGCATAGTTTCCCTGTGGTTCACCCATGTAAACAGCATGGTATTCTTGGTAATTCTCTGGGTTGCGGAATCGATAGGAGTCGTTATGTCCTCTCCTGCGGAAGAGGCGTTGGTCTCCGATATGGTGGGAAAGGATATCCGCGGCTACGCATACGGCTGGTATTTATTCGTGACCAGCCTGGGCGCGGCTGTTGGGCCGCTGGCTGGGGGCTGGCTGTATGACGCTTTCGGTCATTCTATACCCTTCTATCTGAACGGGATCATATTGTTGTGCGATGCCGTATTGATACTGGTTCTGTTTAAGGATTATAAAAGAGCAGATATCGGAACGGAACCTTAAGATCTGTCGGGCGTGCCGATAATAAAGAGCTGCAGGCTATATAAAGATCCCTCCGTTTTTTGTTCATACGGAGGGATCTCTTTTATCTTTTGACCATCTGCCTCACGAATGGAGAGATGATATCATTGAGATCCATCAGGTATTCGGTCTTTATGTCGAGGGGTATCCTGACCGGTCTCTCCAACGGGTCTTCGGTATAGAGATAAAGGGCCTTCTCCTCATAGGAGATCCTGTAGGTATTATATATGTCAAAGTTATAGACCTGTGTGGTCGGCCCGAGGTGTATCAGCTTTTCCTTATAGACCAGGAGTATGTCTCTTTTGTTGTATAGATACAAGAGTATGACCGCGTATGATACGATAAGGAGCAGGAAGTCGGGCAGGCCGTAATCCTTCATGTACATAAACAGGGAAAAAAGCACGGTGCCTGCCGTATAGGTCATCAGGATGTTTCTGTCCTCTCTTGTGTTTCTGTACCTGATTTCAAACAGGATCTTTCTTCTGACATAAAACGGGGCACAAAGCACCCTGTCCTGTCTGTACAGCTCTACGACAACGATTATCATGACAGCCGTCATGTAAAAAACCAAAATCGGCCTGGCCATTTTGATCCCCTCCCCCTTTGACTTATCTCTCTGATTTTATTATACCATAGCCAAAACTTTTTTTAGCACATGCGCCACACCATCGTCGGTATTTTTTTTGGTGACAAAACTTGCCACTTTTTTCACTTCTTCCATGGCGTTTTCCATGGCGACGCCGCACCCCGCGGCTTCCAGCATAGCTATGTCGTTCATCTGATCGCCGATGGCCATGGTCTTTTGAAGGCTCACCCCAAGAGATGCGCACAGCTCTTTAAGTCCCTTGCCCTTGGATATGCCGTCAGGCAGGATCTCCAAATATATATCCTCAGTCTGCACGTGGTTTATCGGCACGCCGCAGCGGTCTTCCAGTTCTTCCGTTATTGCCTGCGCCTCGCCCACATCGCCCACCAGCAGTATCTTATTCACCTCATCCACGGCCTTAAGGTTCGGTATTCTATCTATCTCGACCTTTTCCAGCGCCATATAGAGGTCATGGGATGGCTTGTAGTCCGCTATGAATATCCTGTCATTATGATATGTCACCACGCCGAGATCCGTATCCCTAAACCGGTCTATGACCATATCCGCTATTCCCTTATTCAGATAATGAGCATAGATCGCGCCGGATTCAGGATGATACAACTCTCCGCCGTTAAATATGATGGCGGGTATGTCTATACGAAGCTTGTCGATAAACGGCCTGGCCGCTCTTTCGCCGCGGCCCGTCGCTATGGTGAACATACCTCCCCGCGACCTGTACTCATCTATGCATCTCATCGTCGCATCCGAGATCCTCTTATCGTCATCCACCAACGTGCCGTCTATATCCGACACCACCAGCTGATATTTCAAAGCCATCCCTCCAGTAATCATAAACAAATCCCTAACATAATTATAATATAAATGCGCCTCATATAAAACCCATCCTCCGACAAAGTCCTCGCACATGTCCCCGCCCTCGCCCGAAAACTGTGATATAATGAATTATAAAACATAAAATAACCTTAAAGGAGAATGCTTAGAATGTGGCGGACGATGAATGACTGGAACGGTGACTTTCCCAATACAGGTTTATTAATGTGGATGCCGGTAATAATCATGGCCGTGATCGTCGGAATTGTTTACCTCATAGTTTATTTGGTCAATAAGAAGAGGGGCGGCAGCCGCAGCAAGAACTACGCCGTGGAGATATTGAGAGAGCGCTATGCCCGCGGCGAAATAAGCGACCAGGAATTTGAGGAAAAGAAGAAAAAGCTTGAGGAATAATAAGCTATAAACCTCCCAATACTAAAGCTAAGGGAGGTGTTTTTATGCTCGTGATCTTTACAAGAGCGCTGATACTCTATGCCCTTGTGGTCGTAGTCATGCGGGTGATGGGCAAACAGCAGATAGGCGAGCTTCAGCCCTATGAGCTGGTCGTGGCCGTGATGATAGCCGACCTGGGAGCCGTACCCATGCAGAATACCGGCATACCTCTTTTGGCAGGCATCATACCCATACTCACCCTGCTCATAAGCCAGCTGGCCCTGTCATACATATCCATGAGGAGCATAAAGGGAAGGGAGTTAATATGCGGCATTCCCACCGTGCTGGTGGAAAAGGGAAGACTTCTGGAAGAAGCGATGCGAAAAGAGAGGTATAACATAAACGACCTTCTGGAGGCACTGCGCAGCCAGGGATATTACAACATAGCCGACGTGGAGTACGCCATACTCGAGACCAACGGCACCCTGAGCGTCATCCCCAAGGCGGAAAAGCGGCCGGCAAATCCCGGAGACTTCAACCTGCAGCCGCCCAACGAAGGGCTGCCCCTTCCCGTGATCATAGACGGGGTGATAGACTACAGGTCTCTGAACAAGGTAAAAAAGGACTATGCCTGGCTTATCAGCCAGCTCAAAGCATACAATATAACTGACGTTTCCAACGTATTGATAGCCTCGGTGGACGAGAACGGCAGCCTGTTCATCCAGGCTAAGGAGGCGGCAAAGTGAAGGCCGCAGCCATCATCCTGACGGTAATACTGATCTTCATCATCGGCCTGGACGTTTGCTCCTACTATTACTTAAAGAATATGGCAAACGCCATCTCCCAAAGCATAGAGGACCTGCCGGACAGGATAGACGGCGGAGACTGGGATGCCGCCTCCGACGGCCTGGCCAAGACGTCCCGCCAATGGTCGTCCGTCAAAGGCATATGGGCGGTATTGATAAATCATCAGGAAATTGATAATATCGAGATGAGCCTCACCCGGCTCAAGAGCTTTGTAAAGTATAAGGACATCAATGAGTCGATGGCCGAATACAACACGTTTAAGGCACTGGTGGAACATATACCCGAAAGTGAAAAGTTCAGCCTGGTAAATATTTTCTGACACGCGGGAACTTTTTAATAAGATATGCATCTAAAGGATAAAAGAATAAAGGGGGAGAAAAGTGAAGAAAAAAGTTGTTTTGCTCATGGCCGTAATTCTGACGGCAGCTCTCATAATGACCTCATGCGGCAGCAGCGCTGACCGCGGCATTGGTAACTCGACCGCGCCGCAGGAAGAGGCCGGCGGATACTCCGGCAATACAACCGACCAGGCAGCCGATGCCTCCAAAGAAGACCAACAACCGGCAGGCATAAGAAAACTGGTCAAAAACGTCGATACCTCCGTGGAGGTGAAGGACACCAAGTCATCCTACGATTCCATAATAAAAAAGGCGGAGTCCATGGGCGGCTACCTCGTATCCTCCGACGTATCTGACTATAACGACCGCAAGATATACGACATAAGCGTAAGGGTACCGGCAGACAAACTGCAGCAGTTCCTCGATTATCTGTCTTCCCAGGGCAAGGTCCTGCGGCAGAATATAAACACCGAGGACATCACGGATCAATATTACGACGCCCAGGCCAGGCTGGACAACGCCCTACTCCAAGAGGCCCAGCTGAAGGAGATAATGAAGCAGGCCAAGACCGTCGAAGAGATACTCAAGGTAAAACAGCAGCTCGATCCCGTGCAGGAGAGGATAGAGCAGCTCAAGGGCCAGATAAAGCTGTGGAATCAGCTGACGGCCATGTCCCTCGTGAATATAGACCTGCAGCCCACCCGGGAAACGGTGGCGGTATCCAAATACATAGACTGGAACATACTGTCGGGCGGCGAGATGACCATCCGCATTAGAAACGGATTCGTATCCACCCTCAACTTCATGGTAAACCTCGTCTTGAACATAGTCATATTCATAATATCGGCCCTTCCAGCCATATTGATAATCGCGCTCATACTATACCTGATACATAGACGCAGGCCCTTTAAACTGCCTCATTTCAGAAAAAATAAAAAGCAGGAATAACCTATCCACAGTTTCCACAAGATCATGCCAATAAAACCGGCAGACTGCGGCAAATATTTCAAGTCAAAAGGCACCGTCCTGGGGAAGGACGGTGCCAATTCAATGGGGAGGAAATGAACCTCTATGGGTTTATATATAAACAGTTATAAACTGCTGATGATTTCTTTTGCATTCTTACCGTTCAGGTAAGATGAAATATCCTTTCCCTGATCGATGTATGACTTTATCCTGGTCGATGCGGAGACGTCGCCTATCATCATAGCACCTACAAGTACGCTGCCTCTTAAGAGCAACTTGTAATACTCCTTGTCTCCGGCATACTTGAGCTCCTTGAGCTCACCTTTTTCATTATTGATCTCTCCGACTGAGAAACAGCTGGCATCCATTACCTTCAGCATATTTGAAGGCGGTATGGCATGATAGACCGCTTCCTCGCCGGCCGCGTTCATACCGGCTGTCTTGCCCTGCTCCTGAGCCACCGGCCATATGGCGGGCAAAGCTCCGTTGAATTCCGCGACGTCCCCGGCGGCGTATACGTCGTCCGCACTGGTCTTAGCATGTTCATCTATGACTATGCCCCTGTTGACGGTCACGGCCTGGCCCTTTAAGAATTCCACATGCGGCCTTACGCCCGAAGAGAACACGATGAAGTCGGCCCTTATCTCCCGGCCGTCCTTGAGCACCACGCCCTTCGCTCTGTCACTGCCCAAAACGGCTTTTGTCTCCACGCCGAGATAAGGAGTGACTCCGGCATTTTCCACTATCTTCTTAAGTATAGCTGAGCCCTCTTCGTCCATCTGCCTGGGAAGCAGTCTGGGGAAGAACTCCAGTACGTCCACATCGAGACCGGCCTGCCTTATCGCCCATGCGGTCTCCAGGCCCAATACGCCGCCGCCTATGACGATGGCCTTTTTGGACGACTTGATGGCCGCGGTTATCGCCGACATATCGTCGTAGCTCCTCAGAGCAAATACGCCTTTTTTGTCCGTACCCTCCACTGGCGGGATAAAGCTATAGCTGCCGCTGGCTATGATGAGCTTGGTATAGGGCAGATCGCCCCTGGAAGTCTTTACCGTTTTTCCCGCTATGTCTACCGCTTCCACCTCGGTATCCGTCATCAATTCAATGCTGCGTTCCTCATACCAGCTCACCGGATGTATATAGAGCTTTTCCGGCTGAACGTCCTTGCCCAGATAGTGAGACAACATCAGCCTGCTGTATGTATAGTACTTCTCCTGGGACACCATCGTGATCTTCCCGTCCCTATCCCTGTCCCTTATGCTCTCCGCAGCGTTCAGGCCCGCCGCTCCGTTTCCTATCACCACGTACTTATCCATTTCGATTACCCCCCTATAATATTAATTTTTAATTGAAAAACCGTTCCATATGCTATACAATTGTTATGAGTTATGTTAAAATTTAAAGGTAAGGAAAATGATTATTATCTACATATAAGTATAATATATGTGGATTAATAAATCAAGGCCTGTCTAAAAATTTTAACTGAGGAGGAATATTTTATGGAAAAATGGCAGTGCACGGTATGTGGTTACATCTACGATCCTTCGGTGGGTGATCCGGATCAGGGAGTCGCGCCTGGAACACCATTTGAAAAGCTTCCCGACAGCTGGACCTGCCCCGAATGCGGTGCGACAAAGGATATGTTTGAAAAGATGTGAAAGCAAAAGGGGAGATGGATATTTCACCATCTCCCCTTTTTATTACCGGTTATCTGTATTTCCCTCTGTAATACTGCTGCGCGATCACGTCCCCGGCCTTGAGCTCGTGAGCCGCGTATACCGGCCAATAGGGCTGTCTCAAAAGCGCCCTGCCCAATACCACCATATCCGCCCTTCCGTTTCCTATTATCTCTTCCGCCATTTCGGGATCAGATATCAAACCCACCGCCGCCGTCGGTAAGCCCGTCTCTTTCCTTACGGCCTCGGCATAGGTTATCTGGTAGCCGGGGTATATATCTATGTGCGTAGAAAGCAGTCCGCCCGAACTGCAATCCACAATATCCACAAGATCCTTCACAAGCTTGACCATCTCCACTGTCTCGGCTATATCCAAGCCGCACTCCACAAAGTCCGCAGCCGATACCCTTACAAATACCGGCATATCCTTTGGAATATTCTTCTTGACCTCCGTGAGCACCTCTCTTAAAAACCTTACCCTGTTCTCCCTCGTACCGCCGTATTCATCCGGCCTCTTATTGGAGAGCGGCGAAAGGAATTCATGGATGAGGTAACCGTGGGCTGCATGGACCTCGACGGTGTCGTATCCCGCCGCGACAGCACGGCGGGCGGCCTGGCCGAAAGCCTTTACAATATCCCCTATCTCCTCCCTGGAAAGTTCGGACGGCGCGGGATATTCCTCGCTCCAATCCATAGAGGAAGGCGCAACGATATTCTCGCCCTTCACCTCGCACTTCCTTCCCGCATGGGATATCTGCACGCCCATCCTGCCGCCTGCCGAATGCACAAAATCCACGATCCTCCTGACCGGCTCGATCTGGTCATCGTTCCAAAGCCCCAGGTCATTGCCGGTGATCCTTCCCCTCTTTTCCACCGCCGTAGCCTCCTGCATTATAAGACCGGCTCCGCCGACCGCCCTTGTCCCATAATGCACCAGATGCCATTCGCCGGCCATTCCGTCGTCTCCCGCCGAATACATGCACATCGGCGACATCATGATCCTGTTCTTGACCTCCATGTTCTTTATTCTGAACGGTGTAAAAAGTTTACTCATCTGCCACACCTCCCTATATATATAGTACATCCGATCTCAACTGCGGCAAAAAACAAAGCACAGGATCACGCCTCATTGCTCGCCGCTACTGCAAACCCAAATTTTCTGTACCTGAATAGGCTGAGCCCGAATCTTACAAACAGATCCAACGTCATGGCAAACCATACGCCCATGATGTCCGTCCCGAATACCTTAGTCAGTAAAAAGGCCAGCGGTACCCTGACCGCCCAGAGTCCGGTCCCCGCCACAAGCATCGGCGCCTTTGTATCGCCCGAACCCCTAAGAGCCCCGTTTATAACACCCGACAGATTCTGAGGAAGCTGAGCCAGAGCCATAAGCCTCAGATACTTGCATCCTAAGGTAATAACCTCCTTTTGATTCGTAAGTATACCCATCACCAATTGGGGACAGAAAAACAAAAATCCTGCGCAGAACAACGTTACTATACCCGACCAGAATGATATCTCCTTCACGTACTCCTTGGCCTTTTTCAGGTCACCCGCGCCCACGCACTGACCGACCAGCGCCGTTGAAGCTATACCGAAACCCTGGGCCGGCATATATGAGATCGATTCGGCCTGTATGCCCAACTGATGCGTGGCAAGAACAACGTCGCCGAAACCTATGACAATGGTAGTCAGCACTATATGGGCAAGCTGCCAAAATACGGACTCCATAGCCGTGGGAATGCCTATGCGGAGAATATCATAGGCCTCTTTAAAGCGGATCCTGGCATTTTCAAGATTTATGTATCCGCACATGATGCCGTCTCTTCCGAACAGCACGAAGATATCTAAGACCGCGCCCACACTCTGGGCGACTATGGCGGCCATTGCCGCTCCCTTAATGCCGAATGCGGGAATGCCCACCTTTCCATATATAAACGTATAGCCGGACAGTATGTTGACAGAGTTTATGATCAAAGCTATATTCATAGGGGTCTTGGCATTTCCCATACCCCTCATTATACTGCCCGATACCAACACAATGACCATGGCAGGCAAACTGTATACTATCGTATTTAAGTAAATGATAGCGTCCCCCAACAACTGTCCCTTAGCGCCCAGGCCGATAAGAAAATATTTACCGGCGATCATTATTATAACGCATATGACAAGTATCCCCGCTATGCCGACCATCAGCGCCTGCATAGCCGCCTTTTTCACACCGTCCATATCCTGTGATCCGTATCGCTGGGCCACGAGAATGGTAGCGCCCGTGGTAATGCTGTTATACAGCGCCCAGACCATCTGCGTGATCCTGTTGGTCAGACCCACCGCACCTATCGCCGTTATGCTGATATGTCCCACCATGGCTGTGGCAACAAAGCCGACGGTCATCTCAAGAATGCTCTCAATGGCCGCCGGCCACACCATAGCAAATATCTTTCCCCTCATCACCTTTTTGTCCATTTTCTTCACCTAAATTATATTAAATTTGTATTAATTATATTCTAACTCATTTATTAAGAGAAAACCACATCATATGAGGATAATACTGAAGGTCATGTTTTTTACAGTCTGTATTCTCCGAGCAAGTAGAGTTCACTATCTATAAATGATTCCGTATGACCATTAGTTTTTCACTTATATGGCAGTCGTACTTTTATCTTCGATCTGATAAGATCTCTGTTCATAAAGCCGGAGATTTACCCCGCCAGTTTTAATATTCCTCGTCGCCAAGGACACCCTTGGTCTTGATATCATTTCCTCTAACGTGTAAGAAAAATTCGAAGCTTGCATCTATTGGAACGTATGCATACCTGTAGCATTATAAAATAACAGGAATAGAAGCTATAGCTTCTGTCCCTGTTTACAATCATGCTAAAATCAGCTGTTTTGATATGAATCCTTAATAGTCAAACTTCCACATATATTTACGTTTATCTAATGAATGGTCCCTCATATCTGCCAACAGTTTATTATAAACGCCGACTACGGAGCTGCAGAACAGAGCGTCATAGTAACCGCTTACCTTGCCTAAAGCGTCCATCCCATATTCTTTCCCATCGATAACGGCAAAGTGATTGTTATATTTCTTTAAGAATCTGATCACCCTTTCATCCAGTTCCCTTGTAGCCCCCGTCGACATCATCATCAAAAAGGCCGTGTTCGGATCGGTGATTTCAAAGGGCCCATGGAAAAACTCTCCGGAATGGATGGTACCGGAATTTATCCATTGCATTTCAAGAAAATTGCAAACCGTCTGTTGATAAGCTGCCGACCAAGCTGTCCCGCTTCCTATGGCATAAATAACAGGGTCATCCTTAAAATCAATGCTGAATTTGACTGCCTCAGGAACGATTTCTTTCTTTGCCCTAACAATTATATCATTTAGTTTATTAGTAGCTTCACACATCTGCTCATAGGTATCATGGTTTTCAGCAAAATGCAGCGCTTCATACGCTATCTTTAAAGCATATGCACCTTTGGATTCTTCAAAAAGCCCTTCATCATCATCCTTAAATTGTATAATATAATCTACATTGTCTTCCATCACGGTATTTTTTTCATACGTTAAGCCAATTACAACTGCGCCAAGTTTTTTAGCTGTCCGTGCGGCTACTACAGTTTCCGGTGTATTGCCCCTTCTTGAAGCTACTACAACTATACTGTTTTCATTTACATCCTTGGGCGTATCATGGACAAATTCATTTGAAGTCGTATAACTTGAAGAAATTGTATCAGATTCTCTTTTAATGTAGTAATAAGGCGCATAAAAACAAGCCAATGAACCACCGCATCCTACAAAATTGACCGACTTGATCTTTCTGTCCTTATAAATTTTTTCTATAATCTCATGTATATTGACCATTATAGTCCCCTCTCTATACCGCCAGAATTTTGAAGTAATTTAATACAATTCCAACTACAAAACATGACAAAATAACCGCCATTGGCTTAGCGCCTTTTTTTACAAAATAAAACATAATCCCGGTTAACGCCAACGGGATCATTTTAGGAAAAATCCCATCGAGTACCGCTTGTAATTGAAAAGCTTTGCCAAATGCTAAGGGAGTGGTAATATTAACCAGCCCTGCAACCATACCGCCTATGACCATCAGGCCGGCTATGCTGCATCCGTACATAACCTTATCCATCAGATTGCTTTTTGAAATCTGCTGCAGATATTTTTGTCCATTGATATATCCCAATTTGCCACCATACCATGTAATGGGAAAACTGGTGCCAAAGGATATAAGCATGGCAAAAATAGGACCCAATATTGAACCCTGCTGAGCCAGCGAAATACCGATGCTCATTGCTATTACTCTAATTGTTCCCTGGAACAGCGAATCACCGATACCCGACAGTGGTCCCATAAGGGCTACTTTCACAGAATTGATCATTTTAGGATCAAATCCGTCGGGATCAGCCGCATATTCCTCCTCCATAGCTGCACTGAGTCCCAATACAAACGAGCCAAATTGAGGGGTAATATTGAAAAATTCCAGATGCCGTTTATAGGCCTCTTTCCGTTTTGCATCCTCCTCAGGTTTATTATAAATACGGTCGATAGTATTGGACATTCCCCACATGAAAGCCGTATTCATTTGGCGTTCATAGTTCCACATCGCCTGCATGCACCAGCCGCCCCAAAAGAACTCTCTAAGTTTTTTATTTAATGGATAACTTCGCTGTGCCTCCAAACCCTCTTCCGACATATTCTCACCTCTTTTTATAATTTTTGATCAGACAATTCGTCAACTTCATTTTCCCCCGACATGCCCTTATCCGAATATTTCAGCTGATATAGGACAATTGCGGCTATTATGGAGATAATGGCAATTCCAGTCAGGTTCATTCCTGAAAAAGCAGTTATAAAAAATCCCAGTAAAAAGAATACCACATTCTTTTTGTTGACCATTGTAGAGAGCAACATTGCAAATCCAAAAAATGAAATTATATTGGCTCCAAGACTTATTCCGGACATTATAAACTCGGGAACTGCTCTAAGTATCGTGTTGATAAAATCGCTGCCCAAATACACGGCAACAAAAACCGGAATAAAAGCTTGAATAGAGTATAAAATAGGCCCATATGCAATGTGAACCCTTTTAGCAACCCTATAATTTCCCTCATCTACGTACCTATCGCATAGATGACAAAAATTAATTCGGATAATACTTGCTATAGAATCTAATAAATTATCCAATAGGGTCATTGGCAATGCTATGGTCAATGCAGCTTCAATACTGGCCCCTGACATTATAACTAATGCACACCCGGTAATAGCGCCCATATTCATATCAATACCCGATGCCCCTACCGACATCATACCCAGGGTGATCATTTCCATCTGAGCCCCAACCAATAAACCGGTTTTCACATCGCCCAAAATCAATCCTACGATCGTGCATGTGATCAACGGTCTTTCAAAGTTCAAACGTCCCAATACCCTTGAATCCAAAATCCTAAATACTGAAACCAAACCTATTAAAATAGATTTTAACAGCATCTCTTTCACCTCCTTATATTAAAGTTAAATTCTCTTTTGTACTTGTGGGCAGCTGCTGCATATATAATTTAACACCTGTTTTTTCAATCTTCTTTAGATCATCTTCCTCGCTGTCTGTCAAATAAACTGTCTCTGAATATTTTTTGGATCCATCTTTTTTGGCAATTCCTCCAAGGTTTAATTCACTAAACTGCGGATTTGATAATATAAACCTGGCAGCGTTTTCGGTACAACCAAAGATAATAAAAATATTATCCTTTAATTGATTTATTTTCCCTATATCGTTATTAGCAGAATCAACGGAAAATATATTAAATTTTATGCCAGCAGGCTTCGCCATGTTCAATACCATCTTTTGAAAATCATCATTAGCCACCTTATCATCAATGACAATAATTCGATTAATACCTAAATAATTAGCCCAGGAAAAGGCCACTTGTCCATGCATCAATCGATGATCTATACGCAATGCCTTTATCATAGTTCATATTTTCCTCCTTCAAAAAATATCATACATTAAAGCCATCTTAAGAGCGTTTACTTTAAATATAAGAGGTCACATTTGCTCCTGTTCTCCTCAATTATCCGTTTTAATTCGTCTTTCATGGACA
>DHDI01000030.1 GCA_002399285.1 Thermoanaerobacterales bacterium UBA4880
AGAATGTTCCGGCTATGCTTGCCGTTACCGGACTCTTCATATCATCCGATAATTTTTGTGGAAATAATATGCACCTCAGGACAAACAGGAGCATGAGCATGCCGGCTGCAATACCGCACGCCATATAAATGCCCTCGGAAAAACTTTTGAGCAGATTGCCGAGCGACGCCACGCCTAACATCAATCCGCAGAGAGCCACCGGTGTTTTCTTAATGATTTCCATTAGACTAATGCCTTCTTCCCTACACAGTTTGCGTGCTTAAACTTTCTTTTTCATCCAAATTAGTAAGCCCCAATTCACGAATAACGATTTCCGCAACCTTAGCCGCAGTCATTCCCGTGAAGTGCACACACTGCTGAAAATGCTCGCCCTTGCTCATATCAAATTCCCTGGTCAGGACACGGCAGCAGGTAGAATTTTTCCCAGTTGCCTGTTTGAACCAATCATGCAGTTCATGCGTTAAAGCCATACATTTCACCACTTTGGGATCATCTTTCCCGCTCAGCTGCGAACGGCCGAAAAAAATACCTAAAGCCAATACTCCCCCGTTCAATGCGCCGCACATACATCCTGAGCGTCCGGCACCAACTGCCATTCCGGATGCCATACCTATAACCTCTCTCGGAATGTCCAGTTCAAAATTGTCCATTATCGACGCCACCAATGCCTCACAGCAAAAAAATCCGTTGCCGAAGTAATTTTCAGCGTCCTGCTGCACTTTCTTTACGCTGACCTCCCGTTTGATATTCATTGTAAACTCCTCCTTTTTTTATAATAAGCAATGTTGTTATTATTATAGCAAACAAAAATATCCCGTGCAATTTATGATTTGCCGTAAGCTGACACATTCAGCAAATAAAATCGGGTGAGAAGATGATCCTGAAATATCGACAAAATAGATACGTAATTATTAAAAAAAGCGGTATGCCCTTTGGAGCCTATCCGCTTTCCTATTCCATAGATCAACTGACATCTTCTTCTAACTTTTCCGTTTGATCAGCTATCGTCAGGGCATCTATCAGCTCATCCAGATCGCCGTTAAGTATCGCATTCAGCTTATAGAGAGTGAGATTTATCCTGTGATCGGATACCCTTCCCTGCGGATAGTTGTATGTCCTTATCCTTTCGCTCCTGTCCCCGGTACCGACTTGTAATTTCCTGTTCTCGGCTATGCTCTCGGTTTGCTTCTCCCTTGCCATATCATAGAGCTTTGCCCTTAAGTATTTCATCGCCCTCTCTTTGTTCTTAAGCTGAGACCTCTCGTCCTGACAACTTATGACGATGCCGGTCGGCAGATGGGTTACCCTGACCGCAGAATCCGTAGTATTTACGCTCTGCCCGCCGTGTCCGCCCGAACGGAATACGTCTATTTTGAGATCATCCGGCCTTATCTCCACGTCCACGTCACCGGCTTCGGGAAGAACGGCCACAGTCGCGGTGGATGTGTGTATACGTCCTCCCGCCTCCGTCTCGGGGACCCTCTGCACCCTGTGCACGCCGCTCTCATACTTCAGCCTGCTGTATGCGCCCCTGCCTTCCACGCTGAACACTATCTCCTTAAATCCTCCCAGATCGGTCTGATTGGAATTCATTACCTCCACCTTCCAGCCCTTGGCCTCGGCATACATGGAATACATGCGGTACAGGTCCGCAGCGAAGAGGGCCGCCTCCTCGCCGCCGGCTCCGCCTCTGATCTCCACTATGACGTTTTTGTCGTCGTTGGGATCCTTGGGCAGGAGAAGCACCTTAAGCTCATCCTCCAGCTTGCTCTTTTCCGCCTCCAGCTCATTGATCTCGGACTCGACCATCTCCTTAAAATCACTCTCCAGTTTTTCGCTCAGCAGCGCCTTATTCTCCTCTATGTCGCTTATCGTCTTTTTATATTCCTTATACTTCAATACGACATCCTCTATGGACGCATGCTCTTTGACCAGTTTCTGCCATGTCTCCATATCGGCAATGATCTCCGGGTCAGCCATTTTCACAGTAAGCTCGTCATATCTATTTTCAATAACATCCAATTTGTCGAACATCAAATCACCTCTATACATATTAACAAGATAATATTATACCATATATGAAAAAAGTTTTACACTTTTTGTATAAAGGTTGGAGATTTCCGTAAAACGCGGGGACCATTGACATGGATTATGCCGTTATAATTTTTACAATTCTTATAAAAGAATCTGAGCAGCATAAATCACCGCTCAGATCCCTTCAACAACTGTTAAGCTGCAGCCGGTGCAAACATCGGCAGGCCTTCGATCCATGCGAGAATGAAGCCTACTATAAATAGTATCAGCATTATAGTCGTTGTCTTTTTCCCTTTCCTCACCATAAAGAAACATATGAATGCCAAACCCAGCGGCAACAGTTTAGGTGCTATGCTGTCCAGTACGCTCTGTATAGAGAGCGTCTGGTAATTACCCATATTCAAAGTGAGAGTCGTAGAAAAATTGATCATGGATGAGATCATACTCCCGACGACTGTCGCACCAAGGAATTTCGCCGCCGTGCTGAATGTATCTATCATCCCTCCTTCAGTGGCTGATTCCAGGAACGACATGCCCTTGACGTAACCTATATCCAAACCCTTATACCGAACATACCAGGCCGGAATATTGTGTATCAGCAGGAATAAGATCGGCCCCAGGATATTGCCCTGCATACAAAAGGATAGCCCGACTCCTAAGCCTATGGTCCGCAATGTCCCCCAAAAGATCGAATCTCCTATTCCGGACAGCGGACCCATCAAAGCCGTCTTGACCGAATTTATTGAAGCCGTATCAAACTCCTTGTTTTGTGAGGCTTCCTCTTCCATGGCAACAGTGACGCCCTGAACGAACGTGGTCATTTGTGGAGTAATGTTAAAAAACGTTATGTGTCTCTTCAAGGCCTCTTTAAATCCATCCTCATCATCCTTATAGATCCTTCTAAGATGAGGGATCATTGCATAGCCGAATCCTATCCCCTGCTGGCGTTCATAGTTGAAACACCCCTGCAGTCCGCATGAGCGCCAAAACCCGCTCATAAACTCAGCTCTGCTCATATTGCCAATGAATTTATCATCCTTTATTTGAACATTGTTGGCGTTTTCCATCTCTATACCTCCTTTATTCCAGATTTCTCTTCTGCGAGAAATTGTAATAGATCAATGCGATGATCAAGCCCATGACCGCCACTCCCAGAGAATCCATTTTCAAATAAGCGGATAACATGAATCCCAAGAATAGCAACGGGGTGCTTTCATTATCCATAATATAATTCATCAAAAGCGCTATCCCCAGTGCCGGCAATAATGTCGAAGCTTTATTCAAGCCGCTCAGGACAACAGTGGGAATAATGCCTATCAACGCCTCTACCGGTCCCCGGCCAAAGTATGTGGCCAAGAACATTGGGACAAAAAACACAACGGCAAAGATCAATACGCCTGACCAAAAATATCTCTCTATAGCCTTATAATCTCCTCTTTCAGCCGCCGCATCGCAGCGCGGATTGAAAATATTGTTTATGATTCTCGGAATTATACCGGTCGGTTGAAACAATAGCGCTATGGGCATCGACAAGGCTATGGCAGAACTGGCATCCATATGAGAACCTATCGCAAAGAAGACAGCCAAAATCGTTCCTGCCGAAGCATTGGGAAGGGAGGTCACTCCTATGCCTACGAAGCCCATAAAGATCAATTGCAGCGTTGCCCCCATAATTAACCCCGTTTTTACATCACCCATGATCAATCCTATCAACGTAGCTTGAACGATCGGGGTATCTAAAAGGTTCTGTCCAAAAATCCTTCCGTCAAGTATTCCCAGAACAAAAACTAACGACACCAAAATACACTTGAGCAGAAACATAAAGCATGCTCCCCCTTCTTTAATTATTTATTCTTGTTATATATTTCATGGATCTCTTTCAAATACATCTTGGGCTCATTGGGTATGGATTGAAGGAAAACATTTTTCCCATCGGCCGCGATCTCATCCAGCGCATTTAAATCTTCTTCAATCAAATATACCTGATTGGTTATTGAGACTCTGCCCTCTTCATAATGAATGCCGCCTATGTCCACCTCCATCACTTCGGAGCAGTTCTTTGCCACTTCCGCTCCGTCTTTGCAGTTGCCTACTATTATAAGGATCTTCCTCTTTTTATTGGACGGATTATTTATATAATTAATTCCATCCTTCAGGGTGAGGATCTCCAAGCCCACCCCCGCCGGTTTCCCCAGTTTTAAGCTCATCTTTGTCATCGGATCGATTGCCGCCTTATCATTTATCACCACCATGGTATCCGCTTCGGTATACCTCACCCAGTAAGTGGCCACCTGTCCGTGCACCAACCTCTGATCGATCCGTAAAAGCTTTATCATTGTCTTTCCCCCTTTATCTGTCAAATATCTTTCAATTCGTCATTTATAAATTGTATGGTCTCTTTGCTCCGCTCTATGGCCTTTCGTATAGAGTCTTCAGCATCTTCCATCGGGTCCAGCATTATCTCGAGCAATAGGCCCAAATTGACTCCGGACACAATATATAAGTTTTTGTAATCATTTAGGAAAAGAGCCGCTATCTTAGTAGTACTTCCCGAGGGTATGTCCGTCATCAAGATGATGGTATCGTTTTCGCCGTACGCACAAAGCTTTTCCCTGATTTTTTCCGTCAGGGCCTTGGGGGAATCCTTGTCTTCCATTACTATGGTATCAAATTCATTATCGCCGCCCCCTATCATTTTGAATGCCGATAGAAAACCTTCGCTCAATCTGCCATGAGTCAGCACTATTACTTTTTTCATTTTCTGCCTCCACATATTTATTAGATAAATATAAAAGACACATTATAACATCAACTCTTACAACATCGTAAACTCGCCGGCTTTTTCTCAATCAATAGCGTTTAATTTTTGTATATATTTGCGGGATTTTCAGGGTGCAGAGGTTTTTCATGGTGTTCCTATGAAAAACTTTAATTTTTATGGCTTCTACAGCAGTCAACCGCCGTAGAAGCCCATAATATTAATTATCCGTCTTCGTCTTCAATGCTTCCGAACTGCGGTGATTGTATATGGTTATGGCGCGGATGCCCAATTCTTCACAGATGTTGCTGGGAATATATTGAAAAGGGATCACAAAAAGCAATGGCAAAAAATTAGGATCGCAGTCAACATCAATGTTTAAAGTATGGTCATCGGCATAATTAGCATTCTTGGTTATCAAATAGGCTCTGTCAGTCAATTGCTGCACTCCTCTATAAACGGCAATGATCCTGTCATGCATCACATCGTCCATATCCAGCAAAAAGACTGCGTTATCCTTCTTTATCTCATAGGTCGGTCCATGGATAAACTCTTCGGATTCATATGCATTGGCGGGAATGCCCACAGTTTCTTCCAGCTTTAGTGATCCCTCCAACGCCACGCCCAAGCTTGGACCTATGCCAACTATCATGACCCGTCTCATGGAATAAAAATCTTCCTTATTGACAGTATAAAAATCCAAGACCTTTTTTTGAATGCGGGGCATTTCCTTGACTACATCCTCTAATTGCTTGATATTCTGCTTGTAGCGTTTTTCGTCGCATTTACCGCCCTTATAGGCTGCCTCAAGAGCAAAGAGCATTAAAAACAGAGTGGAGCTCGGCACGCCTCTGCATACGAATAGGTCCCGTCCATATTTACTAGTGCCATACACAAAAGTATGTTCCGCATGATTAGTCACAGGACTGCCCGGTATCATAGTCAGAGCCGCCACGTCATTTCCATTTTCCTTTGCTACCTTTATGGCCTCTATGGTATTCGTGCTCCTTCCGCTTTGTGATAAACACATTATAAAAGAATTGTCATGATATTTATAATCATATCTAGCATAGGTCTTCGAATGGATACACTCTACCTCAATATCCAAAAACTCCTCCATGGCATATCTGGCACAATTCGCTATATTAAATGACGAACCCGCGGCCACCAGAACTATTTTTTTATATGGTTTTAACAAAAATAATTCTACCAATTCCTTCAGCAAATCATTGCGGTTTTTTATAACGTCCTCACACGCTTTGGGCGCCTCCAAAATGCAATCGTTCATCCATTTAAGCAAGGTAACGACCCCCTCATTGAAATATTTTTTTCTCACGGCTATATATTAAGCAAAAAGCATGCCAGCTTATTGTAAGCCGGCATGCCCTCTGCTTAATATTTGATATCTCCTATCTTCAGCACTATTATATCGTATATAAAACCAATTTCGGATGGGATCATGTTTACACTATAGACATTCTCAATTACACTAAAACTCTTTTTTACGATGTTTATGAAGTCTTTATGACACTGTTTAAATTCTTCAAGCTTATCGTAACTTTCAATCGGGGTCTTAGTAACCAGCCGTTCGATCAGGCAGCTCATATGTATATACAGACATATGATAAGATCGTTGCCAAACTGGATATCAAGCTCTTCCTGGAGTACTCCGACCGCATCTTCTATATAATTTATCATCTTGTCGGGATTTAAAATCGTAAGTGTGTTTAGCACCCTTTGCAGAGAAAATACCTTGATGATGTTCATATTCAATTTTTTAATTGTATCATCATCTATGATCTTGCTGAAAACATTATATAATTCCTCTTCGCCAGTTCCCGTTATAATGTCCTCCAGAGCAATATAATCGACATTTTCTATTCCGGGATCTGCAGTCCCCACTATGGCAATAACGTCATATTTTTCAAAAAGCTCATCAGAAACACCATTGTTTTTAAGTCTGACATAATCGCAAGCAATGACGTCCAGATCGATATCTTCATTAAAACTTTCATCCAAAAGTTCTTTTATTTTTATCGCCGTACCGATCCCAGTCATACAGGTAGTTATTATGGCCTTGTTTTTCTTCAGTTCAGGAAATATGATCTTATATCTCGAGGTATTATTTTCCGCCGCCTTTTCAGTTATTGTCTTTATGTCCATTCCATTTTGGATGTTGTTGCCTACATCCAGGGCCAATTGGGTCGTTATGTTGTTTATTACCCCTATCACGCCCTTCGTCTTGCTTGCGAGATTGGAGTATATCTCCTCCAGAGAACCCATATCCACCAATATTATCAGACCATTTGAGGTATCGATAGACGCTATATATTCCTCCAGTTTTAGTATTATATCTTTTGTAGGCATATCGATCGGCATATCGAACGCCTCGAATATATTTTGCTCAAGAAGCCTGTTGGCGACGTTCGCAATACTGCTTGCAGTGGAATATCCATGAGCTACGATCACGGCCCTTATCTTGTTCTTTCCGAAGTCATTTCTGGATATGCTCAAATAAAATGTAAAAATAATTATATCTTCATTGGTACACTTGGTATCGAAACTCGATTCGATCATTTCAACAAGCTTATGTGCATAATTATATTCCTGCGAAAAATTATCCTTAATAAATTCCACATAATCATCTAAAATTTTGCCGGATAGGTTGCTATTGGCATTATCGCCGTAAAACCTATTATTCAGATAATATGATAGGACCATCGTAGTGTTGCCATAAAACTTTAAGCCGTAATTCCTGCTCATAAAATCAAGTATGTTGGAGAGTATGTTTTTTGTAATATCAAATCTTATATTATTTTCCATCTTATCCTTGGAATAAAAGAGAATTTTATCAAAATAATCATCTATCAACTTGGTCGATTGTAAAACATAATTATTGAGATCCATTTCACCGTTCTTGCATCTGACATTGATTTCATACAGATCATCGAACGTATCGGCAAAATACTCATTGATCTCATCTTTCTTATGATAGAGTTCTTTTAGAGGCTGTTCGGGATCTATAACTATGCTTTTTGCTATACCGCTTTGAATGACCTCATCGGGGCTGATATCCTCAATGACCTCATCCGGCAGTGATTTCAGGTTTATAACCAGTGCTTCGTCTTGCTTACCCTGCTCCGAATATGCGTTTGCACAGGTATATTTGATTATGTTTCTCAGCTCTCCTATATTGCCCTTGAAGGT
This sequence comes from Thermoanaerobacterales bacterium UBA4880, assembly GCA_002399285.1. Classification (GTDB taxonomy): domain Bacteria; phylum Bacillota; class Thermoanaerobacteria; order Thermoanaerobacterales; family UBA4877; genus UBA4877. The sequence goes on from DHDI01000030.1 coordinate 8,000, forward strand.
GTGTTTCATCAACAGCAGCATGACCTTATTGCTCAATTTTATATTTTTATGTATGTTGGATGCCTCCGTATAAAAAAACGAATAGATAAATTCCAGCCTTTCCGCCTCTCCTCTGTGATTTAGGTCGGATATGTTTACTATGATAGGAATTCTTCTTAAGAACGTCTCTATGAGTGTCTCTTCTATATTTTCCGTCGTTGCAAAGATCAGTCTTACCTTTGAGGTTCTCCATGTACCGCTCTCTCCTATCCTCGTATATCCTCCTTTATCCATAAGTACAAAAAGCTTTTCCTGGCCCTCTGCATTCAACCTGTGCACTTCATCCAGAAATAAAAATCCCCCGTCAGATTTCTCTATTATCCCGGGCGTATCCTTTTCAGCCCCGGTAAACGCACCCTTTACATAGCCAAAGAGGTTGGCTGACAACAGTTCGGAGTTATTTGCATAATCCGCACAGTTGAATATATTAAAAGGTGCGTCTGCATCAATGACTCCGGCTTCTTTTGCATATTCATAGACCAATTGGGCCATATAGCTCTTTCCCGTGCCTGTCGGGCCGTTGAATAGAAGCGGCAGGCCTTCCGGCGGATAATCTACGGCTGATTTACACTGTTCTATTTGATGCCGCAGGCTTCCGTTATAACCTATGAGCTTACTGAAGCTGTAGTTTGAAGACCGTTTTTGTATCGCAAATAACTCCTCCAGTGAATCGAAACTATCTTTTGACGTATCTATATTATACTTTTGGGCAAGTATTTCACCGTCTATAAAATAAACGGGCCGCGTGTTGATTTTTACAGCCTTCCCTTCTTCATTCAGTCTATTCAAAAAATGGCTTGCCGCAGTTCTCTTTATGCCCAACGCTGCCGCTATCTCTGAAGCTGTAAAATAATTTAGATCGTCTTTATTTCTTATATCATATATTTGGCTGAACTCCTTCAACTTATCAAATACATTGTCTATAACCATATAACGATCTCCCTTCGGGAAAACTATGATAGTAGATCGTAAATATTTGCATATTAAAATTTTATTTTACGACTCCACTTGACCTAAAAGAAATGCTTTAACAACAATATTGAAATAATAGGTTAAACGCTAAAGGTTTATACGTAACGTGTTCAAATATATGTTACAAACTGCAGCTGTCAATTACTTAATTATATTAATTCTACAAATTTCTACAAATTCCTGCTTCCAATCTTTACATCCGCAGATCGATATAAAAAATCAAGGGCTGCAGATACGCAGTCCTTTTATCGATCAACGTTTCTATTTTTTAAAATAGACGTCCGCCGTATATCCCGGTTTGAGCAGACGGCCGGGGTCGCTGGGTTTGACCAGCACGCGGACTATGCGCCTTCCGTCTTTCTCCACGGCTGCGTCGGGTATTTGAATGACGGTACCCGTGAGCTTGGCGTCCGGTGCGGAAGCGGGAATGATCTTCACCGTTTCGCCGAGTTTTACGCTGCCGATAAATTCTTCGTCGACCTCCGCACTGACGGTGAGGGTGTCCGCATCAATGATCTGAAGGACGTTGGTCGGCATACCCTGCACGCCAAGATGATCCGCGCTGTTGACCGCTATATTCTGCACGATGCCGTTCTCTATATTTGATACGATCTGACTGCCCTTTATATAATCCTTCGCTGTTTTGGCCTTCATGGCGTCCAGATCCACCTGTGCGGCGGAGACGCCGCCCTGCTGCTTTGCGACGTTGGCCGTGTTGCCCAGCTTTGCCTGTGAGAGCTGATCCTGCTTTGATTTGAGCGAGACGTTCAGTTGATCCAGTTCTTCCTTCAAGCCCATCTTAGTCTTTTGGATATTTACCTGAATGTCGTCCACAGCCTTTTGGCGCTGATCCACCGCGTCCTTATATTGGTTCAGCTCAGCCAAGGATATCGCATCGGCGTCATAGAGTGCCTGATATTTCTTAAGGTCGCTCTTTGCGGTCGCAAGCTCCTGCCCGGCCAGGCCGAGAGAGTTTTGCAACAGCTTCAGATCCGCGTTGGTACCGTTGTTATACTCCTTGGTCTTGCGTGCGATTTGGCTGCCCGTCTGGGCGACGTCCGACTGCATCGCGGAAATGCCCTGCTCCGCGGCGGGCAGCGCCGCCTGATTCGCTGCAAGCTGCTGCTCCAACTTCTCGACGTCTCCGTTGTATTCGGTGAGATCCAGCGTCACCAGCGGCTGGCCGAGAGTGACCCGGTCGCCCTCTTTTATCGGTATATCCGTCACCACCGCCGGAAAGTCGATGCTGATATCCTCCATATGGGTATATTTTACCTCGCCCCATGCGTCGATCTCGTCGGCCTGGCTTGCCGGGGCCTGCGAGGCGTCTATCTGCGCAGCCTTGTTTTTAATGTGAGCAAAGATACCGAGCACCACGGCGAATATGACGACCGCACATGCCGCAACCGACAACTGTTTTTTGTGTGATAAAATCCAATCCTTCATAATGGTATCCTCCGTCCGTTATTATTCCACGCTTTTCAGCGCTTCGAGCATGTCGATCCGTTTCATCTTCCGGGCCACCATGGTATTGATCGCCCACGCAAAGCCCAAGGTCATCACGGCCGCGGTCAGCACAGCCGGCAGCGTAATGCTGCCCGTAAGATCCAGGCGTTCATCCAGACTGCTTGCGATCAGCCATGAGATGAACTTTCCTATGGGAATGCCGGCTAATGTTCCGAGAAACGCGGAAAAATAGTTTTCCAGCAGCACCAGGTTACGTATCTCCCGGTGATGAAAACCCAGCACCCTCAGGGTCGCAAGATCCCTTATGCGCTCGGTGAAGTTGAGTATGCTGATATTGTACAGCACCACAAAGGCCAGCGACGCACCCATGATTATCATTGCCGCCACCGCGAAGTTTACCACCTGCATGCTTTCAGACAAGCCGGAATTCTGGCTCTCCCGCGTCGCCGAATCCATGATCATATCGCTCTTCAGAAATCTCTCGTCCGGCGGGCCGTTCCACCGGATGAGCAGAGCCGTCGGTGAAAATGTCTCGCCCAGGGATCTCCAATAACCATCGGTCACATATATCCCCTGTCCCGACGCCATGTAGGAGACCTCTTCTATGGGCACCGAGATATAGCCCTTATTAGTGCGCTTTATCCATATACTGTTACCCTGTTTTACGCCCAGCGTATCGCACAGCTTGCGACTCATGGCGATACCGGTATCCGGCAGGGAGACCGGGGTCCCGTCGACGCTCTGCATGTGTATAAGCGGACTGTCTTTGGTCGTAATGGTGATGGGCTCCATCTTCTGCCCGCCACTGGGGCAGATCACCTCGACGGCGGATTCCTGTACCTGCTGCGTTACGGCATCGAGTCCCAAATTCCCAAGATAGTGTGAATCTGTCTTTTGAGGGTCGACGAGCACCTTCTGATCGTAGGTGAAAGTACTGCCGTACATCTGCTCGTTTAGCCCCGCTATGGTGCTCCTTAAAGTCAGGGCTGCAATGATAACGCCGACGCAGCCCATGACGCCTATGACGCCCATGATGAAACGGCCCTTGTTTTTCATGGTGTTCCGCACCATCAGCTTATTGCTGAACGTCATCCTCTGCCAGAGCGTCGTGGATTCTGCGAAGACATGCGTACCCTCTTTCATCGGCTTGTCGCGGAGAAGCACTGCGGGCGTGTCCGCCAGGAGCTTGCGACAGGCGTAAAATGAAACGCCGCCCGTGCACAGCAATATCAAGAGGAATGCAAGCAAAAAATTCGGATAATTGACATGGATGCTGTAGCTGCTGAGCGACAGCCTCAGCTGCGGGACCAATACCCGGCCGAACAGGTTTGGTCCTATGATGAGTCCCGCCACCGAGCCGAGCACACCGGTAATGACTCCGTAAGAGGTATAATGCCAGATGATGCTCCTCTTGCTGTATCCCAACGCCTTGAGGATGCCTATCTGCCCCCGCTGGCTTTCCACTATGCGCACCATTGTGCTCTGCGTGATAAGCGCCGATACGATGAAAAACAGAAGTGGAAACACGACGGAGAGCGATTTGAACTGCTGGATGCGCCCGTTGACGCTGCTGACGCTGGCGCTGTCCTTCTGCAGAGTAATGCCGATCAGCCTCTTGCCGATCACGGCATCGGCCTCCCGCACCACCTGGTCGAGGTCGGTATCCGGCGCGGCCTTTACGCTGATCTGATTGTAGACGCTCCTGCCATAGACGCTTTCCAGCGCGCCGGCATGGATCACGGCAAAGCCGTACTCCTTCGAATTGGGGGTGATCGTCGCCGCATTCTTCACGGCATAGACCTGCTCGCTGTCTAGGGCCAGGCCGTCTATGGGCATACGCATCCATACTCCGTTCAGCTTGAAGGAAATGGAATCACCGACCTTGAGCCCGTGCGCCTCAGCGAACGAGCTGTCTAAAACCGCCCCGCCCCCGTATCTACCAAACCGCCCTTCCCTCATCTCAGGCTGATCCAAGGTGCTGCGGTCATCCAAAGCATAGACGTGCAGCGTGGGTTTCCCGGGAAGAGCGGTATCGGCCTCGGCGGAGAATCGCTTTTCCACCCGCGTGACCCCGGTGAGCCGCCGTATGCCCCAGAGATCCTGCTCCGACGGATTGCTCACAGTCACCCAGAGATCCGAAAGGTTGGACGCTGCGTACATGGCATCCGTGGTTCTTCGAACCGTATACCAGACGCTGTCCAACCCCGTTATAATGGAGACCGCCAAAGCTGCCATAACAAAAATCGAGATGAACTGCACCTTCGCCTTCTGCATATCGCGCAGGGACTTCTTGAACAAGGCCCCCCTTACCATACGATCTCCTCCACGTCCTTGGGATGATCATGGGACTCAGTCCCGGCGATCTTTCCGTCCCTCATATGCAGCACCGTCTGCGCCATCTCGGCAATCGGCGCGTTGTGCGTGACGATGATCACCGTCTTGCCCAACTCGCTTGCGGCATCGCGGATCAAACGCAGCACCCTGCGGCCGGTCTCGGAATCCAGAGCCCCCGTCGGCTCGTCGCACAGCACGATCTGCGGATTCTTCGCCAGAGCGCGGGCAATGGAGACACGCTGCTGCTCGCCGCCGGACAACTGGCTGGGGAAATTGTCCATCCTATCCTCCAGCCCCACGCGCCGCAGTATTTCGCGGGCATCGAGCGGATCGGCACAGATCTCCTCCGCAAGCTGCACGTTTTCCAAAGCGGTAAGGTTGGGCACCAGATTGTAGAACTGAAAGACAAAACCTATCTGCGTGCGGCGGTATTCGGTAAGCTCGTACTCCGACATGTCTGATATCTTTTGCCCATTCACGGAGATCCTTCCCCCCGTGGGTGAATCCATACCCCCTATCAAATTGAGCAGGGTGGTTTTGCCCGCGCCGCTCTGCCCGAGAATGACGTTGAAGCTTCCCTGTTCCAATTCAAAACTGACGCCGTCCACCGCCTTTATGACGTTGTTTCCGACGTGATATTCCCTCTCTACGTTTTCAAATGTGATAAAATCCATGGATGATCTCCCTTATTACTTGCTGATTTTTTAATAGATAAGATCTGCGGTTAAAAGGTATCGACATATTCTTTCTATGAATGCCTATGCTATCATATCATTCTTGATATTTCATCAAGGATTAATTATAATGACACTGTGACCATTTTGCAATCACCAGATGTTTATAAATTGTAATGTTTGCAACAAAATATCATATAAATGTCGGTTTCGTAACAGGACCGTAATGATTTGTATATAAAGGGGGACCGTTCCATGAAGGAAATGAAAGAAAGCCGGAAAACGCGTTATACCCGGATGGTATTGCAGGACAGCCTGTTTGAGCTGATGAGAGACAAACCGGTAGCTAAGATAACGATCAAAGAGCTGTGCGAAAAAGCCGATATCAACCGCACGACTTTTTACGCATACTACAGAGACCAATACGATCTGCTGCGCACCATCGAGGACGAAACACTTTCCTGGGTGAGAGAGGCGGTCACAGACCTTATCGGCAAGAGGGATAAGGATGAAATGCTGAAGGTTCTCTATATGATCTTCCAATACTTCACAGAAAACAGCAAGCATCTCCAGATACTCATGAGTGAACAGGGCGATATAGACTTCCAAAAGCAGCTGCTCACCCTGATCTATCGGGAGATAGGGATATCCACAGCCGCAGATTCCAATCCCGGCGTCAATGAGGACTACCTGATTTTCGTTGTGAACGGGAGCATCGGCCTGATACAAAATTGGTTAAAGAAAGGAATGAACAGGTCTGCGGAGGAAATGGCCGAGACCATTTATACGCTGGCCTGTCAGATCAAATGAATCATATATATTAAAGGCAGTGTGTTATCCACTGCCTCTAATATATTACTATTTTCTATGGTGGCAGGCGACGCAATGCCCTCCGCCTACGTCCACAAGTTCGGGCTCGATCTCCCCGCATATCTCCGTCCTTTCGAGACACCTGGAAGCAAACCTGCAACCGGGAGGCAGATCTATCGGGCTGGGCACATCTCCCTCCAGCTTAATCCTCGTATTCTTCTTAGTTGGATCTGGAATGGGGATGGCGGAGAGCAGGGCCGTCGTATATGGATGCAGCGTGTGAGAGAACAGTTCGCTTTTTTCAGCCGTCTCCACGATCTTCCCCAGATACATCACAGCCACGTTATCGCTTATATGTTTCACTACCGCCAGGTTATGGGCGATGAATATATAGGTGAGGCCGAACTGCTGCTGTATATCCATTAAGAGGTTTATGATCTGAGCCTGTATGGACACGTCCAGCGCCGATATGGGCTCGTCGCACACTATCAGCTTGGGATTTACAGCCAGCGCCCTCGCTATGCCTATCCTCTGCCGCTGTCCGCCTGAGAATTCATTGGGATACCTGTCGCAGTGCTCTGCCTTGAGACCGACGACGTCCATCAGCCTGAGTATCCGTCTCTCTCTTTCCTTCCTCCCGGCGATCCCATGAACGTCGATTGCCCTGCCGATTATTTCGCCCGCAGTGAGTTTCGGATTCAACGATGCGTAGGGATCCTGAAATATTATCTGCATGTCCTTCCTTCTGGCTCTCATCTCCTTCTTATCAAGAGCCGCTATGTCGGTCCCGTCAAAGAAGATGGAGCCCTCCGTGGGTTCATACAGTCTCAGGACGGTCCTGCCCGCAGTCGACTTTCCGCAGCCGGATTCGCCGACCAGGCCCAGGGTCTCGCCCTGTTTGACCGTAAACGAGACCCCGTCCACCGCCTTCACATAGTCCACAGTCTTTGAGAGGAAGCCGCCCTTAATTGGAAAGTATTTTTTTAATCCCTTTACTTCGAGTAATTCCATTTTACCACCTCTCAAACGTATTTATGGCAGCAGACTCTTCTGCCTTCGACCTCCGTCATTTTTGGCTCCTGTTCGAAACACAGCCTGTTCGCCTGAGTACACCTGTCCTTAAATCTACAGCCCTTAAAGTCCTCGGTGACCGTGGGCAGCATGCCGTCTATGGAAGTCAGCCGGTCACCGTTTGAGTCTATCCTCGGGATGGAGTCCAGAAGTCCCTGTGTATAGGGGTGCAGCGGCCGGGCAAAGACTTCCTTAACGCTGCCCGACTCCATTACCCTTCCGGCATACATCACCGTCACCCTGTCCGCAACCTCGGCCACTACTCCGAGATCATGGGTTATTATCATTACGGACATGTTCATCTCCTGTTTGATGTCCGATATGAGTTCCAGTATCTGCGCCTGTATAGTGACGTCCAGCGCCGTGGTCGGCTCGTCGGCTATGAGGAGATCCGGCCTGCATGAGAGCGCCATCGCGATCATGGCCCTCTGCCTCATGCCGCCGGAAAGCCGCTGCGGATATTCATTCACCCTCTTTTCCGGAGAAGGTATCCCCACCAATTTAAGCATTTCTATCGCCCTGTCCATAGCCTCCTTTTTACTCACATCCTGATGAGTCACGATGGCCTCAACGATCTGATTGCCTATGGTAAAGAGCGGATTTAAGGACGTCATGGGATCCTGAAATATCATGGATATCTTGTTGCCGCGTATCTTTCTCATTTCGTATTCGCTTTTATTGAGCAGATCCTCCCCCGCAAAATTGATAGACCCGCCTATGATCCTGCCCGGAGGATGCGGCACCAGCCTCATTACGGAGAGGGCGGTGACGCTCTTGCCGCTGCCCGATTCTCCCACGATGCCCAGTGTCTCTCCTTCATTTATCTCAAAGCTTACATCATCGACGGCGGGCACCACCCCGTCAATGGTATAATAGTAGGTCTTAAGCCCGTCGACCTTTAAGAGTGTATCCAATGTCATCACCTATTCTTTATATGCCTCATTTAGCCTGAACTCTCCATTGGGCTCAAATACTATTCCCTTTAAGTCCTTTCTGTGAGCCAGGGTCACCACGTCGTTGAACATCGGCACCCAGACCACGTCGTCGGTGAATGCTATATTGGCCTGCCTTATAAAGTCGTTTCTCTGCGTCTGATCCACCGTTGTTCTGGTCTTCATTATCAAAGCATCCATATCCGGCTTGTTATATCTGGAATAGTTGGATGCGTCTATATTGGACGAGTAGAACTGAGGATACAGCAATTCCTCGCCGTCTCCCGTGACGTTGGCCCATCCGTTGAGATACATCTCCTGCTTTCCCTCTTTGCCATAGGCAATAAATGAGGCCCAGTCCATAACGTTCAATTTTACATCTATGCCTACTTCTTTAAGCTGCGCCTGAATAAACGGCGCCATCTTCATGTACATATCCACATTGCCCACGGTCAGCGTGGTTTTGAATCCATTAGGGTAACCTGCCTCCGCAAGCAACTGTTTCGCCTTTTCCTTGTCATAGTCATAGCCGTGCTTTTCGATCTCCTCATTGTATCCGAACAGCTTAGGGCCTATGATGCCGTTCGACTTATAGCCAAGCCCGTTCAGCGTCTCTATATAGGCATCCCTGTCTATAGCGTATTCGATCGCCTGTCTGACTTTCAGATCATCAAAGGGTTTCTTCTCAAAGTTAAAGCCAAGGTATCTCGTGGGGTCACCCTGGATCTCGGTAACCTCCACGTCGGGGTTGTTTTTCAAGCGGTCAAGCTGCTCGGGCGGTATGCTGACGAGAAAATCAGCCTCGCCGGTCTCCACCATGGATACGGCCGTGGACATCTCAGGCACGACCTTCAGCGTTACCTTATCCAGCTTTGCCGCACCCTGCCAGTAATCAGGGTTCTTCTCCAGCGTAATGTGGTCCCCCGATACCCATTCGACGAATTTGAACGGGCCCGTTCCCGCCCCCGCCGGATTTCTGTTTATATCGCCGCCCTTATCCGCTTTGGGGTTTACTATGGACAGATTGACGTGAGCCATGGCCGTGAGCATTATCCCATAGGGCTCCTTTGTATGGATGATCACCGTATAGTCGTCGGGCGTCTCTATCGAACTCACGGACTTTAACAGGCTTGCCCGCGGTGAAGCGGTCTTGGGATCCATTATCTTTTCATAGGTATATTTTACTGCCTCCGATGTGAACGGCGTTCCATCGCTAAACTTTATATCATGTTTAAGCTTTATCACCCAAGTGTTCGCATCGGGGCTTTCATAGGATTCCGCCAGCAGAGGTTTTATCTCGCCGGTCTTGGGATCTTTCTCAAACAGCGTTTCATATATACAGCTTATCGCATAGCTGGAAGCCGTATCATTGGTCAGTATCGGCGACAGGCCGACGGCATCCGTCGTAGACACATAAGTCACGTCCTGGGCCGTCTTTTTCACATCGCCCTTCCCGGCATTCTGACCGGTCTCCTGGCCGCCCGAGGAGCACGCCGTCATGGTAAAGCTCAAAAGCAATACGAGTATAAGTACGTACAGTAAATTCCTTTTCAATTAATCTTCCCCCTTATTTTTCTATACAGATCACATTGCGTTTTTGAGGTTGGGATCCAAGGCATCCCTCAGTCCGTCTCCCAAAGAGTTAAAGCCAAAAACTATGATTATTATGGCAAACCCAGGCAGCAGCGTGAGATGCGGCGCCTGGAAGATGTAGTTGCGCCCGGTCGACGCCATCGCGCCCCATTCCGCCGACGGCGGCTGTGCGCCCAATCCGAGGAAGCTGAGCGTGGCCGCGGAGAGTATCGACGTGGCAAGACGCATCGTGGCGTACACCATTATGGATGAGACACAGTTGGGAAGTATCTCCCTGAATAGTATCGTTGAGTCCGTCTCGCCGATCGCCTTGGCGGCAGTAACATAGTCCATTTCCTTTATGGACAGGACCGTCCCCCTTACTACCCTGGCGATCGTCGGTACGGACCAGATGCCGACAGCTATTATGACGTTGCCGATCCCGGGCCCCAGCGCCGAGACGATTGCCAGCGACAGAAGCACTCCGGGAAATGCCAGCATTATATCGACGATCCTCATTATTATGCTGTCAAGCCTGGGGTAATAGCCTGCCAGAAGTCCCAGTACGACTCCGAAGGCCAGGCCCAGCCCCACCGAGCAAAACCCCACCAAGAGCGACAGCCGCGCTCCATATATCAACCGGCTGAGCATATCCCGGCCGTACTCGTCCGTGCCAAGGATGTGTCCCGGGCTGCCCGGCCCCAGCAGCCTCTTTGTGACGTCCTGCTTATACGGATCGCAGGGAGCCAGCACCGGTGCAAACAGGGCTATGAAGATGACGGCCGTAACTACGGCCAGGCCCACCACCGCCAGCTTGTTCCTCCTGAGATGTTTCCAAAGGTCGGCCAGCGGGTTTTTTCTGCTATGAACTTCTTCCTTTTGTACCATTATCTTTTCAGTCTCAGTCATTCTCATCGCCTCAATTATACGAGATCCTTGGATCAATATAGGCATATATTATATCCACCATCAGATTTATAAGGACAAATGTGACGGCGACCACAAGCACCGTCCCCTGCACCATGGGAAAGTCCCTTGCGCCTATGCCCTGTACCATCAGCCTGCCTATGCCGTTTATGGCAAATACGGACTCCACCACCACGGCGCCGCCCAGCAGATTGCCGAAGTCGATGCCCACGACCGTGAGTATCGGGATCAGTGCGTTCTTAAGAGCGTGCTTCATGATGACCACGAACTGGCTCAATCCCTTGGCCTTAGCCGTCACGATGTAGTCCTGATGGATTATCTCCAGTACCGAGGACCTGGTCATCCTGGCGATCATGGCCGCGGAGTTGAAGCCCAGAGTTGCCGCGGGCAGTATCAAATGCTTGATCCCGTCTAGGCTCCACAGCCGGTCGCTCAGTCCCGATATGGGAAGCAGCTTAAAGTCAACGCAGAAAATTATTATAAGCAAGAGTCCGATCCAAAATGTAGGAGCCGATATTCCCAAAATAGAAATTGACATCACCGCATGATCAAACCAGGAATTTTGCTTTACCGCGGAGATTATGCCCACCGTCACACCCAGTATAACGGCTATAAGAGCGCTGAACAGTGCCAGACTGAATGTATTGGCATATCTGGCGGCTATGGCCGCGGACACGGCCTGGCCCGTTTGAAACGAATATCCGAGGTCGCCCCTCAATACTCCCGCCATATACCTGAAGTACTGCACGTAGGCCGGCTGATCCAGCCCCAGCTTCGTGCTGATGTTGGCCACCTCCTCGGCGGTAGCCGTAGGCCCCGCTATTACTTCCGCTGCGTTTCCAGGAATCAGATAGACCATCAGAAAGACCACGATGGAAACCCCTATCAAAACCGGTATCAGCTGCAGCAGTCTTTTCATAATGTAACCGGACAAATCCTCCCCCTCCAATTTTAGGTATTCAAAAAATACCACATAATTATTGATAATTAGTTTATATTAATTCAATAAAAAACTAAAATATCCTTCTTGAAAAATTTGAAATATTGCTTGGGAAAAAGCTTTCACTTCTACATTTTTGACTGAATTTACATAGCCGCGGTTTTTATTTGTCCGCTCTGACATATTTTTCATTTTTATGCAATTTACTAGGTTACCCGACGAATATGGCAAATTTTATCCTATGCCGTTCTAAAGTTCTCCATCGGTACGATATTTCCTCACCAAACCGCTATATAGCCGTCCGTGCGCGGCTCGGTGCCCCCGCAAAGCGTACCGTCCTCATCTCTCCAGATGATCTGGCCCCGTCCGAATCCGCCGGCGTCATGCATCAGGCTTACCTCATGGCCCATCGCGCTCAGGCCCCGCACTATGGGCAGCGCGGCATGCGGCTCGATCTCCACCTTTTTTCCTCCTACCCACTGCACCCTGGGCGCATCAAGGGCGTCCTGAGGATTCATATGAAAATCCAGGGTATTCATTATGACCTGCACATGCCCCTGCGGCTGCATAAATCCGCCCATCACCCCGAAAGGTCCCACAGCCCTGCCGTCTTTTGTCATAAAGCCGGGTATGATCGTATGATACGGTCTCTTGCGCGGGGCCAGGCAGTTGTCATGATCCTCGTCCATGGAGAAGTTATGCCCCCTGTTCTGCAGGGCGATCCCCGTTCCCGGCACGACCAGGCCGGAGCCGAATCCCATATAGTTGCTCTGTATCATGGACACCATGTTTCCCTCTGAATCCGCCGTGCACAGATAGACCGTGCCGCCGCCCTGCGGGTCTCCCGCCGCCGGCAGCATGGCGGTATTTCCTATAAGCTTCCTCCGCTCATCGGCATAGGCACTCGAGAGGAGGCCGCTCGCGCTTACCTTCATGCAGCGCGGGTCGGTCACATACTTCTGGGCATCGGCGAAGGCCAGCTTCAAGGCCTCTATTATAAGATGATACGTCCTTATGTTTTCCCTCTCCGCAAATTCGAAGCCCTTAAGTATGTTGAGCGCCATCAGGGCGACTATCCCCTGGCCGTTGGGCGGCAGCTCCCAGATGTCATATCCCCGGTAATTTATGCCTATGGGCTGCACCCACTCGCTGTTATATTCGGCCAGGTCGCCGGTATCCAGATATCCTCCGTACTTCTTGGAAAACTCCCCTATTTTTTCAGCAAGACTGCCCCTGTAAAAGCTCTCCGCATTCGTGCGCGCGATCTCCTCCAGAGCAGCGGCATGATCCCTCAATGTGACGACCTCGCCCGGTGCAGGCGCCCTGCCGTCGGCTGCGAACGTCTCGAACCAATATGCAAATTCCTCACCCTTTAATGATTGAGAAAATGTGTCCAGAGCGCGCTGCCAGTAAAACGAGGTAGTCGGCGCCACGGGATAGCCGTTTTGCGCATACTCTATGGCGGGGCTCATTGCATCCTCTAAGGACAGATCCCCGAACCTCTCCGAAAGCTGTGCCCATCCTGCGGGAGCCCCCGGCACGGTCACCGGTATGAAACCATGCTTGGGAATTACGTCGTATCCTCTTTCCTTTAGCTTTTTTATCGATATTGCGGCCGGAGCGTAGCCGCTGGAATTCAGTCCGTAGAGTTTGTCCTTCATACAGACGATGGCAAAGTTATCGCTCCCAATGCCGTTGGACGTCGGTTCCAAGACGGTAAGCGCGGCGGCCACGGCCACGGCAGCATCAGCCGCGTTGCCGCCCTTCTTCAATATATCCAGCCCGGCCTGCGCTGCCAGCGGCTGAGATGTGGCGACCATGCCCTTTTCCCCATATATTACGTTTCTCCTCGACGGATAATTATATCTCAAAGCGTCAAAGTCCATCTAGTTATCCCACCCCCCCCTGAAAATTATTGTTAAAACTAATAGCAAGAATCGTGCCATTCCCTATAAACAGGCATAATGTAGCAAACCTATATAAATTGGGGCATTAATTGGGTCAAAAAAACAGGTTATTTGGATAAATCATAACCAAATAACCTGTTTTAGGGTATTCCGTGTCCTAATCCCCGATCGCCTCTCTGCCCCTCTCCGTTATCCTGCAGCCCTGCTTTGTCCTTCCTATCTCTATATAGCCCGTCTTGGCCAGGCTTTTAAGCCGCCACCTGACCTTCTCGTCGGTAAGCTCAGAGCCGTATCGTTCTCTGACCTCCCTTCCTATCGTGCCGCGCCCGCATGCCCTTCCCGAATCGCAATAGTCCCTGATCACCTGAAGGATATGTTTATATTCGGCGGAATGCGCCGCATCCATCATAAAAGGATATGCCGGACGGCTTTCAGCCTCCTCCTCTTTTCTTCCGCTCTTTAGATCCTGCGGAAGGTCCTCGGTCTCGATCTGCTTGTCGCTGTACATTGCGGACAGATACCTCAGTACGTTCTCCAGCTCGCGCACGTTCCCCTTCCATGGATAATTGCGGAACAGGGTCTTGACGTCGTCGGAGAGCACAATATCATTGCCGTATCTGGATAAAAAGTATTCCGACAGAGGCACAATGTCCTCCTTCCTCTTTCTGAGCGGCGGTATGCGCAAACTCAGCACGTTGAGGCGGTAATACAGGTCTTCCCTGAACTTCCCTTGGTTTATGAGCTCCTTTAGGTTTTTATTCGTCGCTGCGATTATCCTGACGTTCACCGGTATAATACTCGTACCGCCGAGGCGGATAACACATTTTTCCTCCAATGTCCTCAATATCTTTATCTGTATGGAAAGCGTCGCATCTCCTATCTCATCCAGGAAAATCGTTCCGTTGTGCGCCTGTTCAAACAGGCCGGGCTTGCCTCCCCTCTTCGCGCCGGTAAAGGCCCCCTCCTCATACCCGAATAGTTCGCTTTCTGCCAGGGTCTCCGGCAGCGCCCCGAAGTTGACCGCGACAAAGGGATGCTTTTTACGATCCGAGCGGTTGTGTATGGCCTGAGCGAACATCTCTTTGCCAACTCCCGTCTCGCCGCCCAGCAGCACCGGTTCCTCGCTTGCGGTAAACTTTATCGCCTTTTTGACGACGCCCTCCATGGTATTGCTTTCGCTGATTATGTCGTCAAAGGTAAACTTTGCGACATACCCCTTCTCATAGAGTCTGCCTCTGACCTCCTGCTCCAGCTTCTGTACCTCGGTCACGTCCTGATACATGGCGACGACGCCCGTCGCCGCGCCATCTATAAAGAGAGGCGTCTTATTGGAAATAAAGTACCTGTCGTCGATTTTCTCCAGTACGTCGGTCACGCTCTTCTTTTGATCTATCATCCTCTTAAAATCATTATTGCGGATGACCGAGGAAACATTTTTGCCGACGACGTCCTGCCTCTTGCAGCCGAACAGCTGCTCCGCCTTGGGATTGAACACGGTGATGCGGCATTCTGTATCTACGGCGACTATGGCGTCGTGTACGGAATTTAAAATCGCGTCTATCTCATGGTTCAGTTTGTCTTCCGCAGTGATAGTCCGGTTCAGTTCTCCCGCTTGAAGCATGAATTCCCTCGAATATTCCGATATATATTTATCCACGATCTCCAAGGCCAGGTCAAAGAATTTCACGATATAAAATATAGTGGATATGGCTATGCGCCTCACGCCTATATCAATCACCCGTTCAATGCCCTCGGGAACGATGTCCCCGGCGGCAGGCGATATCGCCGTATCTATCCCGCTCAAATCTGCGGAACACCCGGGATAATAGGGTATGAGCTGCAGCCGGTCTATTCCGGCGCCCAATATCTCCCGTATCGTATCCTCGGCCGAAGCCCTATAGTTGCTTACGACCAGCACTCTTTGGCCCGGCTTGAGCGAAAGGATCTCGTTTAGGTTATCCAGGTACATGTACCTCTCGGCCACCAAAGCGTTGCCTATGGAAAAATCCTTCGTGGCTCTGAATTCATCAAAGACGGCCCTGTTGGAAAAGAGCGTCAGCGATGCCGGTATAGTGTCATCATCCTTTAGTTCATCCAGACATCTGCCTTCTATCACTATGTTGTTTTCAAATATTTCCTTGAGTTGCCTTGTCAAAATTTCCTTTGCCTTGGCGGCTTTTGTGACGCATAAAAGATCGACCGGCATGGTTTAGCCTCTCTTCCAATATGTTTGTTGATGATGTAAATACTCTTATCCTTTGCCTTTTTTAAAATATAATATAAATCCGATATTATATCAAGTGCCTTTCTCCATGTGCTCATTGGAATAAAAACTGTCGCCAGCGACCATTGTTAATATTATTAGTATATCATTCCGCTTATATTTCCAATAAACAACGGCATTTTTGCAGGTAAAGACTATTTAAAAAAATTTATACTTACACAGGTGTCTAAATATATGTTACAATATAAGTAACGGATGCGGCGTGCTGTTTTAGCAAACGTAAGTTCGATTGCTTAGCAGACACGCTGTTTATTAATATTTGTGATTTGCAAAAACAATTACGGATGCCTGTTTGGTCACACAATAATCGCGGCAATGTCCCTCTGCGACCGCATCCGACAATGAGTTCTGGAGGTAAATGGTATGTATGAGATCGGTAGTTTGCTTATTCATGAAAATGCCGGAATATGCAAGGTAAAAAATATATCGATGCACAGGTTATCAAGGGAAAAGGAGAGTCAGCTTTACTATACCTTGCAGCCCCTATACCAGCAATGTATAATTTATACTCCGGTGAATGGAGGTAAAGTATTCCTGCGGCCCATTATCTCCAAAGAAGAAGCCGAGCGTCTGATAGACATGATACCCTCTATTCAGGCAGAGCCCTATAACACCAAGGCAACGAGCCAGCTGTCTGGATATTATGAATCATTGCTGAAGACACATAAATGTATGGATTTAATAAAGCTCACCATGTCCTTACATGCTAAAAAGCAGGAAGTTGAGGACCAAAATCGTAAGTTTGGCGCCATAGATGAAAAATTCATGAAGCGGGCTGAAGAGCTTTTATTCGGCGAATTAGCAGCCGCACTTGGTATAACTAAAGATGAAGTACCGGAATATATCGCATCGCGCGTCGATGCTTTAGTTGAAGACGAGGCTGAAAATGACGACGGCGAGGATGATCTATGACCCCGGATAAATAATTAAAATGACATATGCGAAAATGCATATGTCATTTTAATTTTCATGTATTTTCTTCTCCAACGCCGCTCTTCATTCAGCTCTTGCCCGGCCGGTCCCAAAAGAAGCGCCGGAGATCAATAAAACAGCCGTTAATATTATGGGTGTAAAGAGAACGGCATACCTGCCCCATCTCATAGAGAAAACTGTTCCCAATGACCCGCCGGCCGCAAAACATACGACAAATAAAATATATCTTAACGACGCTGCTTTTAATTCTTTATTATGCGGCTTCAATATATAGGAACACGACCACTTTGCAGCGTTATATAAATTCCCGGTGGACATAATGGTAAAAAACTTGTTTCCCCCATAGTCCCCGAATATCTCCACCTGCGCAGAACAGGCAAATGATATCAGCATGTTGGCAAAATTATTTTGTTCCGCCGGCAGCAGCCCTGCCAATGCCAAGATGACGGCTTCCAAAAGTATAATATCTCTTTTATAGCGAAGGATATCGGTATTTAATAACTCCTTTAACAGCACCGTGGCAAATGCTCCCAGGATGAATGCAATAATGGGCCATAGGTATGATAATGCTTTTGAATAGTCGCCTTCGATCATATTCATGCTTAGGAGCACCACATTTCCGGTTTGAACATTGGCAAAAACATTTCCTCTGCATATAAACGTGTATATGTCCAGATAGCCGCCCAATATCGTCAAAATCAGCCCCATTAATAACTTTGGATCCACTTTTTTTAATTTCATTATATCTGTGTCCATTTATCCGAAAATCTTCATGAGACACTCAATAGGTTTTTCATATCTTTGTTGTAAAGAGGTTGGGCATTGCTTGAATCATATACCTTTACCCCTCCGACATAGGTTGCAATTACGTTAAAATCGCCGTCGATGATCACAAAATCAGCATCCTTTCCGTTCTTTATGCTCCCCTTGTGATCATAAATATTAAACAGCTCCGCAGGATTCTTCGATGACAGATTCAAAACAGTCTCCAAAGGCAATCCATGTATATCGACTAAATTCTTGATCCCACACAGCACGCTTTTACCGCCGCCGCTGATGGTGCCGTCATCCAGATAGACAGATCCGTCCGCGCCTATATTTCTTTCCCTGCCGCGGGCAAAATATCTGCCCTTGGGAAGCCCGGCCAGCTCGGATGAATCGGATATCAGTATGAATCTATCCAGGCTCTTTATTCTGAAGAAAATATCTATGGTCTCCTTGCAAACATGTACATGATCGGCGTTTAATTCAAGATAAACGTTGGGGTCAAGTAAAAGCGCGCCCCATGTCCCGGCATCCCTTTGATGGATCGGCCGCATTGAATTGCCGAAATGGCTTGCACTTTTAATTCCCTTCGCAATACCCTGCCTCATCTCTTCATATCTGCAGTCGGTGTGTCCGCAGGCCAACACGACGTTTTTTTCTTTTAAGAATTCTATGCTTTCGTCCAGATTATCCAGTTCCGTTGAAAGCGACATATATTTCAGCTCGCCCTTGGCTGCGTCCCACATCCTTTTAGTATATTCCAGGCTGGGCCTTTCCCAAACGAACCCTTTTGAAGCGCCCATATATTTTTCTGCCCTATATGGTCCTTCCGCTTGGATCCCCAATATTTCCGCACCGTTATTTTTTTCATTATGAATAAAGTCCGCGACCATGGACATAGAGTCCAACTCCTGAGTTGTCGCCAACACGCCCGTTACTCCCGTGCCGGCCAGGCCTTTGGTGTAGCCGTGCAGCTCGTCCATACTGGAACAAGTGGCGCTGTACCCCATTATCCCGTGATTATGGATGTCAATGATCCCCGGGATTATCGTATATGAGCTGTAATCAATCACAGTCTTGTTATCTGCAGGATCATTTTTTACAATATCGCCAAACTTACCGTCTTCCACGATTAAACTTTGCTTGTCAAATACTTGGTTCTCTCCATACAGTTTCTTAAATGAATAAACCTGTTTCATCCTCTCCATGACCTCCTTAACGTTTAATAAATCAAATGATGCGTCTCGAAATTCTTTATCAAAACACCGGGCTGCAAAAGATACGGCAGAAGCAAAAACGCCTGCTTCATTCAGGTTACGCGTTATTCGCTTCTGCCACCGTAAAAGACACATAGTTAAAACTTATTTTGAATCCATATGGCGTATGACCTCGTTCAGATTCGTTTTGGCCTGGTCGGGAAGCCACTGAGCCTCCAACACGACTCCCAGTTCGTCAAGCTTTTTCCACGATTGTATTTCCTCGGGGCCGGCATATACTCCCTTAGTCAAGTTGACCTTCCCCTCGCTTGCACGGATATTGCCCACATTGACTTTTGGCAGGTTTATTCCCGCTTCAATTAATCTCACCAGTGCCTGAGGACCTTTCACCAATAATATCACATTGTCGCCGGTAAATTTCTGTTCCAATAACTGCTTGGCAGCGTCGTCTACGGAAAGTATCGTGGAAGTGACGCCCGCCGGCGTAGCCATTTTTAACAGAGTCCGCTGCATACTGTTATTTGCGGTCTCATCATCCGCCACGACAATATGAGTACCTCCCACAGTACGAGTCCAGCCAATTACAACCTGTCCATGGATCAAACGATCATCAACACGGGCCAATACAATTTTCATCGTTTTCCCCCCTACCGTAAGTAATCAATATAATGTCCATAATGCTGCCGGTTTCAAATAGTTGAGCAGTCAAACTCAATATTTATCCGCCGCAGAATTTATCCCTCGTTTACAGGTACTATCTTAAACAACAAATGGCTTACATAATAATTCCCAAAGAACCAAGTACCATTCCTATCACGATCATAACAACCATGATTATATTGGCATTGATACCTTTTTTTACAGATTTATAGACGAGCAAAGTAGCAAGCAGCGGCAGCGCCTTGGGTAAAATTCCATCCAGCATCTCTTGTACGGATATGGTCGCCTTCTGCATAGTGTAAACCAGCGGAGTCTGTATTTTGAGCCAACTGGCCACCAGAGCGCCTAAAACCATCAAGCCGACGACAGTAGCTGCCTCCATCCATTTTTGGATCTCCATACCTTCCATTTTCTCTAAAAATTTATTGGACAGTTTGTACCCCGAAGATATTCCCTGCCACTGGATCCAAAAGTGTATTATGTTCATTGTCACTATAAAGAAGATCGGTGCTAAAAAATTACCGGCAAGCGCCATGGAGACTGATATGCCTGCAATTATCGGCCGTAGTGCGGTGAAGAACAGAGAATCCCCAATTCCCGCCAGCGGACCCATTAGTCCTCCCTTTACGGCTTGGATGCTCTCTTCATCAATGGAAGATTGCCTGTTTGCCAAGCGTTCTTCCATTGAAGCCACTATCCCGAAGATAATGCCCGACGTCCATGCATTCGTATTAAAAAAGGTCAAGTGACGCTTATATGCGGCTGCACGGTCATCTTTACTTTTATATAACTTGTTTATGATGGGAAGCATGGCCCAGCAAAATCCCAGACCCTGCATACGCTCAAAGTTGAACGCACCCTGCAGATTTAAAGAACGGAAAAACAACGTGCGCAAATCCTTTTTATCCAGCTTTGGTGCTGCATCATTATGAGTTAAGTTATTTTCCACTATTTTCACCCCTTTACGAATTTGACGACGTTTTTCTGGTAGCCAATAAAATTGCCAACGCTACTGCAATTACGGCAACCCCGGTAATACCGAATGCCGGTACATATGCGACTATTGCGAACCCTATAAAGAAATATGGCATGAGCTTCTTTGCTCCCAGACTGTTGAGCAGTAATCCGAATCCCAATGCGGGCAGCATATTGCCGACTGCCTGGATACCGGACATGATGGTCTTGGGAATAGCCGTTGTCAATCCCGCTATCGCGCCGGCGCCGAAATATAAGGCTATAAAAGTCGGTATGACATAGGAGAGGAAATGGACAAGATTGCCCAGCGTCAGCATCATGGAAATTCCCTTTGAATCCCCTTCCTCCGCATACTTATCAGCACGGTGAACAAAAACCGGACAGATAACTTTAGCAAACAGTTCGAATGTAGTTGCAACTACGGCAGCCGGAACTGCAACTACCAAAGCCGCCGCAACTCCCTTTCCGGTCAAAATAGCCGTTACTGTACCCAGCACACTCGCCACCACAATATTTTGAGGAACTGCTCCTCCTATTGGCGCTGCGCCTATAAATATTAGTTCAAGAGATGCGCCGACCATCAGCCCCGTGTTGAGATCTCCCAATATCAATCCAATCAGCGGGCCTACGACTATAGGCCTCTCTAATTGCATTTCGCCCAACATACGCCGCTGCATATACAGCAGTCCGGTCACAATACTGATTAAAAGAGCGGTACTTAAATTCATTTTCTTCCTCCTTAATATAATATTTTTTGGTTTGCCGCTAAATTCGGCAAGCGTTTTACATCTGTCAAAAGACATATATCCTTCAGTCCATGATCTCTAAAATTTACAATTTCCAAACATTGATTTTTATCAGCATTCCTTCTTCAGCTCTTCGCGGAATACTTCTCCGATATTCATGATGCTTCCATGGGCAGATTGTTCCACATGCTTTGCCAATTGGTAAATATCCATAGTGTTTCTCATCAGCAGTGCTTCGACTAACATTGCCAGATTGACGCCGGACACCACCTGCACCATATCGTTGTCCAACGCAATGGAAGCTGCCACCCGTGCCGGACTGCCTCCGGGCATGTCCACAAGACAGAGCACGCCGTCCTTTGTATCTATCCCGGATAATGTTGATTTGATAGTCCTTTCCAGATCCTCGACCCCCTGGCCGGGTAAAAAGCTTATAGTTTCTGCCCCGTCCGTATGACCGCTTATCATATCAGCCGTTTTTTTCAATTCCCTTCCGAGTTGTCCGTGTGTTACAAGCAGAACCTCGATCATAAAGTTCCCCCCTCCGATGTTATATTTTATTGTCACATATATTTAAAGCAATATACGTGCCAAGACACTGGCATGCAAAATCCATACCGATCAACTGCATGATAAACGGAGTTTATCTTCAGCAGGCTGTTGATATTGGCACCGTTCATGGATCCCCTATAAAAAAAGGACCTTTTGGTCCAAAATATATAATGACTACCCTATATTTTTATTACAAGACTCTGCGGAGACACTGCAAAGACACTAAATAATAATGATCACAGCGGCAATAATATCAGCGCAAGAAACCCTATCTCCGACCTTGGTATCTCAATTTTCCATTGGTCTTCAATAGTATTTGTTACCTGGGAAATACTCTCAAGCAGACCGGCATAATTCTCCTGCAGGTAATCCATTTCACTGCACGTTGATATCAGGCCGTCTGTGCTCAGTCTTTCCAGCATAAACGCAAAATGAATTATGAATCGTGCTACCTGGCTGGAGTTAAACTCTCTATTCAACTTCATTTCCAACGCCTTTAAAGTTTGTACGGCCGTTTCGGCTGCCCGTTCCCTATTGCCCGTCATGGCGCTCTCGCATATAAATCTGCAGGCCAAACTTACAGCCTCGTCTCTGCTCACCTCTCCATTGCTGTATCCTTCGGCATCCGTATCGGCATCGGCATGGTCCAAAAGAAAAGTCAGCCTTTTAAGTCCGTCGCCGAACAATATCTCTTCTATGCCGATAAAACATACCTTGGGCAGATGAGGGTCAAACGTTCCTACGGCTGCTATGACCGAGCCCTTCCATCCTTCCAGCATCAGTTCCGGGATCTCAGAACCGTTCCCCTCGTCCATCGGCCTTATGATGACATTTTCCCGCAGCTCGTTTGGCAAAGCCTCATAGAGATATGATACCAGTCTTCTCGCCGTTCCTTTGCCCGTCAGACATGTAGTTATGATGATACTCTTATCGCTGATCTGTATTTGATCGGTCTCATCACTTTGATATATTCTTTTGAGTTTCTGCACTATCTCACCCAACGTTTCTTCCTGCTGAGCCGCAAGCCTGGTAGCTTCAATGACCGTCACCGTCGTTACCAGCGGAATGACGGCTACCTGAGTACTTAAAGCGCTCTCCAACTGCGGCTTGAAATTGGTGAGCGAACCCATGTCGACAAGCAGTAATATTCCGGAACATGGACCTAATTGTTTAAGTTTCTCCAAAGTTATATCCAACGTCTTTTCCACGCTCTGATCCAGCGGCATGTCTACGGCTATGATGCAGTCATATCCGATCAAAGAGGCGGCGACCTCCACCATGCTTGAAGCGGTCTTATTGCCATGGCACAGGACCGCAATATGAATTCGTTTACATGAGATCTTTTGCCTTTCATGAGAAGATAAAAACATGGATATAAAGATGAGTTCATTTAATGATAACCTATATCCTATACTCTCTTCCAGAGGCAATATAAATTTTTCTACCGCCGAGTACTCCTTCACACAAAACTCAAGCAATTGATTTAATTCGATATTCAAATGAGTATTATGCGTCTGCGCCGATGCAAAATACAGCGACAGGTTGGTCACGACGTCGCCGCTGAATTGGCACCCCAATGCTCCGGCTACGCTATTGACAAACCGTTCAACGCAGTCATGGATATTGTTCGGCACCGAAATTTCTGCTCCGCCCTTGTAGAATTGCAGCAATCTCTTTAAATAAAAATTTATCTCCGTATTTATCAGCTGTTCAATTTCATACTGAGTCAGACCACTTTTTAAATATCTGTCCATTCGCTTTTTAATTACGCTGTAGGGTATGACCCATTCGTCCTGGTCAATACTCACGTCGGTTTCATGTACGGGCGAAAATAATCTGTCATCCAATCCGACCAGGTTCTCTTCCGGATTTCCGGCCTCATGGCCTCCAAAATATGCCAGCTGGACCTGCGGAGGCATATCGGCGATACATACGGACATTAAAGAATTGGGACCGCTCTCCGATGCGGCATTATTGAGGAAGGCTTTGGCACATCCTATTTGGACTATGCTGCGGATCTCTCCTATATTCCCTGTGGAATCAAACGCTAAAAGGCCGGACAACACCAAGGGGCTTACGGATATTGTCGCCCCAATGCGCGAAGCCTCTTCCTTAAAAAAATATTCTATCAGCGCGAGTCTTTCTGTCTGAGGTCTTTCAGCTAAGCTTGGCAAATATATAGTGACGGGAAACCGTCTTATAAAAGTTTTGAGCAATGACGATTTAGGGGCCTCCGAAGTAGCGGCGATCAGTCTGATCGAAGCCTTTTTTACGGTGGCGGTATCGCCCAAAGACTTATATATGCCCTTGTCCATCAACAAGAACAGCATTTCCTGACCCTCGGGAGGAAGGCGATGCACTTCATCCAAGAGCAAAATCCCTCCCTCGCTCCTCGCCATGATACCCGGGTTGTCCTTATCCGCACCTGTAAAGGCTCCCTTAACATGACCAAACAATTGAGATAATAAGAGCTGAGGGTTTGATGCGTAATCCGCGCAATTAAATATATTGAAAGGTGCATCGGCCTTTAATATGCCGATCCTCACGGCATACTTATACATTGCCTCCGCCAGGAAACTCTTTCCCACTCCTGTCGGACCTGAAATCAAGACGGGCAATCCATTCGGCGGATAGACTATAGCGGCTTTGGCCTGTTCTATGACTTCTTTGAGGCTGCCTTCCGCTCCGATCAGCCCATCTAAATCCGAATAAATTTTTGAGGGAACTTCTTTAAATTTAATTTCATGCTGTATCGGTGAATCGACCGCCCAAAATCTTACCGGCCTCCCCTTGCTTTTGACTGCCAGGCCCTCGCGGCAAAGTTCATTCAGGTCGGCGCTGGCATTATGTCTCTGTATCCCGACCTTTTTTGCCATTTCATCGGCTGTCATACCGTCCTGTTGTCCGTAGGCTGCAAACTGTTTCAGAACATTTAAAACAACGGTTTTGCGCATATATTGTTTCCTCCGATTTATGTTTAATAGGCCGGGCCGCGTACATTTTAAAGGAGCTGTCATTTTCTGAATATGCTTACCCTTTTACACACCCTATTATAATATTACATTAACCATGGAGAAAAATAAAGCCATTAGGCATAAATCGGCATTTTCCCTGATATATTCTTATGTGCATTTGATTGGGTGGTTCACCTGATATGCAGTAACGAACCGCCGTGGGAAAAGTTTTAAATGAATGGTACTCTTTTGTAAGTGACTATATTGAAATGTATACAAATAAAATTACGAACATGCAGAGCAGCCACCCGGTGAGATATGCCCCTTGTCAAGTAGACAGGTTAAATATCTAAAATTGGCGTCTATAAGCTGCCACTCGAATCAATGTGGTAGTTTTTCAGAGCGCGAGTAGCGCCACCAACTCAACTAGTGGTACTTGACTGGGAATTTTCTTCCTCCAGTCTGTGTATATATGCATCTCTGGAATTTTTTATATGCTTCTTTGCACACTGCTCCGCTTTATCCGCATCGTGGGCCTCAATCGCCTTTACGATCTTCTTGTGCTCCGCATTGGCTTCTTCTCTTCTGCCATGAAAGGCATATCCCACGTGAGTATATGCTTTGATATACTCTTGGAGATTTACAAGGATCAAATAAAGTTTTTCATTCCCGGCCGTATTATATATAGTTTCATGAAACTTTATGTGCAGGTCTTCCAATCTTTCTTCCTCTTTATTGTCCAAACATATACTCATGTCGTCAACTATCCTGCTGAGCTCATTCGTCTGCCTCTTATCTGCATTTTCCGCCGCAAGACGGCCGGCCAGGCCTTCCAAGACCTCCCTTATATTGAATACGTCTATTACCTCTTTAGACGTAGCAGCGGAGACCACTGCGCCCCTCCTCGGGATCTGCACAGCCAGGCCCTGTGACTTCAGCTTTTGTATTGCCTCTCTCACAGGCGTACGCGAGATCTCCAGTTCATCACACAGCTGGCGTTCTATCAGCCTTTCCCCCGGCTTCAATTGTCCGCTCAATATGGCACTTTTTAACTGTTCGAAGACCTTATCGGCTATGGAACTCTCGTCAATTTTTATCGGTTTCAGCATTTCCTTTTTTGCCATTTATATATCCTCCGGAACCCTAGATTATCGTTTCTAGTTTAGATTATACCATTTGTCGATTTGTCTTCAACAATTTATTTATGCCCAGGTATTAAAATACCTGGGCATAAATAAATAAATTAATTAATTGATAGGCGCGACCTGTGATATAGCTGTAACTTCCACTTCCATCGCCTTCTGCTTTTCATCCACAAACCGCTGCATCTTCTCAATATGTTCCGGTTTCAGATGGCTGAATCTGCCCTGCATCTCAATATATTTCTTTACAGGCCTTCTCTTTTTCGGTGTATGCGTTACGGTATATTTCCCATTCTCCAGTTCATAGAGCTGGAACATTCCCGTATCCACAGCCAGCTTTGCCATCTCGATAGTCTTATCCGAATCAAACTGCCAGCCCTTAGGACAGGGCGCCTGTATATGCAGGTATGCGGGACCTTGCGCGTTCAACCCCTTCCTCACCTTGTTCATAAGATCGATCGGATACGCTATGGATGCTGTGGCCAGGTATTTGAGCTCGGGATGACCGTGCGCTATAAGTTGGGCATTATCCTTGGGCCATAGCTTATTGCCTTCCTCTGCTTTGGACCCCGACGGCGTAAAAGTAGTCACCGCGCCCCAAGGCGTTGTCGGTGAGACCTGTATTCCCGTGTTGGCATAGGACTCGTTATCATAGCAGATAAAGAGGACGTCATGCCCCCTATACAGCATGCCTGACAACGCCTGGAGCCCAATATCACTGGAACCCCCGTCGCCCGCCATGACTATCACATGAGGCCTTTCTCCCGTATATTTGCCTTTCCTGATCATCGCTTTAAAAGCAGACTCCACCCCGGAAGCTACCGCGCCGCCGTTAGTTATCTGCGTATGCATCCACGGCACAGCAAACGGGCCGCAGCCATAACTGGTATTCGCCACATACATACAGCCCGTAGGCCCCAGAAAAATGGTATTGGGCCCCGCAGCCTTTGCCACCAACCTGTATACCAAGGCCGGGCCGCATCCCGCACAGGTCCTGTGTCCCGATACATAGTATTCCTCGTCCGGTACATTCTTTATGGTTTTTATATTTTCCAACATATTTACACCCCCTTAAAGTTCAAATGGAACCCAGTAGGCATTCTGTGATACCTTGCCGGTCTTTGCAACGTCCTGTAACTTATCAAACATCCTGTAGAATTCATCGCGGGTTATGGCTTCTCCACCCAGCCCGGCAACAAAGCCTACGGTCTTAACCTTATCGCCCTCGTCATACAAAGCAGTCCTGACTTCAGTCAAGAGGTCTCCTCCTCCGCCTGCTATGCCGAAGTTGGCCGAATTATCGACCACGCCTACGACCTTGAACTTGGAAAGAGCATCCCTGACTTCCTCTGTGGGAAACGGCCTGTAGGTACGCAGTCTCACCACGCCGACCTTTTCCCCATGGTTTCTCAGCCTCTTTGCAACGTCGATGGCGGTCTGTGAATGGGCGCCCTGAAGGAATATAACTACATCGGCGTCCCCGGTCATATATTCTTCCACAAAGGGACTATAGTTTCTTCCGAATATCCTGTTATAATCCGTATAGGCATCTTTTATCACTTTCTTCGCATTTCTCATTGCAAGGACCCGCTGATACTGCAGCGGCGGCCCCATATTAGGTTCTATCTGGGCGCCGATGATCTGTGGGTCATATATATCGAGTTTATGTTTATTCTTATATGGAGGTAAAAACTCTCTTACCTGCGCCCTTTCGGGCACATCTACCTCTCCGGTAATATGTGACACAAAATAGCCGTCCTGGCATGCATATTGAGGCAGAAGTACATTCGCATCCTCACCTATCCTGTAATACAAAAGCGTAAGATCCAAGGCCTCCTGAGGTGTGGCTGCCCAGCCCTGTATCCAGCATTGATCTCTGCATACTTCAGCGTCGGTATGCTCCGAACCGAAATCCCCCGGAGGGTCTAATGTCCTATCCGCTATAGCCATCTGCACAGGAAGTCTTTCACCGGATATAGGGGAATATACCTCCATGGCGTAGGTAACTCCCACACCGGCGCTTCCCGTAAACGTCCTCGCTCCAGCAGCGGATGCACCGTATACCACAGACAACTGCGCGTGTTCACCTTCGGCATGAACAAACTCCGCATCGAATTCACCATCGGCAATCATCCTGGCAAGCTCGGACATTATTCCCGTATACGGCCGTATGGGATATGAAGATATCACATCCACATCAGCCAGTCTGACTGCCTCGGCTGTCGCCACAACACCGGTTATAAGTCTCTTTTTACCCATAACTCTGCCCCCTTAATTTACAAAATCCAGTTCCGGAACCATGGTGACCGCGCCGGCAGGGCATACAGCCACACATATTCCGCAGCCTTTACAATATTTTAGATCAAAATCTACGAATCCTTCATCAGTCTTTAATACGGCTCCATCGGGGCAATCCAGCCAACACATGAGACAGCCCTTACAACGATCTTTGTCAAAGACAGGTCTTTTTGTCTTCCAACTGCCCGTCACCATGCCCTTGTTTTCCTTCTTGGGCGAGTGTACCGTCCCCGCAAAAGGCAGCGTATCATATCCGTACTTATTTTCCCTTGTTTTAACTGCACTTGCAGCCTCATTGGGATTATTGACATTCATCAGTTTTACATTTTCATATCCATATTTGCAGGCTTCTTTATTTTTGACGGCGTCAAGAAGGTCATCGAGTTTTACTATTTCCTTAGCCTTGGCGATCGCTCCGGCTAACACCGCTCCTACGCCGGCGCCTATGCCCGAGGCGTCGGTCGCTCCCTCTGCTCCTGATAATGTCTTGACGTAACCGGCTACCCCTGTGGCGTCAACACATCCCAACATACCCAGGTTGGATGTGTCATCCAAAAATTGAAGTATATATTTGGAATCTCTCTTTGTGTTTACTATAAGAACACCGCCCGGCTTCAGATCCTCCAGTACGCTGACGCCCTTGACCAGGGTTTCTTCGGTCAGCACGACCACATCGGGATTTTCGTTTTCATAAATATACCTGCTCTCAATCGGTTTGGGGCTTATCTTTGCATATGACCTGACAGGCACATTTACCCTGTCCGGCAGATCGACATAGTTTTCCCATGCCTGCACATACTTTCCTTCCTTTGACGCGGCATTGGCCAAGGCAAATACCACATCCCTGGCGTCTTTGTTCTGAAGTACCCCTCTGGCCCATGTCGTTATCTGTATCATGCCCGGTTCCTCGAAGAGTTTTTCCGCTTCGTAGTCCATATCTTTACCCCCTATCATTTATTGGTTTTAAATATCGGTATTCCGTATTTGGTATACCAAAAATACGATATAAATCCCCTCTCGTTATTGGAATATGCGCCCCCTTCAATTTATTTTCTAATATATTATATTCAACGAAAAATGTCAAAACCCTTTTATTGAAAAATAACTTTTAAAGAATTTTAGTAAGTTTAACTAAACTGCCTAAGTATGATATTATATTTTTAAACAAAAAATGCGGAGCAGATAAGCGATAAACATCATTCAGGCTATCTGTCCACATTTTTTATTTATATTCTCAGCTATATTAGATCATAGCTTGCGGTAAGATATCCTTTAAAAAGCTGCGTCCATTTTCCGGCCTGGCCACTCCGAGATAGTCAGCCACGGTGGCTCCTATGTCCGACAGCGTGGCCCGGACGCCGAGATCCGTCCTATTGAGCCTCCTGCCGTATACCAGCAGTATCGCCCTCTCCCTGGTATGATGGCTATGGCCCACGGTGGGATCGTTGCCGTGATCGCCGGTAATGATGAGCATGTCCTCATCCTCCATGCCGTCCAATATGCGCGGCAGAAAGACATCCACCGTCATAAGCCTGTCCGCATACCTAACGGGGTCCTGGGAGTGCCCGGCCAGGTCGGTTTCCTGCACGTTGGCCGCGATAAGGCCGCCGCGCTGCGCCTTCATTCTGTCCAGTATCAGCGCCAGCACTCCTTCCGTCTCCACCATGGGGAGGTACTCCGCTCCGCTGCACTCTATGACGTCGGCCATCTTCCCTATGAGCGACACGTCGTATCCGGCCTTCCTGAGTATGGTGGGAGTCTGCACATCGGGCTGCACTCCATAGCCAAGATGCCGGACCATATAGCCCGTCCTGTAGACGCCGGACTTGGGGGCGTCTATGCCGACTATATCCCCCGGCTTTATCTCCTCCGCTTTCAGTATGTCTTCCACGGTGACCTCTCTGCCGCCGAAGACTATCACCCTTCCCACTTCGACGTTCTCCCTGACTACGCGGCCTATCTTGAGCTCATCCTCAAAAGAGATAT
Source organism: Thermoanaerobacterales bacterium UBA4880 (assembly GCA_002399285.1). Classification (GTDB taxonomy): domain Bacteria; phylum Bacillota; class Thermoanaerobacteria; order Thermoanaerobacterales; family UBA4877; genus UBA4877. Next base: position 38,157 of record DHDI01000030.1, read on the forward strand.
GATCCAAAGGCGCCGTGAGGTTGTAATTCTGGCCGGGGTCGGCCTCCAGATTGTCGGCCACGGTCACCAGACCGTTCACCAACAGAAATGGGTGCGCCGGGTCCGGCCGCTCCACATCATATCCGGCTGCCTTTAAAGCCGACTCCACCTTATCTATATAATCCCTGAACGGCCTTATGACGGGCATCTTCGGTTTGGTACCCATTATTTCCTGATGTCCCTGATATGTGTCCGCTCCGAAATGGGCCAGATTGCTGCTACCAAAGCTGGCAATGGGACTCTCTGCCTTCTTTATCTTATCGCTGCGGGTCAGCCGGCCCGCTCCCATTTTCTCCAAATTGGGTATGACGAGACTGCTGTTCTCCGCCACATGCCTTAAGGTATCTGCTCCCTTGTCCTGCGGCCGAACCTGGGAAACGTCATCCATAGCCCCCACGCCCAGGCCGTCTAAGACCGTAAGTATTACCCTTCTCATTTTATTTCATCTCCCTGTGAGGTGAAGATACCGACGATATGCGGCCTGGCCTGACTTATGCCGGCTATGACCGCTACCCTCGCCCTGGTGACGAATATCTGCGTTCTGAATGAATATATCAGGGCGTCGCCCACATTCAAAACCCTGTCCTTGTCGATCACCGTGCCATAGTAGTCTATAGAATCCGCCGGTGTCTGCAGAACGTCAAACTTCGCCTTGAGCCGGGGGCTGTATGCCGCCTTCATGTGAGAGCGGGGATAAAATCCTCCGCCGAACACATATGCCCTGTCGTCCAGCCTGTGTGAGACCTCCGTAACATAGACCATGGCCTGGCCCTCCGGCTCGCCGCCCTTCGCATGCAGCGGCGTGGTTCCGGTCAGGGCGTGGCCGGGCTCGCCATGGGTGACTCCCATCTGCCTTAACAGCGGTATGGAGGATACACATGTCGCGCTGGGGCCGTTTATCTGTTTGACATCTATGTCCATGGTCCGCAGCATTTTCGCCGCTCTATTAAGCACTCTCATATTTTCGGTGGGCTCTATCCTGCCGGTCTCATCACTATACAAAAAGCAGGGGAAGGACGTGACGCCCACGATCCTTACATTGCTCATCTTCGCTATTTCGCCTGCGGCCCGGCCGAGGCCGTCCAGCATTATCCCGCCTTCCTGTCCCGGGTATATATAGCTTCCGCCGTCTATCACCCTGAGAAGTATGTCCTGCACCATTCCCCTTTGGCGTGCTGCCTCGTCTATCCCGGCAGCCTTTTCAACGCCGAAGCACGTCATGACCTCGGGATTCATATCCAGCGCCTCGTCCATATCCCTGTGTGCGATCTGCACAAGGTGTCCCAGATGTCCTATCCTTATGCCGTTTTCATGCAGCATACGCGCCTCGTCCATATCCACGGCCACGGCGCTTTCTATGCCGCCTTCCACCACAGCCCGGGAAATGGCGGGATTGCGCCCGAACTGCTTGCTCATAAAATACAGCTTGACGCCGTATTCCTTACCGGCCCGGGCTAAAAACGACGCATTCTGCCTCACCATGTCCAGGTCCACGCAGTAGGTGTTGGGGCCGATATCCCCTTTGGCATGAAGGGAATATGCTGCATCTATCAGTCCCGGATTACTCTTTAATACCGCATCTATAAACATGTCATCACCTAGCCTTCTCAATAGCATCCTTCAATATCCTCAAAACCGTCCCGCTGCCCGACCTCATCGGACTCACCCTTATCATGTAATCCTTTATCTCGGGGTTTTCCTTAATGAAGGTACCCGATGCCCTGTAGAGCATGGGAACGGCCTCATATCTCGATTCCGACCCTACGGGGTGCGTTGCCGCACCCAAATTGTCAGCCTGCTCTATCACCTTGGCCGAAATAGGCTCATCCAGCTCCACAAGGATAGTCCGCGACTGGGCGTTGGCTATATACGCGGCCTTCGCTCCCTTTACCTCAGCATTATTTACCGCATCCACTATCTTGGAGATCTCCTCGGCCTGTATGGCCACCATCACCGGCACATACACCATGGATCTTAAAGACTCCATGGCTTCATAGCCCTGTACCTGTCCTCCGCCGGAGTAGTTCATCTCACGTATCCTGTCCGCAATGCCGCCGTCACAGATAACGCAGCCTATTCCCTCCGGTCCCAGCAGCTTGAAGCAGGAAAAACAGGATGCGTTGGCTCCCACCTGTGTTCCGATATGCCTTGTCTTTAAAACCGTATAGTTCTCATCGGTGACTATGGGTACGCCGGACACATTCCTTATGGCCGCAATGAGCCCGTACATATCGTACCTGTCGGAACCCTTCTGCCTGGAGTGCTGTATATATACCGTCTCTATGCCGTCCGTGAGAGCGCTTATTACGGCCTGGGTGTCATTCATATCTGCCCTGACAAGCTCAAGGCCCATGTATTCCATCGTGGTGGCCGTCGTGGAGTACATCGGAGAGTCATGAACCAATACCCTGCCGCCGGGATGCAAAAGGGCCTGAAGGGCGGATCTTATCGTCCCGGTACCCGCGCCCCTCACCATCACGGCGTCCTGCGAACCAAAAAACTCGGCCAGGGTCTTCTCCACCTTTGCCGTAATGACCGGCCTGCCATACCCCGGCACCACGCCAAGGTCGCCCATGCTTAGAAATTCCCTTCCCGTAAAGTTATGAGTGATGACATCGATCAGTCTGAACTGTAACTCCTTTGCCTCTTCCAACGTCAAAGACTCCAAAGGAAATGTCTGCATATTCTTCACCCCGAATGTCTGTGTTAGATTTATATAGTCATAAAGCTAAATCATATTTCGTAGACCATTTCAACTTATCTATTGTCATAATGTTTAATCACGCTTATTTTCTTTTTCCTTTAAATTTGAAACGTGTAAGAGTATATATCCCTTTTCACTCTCAGGCAACTTCTTATTTAATAAGTTTTCCATATACCCCACAAATTCACAGGCCAAGCCGTAACCTTCGCTTGACCTTACCTCATCCATCATGGACTTGGGTAGGGCCGACACGTTCTCACCTCTGTCATTTCTATCAAGGCACATCGCAAGGTGTGTAATAAACATCTGACAACTATCAGAATCCACATTCACTTGTCTTTTGCTCAGCCAGTCCGCGGCTGCGAGAACCATTTGCTTCACGTCTTCCGAAATGACCTCGCCGTTTCTGAGTATCTCAATTCGTTCTTTTGCATTCAATGTCAACACCCTCCATCCAATATACAGAACTTTGTATGATCATATATCAAAATG
>DHDI01000004.1 GCA_002399285.1 Thermoanaerobacterales bacterium UBA4880
ACTAAGTAATAATAATCTGCGTTCTTGAATTATATTTACTTAGTAGTAAAATCATATCACAGGGTAAACCTGAATACAAGTTTTTTAAAAGGGAGTGCGTCAACAATGAAAGAAGTATTGGACTTTTTGAACAAGGCGGGAGTATACTATTTGGCGACGACGGAAGGCGATCAGCCCCACGTGCGGCCTATCGGCTTTGTTATGGACTGCGGCGGCAAACTGGCATTTTGTACCGGTAACTATAAAGCCATGTGTAAGCAGCTTGCGGTTAATCCCAAAGTAGAGATCGCCTGCTACGACGGTGAAGGCAATACTCTCCGTATCTGCGGCAGGGCGGTTTTTGCAACTTCCGATGAGACGCAGAAAAAAGCTCTTGAGGTCATGCCGTCTCTGGGCAATATATATTCCGTAGGCGACGGGGTCTTTGAGATTTTTTATCTTGATGAAGCTAAAGCATTTTGCTCCAACATGAAAGGCGATCGTAAGGAGCTTACCGTCTAAAGAGAGGAAAGGGGTATGTACCATGATTAGGCTGAACGACTTTATGAATAGTGGTATTAAGAGTATTTACGATACTGCCGGGCAATTTTATCTGGGGAATCGCCGGGGACAGGCATTCATGCTTCATATGGTGCCTGCTTTGCGTACAAGCACAAAGATAAGAGAACAATATGAACATAATGGCATTCATATCCCGTCTTTTCTTATATCCAGTATTTCGACCGCCTGCAATTTGCATTGCGCCGGTTGTTACGCAAGAGCGAATGGAGACTGTTCCGATGAAAGATCGCAAGAAGAAATGGACTTAGCAGATTGGCAACGAGTTTTTACAGAAGCGTCCGAAATAGGCATTCCATTCATTTTGCTGGCTGGGGGAGAGCCGCTTATACACCGTGATATTATCGAGCTAGCAGCTCAGTTTGACAACATTGTTTTCCCGATTTTCACAAACGGAACCTTAATTGACGAAGGTTACCTGATGCTTTTTGATAAACATAGGAACCTGATTCCCGTTTTGAGCATTGAGGGGAGGGAAGCTCAGACTGATAAAAGGCGCGGCCGTGGCATATCAAAAACGATATGGAATGCTGCCCAGGCTTTGAGGGATAAGGGAATTTTGTATGGTACTTCCATTACCGTGACGAGTGAAAATAAAGACGATGTTACCGACGGCGGGTTTGTGCATGATCTGCGGGAACGCGGGTGCGGCCTGATTTTTTACATTGAGTATGTACCGGTGGAAGAAAACACGGAACATCTTGTTTTGAGCAGTGATGAACTGCAAATTTTGCAGGAAAGAATTAATGCGCTGAAGTCCGACAGGCAAAATAAAGGGATAATTATGTTATCATTTCCCGGTGATGAGGAGGCAATGGGAGGCTGTTTAGCCGCAGGACGCGGCTTCTTTCACATCAATGCCAATGGAGGAGCCGAGCCGTGCCCTTTTTCTCCTTATTCAGAAATGAATCTGAAACGAAAATCAATTTTAGAGGTCCTGCAATCGCCTTTTTTTGAAAGGGTACGTGAAATAAGCATGTTGGAAACTCTCGGCCATAAGGGAGGATGCACGTTGTTTCAGCATGAAGACGAGGTGCGGCGGATTTTATCTTGATTCTGTATTCCGGTATAACGGCCGGGCACCACGCGGATCACCTGGAAGGCTCCGGTAAGACTGCCTTATTTATATCTCATAAGGCGGTCTTACCGAAGCCGGTTTTTTTATGTTGAATGATATTCATCGTTATATTTCACTTAATATACCTGCCATAGTTAAAAGAACATTGGGCATATTTTCTAAATGTGAAAGCGAGGTCCTCTAAGCTTATGAAACATATAAAAAGATGAATATGGGAAAAATGAAATGATGAATAATAATGCAGAACGCATAGGTATTTGCCGAATCGATTTAAATATACGGCAAGTATTTATTGATCCATACCTGTTGGCACCGTACCATGTCAAAAATTGTAATGAAATTTCCGAACAAATAGTTATAATGAAATTGACGGTGAGAATAAATACAGGCGAGGTGATCGGATGCTGACGAGAACACAAATCAAACTGTTACAGCATCTCAGCGAGACGCAGGCTCCGCTGACGGCGGAGGATATTGCCAAGCTGATGGATATTTCCTCCCGTACGGCAAAGCGATATGTCAAAAGCATAAACGATGAAATAAGACAATACGGATCGGTGATCGTACCAAGCAACGTGGGCTATGAGCTGAGAGGCGACCTCAGGGCGGTGAAAAAGCTGCTGAGCAGTGAACCATACGATGACGAAGCGGAGCGCGTCAGAAATACTCTTCTGACGATCATACAGTCGCAGCCGATAACCATAGAAGCGCTTTCCAACTGCGTGCATTTAAGTTCCTCAACCGTCAGTAGACTGATGCCTTCCATTAAGGATTATTTTCATAAATACAGTCTGGAATTGTCTTCAAAGCCATATTACGGACTATATATAGAAGGCGGAGAGATCAATATCCGCACGCTATTGACGGATATTGGATTCAACAATGAGCCGGGCAATTTTCAGGTAAATCTTCCGAATTTGAGCGAAGAGGAGTATGAGCAGATCGACAGCGCCGTGCTCGAAAACCTGAAGGAGATGCAGGTCGTCGCCGCGGACAGGGACATCCGCAATCTGTCCATGCGCATCGCCGTTTGCTTTTCACGGGCGAGGCAGGGCTGTTATCTGACCGATGTCTCCCTTTCCAAAGATATGAGCCGGTACCATCTGAAGTTGATTCGCAGGATCATGGACCCGCTGGCGAAGTCCTTTGACATTGTGTTGAATGACGTGGAATTTAATTATATCGCGGAACTTTCGGGACCGCTTATTCATGGGTTTGAAGCGGACAGGGCGGAGACGGAAGATGATATCCGTACCTTTGTCAGGCACCGGATCAAGGAGATCTCCTTGATCTCCGGTTATGATTATTCCTCCGATGAAAAGTTGATCGAGTCCCTGTCCGTGCATATCAGGATCCTTCTGGAGCGGCTGAAAAACCGTATTCCAGCGACCAGGAATCCTCTGCTCAGCCAGATCAAAAAAAATTACCCTGTGGAGATGAACTATGCGATTTTTCTGGCGCAGAAGCTCGAGAAGGAATATGGCGTAGCCATAAGTGAGGATGAACTGGGGTATCTTGCCATGCATTTCGGAGCGTTTCATGAAAGAATGAACAGCCGCAAAAAGGCGGTCGTTTTGTGCAGCTACGGATTTGGAACGAGTCAGCTGATCACCGAGCGGATAAGCAGGGAGATCCCCGAACTGGAGATCGTCGGCGTCTATCCCATCCACTACATGGAGAGCGCTCTTGCGCAGGACCCGGATATCATCATTTCCACGGTTGACATCGACAATTATCACAGTGGTATCCCGCTGGTGGTCATAGAGGATTTCCTGGGCAGCGATTGTATTGTGAGGGTCAAGGATGCCCTCTCCCGCGGAGGCAAGGGAAAACCCAGTCTCATTTCGATGTTCCGCCGGGAAGCATTTTTCCGCTTTGCAGCACAGACGAGGGAAGAGGCAATTGAGGAGATCGGAAACAGAATGCTGGCAATGGGCCTTATTCAAAAGAGCACGCTGGAATCGGTCAAGACGAGGGAGGCGAAATCTTCCACGGACATAGGAAACCTGGTGGCCGTTCCTCATACCATATTTCAGGGGAAGCTGCCTTCCGTTGTGGGGATCGGCATTTTACAGCAGCCAATCAAGTGGGGAGAAGAAAACGTTCAGCTGCTGTTCTTTATCAGCTTCAACAGCACGGACAGTGCCAATGCGTCAATGTTCCGCCAACTGTATGGGTATGTTAAGGACATAAAATTGGTAAACAAGCTGATCGCCTCCTCGTCCTATGATGAATTTATCAAAAATTTTTCTTTTTGAAGGAGAACACATATATGCAGGAAGACAGCGTTTTTAAGAGAGAATACGTCTTTATGGATGCGGACGTTTCCACTAAGGAGGAATGCCTGGCCTTTATTGCTGAAAGGGCTGTGGAGTTAGGCATAAGTTCCAGCGTACAGGGGACCGTCGACGGTTTTATGTTACGGGAGAATGAGGGCAGCACCGGTTTTAACGACGGTTTTGCCATTCCGCACACCCGCTGCGACGACGTCCTCAAACCGTCGGTGATAGTGGTCAGGACAAAGAATGGGATCGACTGGCCGTCCATGGACGGCAAACCGATCGTGGTGATTTTTGCCCTGCTGGTTCCCAAACAAGTTGAGGGTACGGTGCATCTGACACTGATTTCTTCGCTGGCACGCAAACTGGTCAGCGCAGAATTCCAGAAGACCTTGCTGAGTTCGCACGATCCCGATGAGATATTCGACATTATAAATCAAGCGTTCCAAAATTAAAGAGGAGGTAAAGGATATGGCAAAAAAGAAACTGGTAGCCCTGTGCGCATGCACAATGGGCCTGGCCCATACCTTCATGGCGGCACAGTCCATGGAGGAAGCGGCTAAGGAACTTGGATACGACGTTAAAATCGAAACACAGGGCGCCGACGGCATTCAAAACGAGCTTACCCCGAGAGACATTGCGGAAGCGGACATCATAATCCAGGCCGTGGCCATCACACCGGAGAACAACGAGCGTTTCGACGACTACGACGTATACGAGATCAGCCTGCAGGATGCCATAAAGAATGCCAAGGGCTCCATCAAGGAAATCGAGGAAATGATCGCCTCGGAGCAATAGTGATCATAAAATCATTACATTAAGGAGGAATTGAAATGGCAGTTACTAAGAGAAGTGCAGTCAACGGCGGAGGCGGCAAGCCCAAGCTCAACATCGGCAACAAGGCCCCCGAACCCGAGAAAAAGGGCGTATGGGCGGAGCTATCCAAACATATTATGACCGGTATATCCAACATGATCCCATTCCTGATCATGGGCGGACTCATCCTGGCTTTTTCCCAGCTCATTCCCTATGTCATTCTCGGCGTCGACCCGTCCATAGGAATAATAGATGCGATGAATTCCGGGAATTATACCGGTTCCGCGCTGGGCTGGCTGAAATTCGCCAATCTGGCCGCAGAATTCGGCGGGACGCTGTTTGGATTTGCCATCCCGATGTTCGCGGCCTTTATGGCTAATTCCATCGGCGGCAAGATGGCCTTTCCGGCGGGCTTCATAGGAGGACTTGTAGCTACGAAGCCTACGTCCATATTGGCGATCGCAGACGGCAAGTGGGTGGCCAATACGCCTGTTGCATCCACATTCTTAGGTGCGACCATAATAGCAATAGCAGTAGGTTATTTCGTGAAATGGCTGAATAAAACCATCAAGGTAAGTCATAACATGCTGGCATTCAAATCGACCTTCCTCATTCCTATCATAGCCGCGATCAGCGTTATGCTCGGCATGCAGTATGTCATCACCCCGCTCGGCGGCCTGCTCAACTCCTGGATCAAAATGGCTCTGGGCGCCGCAGGCGCTGCGGGCAGCTACGGATATGCCATTGCCATCGCCGCCGCGACGGCCATAGATCTGGGAGGGCCTATCAATAAGGCCGCGGGATTTGTGGCTCTGAGCTTTACGACCGAGAAGCTGCTGCCTATCACGGCACGCTGCATCGCCATCGTTGTTCCGTCCATCGGACTCGGTCTTGCGACGCTCATAGACAAGTACGTCGTAGGCAGACATGTCTTTGACAGGCAGTTCTATCCGCAGGGCAAAACGGCTATGTTTCTTGCTTTCATGGGCATCAGCGAGGGCTCCATCCCGTTTGCCCTTGAGAAACCTTCCATCACCGTTCCGGCCTATATGATAGGCGCTATCGTAGGAGGCACTTCCGCCGTCGCCATGGGCGCGGTGCAGTGGTTCCCGGAGTCGGCGATCTGGGCCTGGCCACTTATCTCCAATATCGGCGCATATATTGCCGGTATCGCGATCGGCTCCCTGATTACCGCTCTGATAGTTATCTTCGCAAGGAACAATCTGATCAAGAAGGGAAAGATGGAAGTGGATTCTAACGACGATTGATCATAAAAATCATGGAGGAAGGGGGGACATATAGGTCTCCCTTCCTTAATTCTATGAGGAGGGAACATCATGGACAGACTGGAAAAGTGCCGCTCGCTTTTGGCGGGGAGCAATGCGCAGGCGATGCTGTGCACGTCGTATCATAACAAATTTTATCTTGCGGGGCTATATAGTTCATCGGGCTATGTGCTGATCACGCAGAAGCAGAAGTATGTCATCGTGGATTCGCGCTATTACGAGGAGGTACGGCAAAACAACCGGGACGCGCAGGTGCTGCTGATGACGGGTGAAAAAACCTATGATATGCTAATTAATGATATCATAGAAGATGAATCCATCCGCACGGTAGGTTTCGAGGGGGATGATCTTTCCTACGACCGGTATATGATACTTAAGGATAAGCTGAACGCCTCCCTGATTCCCGTCGACATCAATCCCATACGGGCGGTAAAGGACGCTGGAGAGATCGGCAGCATACGGGAGGCCTGCGACATCGCTGACGCGGCCTATACACATATACTGGATTTCGTCAGGGCAGGCATGCGGGAGGATGAGGTGGCAAACGAGCTGGTCTACTTTATGAAGAAGAACGGCGCCATGAAGGAATCCTTTGACACCATCGCAGCCAGTGGAATAAGAGGCGCTATGCCCCATGCCAAGGCAGGAACCAAGCGCATCGAGGAGGGCGACCTCGTCACCCTGGACTTTGGAGCCAAGGTCGGACAGTACTGCTCCGACATCACGCGCACCTTTGCGGTGGGGAAGGGGCCCGGCCGGGAACTGGCAAAAATCCATGAAATAGTGTCGGAGGCCCAGCAAAAGGGAATAGAGGCAGTCCGCGCCGGCATGCGTTTCTGCGATGCGGACCGCGCGGCCAGGTCGGTGATAGAGGATGCCGGATACGGCGAATACTTCGGACATAACCTGGGCCATTCCCTCGGCATAAACGATCACGAGGACCCGCGGCTTTCCCCCACTGAGCAGTCGCGCATGGAGGCGGGCATGGTGGTGACCGTGGAGCCGGGCATCTATGTACCGGGGCTGGGAGGCGTCAGGATAGAGGACGACGTGCTGGTTACGGAAGATGGTCCGCAGGTGCTTACCCGCTCGCCCAAGCAATTGATCATTACAGATAAGGAGTAACTGATACCATGGATATGGAACTGATGAAAAGATTGAGCAATGCGGATGCGGTGGCCTCTCGGGAAGACGAGGTCAGAGACATCCTTATGGACGAGATGAAAGGATTTTCGGATGAGGTCGGTTTCGACAAACTGGGTTCCGTTATATTCCATAAGGAAGGGGACGAACGCGGCCCGAGGGTGATGGTTTGCGCCCATATGGACGAGGTGGGTTTTCTGGTGAGGAGCATAAGCAGCATCGGCATGCTCCACGTCATCCCGGTGGGCAGCGTTCGCACCTTCTCCAAATTTATGCAGGGAGTCCGCGTGACTACGGGATCGGGACGCAAGATCCCCGGAATCCTGAATTCCGTGTATGAGGACGGCGACGTCAAGGATCTGGTCACCGATATCGGAGCCGTTTCCGATGAAGAGGTCTATTCCTTAGGCATTCGCGTGGGGGACATGGTGACTTTCAGCAGCGAGTGCCGGGAATACGGGATCGACGGCGCATACGGCGGCAAGGCCTTTGACGACCGGACGGGCTGCTATGTGATGGCGGAGACATTGAAGGGCCTGGCCGGCGCCAAGCTCCCCAATCAGCTTTATATGGCCGGCACCTCCAGCGAAGAGGTGGGGCTGAGGGGCGGAAAGACCGCCGCATACAGGGTGCATCCAGACATCGTGATAGTGCTGGACGTCGCCTGCTGGGGAAACGAACTTGTGAGAGATCATACCAATAACCGGCAGATAGGGCGCGGCCCGATGCTCCTGCACTATGACAAGTCCATGGTGCCGTCTTACCGTCTGTTGGGCCACATTCAGAGGATAGCCGACGAGAACGGCGTTGCGCTGCAGCAGGACATGTTCAGCAACGGAGGCACGGACGGCGGCCAGGCCCATTTGACCCGCGACGGCGCGGTATGCGCAGTTATCGGCATACCGCTGCGCTATGGTCACGGTCCCTGGTCCATCGGCAGCTCGGCTGATCTGGACAATGCGGTACTGCTTCTGACGCAGCTGATAAAGAGCTTTGATAAAGAAACCTACATGTCCACTATTGACTTTGCACACGGGAGGCAGCTGCATGACTGATTTTGATATCTTTCCCGACCGCTATGCGGAAAAATGCCGCAAATGGGACAAAAAGATAATCGAAGACAATTTCGGCCAGGTCGGCGGCGACTATATCCCCATGTGGATAGCCGACATGGACTTCCGCGCGCCGCAGCCGCTCATAGACAAACTGCATCAGGCGGTGGATTTAGGCGTGTTTGGCTATACCTATGTCTATGATGAATTCTACGACGCAGTCATCCGCTACTTTGAACGTCATCATAACTTCTCTCCAAAAAGAGAATGGCTCACCCTGTGCTATGGAACGGTCTCCACTCTGCACTATGTCGTGCAGGCCTTCTGCCAAAAAAGAGACTATGTGATGATGGGCACACCCGTCTACCAGCCCTTTGAGAGGGCAGCCAAAGCCCATGGCGCACAGGTCATCCAAAATGAGCTTGTTGTTAAAGACAACCGTTACTATATGGACTTTAACAGGATAGAAGAACAGCTCAAAGAATACCGCCCCAAGCTGTATATGCTCTGCAATCCCCACAACCCTTCCGGCAGGATCTGGAGCAGGGAAGAGCTGGTTACGCTGCTCTCCCTGTGCCAAAAATACGGAACCGTCGTCGTTGCCGATGAGGTCCACAGCGGGCTCATCTTTGACGGAACATATACCTCTGCCATTGAGACCGGAGACCTTTTTCACAACGTCATACTACTGTCCTCGCCCAATAAACAGTACAATCTGGGCGGTCTCAAGACCTCCTATGCCATCATTCAAAATGACGAGCTGCGCGAGACCTTCCGCGGCAGGCTGACCAAAAATTCCATCACATCGCCCACGGTATTCGGCATCATAGCGTTGGTCACCTGTTACAATGAAGGAGAGGATTACACAAGAGAATTGATGGACTATCTCCGGAAAAATTATCGCTATGCCTGCAATTACATTGACACTAAGATTCCGCAGCTCTCATATATGGAAATGGAATCCTCCTATCTGATGTGGGTCAATATACGGGATACCAGGATGGACAGTGATACATTCACTCGCCGGCTTGCGAAGGAGACCGGCGTGCTGGTGGAAAGCGGCAGCGAATTCGTCGGAAACGGTGAGGGATATATTCGCATAAATCTGGGAACGCAATTTAGAAATGTAGAGCAAGCATTTAAACGGATCGGCGAATTTGTCAATAGGAATTGCCTGTAATATGTTAGTCTGAATGAGAAATATACGGAGAATCTTCCTCAAGCCTATAATAATACCCCCGGACGGCAAATATCCGGGGGATTAAATTAAGATGGATTAAGAGATTACATCAACTTTTAAAACGTAAATGGATCTTACTTGGTATTAGTATAATCATAGAAGCCCTTGCCTGTTTTACGCCCCAGGTTTCCTTCTTTGACCATTTTTTCGACCATATCGAAGCAATCCGGCTTTTTTCCGTCCATAGCCATGCCGGCCTTCATCAAATCGTACGACAGATCGAGGCCCGTCATATCCATAAGGCGGAAGGGTCCCATAGGATGTCCCAGTCCCTCTTCACATGCGGTATCGACTTCCTGATATGTCAGGTATCCGTTCTGTACCAGCCAGCGCGCCTCGGCGTTTATAACATTTACTATGCGGTTGGCTGCAAAGCCGGGGAGCTCCTTTTTCATGCAAATAGGATCTTTTCCCGTGTTGCGGCAGAATTCCATTACTGCATCCGCTACCTTGGGATCGGTATGTTCACCCTGCACTACCTCCACGAATTTCATCACCAGAGCCGGGTTATAGTAGTGACAGTTCAGCAGTCTTTCGGGATGAGATACGCAGTCCTTGAACAGGGAAGATACCATGTAGCTGGAGTTGGTCGCCAGGATAGTATCGGGGCGAACGATGGCATCCAGTTCCTTAAAAACTTCGGCCTTTACATCTTTTATTTCAACTACGGCTTCGATGACCAGGTCCGCGTCAGCGGCCTCGTGGATATCACGGACTATGGTAAAGTGCTCCTTGGCCTGCTTCACCTGTTCCTCTGTCATGCGGCCCTTGGCTATCCGCCCGGCGAGGTATTCATCCTCCCATGCCTTTACCTTATCGCATACCTCCGGTACCTTGTCATAGACCTTGACCTGATAACCGTGAATAGCGGAGTTCAGGGCGATCTGTCTGCCCATAAGGCCGCCGCCGATTACGAAAACTTTTTTGATTTCCATATTTATCCGTCCTTTCATTATAAGCAATGTTAGTGTCTGAGATTTTCAATGATCACCGTGGCTCCCTGGCCTCCTGCACAGCAAGCGGAAACTATTCCGTACTTACCTGCCGTCTGTTCCAGTTGACGCATAGCGAACATAGTCATACGGGCGCCGGAAGCTCCGTTAGGATCTCCTATGGCAATAGCTCCGCCGTTGGGGTTCCATTTTTCCTGATCGATCTTTTTGCCCGTCTGCTTTTCCGTCTCGCTGATGACAGCCAGATTCTGTGCGGCAGATACCTCGTTGCATTCAAATACGTCAATATCCTCCAGCTTGAGTCCGGCCTGCTTCAAGGCTTTGAGGTTTGAGTATGCGGGAGCTATACCCATATAGTCCTCCTGCACGCCGCAGTGAGCTCCGGTCACCCAACGAGCTATTGGCTTGTAGCTGAGTTCTTTGGCTCTTTCGGCGGACATTACCAGCATAAAGGCCGCACCGTCATTCAAACCGGTGGAGTTGCCTGCGGTGGTCACACCGCCCTGGTTTACCGGCTGCAGTTTTGAGAGTGCCTGAACTGTGGCGTCGGGACGCGGGAATTCATCCTTATTTATCGCGATTTCCGGCGTTTTACGGGTAGCCGGTATCATGACCGGTACGATCTCATCTCCTGTAATTCCCTTTGTATAAGCTTGGGCCAGACGCTGTTGGCTTCTGGCAGCATAAATATCGGCCTGTTCACGGGTAATGCCCCATTCAGCGGCTATCTTATCACTGATAGATGCCATACCGATGTTACGTTCTTTATTGGGAGTAAGTTCCGGTTTTAGAGCATAAGGAGGAATAAACTTATACTGTGGACGGCACATTGGGAATTTAGCCGTAAAGGTGGAGTAAGATTCCATGCCGCCTACTATTATGACGTCGGCCATACCGGCCTGGATCTTCCAGGCGGCATGATTGAGCCCGGCAATAGCCGAACCGCCCTGCATTTCTACAAAAGTGCCGGAGGTCTCTATGGGCAGTTTGGACTGCAGAACGACGTACCTTGCTATGTCTTTGGTCTTCATATCCCCGAGGGCGCAGCCTGCAATAAGATTGTCCACTTTGCCCTTTTCCAGGATACCGGTGTGCTCCAATAGGTCATTGACCACCAGCGTGGCGATATCCACCGAGGCATATGCTCTAAGTCCTCCTCCGAAGTTTGTGAAAGCGGAACGGGCCCCGTCTACGATAACAACATCACGCATTTTTGTTTCCTCCTTTTTCACATCTCAGGTTTTCAAAGATGGCGGTGGTCCCGTGTCCTCCGCCGCAGCAGGATGAAAACAGGCCGTACCGGCCGCCGGTTTGCTCCAGCTGATGCATGGCGAACATGGCGATCCGTGCGCCGGAAGCACCGTTGGGGTGCCCGATGGAAATAGCTCCTCCGTTGGGATTCCATTTAGACTGATCGATCTTCTCGCCGCTCTGAGCTTCCATCTCTTTGATGACGGACAGGTTCTGCGCAGCGAAGGCCTCATTGCATTCGATAACGTCGAAGTCGGAGATCTTAAGACCGGCCAATTTCATGGCTTTGAGATTTGAAAAGGCCGGGCCGATTCCCATCTCGTAAGGATGAACGCCGATGTCCGCGCCAATGATCCAACGGGCAAACGGCTTATATCCCAATTCCTTTGCCTTGTCGGCCGACATCATCAGAAGAAAAGCCGCGCCGTCATTTTGGCCGGAGGCGTTGCCAGCTGTGGTTATACCGCCCTGATTGACGGGCCGCAGCGTCGAAAGTATTTCCGGCGTGGTGCTTGGGCGAGGGAATTCGTCCTTGTCTATCACGACCTCAGGGGAGTCGGCGGTTGCCGGTATGGTGATCGGGATTATTTCATCGCCTGTGATTCCCTTTTTATATGCCTGAGCCAACCTCTGCTGACTCCTGGCTGCGAATTCATCAGCCTGCTCACGGGTAATGCCCCACTTTTTTGCCATGAAGTCGCTGACCTGGATCATGGTGATATCCTCCTCTTTTTGAGGAGCCAGATGAGGCGCCATTGGAATTGGCGGAACAAGCTTATATGGTCTGTCGTTCATGGAAAAATCTACGCTTAGTGTGGAATACGACTCCATACCGCCTACTATAAGCACGTCCGCATAGCCTAAACCGATCATTGCCGCAGCATGATTGACACATGTGATCGCGGAACCGCACTGCATTTCCACATAGTGTGCCTCGGTCTCCGCCGGCAGTCCGCCGAGTAGGGCCGCATAGCGGGCTATATCATTGGTTCGCATGTCCCGCAGGGCATTTCCGCAGAAAAAGCCGTCGACTTTACCGCGTTGTAAGATACCGGTCCGTTCTACCAGACCCTTTATAACGTGGCCGGCGATCTCCGTAGAAGACAGATCTCTGAATCCGCCGCCTAAATTGCAAAAAGCGGAGCGGGCTCCGTCCACAAATACTACTTCTCGCATATATATATCCTCCTTGTTATAAGCGCTTCATGTCTTGTTGGCAGCGTCCTATAATCCATTGACAATAGGATCGCTGCCAACTGTTTTGATGATATTATAATCTTATTTATTTTTACCTATGCATGATATTCTTCAAGGGAATGACGCTTTATTCCTAATATTTCTCTGGTCTCCTCCGGGGTCGCAACCTCATGGCCGGTCAGCCTGATCAACTCTGCGGCGCGTTCCACCAGCTTTACATTTGTGGCCTTTACGCCTTTTGACATGTATACGTTGTCTTCCAATCCTACACGCAGGCCGGTGCAGCCTAATGACAGGCCGGCGAGCATCATGGGTATATGGGATATGCCTATGCCGGTTATCGACCAGGTCGAACCTGCCGGCAGCATCTCCTGCAGGAATACCAGATTGCGGGTCGTGGCAGCGGCAGCGCCGCCTACTCCCAATACAAACTGGAAATGACAAGGCGTCGGTATATTGAACTTCTTTATGCAGTAGAGTGCGTTTCCAAGCATACCGTTGTCAAAGATCTCGAACTCTGGTTTTACATTGTTTTCAATCACGCACTTGGACAGATCCTCAAGAAAATCGGGCGCATTTACGAAAACACCGCCGTAATTCCAGTTGAATGTACCTGAGTCAAAAGAGCACATTTCGGGGCGGAGCTTTTTTACATGAGCCAAGCGGGTTTCATTCTTCTCCAGCTTAACGGATCCCGAGGTGGTGAGATTGACGATTATGTCAACCCCGGCTGCCTTTGTGGCCTTTTGGATAGCCTCAAATGTCTTTGTAAACTGATCCACATCTATGGTGGGCCATCCTTTTTCATCCCTGACATGTATGTGTACGACTGCAGCTCCTGCTTTCGCTACGTCGACGACCTGCTCGGCGATCTCTTCAGGAAATATCGGTACGGTCGGCGCAGCCTCACGGCTTATTGATGTTCCGGTTAATGCAGCAGTAATAAAAATCTTGTCCATAATGATCCTCCTTGTAATATATAAAATTTATTTGCAAATGATTCTCATAGTTTCAAGCACGATCTGTACGAATGTATTCGATGATCCCGTTATTGGCCCGCTGTACCAGCCGGCCGGTAACGATCAAATATTCTACATAAACTTGGATATCTTGTACAGAGGAACGGATCTTATAAATGTCGTCGGCCTTAATGCCCATCTTTACGATCACTTTGGCCGCGATCTGTTCCATAGACATATAGTGGTCTACCAAACTGCAGATCATTTCCGCCTTGCTGAGCAAATTATCTATATTCCGCTTTGCCAGACCTGATACATCCTTGTATACGCCGCTGTGCGCTGCGATATAATAATCGTATTTCATTTTACCAATGCGAAGTTTTGTATCTATGTCTAAATCACAACTTATGATATATGGGATCCTAAGTGATTCCAATACTTGGTCGCTCAACAGGGCATCGCCAAGATAGGCGACCGAATCCGGGGTAACGAATCCCAAGTGCTCAGCAGTGTGTCCAGGCAGGCGCAGCACTTCAAAACGTGCGCCGTCGATATCTACAGACCGGTGCTCCGGCCTGATAAAATAGTCGGCATGACATAGAAACATGGCTGCGTGTTGGATAATTTTTTGATAGCTCATCCCATAGAAAAAGGGTTTCGAATACATGGGATTTTCACAAACCGCCGCATCAAACGGCGTCATGTACAGCTTAGCTCCCTGCTCTTTTTGGAGAATCCCGTGGTTGCCTATGTGATCTATATGGGAATGACTTGTCAAAACGGCAGCCACTGTAAGATTCTCCTGCTTTAACAGGGAAAAGAGGCCCTCTCGGTCCGTCGTGGCAATGCCGGAGTCGATAAGGACCGCTCTGTCCCCGTCAAGTTTAAACAAAGGGATACGGGAATAACCTGTCACGATACACCAGGTATCTCCCTTAACATGTTCCAGAAAGGGTTGGACGATATCCAAAGCAAATTCACCTCCATTTTTTATATTGTCATCATACCCGGCTTTTCAGAACAAACTCTTGAGGCAATAGCTTTCCTCGTATCCCTGAGAAGCTGTCTAATCGGTACTTTTCTTAGCTTCGTATTTTTTCTTGGCAACATAGGTGAGATTGATCAACACCATAGCAGCAACAGCAAATACGAATACGGTGATCCATGAATAAACATAACTGCCGGTCGCTCCATATATTGATGAAACGATCATCGGGAAGATTGCGGAGCCTAAAGAGGCTACCAATTGTGTATAACCTATCAATATACCATAGTTCTTCGGTCCGAAAAGTTCTCCGGTAATAAGCGGGGAACCCACCGTTGAGTTCGGGAAAGAGAGGCCGTACAGTATTGCCGCTGCATAGGCCAGAACCGGCATCTTAGGTGAAAGCACAAGGCAAATGCTTGCTGCTATTACCGGTATAAGGAACAGGTTGAAGGTACTTCTTGAACCATGTATGTCGTTGTATATTCCATATAGTATCTTAGCTATAATAGCAGCTAAAGAGCACAGCGATATAAGGTAGGATGCTTTAACCTGAGAATAGCCTATAGTGGTCAGGAAGGTGGGGCCGTTGCCGTTCCACGCTGCGCCCAGACCGTTTATGATAAACAGGGCAACAATTAATATCCAGAATATAGGAGTACGCAGTGCCTCACCTGCCGTCATGCCCGCCGGATCTGTACCTGCAGCCTTTTCTGCAGCCTTATCCTGCGGGATATCACCCTGGCGTGTTACGCCTTTCGCGGCCGGCGTGTCATAGAATGTGAGCAAGACCAGCGGGATCATTACCCAAGCGAAAATTCCATACAGCCGGTATGCTCCTCTCCAAGTCGCCGCAGTTATGATCTTTGCAACAATAGGGCTGAGAATGACTGCACCGGCACTAAGTCCGATCATCGTAACGCCCATGGCCTTACCTCTGAGTTTAGGTCCGAACCAGTTGTTTATGACAACGGAGGCCGGCAGTGTAGTAGTGCCTGAACCTATGACGCCGGCTAAAAAGGCTAGTACAAACAGAAGGTTCATATTTTTTACCGTCGACATGATCATCCATAGCGATCCGCTTAAAACAAGCAGGCATGAAACCGTTTTGCGTAAACCGAAACGCATAATCACCCTGCCCGCAAAGAGCGCGCCTACCATAGCACCCAGCATACTTATCGCGCCCATAAGCATTACGGTGGTGACGCTTACTTTAAAATCCGTTACGAGAGATACCACCGGCAGTCCGGACATGGAAATACCGGGAGCGCCTACGACTGCCAACAATATAAATGCAACAACAACAACATTCCAACCAAAATAAAATTTACCCTGCTTTTCTTCAGACATAATAATCTTCCCCCTCTAATCGTTAAATATTGCTACGGGGCGTACCCAACCGGCACTGGCAGCCTTGAGCTTTATAGGGAAAGCGATAACTTTGAACCCATAAGGCGGAAGCTTGTCAAGGTTGTTCAGTTTTTCCATCTGAACATAGGCCTTTTCCCTGCCGGCTTTATGTCCTTCCCAGATGATGGACGGATCTTTGGTTTCTGCATATCTCTTAGCTACGATTCCTAACGGTGCATCCCAGCTCCAAGCATCGGTCCCGACTGCATGGACGCCGTGGTTCAGCAGCCATAAAGTTCCTTCTCTGCCAACACCGCAGCCTGTTACTAAGTATTTTTCATTTCCCCATTGTGTTTGAGCTGTCGTGTGCAGCAAAACCATGTCTCCAGGTTTGAGGGTGTAGTTTATTTTCTTGAAGTACTCATCAAGATCTTTAGCAGTCAATACATAGCCATCCGGTCTGTCTGTGGCATCGATCACGACTCCGTTTCCCATGCACCATTCCAGGGGAACTTGGTCTATCGTCCAGGCAGGCTCACCATTATTCATGGTTGAAGCAAAATGCCATGGAGCGTCCATGTGTGTGCCGGTATGTGTACCGGTCTGCATTCCCTCAATTGCCCAGGCCTCGCCGTCCGGCAGGTCATCTACCGTCAGTCCGGGGAATGTAGCTAAATATGAGTCAATAGATACCTTGCTTTTATGATCCCAATAGATCATCTTTGGGATTGATTCCTTTGGTTCGACCGGCAAATCCGGTGTCCATGTAACACTTAAATCTACTAACCGCATTTGAATCACTCCTATAATATAAATTTTAGCGTAAGGCAGTACGGCCGTGCTCCTGCAGCTATATATCATTATAGCAATTACCGTGCCAAGGTAAGATACTTGAAATAAGTAGGATGATGGGTTAAACTATTATTATAATTTGTATACGTTTGTACAAAATCATATAAACATTGTCTAACAATAGGCACCCGGCGTAGACACATTTATATTAGGAGGAAAGGATAAGATGGGAAAAAACTTTACACCTGAAATCGTTTCCGCATGCTTAAGTGCTGAAAGGTTATCCCTCGCTGTAGTTGACACGACAGGGCATTATCTTTATGTAAGCCCTTTTTGGAAGGAATTGACCGGTATAGATTCTGACGAAATCATATACAGAGATCTTACCTATGACATAATACCAAATTCTCATTTTGACGAGGTGCTGCGCACACAAAAACCCTTGGTCGCTCAACCGTTGGTATCGCCCGATACGTGTGGAGTTGTGTATGCCAACTATTATCCGCTTTTCGGAGAGGGGCATAAGCTTATTGGAGCTATGGTCATCACTTTCCTCAGTGAACAGCGTATTGCGGTGGAGCTTTCACAGGAGATCGAGCAGATAACGAATCAACTCAAAAATGCCGAGGAATATATACAGCGTCTTGAGACGGCAAATTATTCCATCGATCAAATCGTAGGCAACAGTAAATGCGTACGTGAGTTAAAAGAGGAAATCAGGCTTGCGTCGGAGAACAACTCAAATGTGCTCATCGAGGGTGAGACCGGAAGCGGCAAAGAGTTGGTCGCCCATGCAATACATTGCTTAAGCGATAGACAGGACTACCGTTTCATTGCAGTCAATTGCTCTGCTATTCCTGAAAATCTGATGGAATCTGAATTTTTTGGCTATGAAGCGGGAGCGTTTACCGGAGCGGACAGGCATGGAAAACCGGGGAAATTTGAGCTGGCGGATAAGGGCAGTTTATTCTTGGATGAAATTGGTGAACTTCCGCTTACTATGCAGCCTAAACTCCTGCGCGTCCTTCAGGAACACGAATTGACACGTGTGGGAGGAATCAACGAAATTCCCGTAGATGCCAGAATAATTGCTGCAACAAATACTCCCATCCGTCAATTGGTTGCCGACGGGAGATTTCGATTGGACCTGTACTACCGACTGAATGTGTTTCATATACATGTCCCGTCGCTCCGCGAGCGTAAGACGGATATTCCGGAACTTGTCCTGGCGCTTGTAGCGCGGCTCAACCGTCAACTCGGCACGAATATCCGGGATATTGACGATGCGGTGATGTCACGGCTGATGGAATACCAATGGCCGGGAAATGTACGCGAGCTGCAGAATATTTTGGAAGCATCCATTGATCGTTCCGATGGACACAGATTGTGTATCGAAAATATTGTTCCATTTGATTCGCCCGATGATTTCACAGCGAATTATTATGATCCAATGAAACAAACGCTTGCAGCAGGAAACTTCATGCTTTCTAAAGAGCAAATTCAGGCTGCAATAAATGCCTGCGGCGGGAACAAGACAAAGGCGGCCAAAATGCTCGGCGTATCAAGAGCGACCTTATACAATAAAATAAAAGGCCTTGAGACAAAATAGGACTGATTTGGACAAGCTCATTGGCATAAAGTAGACGCAGAAACGGCGGGAACATCAGTATGATTCCCGTCGTGTAATTTATACTCTATCTAATGAATATTCCTAGATGATCAACTCTATGCAGTTTAGCATGATTGCGTTCATATTATGATCGTTATTTATTTCCCTTTTTCATGTTCTCGCTGCGTGTCAGAAGCTGCAGGTTATCCAAAACGGTAAGCCCGCCGCGGGACACCGGTGTGATATGGTCGATTTGAAAATCAAGCCTGTTTTTGCTTTTGAAATCGCTTTGGGCACTGTGGTAAAATCCATCTGTATCTGTAAATTTTTCAAAGACCGCATTCCGGATTTTTTCCTCAAGTTCAGGGAATCTGCGGCGTATCTCATAAAGCGACAGTTCCTGAACCTGAACTTTTTCCTTCTCGGTAAGCGGCTCTATCTCGGGTTTTGCATAATCTTCAGGGTATTCGATCTGGTCGACGGTATCATCAATCAATTTGCGGAAAGCTTTTTGATTATTGATGCCGAAGAATGCGGACCAATGTTTATCGCTCCGGTTCCATTCGCTTTCTATATATTCTTTCTTTGCAGAGGGATTGTCAATAACATGCCGGGCTACCGCGGTAATGTCATAATCCTTTCGTTCGGACAGATAAATCATCTGGGGGATCTCCTGGGTCTGCTTATAGTAATTTATTATGTCGGCAACATCCTGCTTGCTATAACCTAAAAGCAGATCCAATGAACCGAATAAGATCTTATCCACATGTTCTGCGGTTTTTTCCACATCGTCCAGGTCGGCTGTTGGCAGCCATGCGAGTAATTGATCATAGGCGTTTTTCATACAATCATATACGAGCACGTTGCAGTTTTTTTCTGTTTCTTCATCCTCGGTCTTTTTGACAAGGTATGAGAATTTATAAATCCCAATTGGTATGCGGTCTATGAATGCAATATCTGAAAGGCGCGGGTCAATTGTTTCGTTGGCGATTTTTGCAAACTCTTCGATTTTAGCGATGGAGACCAGACGCATTGCCATTTTTTGCGTTTCCCAGTTTTTATCGTTGAAGTCAATATTCTCATTGATAAACAGTTGTTCGGGATTTGCCCATGCGATTTTATCCTGCCAGTCATCGATGAAGCTTACGATATAGGCTTCCTTTGTACCTCCGGCTTTTTCTCCCCGCAGGGCGCGTCCTATCATCTGCGTCATAAATATTGTAGATTTTGTAGGACGTGTCAGAAAAACTGACTGAACCTTTGGCAAATCAACGCCTTCCGTCAGTATGTTTACGTTGATCAATACGTCCAATTGGCCGTCACGGAATTTTTGAACTTTTATTTTGTTTTCCTCGGATGAAATCGTTACATTTGTTGCCATGTCCTTGATATTAGAAACGACAAAATCAGACCGTACGCCCGAGGCATTAAACAGCCCGTTCAAGGCAATGGCCATATTGATGTTTAATGCAAAGACTATGGTTTGTTTGTAAGTATCCTTATTCTTAACGTATTCATTGACAATCGCGTTGTTTCTTTTGCTATTCCCGGCAATTGCGGCCGCAATTTCATTTCCTATGCTGTCAATGTCAAAAAAACTATCCTGGGCGATCCTCTCCAATGCCTCTTGGGAATTGTTTGCTTTAAATAATTCCACCATATTTACATCAGTGGGTATGTGTTTGAATATAGGTTCTGAGATGATCCCGCGATTTATAAGTTCACGGAGATCTATTTTATAAACGATATCATCGGGGAAAACTTTTTTTAACAAACCTTTCTCATTATCGGCAGTTCTTAAAGGAGTTGCCGTCAATCCGAGCATCCTGAAGCTTTTGGAATTGGATCTAATATTTTCGATCAGGCCGCGGTATTCTCCGGCTGTTGCATGATGAGCCTCGTCGATAATCAAAAATGTATTATCCCCATTTACATTCAGCCAGCTTTTGATGAAATGATCCATTCCGTGCATCAGGCTGTTTTTACTTGCGATAATAATGTCATCCGTTGGTTTTATATATATAGGTTTGTCATGCCGTCCTGAAATGATGCGCCAGTTATATGACGGCCGGTTTTCCGTAATATCCCTATAACATACTTTTTCAAAGCTGCTTTTGGCCTGATCCAGAAGTTCATGGCGGTGTGCGACCCAAATGACCTTCTTGCCCTTATCAAGAATGTTGTGCATGAGCCAATATGCGGCGGTCAAAGTTTTACCTCCGCCGGTCGGAAGGACCAGGAGCCCGGCGTAATCGGACGCATTTAAGATGACCTGATCCATTTTCCTGATGGCATACCGCTGGTGCGGATAAAGTTCAATGCCGCTGTTGCCGTCGGCAACAATAATTTTACCGGCAAAATCCGATTCCGTAACCTCGTTTAGTTTTGAAAATACATCCGACAGGTCCGGGCTTTCTCGGGAAATCTTCAATATCTTATCACGGTAATGCTTGGTATTGAAATATTGCGGGTACGCGCTTGCCAGCTCGAGCGCTTCCGCTTTCCTTCCCATCTTTTTAAGCGCGTCAAATTTATTTCGGTAGGGGAAATATTTGTCGGTCCCAAGTCCTATACTTTTATCAAGAAATGTCAGAGCCTCCTCATAGCGATTTCGCCGCATAAGGCAATATCCGAGATTGTTGTTGGCATACTGAGATTCCGGGTCGATTTCAAGGCATTTGCGGTAGGCGGTTTCTTCGTTTTTATAGTCCTTCAAATTACCATAGGACCAGGCCAGGCAGTAATATAATGAATCGGTCTTCTCACGGTCACTTGTGGAAATTGCTTTTGCATAATACTGAGCGGCATTTTCCCAGTCTTTTTTCTCAGAGCGGATATTTCCAAGATCTTCATAGGCTGCCGCCCATTTGTCGTCTTTCTCCAACACTCTTATGAGGTATTTTTCCTTAATTTTGAGATTGGACGTCGTGGAACGGTAATACCTCATATATCGTTCGAATGCCGTATCGGGGCACCATTTTTTCAGTATGGCATGAAACTTTTCAAGCAATCTGTGCTGCTCTCTGTCAGGCCTATCATTATTAACGTTTTCCCATACGTCAAAAAAATTATTGAATGCCGATTCATACGAAAAACTGCCTTCATCATGAACGTATTTCCTGATAAAGATCTCAATGGATCTCAGATAGTCGTCATATTTACCGGACACATAAGAAATAAAGGAGTCTACATGATCATAAAATTTGTCATTGGTTTTGCATGCCGATACTTGATGCAATAGGGCAAGCGCATGCTGTATCTCATCGGCGCAATCATTTTTGTCAAGACGATATGCCTCGACGACTAAAGTCATAAGAGTACCTGCAGAATTCCGGACCATATCCTGACTTACCGAGCCCGTATGCAGACGTTCATCAACGGTATACAAAGATCGCTGGATCTCGTCTTTCGTCAATATTCCCACTTCCTCATGGCAAAAGTATCTTATTCACCTTAGACTAGCACAAAGCGGCAGAATATTCAACGCGGATGATATGTGCTTGATTCTAAGCCCTTCCTTCCGTTAAACTTCATGTTGAACCTTTCCAGACAAATAAGTATTTTAAAGAAATTTGTAAAGGGATCAGTGAGTATAGACTTCTTTTAAGGTCTATAATTTCCATAGTGAAAGAAATTTCATGAATCAACGTATATGTTAGTGAAAGGCCTTTCAGGTATATGGTAAGGATGGTGACGGATGGATAACAAGGAAACAATTTTAAAATTAAAGAGCGGCGATAAAGATATTTATTCTTACATAATTGATGAATATTCAAGCTATTTGGCTGCAGTAATAAATAACGTTTATAAACTGAATGCCCAGGATACGGAAGATATTATAGCCGAAACGCTGCTTGCCCTGTGGAAAAATACCAAAAGATTGAATGAGGATCTGAATTTTAAATCGTACCTTGCCGCTATAGCCCGTAATAAAACAGTGGATTTTGTTAGAAAAAGACGAGCTGACATACTTGAGTTGGACCTAAATCTCACCGATGGTTCTGATGTGGAGAATGACATTTTAAGAAGAGAAGTGGTCGATCTCATAAAAAAAGAGATCGACGATACAAAGGAACCGGAACGGTCGATACTGCTTTTAAAATATCAATATGGTTTTAAAAGCAAAGAAATTGCTGACAAACTGGGATTGAATCGTAATATTGTCGATATTAAATTATCACGTCAACGTGCAAAGCTCAAGAAAATGCTGCTGAAAATGGAGGTATGAAACATGAATGATATTGATACCGAAAGAATTAAGAGGAAATTTTACACCAGATTGATGGAAGAAGAAAAACTGGAAAATAAAAAAGCTAAGTTTAAGTCAGTCTTATGTGCGGCTACTATTATCAGTTTGACAGGAGCAACCGTATTTGCAGCTAATTCGGGGGCTTTTAGCACTTTTTTCAGAAACTTCAACGATGTTTCCGGAAAGGTTCAGTCAACAAACGTACAACAGGAAAATAACGGTGTCTTGATGAAGTTGACGGGCTATTTAGCAGATGATAAAGGCATAGTGCCCGAACTTGTATTTAGCAGGGACGACGGGTCGATGTTTGCCGGCGACACAATGGCCGTGGGTACTTATGATCATCCGTCGGTAAAAATTAACGGTACGGACAGATCGGTAACCCCAAAAAATGTCGTCAGTGATGATGGAAAGACATATTACTGTCTGCCTATTATACATTGTGATATCGGGAAAAATACAAGTTCAACGCTTGATATAACCGTGGATAAACTCATTTATAATATTAGTGAAATAAATGAAACTATAAATTTAAATCTTTACGATGCTTACAAGAAGGCAGATGTTAAAACCCTTGACAATTTAGAATCTCCCGATGATATGTATAAACTTTTTGACGGCATCAGCGATGACCCTGTTCAAACAGATATAGGCACCACAATAGATGCAGTTGCATTTGCCAAGGTCAAAGCAGATCATCCCGACGCGGAAAATTTGGATGCAAGTGATAGGATGCCGCCGGCAGACGGTATTGACGAAGCCGCTCTTTATGAGCATCAGTATAATAATATCGTTGCCATTAAATATAAAACTAAAGTATTAAAGGATAACAGAGAGTATGCTTTTCGGCCCGTTAATTTATTGAACAACGGCGATCCATTTGGGATGGGCTTGGATTTTGACGGCAATACCGGGTATTCCTTTTTTCGAGTCGATGACTTTGAAAATTTAAAAAATATGAATGGAATCAACTTCGTAGTAAACAGTCATGATTTTATAAGCGGGAAATGGCACATAAAAACTGATTTTGCTGCCAATCAGAGTCCGAGTACGGTTATAATAAACAAGAGATTTGATGTGGGAAAAGCGGATACGGTTTTGACTTTAACTAAAGCGGATATTTCGCTGCTCTCGACAAATCTGAGGTATGAGGTTAAAAATAATGAGGGGAATACACTTACAAAAAGCAATGGTTACGATCTTAATACTTATTATCTCAAGCGCATTTTGCAAAATGAAATAAAACTTCGATACAGTGACTGCAGTGAAATAAAATTAACGGATTTTTCATTTACGGGAGGTTCGGACGGGGTTATTGATGTTTCTTATGATGTGGAAATGACTCCTGACATTTATACTTTAATGAATACAAATAAACTGTCTGCAATTATTGTAAACGGGGAAAGCTTTAAAATAAATTAAAGCTCAGAAATCAAAGCATTGATCCAGAGGCGGCTTATCAAAATGATATTGCCGCCCCTATATTTTATATATGGTTTTCACAAAAGGATGTATCGTTAAGATCACATGGTTCGACGGCGGTGAAAGGCTCTGTCCGCTTTTTTAATATTCCAGGACCATGATGTGTTCTTTGCCAAAGGCCTGGGCGGTAAATACAAATCCCATGCTTTCATACAGGTGCACTGAGGCGCCGCCGTTGATATGAACGCCGAGATATATTTTATGATGCGTGCCGTCCTTCTTTATTATTTCTATGATCTGTTCCAAAGTCTGCCTGCCGTATCCCTTGTTCTGATATTGTTTGTCGATCATCAGTCGGTAGATCCAATATTCGCCGTCATCGCGGTCTATACAGTACATCACGAAGCCCACCGGAATTTTGCCGCCGTATATCGCCAGCGGGATGCATTCGTGCTGTACGTATGCCTGCGCAATGGAGACTGCGTTGCTTACGATCAATTGCTCCTGCTCTTTTTCTAAGGTCAGGCTGATGATATCCCAAAAATTATCCGCGTTTATTTCTCTCAATCTGATCATCTCATTCTCCTTCTGAGGGCTCAGGTATTTATATCCCTCCGCAATTTATTTGAAATCAAAAGACGATATATATTCATAATGATCATCTCCCTATCTGCAGGATATCTATTTGAACACAAGCTGCCTTGTGGAATTATACGTATATCAAAGATTAATTACGTTGATTACTTTATCCAATAATATGGGCTGTATTTCGGGATAAGTCCAGCTGCCGGGCAGAGTATCGGTCAAAACGATCTTTTCGATCTCACTGTGCAGATCCGGGTCAAACTTCTCTATATCCGCGTAATACAGCATGCCGAAAGTCTCCTTGCCGGTTTCATTCACTCTGGTCTTTCCGGTGACCGAGTAGACACAGACCGGTCTGATGCCGTACTCCAAGGCTCCCGTCTCTTCATAGAGTTCCCTTTCGGCTGTCTCGAGAATACTCTCGCCGTTTTCCCTGTGGCCGCCGGGAAATTCGTATGTGGTCCGCTCCTTATGTTTACAGAAGACCCATCTTCCATTGCTTTTGGACGCAATGACAGCAAATTTAAGCTTGCTGTCCGCAACATTATCATAGAATTTTACTTCGAGCATAGCCATCCTCCTTAAGCCTCAATGGCATAATGATATCATATGTCCTTTAAGGAAATCAAACCCGCGCTTTGATTATAAATAAACGGCGGGAAGGTTTGTATATAATATTGATGGGAATAATAAATTTGTTCTGTTTGATGGTTTTTGTGTTAAAATATTGGATAAAAGGAAACATAAAGTAAAAGGAAACTGATTCCTTATTTGCGTTTAAATATACATTTTTTAGGGAGGTCTTTTTATGAACGAGAATAACGGATCAACGGGGAAAAGGGACCTGACAAAAATCAAAACGCCGCATACCTACATAATCATTTTTTTCGTAGTGATCGTGCTTTGGCTTATGACGTTTATTGTTCCCGCCGGGCTTTACAGTACTCATGAAATCGAATATAAGGCGGCGAACGGTCAGAGCGATACCAGGACCGTTCTAATGCCGGAGACTTTCAGGTATAAATACGATCTTGATATGGACAAGCTTCAGGTGAAGCTGCAGGACCTCGGCAATGATGAGGCGAAACTTGAGCAGCTTGGGATAGACGGGGATAAACTTAAGGATCTTCTCAAAACCGATCCGTCGGTATGGGACCAGGAAAAGCTGGATTCGGCAGGCCTGACCGACGACGTGATATATAAACAGTTTAACGAGTCGGTATACGATACGAGCCATAAGGTCTATAAACACGCCAAGATATGGGGCACCGACGACACCGGTGGATTCGGGGTGCTCAACTATGTGTTTGAGGGGCTTGTTACCGGCGACAAGTATGGTGCGGCCGTAGGGATAGTCGCTCTGCTTCTTGTCGTGGGCGGAGCATTTGGCGTTATAATGAAGACGGGAGCCATAGACGCCGGGATCCATGCCGCCGTGACCCACATAAGGGGCTTTCAGGGGATGGCAATCCCCATACTTTTCTTTATATTTTCTCTGGGCGGGGCAGTCTTTGGCATGTCGGAGGAATGCATCCCCCTGGCTATGATCATGGTTCCCTTTATAATCGCATTGGGGTATGACTCCATAACCGCCGTATGCGTTACGTTTGTCGCTTCCCAGGTGGGCAACGCCAGCTCATGGATGAACCCCTTCGGGATAGCTATAGCTCAGGGCATAGCGGGCATACCGGTATTATCGGGAGCCAAGTTCAGGCTGATCATGTGGTTTGTGATCACGGGAGCGAGCGCCGCTTATATTTACGTTTATGCGAACAGGATAAAGAAAAATCCCGAGAGCTCGGTCACCCATGAGGAGGACAGATATTTCATCGAATCCATGGAATCCAAAGACAGTGAAATCAATGGAAAGCTGAACGCGGGGCACGTGCTGATACTCCTGACCATGCTGCTGGGCGTGATATGGATCATCTGGGGAGTGGTTGCGCGGCAGTATTATATTCCCGAGATAGCGTCGCAATTTTTTGTGATGGGCCTTGTTTCGGGTGTCATAGGGGCGATCTTTAAGCTCAACGGTATGACGTGGAACGATATAGCGGAGTCATTCGGCAAGGGCGCGGCTGATCTGGCCCCCACGGCTATCGTGGTGGGTATGGCGAAAGGAATACTGCTCGTTCTGGGCGGTTCCGATCCCACGACGCCCACGGTTTTAAATACCGTGCTTCACGGTTTCGGCCAGGCCTTGAGGGGATTGCCGTCGATTGTAACGGGCGTGTTCATGTATTATTTCCAGAGCATCTTTGACCTGTTCGTCACGTCGAATTCCGGCCAGGCCGCATTGACGATGCCCATCATGGCGCCGCTTGCGGATATCGTCGGCGTATCGAGGCAGATAGCGTGCCTTGCATACCAGTTGGGCTCGGGATTCATCGACGCCATTTCTCCCACGTCGGCCAGCCTCATTGGAGTCCTTGCCGTTGCTAGGATAGATTGGCTGAAATGGGCAAAATGGCACGTGAAGATGCAGGGATTTTTCCTGATACTGGGCACCGCCTTTGTGGTCATAGCGGTACTGATAAATTTTGCATAATGGCGAAACAAATCAAACGGGGGTGAATTTAAATGATGAAGATCATCAAAGGGGCAAAGGTATACAGCCCCGAATATCTGGGCAAAAAGGATGTCGTAATAATGGGCGATAAGATCGCTGCCATAGGCGATGGGCTGTCGTTCGGCGATCTGGGCTTTGTTGACGTGGAGATCATAGACGGAGAGAATAAGGTCCTGACTCCGGGATTTATAGACTCCCATGAACACATAATGGGCGGCGGAGGCGAGGGAGGCTTTAAAACGAGGACCCCGGAGGTGAGATTGGAGGATCTCACCTCTGCCGGCGTCACCACCGTCGTGGGATGTTTGGGGACCGACGGCGTGGCCCGGGACGTGCTGGCTCTTTTGGCTAAAGCCAGAGGGCTTGAGGAAGAGGGCATAACGACGTACATCTATACCGGCTCCTATCGCGTGCCCATAGTTACCATTACCGGCGAGGCCATGAAGGACATCATAGCCATAGACAAGATCATAGGAATAGGAGAGATCGCTATCTCCGATCATCGCTCTTCCCAGCCGACGCCGGAGGAGTTCAAAAGACTGGCCGCAGATGCGCGGGTGGCGGGCATGCTTTCGGGGAAGGCCGGCATTGTGAATGTACATGTGGGCGACGGCAAGGGGATGCTTGATCTCATATGGAGAGTGGTAAAGGAGACGGAGGTGCCCTTCACCCAGATACTGCCCACCCATACCAACAGGAATCCATACCTATTCCAGGATGCGGTAAAATATGCGAAGGCGGGCGGATATATAGACTTCACCACCAGCTCTGACCCCGTGTTCTGGGAAGAGGGAGAGGTAAAGTGCAGCAAGGCTTTAAAGATATGTCTGGAACAGGGAATACCCGACGTCAGGATCACATTTTCTTCGGACGGCCAGGGCAGCATGCCCATATTCAATGAAAAGAAAGAGACCGTAGGCCTGAAGATGGGAAAGGCTAAATCGCTGTTCCAGGAGGTGCGGGATGCCGTTTTGAGCGAAGGCATACCGCTGGAGACGGCGGTCAAGGTCATAACCTCCAATCCCGCCGGTATTTTGAAACTGCATAATAAGGGACGCATAGAAAAGGGATTTGATGCCGATATGGTATTATTGGATGAGAAGGACCTGGCCATCGACACCGTCATAGCAAAGGGGCAAGTGATGATGCGGGATAAGGAGATCAAGGTTTTCAGTACGTTTAAAAACGTTTAAGGGGTGAGGTATATGGCTATTGCCGAGGTCGTTATAGTGCCGTTGGGGACGGGCAGTACGAGTTTGTCCGACTATGTGGCGGCATGCGAGGATGTATTGAGAGGGGAGAAGGATGTCAGGCATCAGCTCACATCTATGGGTACCATAATCGAAGGGGATGTGGACGATATTATAGCAGCTATAATGAAGATGCATGAGGTGCCTTTTGAGAAGGGGGCCATGCGAGTCTCCACTTCCATAAAGATCGATGACAGAAGGGATAAGAATGCCACCATGGAGCAAAAGGTGATATCCGTCGTCCAAAAACAGAAGGCATAGTTTTCAGTGTTTGTTGAATGTCATGGGGATCTGATGTATAATGTATTTGTAAAATTTAAGAGACTGTGTCCGCTGGGGGAGCTTAAAGCTGAGACCGCAGAAAGATCTGCGGACCCCTTGAACCTGTCCGGATAATGCCGGCGTAGGGAAAGCGGGTTTCCACCGCAACCTGCATGGTTGCGTTTTTTGTTTAGCGGCACGGCTTCTATATAGGAGGCTTTTGCATGTTTAATTATTTGAATTCCGTATTTGGCGATTTTGCGGAGATACGCTCTATTACTATTACGGTGCTTGCAGTAGTGGTGATCGCTGCCTTGGCGCTTCACCACGGCAGAAACAAAGTGAAGTTTGACACGAAGACGGTCGTGTACGGAGGGGTCTGCATAGCCATATCGTTCCTGCTGTCCTACATCAGGTTTTACAGGTGGCCGCAGGGTGGCTCGATAACTCCCGGCAGTATGCTTCCGCTGTTTATCTATGCTTACTTTTTCGGACCCGTTGCGGGAATAACGGCGGGAGCTGCTTACGGGATACTGCAGCTAATCCAGGACCCGTATATACTGCATTGGGCGCAGGTGCTGCTGGATTATCCGCTGCCATTCGCGGCGATCGGCCTGGCCGGTTTCTTCCCCAAGAACCTGAGATTGGGGATCTTCGTGGGCGGCTTTGGCAGGTTCTTCTTCCACTTCCTGTCCGGATGGATATTCTTTGGATCATATGCACCCCCGGGAATGAACCCCGCAATCTATTCCCTTGCGGTCAATGGGCCGCTGATCGGCACGGAAGTGGCGATCTGCATTGCCATAACGATGGTGCCGCAGTTCTACAACGCCATCCAGAGTCTCAGGAAAAACATAGTACGCACTTAACTATAGTTCAAAATATATAAAGATATGCGTCCCGGTTCGGATAATCATGGAAATCATGGTATAATACTGACAGGAGGCGATATTATGGGTAACGAGAAGGAAAATAAGGATAAGGCGGATAACATCATAAACTTTGCAAAGTCAAAGCTGAAGGATATCAAAAGCGGCATTGACGACGCTGCGGATAAGGCAAAGGAAACAATAAGTGATGAGGACTCTACGGTAAAAAAAGCGGGAGACAACATCAGCTCGGCCGCAAGGTCCGCAGGCAGCACCATCGCCGGCTTTGCCAAGAAACTAGGTAAGGAAACCGGTAAAATTGCTAAGATAGCCGGGCTAAAAGCAGATATCGCAAATCTGGCCGGGCAAAAGAGGACGAGGATAACGGAGCTGGGCGAAACATTTCTGAAGGTATACAGGTCCGACTTTGAAGATAAAGAGAGCTCCTCTAAGATCGTCGATATCATAAAGGATATAGACGAACTGGACGCTAAGATCGGCGATAAAGAGAATGAAATGAAACAGATACAGCAGGAAGAGAATCTGACAGATGAAGACATCAAGAATATCAAGGAATAAATAACGGTTGGTGTTAACAGAAAACGCCCCGACACGGCTTCGGCGAAGCCCGTCAGGGCGCATTTTTCACGTAAGGCGAGGGAATCGCCGTGCGGTTTTGACTATTTCAGATAATCGTAGACGACCGAAGCACGGCCGAGCGTGAGATTCGCGATGATGTGCGTGCCGTCCACTACCTCTTTGACCGGCAGGTCGGCAAGCGGCGCGTTCACATGTTCAAAGAGCTGCAGTCTTGCCGGAGATCTCCAAGCATCTAAGATCTCGTAGTTGGTGGTCTTGGAGACTGTCATCTCGCAGGCCAGCGGCTTCATATCAATATCGCGGATGATTTTTAGCATGTACTGCGGTGTGCCGATGATCTTTTCCGCCTCTTCCGGTGTGATCTTGCTGTATTTATAGCACATGGTCGCTATGGCGACGTCCAGCGTGCCGTAGGTCAACTTTCCGACGATCGTGTCTGAATCCACATAGAGCGACGGAGTACCGTATTTTTTTGGAAAGGTCGAGCACTCCCGCCCTGTCACGATAGCCGGGAAATTGTTGAGATACATCCCGAGGGAGAACTCGCCGTGCACGCCGTTGTAAGAAACCGGTATGACCTGCCCGCTTTCCAGATAATCCCCCAGGCCTGTCGTGTCCGGCATTTTGATCAGTTCAAACTTCACGAGAGGTTCGTCGATCTCCAGCGGCTCCGGAACGAGCACCCTCAATTTGTCGAAATCCGTTTTATAGACGATATTGACAAACTCCCTGTGTCTAAACTCCGGCGGGCTCATCGCGAATTTATCGCTGACCGGTGTCGTCAATATTTTCTTCACATCATCAATTTTCATAACGTTTTCCTCCATCCATTATTGGGTAAATTTATTTAATTTTAACACGCTTCAGTCGGATGTTCAACTTTTTTGCTCTGAAATTTGGAATCCGGTGCAGGATCCGATCGCTGTTATTTAAATATTCTTTAGACCAGGTATCGTTATCATACGCCTGCAAAATATGTGCCCTCGCACATCTAATCCATCTTTTCGGTTATCATAAACGTTGGATATATGATTCAATTTTGCCACAATCACTTTGAAATATTATTGACTTTTCAGAATAACCGACTGATTATATAATTTAATTGAGCAAAGGAAGTGATGAACATAGTAACTCTCAACAGCAGATGTGTCCAGCTATTATTATATCTGCTTGATTCAACCATACCTATTACGATAGACAGCTTGAGCAAAAAATACAAGGTGAGCAACAGGACGATACGGTATGACTTGGATATAATAGACGAGTTTCTGAACGACAACGGCTTCAAGCTTCTCATCAGAAAGCCGAACAGCGGCATCATGCTTATGGAAGACCCCGATGAAAAGGAAAGATTGTCAGGATTTATGGGAAAGCTCAATATATATTACATTATACTTTCCAAGGAGGACAGAAAGAGCCTCATATTGAGCGAACTGCTCGGACAGCAGGATTATGCGACGATAAACAGCATAGCCGAAAAGCTGTGCGTAAGCCGCAATACTATAATAAAAGATCTGGAAGGCGTAAAAAGGTGGCTTGCGGATTACAATTTGTCCATAGAGTCCATCCCCAAACACGGAATAAGGATAACCGGAGAAGAAAAATATTTGAGGCGTGCGCAGATCGAGCTGTTGACTGAAAGTAAGGGTATGTTAAAGTCAATGGCTGAAATGGAAAACGATACGCAGGAGAATACCAAATCCAGCAGTTCTCTGAAGTCATTTTTTGATGATATAGATATTCAATATATTGAGGAATGTATAAATACGGCGGAGAAAGAGCTGAACACAGTATTCTCCGACGAGGCTTTTGTAGGGCTTACGATCCACATAGCCATCGCGGTCAAGAGGATCCAATCCAAAAAAGAGATCTCCATGGATAAGGATGAGCTCAAATCTCTTGAAATAACAAAGGAATTCGCCGTGGCGTCGAATATTACAAAAATGCTTGAGGAGCGGTTCGGCATAACGATCTCAGCGGATGAGACAGGATACATCACGATACACCTGCTCGGCAGCAACCGTTCGTCGTCCAAGGTCACCGAGAGTGAAAACTGGGTAGAGCTTCAGATACTGACAAACGACGTGATCCAAAATGTAAGTACGGCGATCGGCAACGATCTCACGGGGGATGGTCAGCTCTATAGGGGATTGTTTGAGCATCTGAAACCTACGATATATAGGCTCAATCATGATCTGACCCTCAAGAATCCTATTTTAGATGAGATAAAATCAAGATACAGCGAGCTGTTTGAAGCGGTAAAAACGGGACTTAAGCCGGTAGAGGATTTTACGGGCAAGAAGCTGAGCGAAGAAGAAGAAGGGTACTTTGCGATGCACTTCGGCGCGGCGCTCGAAAGGATAAAGGATAAGACGGCCTCTAAGATGAATGTGCTCGTGGTCTGCGCGACGGGGGTGGGCACGGCTGAAATGCTCTCATCCCGGATACAGTCCGTATTTGACGTGAATATTGTGGGGACTGCCGCAAGGCATCAGGTCAGGGATGCGCTCAAAGAAAACAAGGTAGACCTCATCATAACCTCGGTGCCCATGGAAGAGCCCGGAGTGACATGCGTTGAGGTAAATCCGCTTCTCACCGAGAAGGATATACAGAGACTGGATATGCATATTAAGAAGCATGGAAGAACAGGGTCCGCTGCAGTAATGAACGATATCCTGTGCACGGTGAAAAAGCACTGTAAAGTTGTAGACTATGACGGCCTGGCCGGTGACATATCACGGATCTTAAATGTAAATAATATTGGTGACAGGAAAGGGGTAAGACAACCGGTGTTAAAAGATTTGCTTAATCAAAAAACTATTAAACTCAACGTCGCAGCAAAGACGTGGGAAGATGCGGTGACTGCAGGAGGGACGCTGTTGGTGAATGAAGGCTGCATAGAACGCAGATATGTCGACGCAATGATAAACAGCGTCAAGGAAATAGGACCCTATATCGTGATCGCGCCCGGGATCGCAATGCCCCACGCCAGGCCGGAGGACGGAGTCAAAAAAATAGGGATGAGCCTCATCACTCTGTCTCAGCCCGTCGAATTTGGAAACAAGGAAAATGATCCCGTAGATATAGTGGTATGTCTCTGCGCAGTGGATCATTCGACCCATATAAAAGCCTTATCGGAACTTGTCGGACTACTGGAAGATACCGAAAAGGTAAGAAAAATCAGGACAGCTAAGAATATCGGTGAAGTACAAAATTTGATTATGGATTATAACGATGGGAGGTAATTGAAACATGAAGCAACAAGAGTATTTTTCAGTAATAAGTAAACAGTTAGAAAAGGAAATAAATGAGGAAAGCAACAACATTGAACAGGCTGCTCAATATTGCGCCGCGTCGGTTATTAAAGATCGATTAATTCATGTATTCGGCTGCGGACACTCGCAGATGTTTGCAATGGAGGTTTTCTATAGGGCTGGTGGACTGGTGCCGGTTAATGCCTTATTGATCCCGCATCTTTCTTTGTTTCCAAAGGCTAAGTTAAGTACTTTACAAGAGCGTATAGAAGGATTATCTGGAGAATACTTAGATATGGAAAATACATCAGAGGATGACACGATGATCATCGTATCAATATCCGGGCGTAATGCAGGGGTTGTTGATATGGCGCTTGCCGCCCAAAAAATTGGTATGAAAGTCATTGCATTGACCTCATTGAGTTTCTCTAATAGTGTAACATCAAGACATTCATCAGGCAAACTACTGAAGGATGTAGCGGATGTAGTTATTGACATTAAATGTGATTCCGGTGATGCCTGCCTATCTATGGACGGAATGAGTGCCAAATTCTGTGGTACATCAACGGTATTGGGCATGAGCGTGATGGAAAGTATTGTTGCCAGGACAATCGAGATATGTGTTGAAAATGGAACAATTCCTCCGGTATATGTGAGTTCAAATTTGGATGAAGGTGATGAAATCAACGCAGAGTATATTAAAAAATACAGAGGTTTAATTGATTGCCTATAAAAAGTGAGGGGATGAAAATGTGTTAAAAATTATAACCGTGTGTGGCTTGGGTGTAGGTTCCAGTCTAATTATGAAGATGACTGTTGAGAACGTTATGAAGCAAATGGGCGTTAAATGTAATATTGAAAACTGGGACGTTGGAACAGTAAAAGGAAAACCATATGATATGCTTGTTACAACAAGTGGTTTTAAAAAAAATTTTGCTGATCAAGATAACGTTATATATTTAAATAATATTGTAGATACGAATGAAGCAAAAGCCAAGCTGGAAGATTATTTAAAGAAAAATAATTTAATATAGAAAGAAGGGTCTATTATGTTAAATTTTTTAATTAGCCTTATTGAAACACCGGCTATAATACTTGGTTTAGTTGCTTTAGTAGGTCTTGCTTTACAAAAGAAAACAGCCAGTGAGATTTTCTCGGGTACTATGAAAACATCACTAGGTATGATTGTCTTATCGGCAGGTTCGGGAATAATCGTATCCGAAATTACACCTTTTGTAAGTTTGTTCACAGAGGTATTCCATTTATCCGGCTTTGCCACATCATCAGAGGCGGTTGTGGGTGCGATGCAAAGCAGCGTAGCGGTGATTGCATCTACAAGCGCGCTGATTCTGGCATTAGGATTTCTGATGAATATAATAATTGCCAGATTGACACCGCTAAAATATATATTTCTAACAGGACATATGATGTGGATTTTATCTGTAACGCTTGCTTTTATTTTATATATTAACGGATTTAGTACGGTGCTGATTGTTGTTATAGGAAGCTTATTACAAGGGGTATTAATGACAGTACTTCCAGCAATAGCACAACCTATAGTACGAAAGATTACAGGTAACAACAGCATAGCAATGGGACATTTGACTACTTTAGGTACTGTTACATCGGCATATATAGGAGGTTTGGTAGGAGATAAATCAAAAGATGCCGAAGATATTAAGCTTCCGGAATCACTTGAATTTTTTAAAGACACTTCAATGTCGGTATTGATAGTAATGGCCATTTTCTATCTGATTGTGGTCATAGCTGCAGGACCAGAAAAAGTAGCGGCCTTTAGCAATGGAACGAACTATGTTGTATTCGGCATTCTAAAAGCTATGGGCTTTACGGGTGGTGTACTGATTCTATTGCAAGGTGTACGTATGTTCCTTGGAGAACTCGTACCGGCATTTAAAGGTATTTCCGATAAATTGGTTCCTGGTGCAATTCCTGCGCTGGATGTACCTGCATTATTTGGTTTTGCCCCAAACTCACTGATGATCGGTTTTATTTTTGCTGTTGTAGGTATGATAATTGGTATGTTTGTCTGTTCTGCAGTTTTTGGTGATGTACCTCTGGTATCTATAATAGGCGCATTTTTCACAGGTGGTGTGGCAGGGATAATGGGCAATGCTACAGGAGGAAGAAGGGGAGCAATTGTTTCCGGTCTAGTTTATGGATTTTTGTTGATCTTCGGTTCTGGATTCTTGTATACATTGTTTGATTTTGCTAAATATGGAGCAGCAGGTGTCGGTCATGACTGCATTGATGTTATGGTTATTTTGACATTGTTGAAGAATCCATATGTTGGTATTGCAATAATAGCCTTAGTGTTTGTATTGCTTTGTTGGAAAGAGGCAAAATACAAAAGGAGTGAATCACAAGCATAGAGAATAATAACGGAAATAAGTTGATAAACTGCTGATGTATAATATTAGAACTTAAAAAATGATTTTGTTTTAAGTTCTAATATTTTTATAACAACATAATACTTTTGATTATGAGAAAGGTGATATTATGTTTGAGAAATCTTAAAAAGCTTAGGTGCATTAAATACAATCTCTGAAATCAAACAACAGCCTGAGCTTTGAATGGAGACATTTAACAACTATGAGAATAATAAAGAAGAAATCAACTCTTTTTGAAATATATAACTGAGACTCACAAACGCGTGAAGGTTATTTTTACTGGTGCCGGAACCTCAGCATATGTCGGAGATACGATTTTACTATACCTCAAACGAGTGATAAATGAAAAAATGTATGAATTAGAAGCGGTGCCGACGACTAGTATAGTTTCAAATCCACTAGACTATTTTAAAAAAGATGTTCCGACAATTTTGTTTCCTTTGCACGCAGTGGTAATAGTCCTGAAAGTGTTGCAGCAGTTAAATTAGGTAAACAAATTATTGAAGATTTTTATCAAATAGTTATTACTTGTGTACCTGATGGAAAATTAGCTAAAACGGCCGAAAATGGTGCTGAGAGTTTAATGCTGTTAATGCCGGAACGTTCAAATGATCTTGGTTTTGCTATGACAAGTAGTTTTACATGTATGTTGTTAACTGCACTATTGATTTTTGATGTATCCCCTCTTTCTGTAAAAGAGAAATATGTAAAGGCAGCCTGTAAGATGGGAATTAGTGTAATTAATAGAGAAGCTGACATTGACAGATATGCGAAACTGGATTTTGACAAGGTAATTTATTTGGGGCGTGGATCTCTGGCGGGATTGACACGGGAGGCACAACTAAAATTGCTGGAGTTGACTGCTTGACAAGTAGCCACTATGTTTGAACCATCAATGGGATTTCGGCATGGGCCCAAATCATTTGCGGATGGAAACTCTATTGCATTTATTTTTGTGTCGAATGATAAATATACTCGCCAATATGATTTAGATATTATTACGGAGTTGCAAAGTGACAATATTGCAAAGGCTATAATAAGTCTGCAAACAGCAAGAGAAGAAAGCACAAAAGGTGAAACTTTCATGTTTGACTCGCACTTCATTATGTTACCTGATGCCTATCTTGCTTTACCATATATTGCTTTTGCTCAAATATTTGCATTACTGACCTCGGTAAAACTTAAGAATAAACCGGATACACATTCAATATCGGGAACTTTAAACAGAGTAGTAAAAGGAGTTACAATACATGATAATATAAAATTATAGATGTAACTTGAAATATTAATTAAGCCACCCTACCTCCGGGGGTTGCAGATACCTGCAGCCCCCATTTAAAATTCTGTACAGTGGGTAGTAAAAAGATTAATCTTTGTAAAAATCAATGTTATGATTTATAATTAAATGGGATCAGGCATAGAATTTAGCAATATTATGAAATTGAGATCCTATGTTATGCATGGAATTTTAATTATGGAGCTTATGCTCGTCATTTATAACTTCCGGGATGGTTTATTTTGCCCTATTAATATGAATTACTTGATCGTATAGAAAAATTCGATAGCGATGGTGTTGCCGATGTATAAACAATTTGTAAAGGCGGAACCGTTTGACAGCATATCAGTACCCGCCGACCATATGGAATTTAATATAAACAGTGCGGTCGTGATACCGGCTTTAAATCCTGTGCCGGGATTGGTGGAGTTTGTGCAGGGGCTTATAAGGAAGGGAATACCACGTGTGATCATCGTGAATGACGGAAGCAGTGGAGCATCCGACAATATCTTCGGCAGGCTGAAGCAGATGGAGCGCTGTACGGTGCTTGTCCATGAGGTGAACCGGGGTAAGGGCAGGGCTCTCAAAACCGCGTTTTCCTATTTTATGGATCATTGTTCCGATCTGGACGGGGTGGTCACGGCGGATGCCGACGGACAGCACGGCATAGAGGATATCTGCAGGATCTGCAGAAAGATATCCGGAAAGTGTAATTCTCTCATTTTGGGTGTGCGTAATTTTAAAGATCAAAACGTACCCAGACGAAGTTATGTCGGAAACACAATAACGAGCCGCGTTTTTCAGCTGCTTTTCGGCAGCTATATTTGCGATACGCAGACGGGGCTGAGAGGCATACCCAAGAGCGAGCTGGGGTGGATGACAGAGCTAGAGGGAGAACGCTTCGATTATGAGATGAATATGTTGATCGAGGCGGTGCACCGCCGTATAAACATCCTGATGGTGCCCATAAAGACGCTGTATTATGACAATAATTCCGGTTCGAATTATAATACTGTGGTGGATTCGTTTCGCATTTCCAAGTGCTTTGCCAAAAAACTTATGAGATACTCATGGTCATCGGTGTTTTCAGCTATTCTGGATATTCTGGTCTTTTCTCTATTGGATAATTATATACTGGCCCTCCCGGCCGAACATATGCAGATCCTTGCAAGTACGCTGATTGCCCGTATAACGTCGTCTTCGTGCAATTATGCGATCAATCGGAAGCTGGTCTTCTGGAGTACGGGTAAGATAGTAGGATATGCTGCTCGCTTTTTGATCTTGTGGATCTCCGTAATTATGGCGTCATTCGGCATGGTATATTCTATCAGCCGATTTTGGAGGGTCAATGTGACCATTATAAAGATATTGGTTGATATAGCGTTGGCGTTCGTCATCCATCAGGTCAAGAGACGCTGGGTATTCCAGGACAATGACGACTCAAGGATTTCTTATTAGTAAGGGATGAAACTTTATTATAAATTCTATGGAGCAGAGTATGAGAAACATAGTTTTTAAGATTTTTCGCTTTTTTGTCCGCGGCTATATAGGCCGCTATAGTGTCAGTTATTCGAATAAGATAGACGAGCCAGCCGTTTACGTAGTGCATCACCAGAACCTCAGCGGACCGACCTTTAGCTTGGCTTGGTTTGATGTGCCGATGCGCTTGTGGGCCCTCAACGTGTTTTGCAACTGGAGAACCTGTTTTTCCCAATACTACGACTATACGTTTACGAAGCGGTTTGGCATGCCTAAAGTTATCGCCGCAATAGTTGCCTTTCCGGTATCGCTTGCTGCGCCCATTCTGATGTGGGCGATAAATGCGATCCCTGTATACAGGGGGACGCGGGATATTGTCAAGACATTCAGGCAGACAGTGTCTTCCCTGACGCATGGTCAGAGCATCTTGATCTGTCCGGATGTGGATTATGTGAATAAGGGCCAGCACATGGGAGAGATGTATGACGGCTTCCTCGATCTGGAAAGATATTACATAAAGGAGTCGGGAAGGCATCTGGCATTTGCTCCGCTCTATATCAGCAGAGCTTCCCGCTGTGTCTATCAGGGGGACGCGGTCTACTTCGGCACCGAAAAGAGCTTTAAACAGGAAAAGGTAAATGTATATAATCGCTTGAAGCAGGAGCTTTTGGATCTGGAAGCACATGACAAGGGTGAATCATAAATAGGAGGGTTTAAGATGGATTATGATGTGATCGTATTAGGGGGAGGGCCGGGAGGGTATACGGCTGCCATAAGACTTGCCGAGCTTGGCAAAAAAGTCGCGGTGGCAGAGGAGATCTCGCTGGGAGGCACTTGCCTTAACAGGGGCTGTATACCCACCAAGGTCTATGCTCATGCGGCCGAGCTTATAAGCGGCATGAAATCTGCCGATGATTTCGGCATATCAGCGCAGTATACTGTAGATACCGCAAAGATGCGCAAAAAAAAGGAAAGAGTGGTAAAGCGGCTTGTAGGCGGCGTAGGATATCTCATGAAGAGCCATGGTATAGACGTTATCAGCGGAAGGGTAAACTTTATAGACAGCAATACCATTCGTGCGGATAGAAGATATACCGCAGACAATTTTATAATAGCCACGGGTTCCAAGACGTTTGTGCCGCCCATACAGGGGATGGATGTGCCGGGGGTGATCACCAGCGATAAAGCCTTGGAGCTGGAGAATGTGCCTGAAAAAATCGTTATCATAGGAGCGGGAATAATCGGCCTAGAGTTTGCAAACATTTACAGCGCTCTGGGCAGCAAAGTTACCATCATAGAAATGCTGCCGCAGCTTCTGCCTATGCTGGACAGGGATGTCGCCGATATCATGCAGAAATCCTTGAGAAATAAGAGGATAGATATACATTTTGAAAGCAAGGTGGAGAAAATAGAGGCCGGGCCTGCCGTTATCTATACGCAGGATGGGAATCCAAGCAGGATAGACTGCGACGCAGTCCTTGTGGCCGTGGGCAGGACCGCGGATATCAACGGCATAGAATGCCTGGGATTAGAGATGGACAGGAAGGGTATAAAGGTCGACTCCCATATGAGGACAAGCGTTGACAATATCTATGCCGTGGGCGATGTGACCGGAGGGATACAGCTTGCTCATGTGGCATCATATCAAGGTATAATCGTAGCGCACAATATTGCGGGCGGGGATATGGAAGCGGATTACGGCGTGGTTCCCGGATGTCTATATACGCAGCCCGAGATAGCCTGGGTGGGCATGAACGAGGGCCGGGCCAAAGAGAAGTACGGTGAAATAAAGACGGGCACGTTCCCCTATTCGGCGTTGGGAAGGGCCATGACCATGGGAGAGAATGACGGAATGATCAAGATAATAGCCGAGGCGAAGAGCAAGCGGGTGGTAGGCATGGAGATAATAGGCAGGGACGCCACCGAGATCATTCACGAGGGAACGCTGGCTATAAAGAAAGGGTTGACCGCGGAAGACCTGGCACAAACCATCCATGCCCATCCCACACTTTCGGAGGGGATAAAGGAGGCAGCGGAGGACATCCTTGGCATGCCGATAAATAAAGCCTGAGATTTTGACGCAAAGGACTTTATCCGACGATATACTTTCCAAACGGGGTCTTTTCTATGGCGGACGTCAGCAAATATGAGACGGTATATATCAGTAAGAACTCAAACAGGGTGTAGGCATGATAAGTAATCACGTTCCCGGTGGAGAATATGCCGTTCATGACGTTCAAGAACAGAGGATGCATGAGGTATATGCCGAATGATAGCTTTCCCGCATTTTCAAAGAAGGGGATCCTGACTTTGGTTGATGCATAGAGGAGCAGAAGAGCGGCCGTTGTCACATACACGTACCATGTAAAATTAAATACCGACGTCGAGATAGGCTTGCCGATATTCACAAGATGATATAAATATGTATAATACACACCGGTCACAATGGTTATGGGGAGAAGGGCGATAACATGCCTCTCCTTTTTTGTATACTCTTCATAATTCGTGCCTATCCAGGTCCCTATAAATACCAGCACCATATACCAAGGCAGCAGTGAAGCCGGACGCTGAAGATA
This sequence comes from Thermoanaerobacterales bacterium UBA4880, assembly GCA_002399285.1. Classification (GTDB taxonomy): domain Bacteria; phylum Bacillota; class Thermoanaerobacteria; order Thermoanaerobacterales; family UBA4877; genus UBA4877. Next base: position 41,347 of record DHDI01000004.1, read on the forward strand.
CGCCGACAGGAACGCTTTATATGAATAATAAAAGGCCGCCTGCAAAGCTGCGGAGATGAGCACAGTGGGTCCGAAGCGAAGATGCAGTTTTGAGATGCAGTACATTATGTAGGGCATGAATATATATAGCTGAATGATGATGACGATAAAATACAGATGATAATAACCTGTGCCGATACAGAGGCATTTCAAATAGCTTTTAAGCGTGATGTCTTCCAAGCTGCCCGAGACGGCATGCTTAAAAAATAGATACAGCAACGTCCATATCATATAGGGAGGTATTATACGCACAAAACGCTTTATATAAAAGTCCTTGAGTTTGCCGGCAGTGATCGTGTGAAAATCATTTGCGTGGACATATGAAAGTAAAACGCTGCTGGCAAATATAAAGGTAGGCACCGCAAACTGCGTCAGTCTGTTTAAAGCGAGATACATAAAGTAGGAATGCGTAGACGGACCAAAGTCAACGGTACCGCTGCCGGTGGTGTGTATGATTATGACGGCCGTAATGGCCAGGCCCTTTAACACGTCAAGATCCTTTACTCTTTTCATCCTTTTCGCCTCTTATTTATTCTCCCTTATACTGTAGCCCTGGTCATTCAAATGTTTCCCGATCGAATAATATTTATTTTTTATATAGGCGATAAGATCGAGCCCGCCGAAGTCTGCCTTGTTCTCTTTTACCAAATCGCCGTCGGCTTCGACAGCCAAGATCTCCCCTATAAACATATCGTGTGTGCCCATGGGCAGTATATTTTTTACCTTACACTCGATATTTATAGGACATTCCGCAATCAAAGGCGCCGAGATAACTTTTGCCTTTGCCATGGTAAGTCCCGCTTCTGCAAACTTATCATGGGATTTTCCCGTAACGCTTCCGCAAAAGTCAAGGGCATGCAGGAGACCTTCGTCGGCTATATTTACCGCAAACTCCATATTTTCTTCAATGAGCCGGTGAGAATACCTCTCTCTTCTGACCGATATGTAGAGCGTAGGCGGCTGGGAGCATACGGTTCCGGTCCATGCTATGGTGACGATATCATGAATGCCGCCGATATCTCCGCAGCTTACCATGACTGCGGGCGAAGGATACAGCAGCGTGGACGGTGCGATCGAAATCTTTTCCATTGTATTACCTCCAAAAGATAATGTTAAATTTATTGTAACATATTATGAGCTCTTTTAGAAATTAAATGCTGTTAATATGATATAATTCAGGTTGTAGATAAACCGGCAGGCCGTGACAGATCGTATAAGGCAAGGCAGCAAGCAAAATTGCAGTACAAGTTCGCGGCCTAAGCGACTTTGGCGTCGGTCTGGATATAATTGAGTACGTAATTTAACTGAGGAAGGTAACGGGACGATGGATATAAAAACGGTCAAGGTGGGAGATATAGAGATAGGAGGAAAACCGGTCATAATGGCCGGGCCCTGTTCCATAGAAGGCGAGAGCGAATTCATAGAGGAGGCGGGGTACCTATACGGCAGGGGCATAAGGCTCATAAGGGGAGAGGCATACAAACCCAGGACTTCTCCCTATACGTTTCAGGGGCTGGGAGAAGAGGGGCTTAAGATAATAGAGGAAGCCAAAAGCCTCTATGACATATATGTGGTCAGCGAGGTCATGGACCCGAGGGATATGGAAAAGGTCTATGATGTATGCGACATATTTCAGATAGGCTCGCGCAACATGGCGAACTATTCGCTTTTGAAAGAAGTTGGAAGACAGAGAAAGCCGGTGCTTTTAAAGAGGGGGATGTCGGCCACCGTTGAGGAATGGCTGCTGGCCGCGGATTATATAGCCGGCGGAGGCAACCGGGATATTATTCTCTGTGAGAGGGGGATACGCACCTTCGAAACCTACACGAGGAATACCCTTGACCTGTCCGTCGTGCCGGCGGTGCATGAGCTCTCCCGCTATCCTGTGATCGTCGATCCCAGCCACGGCACGGGAAGGAGAGAGATGATAATACCCATGTCCGCGGCAGCCATAGCCTGCGGGGCGGACGGCGTTATGGTGGAGGTCCACCCACACCCTGCTGAAGCGCTCACGGACGGGGAGCAGTCCATAGACTATGCCGAATTTGACAAATTGCTGGATAAGTTAGATCTATAAATCGATTACAATTTTCATACTTGATTTTTGGAAATCGTTATGTTATTATCAAGGCAAATTTATATTAATAAACTGACGGCAAGGTCTAACTGAACCCGAGGTAAGATTATAGATCCTGAGGATGAGGGGGTGCGCCTGAATCATAGGGGATAAGTCAAGAACAGGAGGAATGACCTATCCGCATGGATAGGCATTATTTTTTGAGAGGGAGTGCAAATATGGAAACAAGAATAGGGGTCGTGGGGATAGTAGTCGAACACAGAGAGGATACGGTCAGCCAATTAAATAATATACTGAGCGATCATGCGGGGATCATAGTAGGCAGGATGGGCATACCTTACAGGGAGAGGGGAATATTCGTCATTTCACTGATAATCGACGGAACGACGGACCAGATCGGCTCTCTGACGGGAAAATTGGGGAACCTGCCGGGGGTACATGTAAAAACGGCAATAACCAAATGACCTGCACAGACCGATGCCAAAATCGCTTAGGCCGCGAACTTGCACAGCAATTTTGCTTAGCTTAGTTGGCTGCAACCTGATGATTGGTGTATTTATCAATGGCGAGGTGGTGAAATATGAGGGCCGAGTATGACAGTCTACTGAAAAAGTCCCTGAATAACGGCAAATTCTCTAAAGAGGAGATAACCTGCCTGCTTAAGCCGGAGGATGACGAGCTCGACGAACTCTTTAAAACCGCTGATGTTGTACGGAAAGAGGTATTCGGGGATGAGGTGCATCTCAGGGGCATAATCGAGTTTTCCAATTACTGCGGAAGAAACTGCCTGTACTGTGGACTGCGGGAAAACGATAACAGACTGACGAGATACAGACTTATGCCCGAGCAAATTGTGGAATTAGCATGTAATGCAGGCAAAATCGGCTATAAGACCATAGTGCTGCAGTCGGGCGAAGACGGTTATTATGATGTGGGATTGCTTGCCGACATAGTGAGCAGTATAAAGAGCGAAGCGGACGTTGCGATAACGCTTTCGGTGGGCGAACGCAGCACCGCGGAATATGAACGGCTGAAGCAGGCGGGTGCGGACAGATACCTCATCAAGCAGGAGACGTCGAACCGGAGACTTTACAAAAGACTGCATCCGGATATGGACTACGATGACCGCATAAGGTGCCAGCGGGAGCTTAAGGCATTGGGATTTGAGCTGGGTACCGGTAATATGGTCGGACTTCCGTGGCAGACCACGGAGGACCTGGCGAACGACATAATGTTCTTTTCCGAGATAGATGCGGACATGATAGGCATAGGACCGTTCATATCCAATCCAAATACGCCCCTCGGCAGGTTTCCCTCGGGTACCGTGGAAGACACGCTCAAGGTGCTGGCCGTAACGAGACTGGTAAACCCGCTTGTCAATCTGCCGGCGACAACGGCGCTGGGAAGCCTTGATGCAGTGGGAAGGCAGAAAGGATTGATGGCAGGAGCCAATGTGGTTATGCCCAATGTCATGCCTGTAGGCTACAGGACGCTATATGAGATATATCCGGGGAAGATCTGTACCGGCGAACGGCCGGAGGCTTGCAGAGACTGTATTGAGGGCATGATAGAGGGCCTGGGAAGGAAGGTTTCCGTAAATTACGGGGCCAGTCCAAAATTATTGGAAAGGGGAAAGGAAAATGGATGAAAACATGAAGGCGGACTTCATTGACAACGAAAGGATAGGGGACGACCTGGAGGCGGGGAAGAAATTTACAAGGGTGGATATAATGAGGGTCATCGACAAGGCCAAGGAGGCGAAGGGGCTGGAACCCAAGGAGGTAGCCGCTCTGCTTCATGTGGAGGATGAGGAGCTGCTTGAAGGGATGTATGAGGCGGCACGGGAGATAAAGGAGAAGATCTACGGCAAGAGGATAGTGCTGTTTGCGCCGTTGTATCTCAGCAACTACTGCGTCAACAACTGCCGTTACTGCGGGTACGGCCGTGGGAACGCCATCACCAGGAAAAAGCTCACCATGGATGAATTGGAGGAAGAGGTCAGGATATTGGAACAGCTGGGGCATAAGCGGCTGGCTCTGGAGACGGGGGAAGACCCGGTGAATTGTCCCATAGAATATGTGCTGGACTGTATATCCACGATTTATAAGGTGCAGAACGATAACGGGAGCATAAGAAGGGTAAACGTAAATATAGCCGCCACGACAGTGGAGAATTTCCGCAAGCTGAAAGCAGCAAAGATAGGGACTTATATATTATTTCAGGAGACCTTCCACAGGCCTACCTATGCATATATGCATCCCACCGGGCCTAAGCATAATTACGATTACCATACCACAGCTCATATGCGGGCTATGGAGGGAGGCATAGACGACGTCGGCCTGGGCGTGCTTTTCGGACTCTATGACTACAAATATGAGGTGATGGGGCTGATATATGCCGCCAATAACCTTGACAGGGTGTTTGGAGTCGGTCCGCACACCATATCGGTGCCGCGGCTGAGACCGGCTGCCGGAGTCAATGTCGATGAGTATCCATATATAGTCAAAGATAAGGATTTTAAGAAGCTGGTGGCCGTCATCAGACTGGCCGTGCCGTATACCGGCATGATACTTTCTACGAGGGAATATCCGGGTTTCAGGGATGAAGTGATATCCGTGGGGATCTCGCAGGTAAGCGCCGGCTCATGTACCGGGATAGGCGGCTATAAAAAGGAGTATGTGGATAAACAATCCGACGACGATACGGCGCAGTTTGAGGTGGAGGACAGCAGGACTCCCGACGAGATATTGAGGAATCTGTGCAGACAGGGCTATCTGCCGAGCTATTGCACCGCCTGCTACCGCAAGTCCAGAACGGGCGACAGATTCATGAAACTGGCCAAGACGGGCAACATACAGAATTGCTGCCAGCCCAATGCGATACTGACATTCAAGGAGTATCTGACCGACTATGCCGACGATGAGACAAGGATCGTGGGAGAGCAGACCATAAGGGAGCATTTGGAGCAGATAAAGAGTCCCAAGGTGCGCAGTATGACCGAAGAGAGGTTAAAGGAAATAGAAAACGGGAAACGCGACCTGTATTTTTAGGAGGTGCGGCTTATGAATGACACCCCGAGGGGCTCGCGGCTGAATATAGCCATATTCGGGAGGAGAAACGTCGGGAAATCCAGCTTGATAAATGCTATTACCGGTCAAGGCACTGCCCTCGTGTCGGATACTCCGGGGACGACCACCGATCCGGTATACAAGGCCATGGAGCTGCTTCCATTAGGGCCCGTCGAACTGATAGACACGGCGGGTATAGACGACGAAGGACAGCTGGGTGCGCTCAGGGTAAAGCGGTCAATGACGGTTTTGAACCAGAGCGACATGGTCTTGCTCGTTGCGGACGCATCGGAGGGCTTGGGCATATATGAGCACAGAGTCCTCGACATGATAAGGGAGAGAGGCATATCCGTACTGCTTGTTTTCAATAAATCCGATCTTGTTGACGGGAGTATGAAGCTTGAGTCCGACGTGCCCTATGTCTTTGTGAGCGCCAAAAATAAGGAGGGGATCGACGCACTTAAGAGGGCCATTGTGGAAAATGCTCCGGCGGATTGGTGCGATAGGGCCATATTGGACGGCGTGGTATCGGCGGGCGATACGGTGGTGCTGGTGGTGCCCATCGACATGGAGGCCCCAAGGGGCAGGCTGATACTTCCGCAGGTTCAGACCATAAGGGATATACTGGATCATGGAGCCTGCGCCGTAATGACGAAAGAGGATGAGCTGCCCGGAGTACTGAAGAATTTAAAGAGCAAGCCTGCATTAATAATCACCGATTCTCAGGTCTTCGGCAGGGTATCTGAGGATATTCCGCCGAATATACCCCTCACGTCCTTCTCCATACTTTTCGCACGGTATAAGGGCGACCTGGATTCATTGGTGGACGGCACGAGAGCGATCGATAGACTGAAACCCGGGGACAGGGTGCTTATTATGGAGGCATGTACGCACCATCCCATAGGAAATGATATAGGCAGGGTAAAGATACCCAAACTGCTCGATCGCCATGTGGGGGGAGAGCTTTATTACGACTATCTTGCCGGAAGAGATATGCCGCCCGACTGCGATATGAAAAAATACAGCCTGATAATCCATTGCGGAGCGTGTATGATAAACAGAAGAGAGATGCTCTTCAGGTTGTCGAGAGCATCGGAGGCGGGGGTGCCGGTAGTCAATTACGGCGTCATCATAGCCTATCTCAACGGGATATTGGATCGGGTAATAAAACCTTTTTATGCCAATGGGGCTTACGATTTATGAGCCCTGTTTTTTTTATATCAATTATTAAGTCTTTTTATATTTTTAACAGAATGATATAATGAATGAAAATAAGTTTTTTGGTATTGGTATAATTGGAAACGAAAGGAAGGTAAAGGGTAGTATACGAATTTGCGGGAGCACATGTCCGACAGACTGCTTATAGCACCGGGTTTCATGCCGCAGGCCAGACCGTTATCTGCGATTCGGAGACTGCCGTAAGCCCTTACGTGGTTTTTATCCGGCAGGTACGAAAGGCAATGGATAGAACGGATATGCCGGTAACGTCATGGGCATATCGAGGATATATTAGAGGATATCATAGCGATTTCCCCCGATACATATAGATATAGAGTGAGATACATACCGGACGCCATAAGGGTATGGGGAGGTATTGATACCTTTCGAAGAGGTTAATACTCTATATTTTGGATATAATGATAATATATGTAACCAAAATTGCTTTATCAATGTGAAATATGAAAGAGAATATATTGAAGTAAAAATATAAGATTGGGTGATAAGATATGAAAAAGATGTATGTGACTTTGATTTTCTTGTGTATGCTTTTGACGTCCTGCATGTACCGCAGGGTGGTCAATTCAGACAACATAAAGAGTATAACCGTCGGTTTACGCTCGCCTTACAATGTGCTGCTGGAAAAGATGACGGACAGAGAATGCATGTCTTCCATAGCGGATATCATAAACAAGGATGCGGAGAATTCCGTGAAGGCTGAGGACGGCGACTATGACATGATGATGACTATTGACCTCGGCAGGGGGGAAAAGGTGATAAAGAGGATATCCGATAATATATTCGTGATGCAAAACGGAAGCGCATTCAAATCGGAAACGCTCGGCAAATACTTCTCCGAGCTAAAGAGCGGAGGTATACAAAAACTCAAGACAAACCCGCCGGTCGTAAAATTCGACGTGGTCAATTATACCAAAAGCGATGTGGACAATATCGGCGCAAATCCGCCGGAAGAAATGACGGAGTTTATGAAAATTTACAAAATATCCGATGCGATACCGGAGGTCAGCAAAGAGTATGTTGAGGTGGCGGCCAGGGAAGCCAGAGGCGCAGGACTGGATACCGGCAAGGCCTTTGAAACCATATCGCGGGAAATGAAAGAACCATATCTGCCGGTATATTGCATATACTCTGAATTCAACAGTGAAAAGGCGTGGATAATAAACGTCATCTATTCTGACTATACGCCATCGGACAGCAGCGCAAAGGACACATTTGGGTCGAATGCAAACCTAAAAAAAATCAGGAGTTTTGTCGTAACTCCCGAAGGTAAACTGCTTTATTCTAATTGACGTCCTTATTGCCGTAGAAACCGCGATAGCGCGGAGAGACCAGCGCGGCTATCCTATACATAGCATCGTCGGTAGTATGTTTGAGCCACTGGTCTTTACTTTCATCTTCCGACTGCTTTTCTATATAGTAAGGTTTTCCTATGGTTATTGTGGCGGTACCTTTTTTCTTGAAGAATTCGTTTCCTATGTCCGCGTCATTTACGGGGAAAATCTCGTCCACCCCTTCGATACCTATGGGTACTACCGGTACGTTAGCTTTATCGGCAATCAAGACAAAGCCCGGCTTGGCCTCGATCATGGTCCGTGACCGGCTTCTCGTGCCCTCGGGGAACAGGACTATGGAACCGCCCTTTTTAAGATAGCCCAGGGTCATCCTTATAGCGCCGATATCGGCGGTATTGGGTGTTATCGGTATGGTCCTGACAAGCTGCATCACTTCCTTTGTTATCATATTTTTGGTCAGTTTGATTCCCGCAATAAAAGCCACTTCATTATCTTTAAGTACCTTATTGAGTAAAATGGCGTCCATATTACTCAGGTGATTACATATAAATAATGTCGGTTTGCCCTTGACATCTTTCAGGTTCTCCTCATTGCGCACATCGAGTTTTATGTATTTCTTCAGCAAATGATTCAATACCAATTTAATGAGCGGCGTCCTTATGGACGAGGGCAGCTTGGAAAAAATAAACATTAGGTTATGAATATAAGTAGGCATATTATTTCCTCCATTCCTGATATATTTTATCATACTTTAAGGCAATTTTGCCATATCTTTTACATTTTCTCAGACTATTATCTTAAATTATTCCGATAAAAGATAATAAAATCACCCATATTTGAAAACAATAAATAGGATGCGAAATCTTTCGGAGGTCCAATATGTCGTTTCTTGATAAATTGTTCAACAAGAAAAATGAACAAGATCAGCAGGACAAACAAAAACAGGCCGAGGATACAAAAATCGATAAATCGGTTGATAATAATATCAAAAATGTGAAAAGGACTCTTAACGAGAACTTTGACGTTATAACCAGAAAGGTATCACTGGGCGGAAAATCTGATCAATTCGTCGCACTGGCTTATTTGGACGGCATGGTGGATAAAAATGTGCTGAACCAAAGTATTCTAAGGCCGATAATGTTGAAACCGGTGGACGATATGAAATTCCACGACATGGGACCCGGCAGATATGTCAGGGAATTCATGATAACGGCCAATGATGTAGAAGAAGTTGATAAATTCAGCGACTGCATAAATTTTATTCTTAACGGCTGCACCATAGTATTCATCGACGGCTGCGAAAAGGCTTTAATGTGCGAGACGAGAGGTTGGATACAGCGCAGTATAGATGAACCGCAAAATGAGGCCATAGCAAAGGGACCGCATTCGGGATTTAATGAGACCCTACTTACCAATGTGACTTTAATAAGGAGGTATATAAAGGATCCCAATCTGCACTTTGAACCCCTTACGGTGGGCAGAGCCAGCAGGACAAATGTAGTTGTGGCATTTATCGACGGTATATCGGATAATAATATAGTTGAGGAAGTCAAGAGAAGGCTCAAGGGAATAGACATAGACGGCGTTCTTGATTCCAGCTATATCGCCGAATTTATAAGCGACTCCCCGTTATCTCCTTTTGCCACCATACTCAGTACGGAGAGACCGGACAAGGTTGCTGCCAATATGCTGGAGGGCAAAGTAGCCATTTTCGTCGACGGCACGCCGGATGTTCTTATGGCTCCGTTTCTGTTTATGGAGTTTATACAGTCGCCCGACGATTATTATGAGGACAGTATGATATCCAGTTTGGTGAGGATCCTCCGAATGCTTGCCCTATTTACCGCCGTATATCTGCCGGGATTTTATATAGCCATTGTCACTTTTAATCAGGAGATGATACCGACTACGCTTACCTTGAGCCTGATGAGCGGACGGTTTTTTGTTCCCTTTTCGCCGTTTGCGGAGATACTATTCATGATGATTCTCATAGAGATTTTAAGAGAGGCCGGTATACACTTTCCAGGTACCATAGGTCAGACCATAAGTATTGTGGGTGCATTGGTCGTAGGACAGTCCGCCGTGAGCGCCGGCTTGGTCAGCCCGTTCGTGGTCATTGTAGTTTCGATCACGACACTGGCATCCTATTCTGTTCCGTCATATACCGCGTCATACATGATGAGGTTTTTGCCGTATCCCGTGCTTATAGTCAGCGCGCTTCTGGGTATATATGGCTTTGCATGGTGTCTGATCGCAATGATGGTGCACCTTGCCTCCTTAGAATCGTTCGGAGTGCCATATCTGGCTCCCATTGCTCCGTTCAATTTAAGGGATAATCAGGATACCGTGCTGCGAATGCCAAGATGGATAATGACATACAGACCCAGTTATATAAAGGCTGAAAATAAAAAGAGAATGGCTACAAAAAAGAAGGGGAAATAAAGCTTATGAATAATACTAACGATACTAAAAGGGCATGTATGGATACCAGAGGATATACATTTCTCATGATAAATACCCTTATAAGCCTGCCGATTTTTTTGAGTCCTTCTCCCACGGTAGCCGTGAGCAGGCAGTATGCATGGCTGTCGGTGCTTGTGGGAACGGCGCAGGCCCTTATGGTCGGCTATGTCGTAATAAAGCTGGGCCTGACGTATCCTGATAAGACAATAATCGAGTACAGCCAGGACATAGTAGGTAAATTTGCAGGAAAAATTGTAGGCTTGATCTTTCTCGCTGTATTTTTAAGTATAAGCGTAATGGCCTTACGCGAGTTTACATTGCCATTCCAGGGTTTTGTTTCGATCAACATACCACTACCGACCCTTCTGATCATGACAATGCTGCTGGTCACATATGCGGTGATCAGGGGACTGAAAACCATAAGTATATGCAGCGATGTTATTATTCAGTTTTTTATTGGTTTTATATTGATTTTGCTGATCCTGCCGACAAAGAATCTTAACATTTTAAATATCAAACCGATCATACCTCACGACTGGGGTAGGGTGGTAAGAGGTTCGTTTGACAGCGCTGCATTTTTAGCCGAAGACGTTATAGGGCTGATGCTGATACCCTATGTGAGCAATAAAGACAAACTTATGAAAGGCAATCAATTGGCAGTGCTCTTGAGCGGTATAGCCTTAAGCGCCGTTACCGCTATGGAAATAGTGACGATGAGTTATGAAAGAGTGGATTCCACTATATTTTCCACCTTTATGCTTTTGAGAGAGGCGCAGTTTTCCTCGTCCTTGGAAAGGATAGAATCCATAGCCATAGCCATGTGGGGGGGCTTGGTCTTTGTTAAATTGAGCGTGTATCTATATATATTGGCCGATGGCCTTAGGCAATTGTTGGGACTGAAAGATTATAAACCTATAGTATACATACTTGCGCCCATAATTACTTATTTAGCCGTATTGCCTAGAGATATAAGTGAGATATTGGTCTTTCCCAACAAGGTATGGGTACCGATTATATATCTGGCAGTGCTTATCATATTGCCGGTCATACTGCTGCTGATAAGCACCATAAGAAAGCAGGGAGAAAAAAAGTGAAAAGAATATTGGTACTGTTTCTTATAATATCTGTCCTGCTGACGTACGGCTGCTCAATGCCCATAGAAAATTATAATATGGTGCTTATTTTCGGCATCGACAAGGATGAGAAAACGGGCGGCTATGAAGTCACGTTACAGATGCCCAAGATGGCCGGAGGAAAGGAAGAAGGCACGTCCTTAGGCAATGAAACGTTTACGGTTTCCGGCGTGGGAAGGTCTATAGAGCTCGCCGTAAAGGATGCATATGTAAAATCGTCCAAGGTTCCGTTTCTGGGGCATATACAGGTCGTACTGATAGGCGAGGACATAGGCAGAGAAGGAATAGTGGAGATGGCGGACCTGTTTAAGAGGGATCCTAAATACACCCTCACACCGTGGCTCTTTACCGTAGACGGTAGGGCGAAGGACCTGATGGAAGCAAAGCTGGAATATGACGTATTGCCTGCCTTTGCCATAATACACACGGTAAGGGATGTTTCAAGATATACCATCAAATTTTATGCCGTACAGTTCAATAAATTTCTTGAAGGGATAGAGGCTCTTCCCCATGCGACCCTAATGGGGAGGATAAAGCTGGTTGAGGACGGCGATAACAAGCTGCTGGAGATATCCGGCGCGAGCATATATAAGGACGGCAAGCTTGTAGGCATGCTAAATGCTCAGGATGCTGCGGGATATAATTGGCTGACGGGCAGGTTTAAAAACGCGGATGCCGCCATTTCATACAAGGGGCAGCCGATGAACGTTGGTATAGAAGGGGGTACTACTAATATTTGGCCGATCGTCAGGGGCAATACCCTTGTATACAAGGTCGTTACCGAAGCTACGGGCTATGTTCAATGGGCTTCATCATATCCTGATTTTGAAAGTGATCCCGAGTTGATAGAGGAGTTAAATGCGGCTACCGGGGAAAGAATAAAAAAACTTATATCCGACACAGTAAAAGATGCACAGGACCAGGGGATAGACTATCTGGGCTTCGAAAAGATCTTGGAGCATAAAGATCCCGTTCTTTGGGAACAGATAAAGGATGACTGGGATGAAGTATTTCCCAATATTGAACTGGAGATCCATACGGATGTGACGATTAAAAATACGGGGTGGATTCTTAACAACCCAGAACTGTATTGATCCCGACTGACGCCAAAGCCGCATAGGACTTGAAATTGCTTTGTAATCCCGCTCATCGCTATTGGCTCTTAGATTGTGCCGGTTTATGTAGGCGCAATCTATTTTTATGCTTTCTATGATGATAGACATAAATTGGTTTATTATACACATATAATAAGATGAAAAATCTAATTAAGGGGGTAAATATATGATCAAGAGGGTTTTCCCCGGCGGGAATACCGCATATGGCTTTTATTCTTTCTATAATTACATAATAGAGCCGGATGCGACAAGGATCATGATAATTAAAGGCGGGCCGGGGGTCGGCAAATCTACCTTTATGAAAAAGATTGGGGAGGAACTGATCGATAGAGGGCTGGATCTGGAGTATCATCATTGCTCCGGTGACAATAATTCCATCGACGGTATCGTCGCTCCGGCCATCAAGGTTGCTATGATAGACGGTACGGCTCCTCATATAGTGGACCCCAAGAACCCCGGGGCGGTGGATGAGATCATTCATCTCGGGGACTATTGGAACGAAAAGGGCATGAGGCAGGCAAAGGAGGATATACTCGCGGCAAATAAGGAGGTTGGGCGGCTGTTTAAAAAGGGATATTCATTTTTATCGGCACTCAACAGCGTGGTCAATGATTACGTCAATATCAACGGCGATCTCATGGACTTTGGAAAAATAGACAGGATCGCGCTTGAAATTATGGAAAATATAAAGGGAGGACAGGATAAGCAGGGCAGGATCAGACACCTCTTTGCAAGCGCGATCACGCCGGATGGAGTCGTTGATTATCTGGAGACGGTCGTGGGCCCGATGGACAATATCTTTGTGATCAAGGGCGAGGCGGGTACGGGCAAGAGCACGCTGCTCAAAAGGATCACGGAGCACGCGGTGATGCGGGGATACTATATAGAGGCGTATCATGACCACCTGGATCCCGATAAATATGCCCATGTGATCATTCCCCAGTTGAGCACGGCCTTTACGGTAAGCGAGAAATTTGAAAAACAGGCAAGCTCAGTATATGATCTCAACGAATATATGTGCAAGGGACGATATGATGAGAAGGCGCGGGATCAGGCCGTTATGGATATTCTCTTGAGTAATGCGGTGAAATATATCAATGAAGCCAAGAAGACCCATGACCATATGGAGACATTTTATATACCTAACATGGATTTTGAGCAGATAAGCGAGGTAAGGCAGAAAACATTGGACCGTATATTGGGGTATGCGGAAGAATTTGTTTAATATAGGGGCAGGCCGTGCCATTCTCGCGCAACCGCGAAATTGCACAGCAATTTAGCTTGCTGCGTTGGCTGCACCTGCAAATTGCGGTCACATACGTTTTAGTATGTTCCCTTGTTTGCAGGTTTGCCGCCTTGCCTTGCACGATTTGACACGGCCTGCCAGTTTGTCTATAACCTGAGAGGTGAGATTACTCGCCTCCCTTTTTTATGGGAAGATGGTATAATTGTATTATCATAAATTGGGAGATGAGCGCCATTGTATATTGATTTTCATTGCGACTCGCTTATGGGTGTGGTAAACGGCGATCGAAGACTGATAGAGCGTGGGGAAGGACATCTGGATCTGCCTCGTCTGAAAGAGGCGGGAGCCTTGATGCAGGTCTTTGCATGTTTCGTGGACGACGAATATGTGAAAAAGGAAGCTGCAAACAGGACGCTGGCGATGATCGACAGCTTCTATAAAGAGGCCGGGAACAGCGGCGGGCTTTTGAGGCCGGTATTGAGCTATGATGATCTGGCGGCTGTCAAGGCAGGCGGCGGTGTAGGAGGTATGCTTTCGATAGAGGGCGGAGAATCCCTGGAGGGAAGCCTGTACATACTGAGGAGTTTTTACAGGCTGGGAGTGAGGGCAATCACACTTACCTGGAGCAGGAGGAATGAATTGGGGGACGGCGTCGGCGAGGATTCGGGGAGCGGTCTTACGGAATTCGGCAGGAACGTGGTAAAGGAGATGAACAGGCTGGGTATGATCGTGGATGTGTCCCATCTCAATGAGAAGGGATTCTGGGATGTGATCGATGCCTGCGGTGCTCCGGTGATAGCGTCACACTCCGACTGCAAGGCTCTTTGTTCTAACAAAAGAAATCTTACCGATGAACAGATAAGGGCCATTGCGGATGCGGACGGCGTTATAGGGATCAATTTCTATGCCGGCTTTTTGAACGATGACGAAGGCCAGGCCGGCATGCAGGACATAGTACGCCATATAGACCATATAGCCGATGTGGCGGGGATCGATCATGTCGGCTTCGGCTCGGACTTTGACGGATGCCACCTACCCGGCGATATGAGCGGCGCAGAGAACATGCCTGCCATACTGCACAGCCTTTTGGACAATGGGTACGGCAAAGACGACGTAGATAAGATATCTTATAAGAACTGGGAGAGGGTAATAAAAAGGGTCCTTGGTTAAACCAAGGGCTTTTCAGACATGCCATTCTCGCGCAAACGCTAAAGTTAAGTATGCTCTTTTATTTGCAAGTTTGCCGCCTTGCCTTGCACGATTTGTCACGGCTTGCCATTTTGTCTGCAGCTTGAAGCGGATCATCAAGGGCCGCACCCTAAGAGGACAGGAGAGATAACTGCGTTTATGCCGGCCGTTTTTATTGTAGAATCGGGATGATATATAGTGTATAATATTAAAAATAGCAGGTGGTGTTACACATGGAACAAAATGGAAACGACGGCAGGCAAATCAAAAAGTATATTTCCGCAGAAGACGTGAACAGGTTTTGCTATTGTCCGTATCAATATCATTATAGCCTGACGGTTAAAAAAATACCCAAGGGGGCAAAAAAAGTTTCCAAGAGGTTCAAACGCGGCAAAAAATATCACAGGGCATACGACAGAGGACTCAGGCTGCAGAACGTCTACAAGATTGCAGCCGGCCTGGCCTCTGCCGCTGCCATTGCGTGGATCGGGTGGAGAATATGGTTATTGCTGTCGTCATCCTGATAATCGGCCTGGCCTATATCCTATCGCAAAATGAGACGACTCCGGTCGTACGGGAGGTAAAGAGAACGGTAGGCATAAAGGGGTACAGATCCATATACAGCGATTCCGCGGGCAAGGGCGGTACGCTGCATTCGGATGCGCTGATGATTTCCGGCAAGCCCGATTACATTTTCAAAAGAAGCAATGATCTGATACCCGTCGAACTAAAATCCACCACGGTGGATATGCCGCTGGAAAAGGACATAATGCAGCTCGCGGTCTACTTTCTGCTTATCGAAGAAAATTATGGCATACGGCCGAAAAGCGGTAGGCTGGTATATGCCAATAGAGCATATGAAATAAGCAATAATTATTATATAAGGAACAAAGTCCTTAATATCATCAAGGAGATGGGGAATATTAAGGATGGCAATATGCGCAGGTATCGTGTGGATCGGTCGGGGTGCCATACATGCCTCTACAGGGATATTTGCCAATATACAAAATAGGAGAAATGTATAATGAAAAAGAGATCAATAGCTTTTTTGCTCATCTCATTACTGATATTGGGCGGCTGCGGCAATGTTGCGAAGACAAAGCAGTCGGCGAAAGAACCCGTAAAGAAAGATCCCGTGCAGACGGATTCATATAATGCGAATGACGAAAAGAAGGAAAAAGAAGTAACAGATACGGCGAAAGATGAAGGACAAACCGGAGACTCCGCTGAGGCCGAGGATGAGACGAGCCCAAAGAGCGGGAACGAAGACAGGGATAATGGCGAGACAAAGGGCGAAGCTGCCGGTAAGTCTAAGTCAACTCAGAGCAGCATCCCGCAGACCGTGGAGAAGCCCATAGGCTGGGGTATGGTGAGAAACAGCGAGCATAAGACACCGGAGATATCGAAAGCGACAAAGGAGCTCATAGGCAGGTATGGAGCCATATTCACCGGCGATGAATCCTCCAAGGTGGTATATTTTACCTTTGACGAAGGATATGAGAACGGCTATACGCCTACGATATTAGATATATTGAAGGACAAGGACGTAAAGGCGGCCTTCTTTGTGACCGGCTCATATGTAAAGCAGCATCCCGATTATGTAAAGAGGATGATAGACGAGGGCCATATAGTGGGTAACCATACCATGACGCATCCCAGCCTTCCAACGATAACGGACGAAAAGATAAAAAATGAGCTGGAGGGCGTCAATGCACTGGTTGAGAAGGAAACCGGCAAAGAGACAAAATATTTAAGACCACCGCAGGGAGAATATACTGAGAGGACCTTGAGGGTCACAAAAGAAATGGGTTATACCACGGTATTCTGGAGCCTTGCATTCAGAGACTGGCTGCCTCTTAAAGGAGGGTCGCAGGAAAGCTATGATACCGTGATGAACAATATACATCCGGGTGCGGTCGTACTTCTGCATGCCGAATCCAAGGATGACACCGAGGCTCTTCCTGAAATAATAGATTCGATCAGAGAAAATGGGTACGAATTCAAGACCTTGGACGATATCGATTAGTGCGGGCAGATAAGGCCATCGGGGATTCATATCATATATATAATTAGGAGGAAAATTGAAGATGTTGGACGGTAATATAGAAATATGCGATGAAAACGAGATACATCAGAAGGAGATCGATGATGTCTTAAAGCACACGCTGAATGATGACGTAATAAATAAGCTTACCAATCTTTTTAAGATATTTGGTGACCCAACCCGAATAAGAATACTGCATTCTTTAAGCCTGGACGAACTGTGCGTATGCGACATAGCAGAGGTCCTCAACATGTCGCAGTCGGCTATTTCCCACCAGCTAAGTACCCTGAGAGCAGCAAATCTTGTAAAGTACAGGAAAGTGGGGAAATCCGTCTTTTATTCATTAAATGACGATCATATATTGACGCTCCTAAAACAAGGTTTGGAACATGTGCAGCATAGCTGATCTTATTCTTTCTTTGCGCTGTCTTTTTTGCGCATCAAGGCTATTGCGTACAAATGGATGGCCAAACTTTGTTTTTCACTCTCGGACATTGTTTTTAGCTGATACAGTGCCTGGTTTATATCTGGATCTTTAATAATGTCTTGTACATAATCCGGTACTGTGTAATCGCTTTCTGGATTAGCCTCTCTGTCTCTGCTCAGCAGATAATCCAGTGAAGTGTCAAAAAAATCTGCTATTTTAGTAAGAGTATCAAAATCAGGTTCTCTCTTATTGGATTCATAGAGCGATAAAGCGCTCCGCGAAATGGACAGCTCAGCCGCCAGCGATTTCTGCGTCAGGTGTCTATCTTTCCGCAATTTACGTAATCTGTCGCCAAACATATATACACCTCCTTAGATGATTATAATTTGATATAAATATTTAGTAAATCTAGGTTGCAAAAAGTAGATTTTTAGTCATAAAAATATATTTAAGGTTACAAAACGTCGCTATAGATTGCAGAAATTTTACTCATAGTTGATTTTCAAACGTATTTATAGTATCCTTTACAAAGGAAAAAGCTATATATGCAGGAGGGTATGGGATGTCTGTACTGAATAAAAAAAATTTTACATGGCTTTTGCTTTCACTGTCGATAAGTCTTGTTACCGTAGCCGCAATAATTCACTTTACGGTAACGCCTGCAGAGATGGAGAGGATCAAACACCTGCAGATAGGATACATATTTATTATGATGCTGATGATGTTCAGCACCTGGCTCGTGGATGCCTTGAAGATACATCATCTTTTGGGCATTATGGGCGAAAAGGTACCGCTCCGGTATATCTATGCTTCCAATATCGCCGCTCACTTCATCGGATCTATCACACCCTTTCAATCGGGTTCTCCCCCGGCGCTGGTCTATTATCTAAGCAGGAGAAACGTTAAGGTAAACAAGGGTATTGCCGCCGTGACGGGAAGACTGCTTTATTCGCTTGTGTTTTTTGGCATAGTGCCCCTGTTGCTTGTCATATTTTGCTATAATAGGCTGCAGCTCAACAGCTATCTGCGTGCGCTCGCAATCGTGGTTTCAATTTTTCTATTTCTGATGCTTTTGGGATTATGGTATCTGATGGTCAACGCGCATTTGCTTGAGAGTATAACGGTCAGAATAGGGCACTCAAGTATCGTCAGGAGATGGGGCACAAAAAGATCGAGGGATAAGTGGATATGCATGATAATAAAAGAGATCAGAGAATACAACAAAAACTTTAGGGCGATCCTGTCGTACGGCCCAAAGGTCACAATAGTTCAGCTTGTGTACACCGCGATATTTTGGTTTATCTTTTTTAACTTTGCTACCGTTCTGATGACTGCCATGGGAATTCCTGTGAATTGGTTCAACGCGATGGCCAGACAGACCATCTTTTACAGTATACTTACTTATAATCCCATACCTAGCGGCAGCGGCGTCGTTGAATTGGGCTATGCGGCTATCTTTGCAAATTTAGTGCCGAAGCCTCTGTTGGGAATCTTTGTGGGCATGTGGAGATTCTTCAGCTTTTACATGTATGTAATAGTTTCAGGAATAGTATTTTTCTTAACATTAAGACATTTGGGAAAGCCGCAAAATTTTTAAAAAAGTATTGATTTTTTTAAACGTGTGTCATATAATATATTTGCCTAATAATAATGTGGGTGCAGGTATGTCAATAAAAACTTAAAGTGAGGGGATTATCCGTATGTATGAGGACAAGGTTTTAGTATGCAAGGACTGCGGTAAGGAATTTGTGTTTACTGCAGGCGAGCAGGAGTTTTATGCGGAAAAGGGTTTTCAGAATGAACCCGTAAGATGCAAAGAATGCAGAGACATTAAGAAACAAAGATTTAACGGCCGCAGCAATAGCGGCAGGTCATCCTACAGAGATTTTGGTGATCGCGGTTAATCCCCTCCGCTGTGTAAAGAGGATTATAGAAGGGACACTTATTCGGTGTCCTTTTTAAAATGCGCAAAATTGGGCACAAGTCAATTCGCAATTTATACTATATCTGTATATATATGAAAAATTCAATTCACATCATTATCAACATTGTTAAACCTCTATATTGTAACGAGAAATGAGGTTATCCACATTATCCACATCTTTTGATGCAGTTTTCCACAGTTTTTCCCGAAATAATTTTAATTTTGACGGTTACCCCGATATATTTACGTCTCAGCTATGCCTCTGCGGGGAAAATTCAAAAAAGGGTATTGATTTTATATACAAAACAACTTATAATTATACAAAAAAGAAGAGGTGGGTCGATGAAAAAAATTATGTTTTTTTTGATGGCTGCGCTGCTTGCTCTCAGCGTGGCGGGATGCGGAGGAAATCAACCGGCGAACGGGATGCAGGGCAAGGATGATTCCGGGACAAAGCAGCAGACGGCGGAGCAGCCCAAAAGCGGGTTGGATGAAATAAAGGCCCGGGGTGAGATCATCGTCGGGCTTAGCGCCGATTATCCTCCCTATGAGAGCCATGAGATGATAAATGGCGAAGATAAAATAGTAGGATTCGATGTTGATCTGGCCGAGGCATTGGCTAAAGAACTGGGAGTAAAACTCAAGATCGTGGATACCTCATATAACGGTCTCATACCTATGCTGGAATCGAATAAGATCGATATAATTATCTCCGGAATGTCGATAACGCCTAAAAGGGCTGAAAGCGTGGACTTCTCCGATTCCTATTATTCGGGACAAAACATACTGCTTATCAAAAAGGATTCCGATATAGCTTCATTAGACGATCTGAAAGATAAGACGGTGGGAGTACAACTGGGTTCGATCCAGGAAACGGGGGCTCAAAAGGCCGGCTTAGAAACAAAAGCCATAAATCTTATAACGGATGCGGTGATGGAACTCAAGAACGGCAAGGTCGACGCTGTTTTGGTCGCCAAGGTCGTCGGAGATAAATTCCTGGATATCAATGACGATCTGAAAGGAGTATATATTGAAGAACTGTCTGTCGACGGAGATCTGGCCGCCGCAATGAAAAAAGGCGACAAGGATCTGACCGGGGCTGTGAACAAGATGCTTAAGGATCTCAAGGACAGCGGGGAATATGACAAGCTGATAAATAAGTGGTTCGGCGCTTAAGGGAGGCATTGCTTTGAGTCTGGATTTTTCAAGGGTTTCTGCTTATAGTCCCCTTTTGGTAAAGGGAACGGTGACAACATTGGAGCTTACGTTTTTTTCGGTAATACTGGGAATTGCGATCGGACTTATCACAGCTCTGCTGAAGATGTCTAATTTCAAGCCCCTGAGCGTTTTGGGCAATGTCTATGTGGAGCTGATAAGGGGCACGCCGCTGCTTGTGCAGTTATACATCGTCTATTACGGTCTGCCTCAGCTCATAGGTCATGATATTCCCAGCTTTCCGGCTGCGGTCGCGGCTCTGAGCATAAACAGCGGGGCCTACGTGGCCGAGATCATAAGGGCCGGTATTCAGGCGGTCGACTATGGGCAGATGGAGGCGGCGCGTTCTCTGGGCATGAGCTATGGCCTGGCCATGCGTTTTGTAATCATTCCCCAGGCAATAAAAAACATACTGCCGGCATTGGGCAATGAATTTGTCTCGCTCCTGAAGGAATCGGCTACGGTGTCCGTCATAAGCATGGGCGACCTGATGAGGCAGGCGGATATCATAAGAGCGGCCACATACACGGCCTTCGAGCCGCTGATCGAGGTCGCGCTGATCTATTTTGCAATGACATATATATTCTCGTCATTCCAAAGGATTCTGGAAAGGAGGCTTAAGGCCGGTGATACTCATTAAGGACCTCCATAAAAATTTTGGACAGCTTGATGTGCTGAAAGGGATCGATATGCAGGTGGAAAAGGGAGAGGTCATAGTCATAATAGGCCCCAGCGGCTCGGGAAAAAGCACCCTGCTCCGGTGTATAAACCTATTGGAGTATCCGACGAGCGGGGATATATATATAGAAGGCGAAAAGATCGACCACAAGACGGACGTGAACAGGATAAGACAAAAGATCGGCATGGTCTTTCAGCATTTTAACCTGTTCAACAACATGAACGTAATGGATAATATAGCCCTTGCACCCATGAAGGTCAAGGGTTTAAGCAGGGATGCCGCCAAAGGCGCCGCCAATGAACTCTTAAAGAGGGTCGGACTGGCGGATAAGGCGAATGCTTATCCTGTCCAGCTTTCGGGAGGACAGCGGCAGAGGGCGGCGATATGCCGGGCGCTGGCTATGCAGCCTGACATCATGCTTTTCGACGAGCCGACGTCGGCCCTCGATCCGGAAATGGTGAAAGAGGTGCTGATGGCAATGGAGGGCCTGGCCCAAGAGGGCATGACGATGGTGGTGGTGACTCATGAAATGGGTTTTGCCAAAGAGGTGGGCGACAGGGTGGTATTTATGGACGAAGGCCGTATATTGGAGGAATCAACTCCCGGGACGTTTTTCTCACATCCCGAAAATGACAGGGCCAGGGAGTTTCTCAGTAAGGTCCTCTAGCAAATAAATCTTTGTATTAAAAGAGGAAAAGAGAGAGAAAGATAGAATATATAATAATAAGTTAATTTACTGTATTGAGAGGAGTTGGTGCTATGCAGGTCGTAGTAACGGGGAAAAACATGGAAGTAACCGATGCCTTGAAAGACAGAGCGGAAAAGAAACTCCAAAAACTCGATAAGTACTTTTACAGTGAGGCTGAAGCAAAGGTAATGCTGGAGGTCGTTAAAGGAGTTCATAGAACGGAAATAGTGATTCCGTTCAGAGATATACTGTTCAGAGCGGAAGAATCGACGCCGGATATGTATATCTCAATAGATAATGCGGTGGATAAAATTGAAAAGCAAATGCTTAAATATAAGTCCCGGCTGGAAAAGAAATTTGTCAGCGGTGAATCCATAAGATATACAGACTTACCGTATGATACGGCGGCAGAAGTCAGGGAAAATGAAGAGGAAAGTTTTGAGGTCGTGCGTACCAAGAAAATCGGCATAAAGCCTATGTCAGTGGAAGAGGCGATTCTCCAAATGAATCTATTGGGCCATAGCTTTTTCGTATTTACCAATGAAAGGACTGAGGACGTGGCCGTAGTGTACAAGCGAAAAGATGGAAAATACGGGCTTATAGAGCCTTTTGAAGAATAAGTAAAATTCGGATGGATGACCTCCATCCGAATTTTTTAAATAAAAGGAGGATTTAACAAAGATAAGTAGAATAAATAAATAATGTGTTTTGGAGAGGACGGTATGCGGATGGGAACTGATAAGGAACTCGTTGGTGCGATGGAAGGGGTAATCAGTCAGCTTGGGGGTGTTATATCCAGTAAAATTATCCAGAATGAACGGGGCGACATTGCGGAGATACACATACTGGCGGATAAAAGCAGAAACCCAAAACAAATTTCCCGGGACGTTCAGTCGGCTATCATGGCTAAATTCGATGTCAGCATAGACTATAAGGTGATAAGCGTTGCTGAGATAGAGAGCGGCGGCGAACAGGTCAGCAGCGAGCGTATCAAAATAAAGAGCCTGTATTATGACCTCGAGGGGATCAAGGGAAGGGCGAGGGTGATAATAGAAAAGAACGGCCTGACCTATGAAGGAGAATTCGGCGGCATACATTCAAATGGTTTTCTCAAGGCTGCTTTGATCAATGCAACGGTAGCCGCACTGAATAAATGCATAGGCGATGAGAACGTATTGACGGTCGAGGACTACAAAGTGGTGGATTTGGCCGATCTTAAGGTGCTGGTAGTTGTCATAGGTTTTTTAAATACAAGGCAAAAGGAATTATATATAGGTAATGCCATTTTAAAAGACGAAGCGGGAGATGGATGCGTCAAGGCTGTTTTAAATGCGGTTAACGGAGCCTTTGACAGACCCGAAAAACAGCGGACGGAATATAGTTAAGCAGCAGTGATATGACGGTAAGGCAGGGAAAGTTGGTGAATCTGATGGATGCGCAAGCAAGAAGGCATGAAATATTGGATATTCTTGGACGGAACGAAGTGGTCTCGGGCAATGAACTGGCAGCCAAGCTGAGCGTGAGCAGACAGGTGGTCGTTCAGGACATTGCGATATTACGTGCGGCGGGACGCGGTATTCTATCCACGCCGCAGGGCTATCGCCTGGATGGAATATCGCAGAAGAAGGTAAGGATATTTGCCTGCGGACATTATATGGACAGGGTATATGAAGAACTGGCACTCATAGTGGATAACGGCGGTAAAGTAGTGGACGTGATAGTAGAGCATCCCGTATACGGAGAATTGAAAGGATACCTGATGATATCCTCCAGATATGATCTTGATAATTTTATGAACAGCATACGGGAGAGTCAGGGCAAACTGCTGTCTTCGCTTACGGGAGGAGTTCATCTTCATACCGTTGAGGCCGAGAGCGAGGAAGTGCTTGACAGGATAGAAAAAGCTCTCGGGGATAATGGCTTTCTTATGAGCGACTTTTGAATCTCTTGACAGCCATATATACCCCTGCTATAATATAAATGTTGTCGTATTAAATGCGTGCCCATGCAGGGTACGTCGTTATTTAAGGGTGAATAATGGTTCACGATTTTTTTATGTATGAGGCTGTAAAAGAGGCGCATAAGGCAGCGGAAAAGGGCGAGGTTCCCGTAGGCGCGGTGATCGTTGCCGGTGGGAGGATAATAAGCAGAGGGTGCAACATGACCGAAGAGTTGCATGATGCTACCGCCCATGCGGAGATGATAGCTATCAGAGAAGCCTGCCGGGTGCAGGACAATTGGCGGCTTAAGGGCTGTAGCATCTATGTTACCCTTGAACCATGTCCCATGTGTGCCGGCGCCATACTGCTGTCACGGATAGGCAGGCTGGTGATAGGAGCACAGGACCCCCAGAGAGGCTGCTGCGGCTCAATATATGATATAGTTGAGGACAGCAGACTGGGTTTTACACCGGAGGTAATCACGGGCGTTCTGGAAGACGAGTGCCGGAAAATGTTGAAGGATTTCTTTAAAGAAAAGCGGTAAGCCGGGAGAGGTGGCTGAGCTGGCCGAAGGCGCTCGACTCGAAATCGAGTAAACGGGGGACCGTTTCGTGGGTTCAAATCCCACCCTCTCCGCCATAAAAATAAAATAGTAAATTTTTTGTAGACTTATACATGGAGAGATGGCTGAGCGGTCGAAGGCGCGCGACTGGAAATCGCGTGTACCCTCACAAAAGGGTACCGAGGGTTCAAATCCCTCTCTCTCCGCCATAAAATGAATAAATTGCGGGGATTTCATATTTATCTGTGAAGTCCCTTTTTGTATATTAAAATTTTTGCGGGTCAAGCGGACCTTGTAATTATTGGAGAGTTGATTTTTTTCATCAAAGAAGATATAATAATGATATTGTTTGAAGATGAAGATGGCCTGGCCGCACTAGACGGGGAGGTAGCGGTGCCCTATAACCTGCAATCCGCTATAGCAGGGTTGAAGTCCCACGCCGAGGCATGATATTGTATGGTCTGGTCGATGTAAGCGGCGAAGAAGACCGGGTCCTGTGCAACGGAAATTTACGAACCCCGCCAGGTCCGGAAGGAAGCAACGGTAAGTAAACACTTTCGTGTGCCGCAGGGCTACCTGGTTAGAGCTGGCTGCATCGGTGCCGTGTATAATCCCGTGTCGAAGGTGGGTGTGCGGCCTTTTTATCAATATCAAGGACCTGTAGAGCGGGTCCTTTTTAATACATAGAATAGAGTGGTGAAATAAATGTATACTGCGCTATACAGGAGGTTCAGGCCGGCGGAATTCGACGAGGTGGTCGGACAGGAGGCCATAGTAAGGGCGCTGAAGAATCAGATAAAGAACAATATGATATCCCATGCATACCTCTTTACCGGGTCGAGGGGCACGGGCAAGACCAGTATGGCCAAGATATTCGCCAAGGCGGTCAACTGTCTTGAGCCTGCGGACGGCAATCCATGCAATCACTGCAAAAACTGCCTGGCCATATCCAAAGGGGACAGCATGGATATCATTGAGATAGATGCGGCTTCAAACAACGGCGTCAATAATATAAGGGAGCTGAGGGAGGATGTAAAGTATCCTCCGTCCTTGGGCAGATACAGGGTCTATATCATAGACGAGGTGCATATGCTTTCACAGGGCGCATTCAACGCGCTGCTGAAGACTCTGGAGGAGCCGCCTTCATATATCATATTTATATTGGCTACCACCGATCCGCAAAAGGTGCCGCTGACCATATCCTCGCGCTGCCAGAGATACGATTTCAAGAGGATACCTGTGGGCAGCATTGCCGAAAGGCTGACCTATGTATCGGAGCAGGTGAATGTTGTGCTCAGGCCTGAGGCTGCGGCTCTTATTGCAAGAAAGGCGGAGGGCGCGCTGAGGGATGCACTTTCCATATTGGACGAATGTATAGCCTTTTGTGACGGGACGATATCGCGGGACGATGTGCTGGAAGTCCTCGGCATTACCGACGAGGATTCCCTTACGGAAACCATCTCGGCTGTCGTGGATAGAGACGCCTCGCGGTGCGTTGACATAGCAGACCGGGAGTATATGAACGGAAAGGATCCGGCGCAGTTTACGAGGGATCTTGTCAGGGTGCTGCGCGATCTGCTTTTTATGACGACTGTCGGCGGAGACAGGGAGATGCCCGATCTGCCCGAAAACGAATATAAATCTCTGAAACAGCTGTCTTCCGCGGTGAGCATAGGCGGCGTCGTGAAGATGATAGACGCGCTCACCGGGGCTGAAAACTCACTAAGATATTCTACACAGCCGCTCATCGTCCTCGAGACGGTGCTTATCAAGCTCTGCCTGGAAGGCGGTCCTGAGGAGAATGGTCCGGGGAGGGAGACCGCCGCGGCTTCCGAGACTGCGGCCGTTATGCCGGCCAAAAGACAGGCCGGGCAGGCAGACAGACGGGCGGGCGGAAAGAAAGCAATGGAAAAGAAAACAATAGAAGAGAAAGATAGGGGGAATGCTGTAACGGAGGCGAAGCCGGCGGAGGTCAAGGACGTCTCCGCGGACGGATTGGAAAAGGTAAAATCGGCCTGGCCGGAGATCCTCTCCGCTGTCAAGCAGAACTCCATGAAACTCTGTTCCTACCTTTCGGTGGGTACGCCAAGGGGGTTGTCTGGGAGCAGACTTAAAATATCCTTTCAAAGCGGCGACTCATTTTTTGGTGAAGAACTGAACAAACCGGAAAATAAAGAGACAATAGAAAAAATCATAAAAGATATTACTGGCTATGATATAGAGATAGAGTGTATAATAAAGGGTGAAGAAAAAAAGGACGATGAGATCGTGACTAAGATCCACGAGGTGTTTAAGGGGTTGGACGACAGGATCAATATAATGGAAGAATGATCGATAGTAAAGAAAGGGGAAATGATAATGTCAAAAATGCCGGGAAACTTCAACATGAACAATATGATGAAGCAGTTCCAGAAGGTGCAGCAGGAAATGGATAAGGTGCAGCAGGAGCTTGGCGAATTGAGATTGGAAGCCACAGCCGGCGGCGGAGTGGTAAAGGCCGTTGCCAATGGCAAAAAGCAGCTGGTCGAGATCAGCATTTCACCGGAGGCCGTGGATCCCGACGACGTGGAGATGCTCCAGGATCTTATATTGGCTGCGGTAAACGAGGTCTTGCAGAAATCTGAGGATACGATGAAGGATAAGATGGGCAGGGTCACCGGAGGGATCGATCTATCCGGGCTCATGTAATGCGGAGGGGATAGGATGCATTACTATACTCCGTCCATGGCCAGGCTGATAGAAGAGCTTTCCAAGCTTCCGGGCGTGGGTCCCAAGACAGCCCAGAGGCTCGCCTTTCATATCATCAACATGAAGGAAGAAGAGGTGGATTCGCTGTCGGCAGCCATAAAGGAAGCCAAGCAAAAGGTCCATTATTGCAGCAAATGCTTTAATATCACCGATAGCGATATATGCGAGATATGCTCGGACGGCTCGAGAGACGGGTCTATGATCTGCGTGGTCGAGGACCCGAGAGACGTTGTGGCTATGGAAAAGACAAAGGAATATAAGGGACTTTACCATGTGCTTCAGGGCACCATATCGCCGCTGGACGGGATAGGGCCGGAGGATATACGCATAAAGGAACTTCTCGCACGACTCGGCGAGGATGTGAAAGAGGTCATACTTGCGATAAACCCCGACGTGGAAGGCGAAGCCACTACGCTGTATATCGCCAGGCTGATAAAACCGCTGGGTATAAGAGTCACCAGGATAGCCCACGGGATACCTATGGGAGGGGAACTGGAATATGCCGATGAGGTCACATTGGGTTCTGCCCTTACCGGAAGGAGAGAGATATAAATGCTCATGTCAAATGGGCATTTTTTATTTGGTATGATACTGACAAAAGATTATTTCATTGTTCTTTGGCAAGCCGTATAAAATAATTTTATCCGGGGAAAAATATGGTTAGAATATTTTTTCCTGGAGGGTGTTTTATGATCAATCTTAATTTGGGCCGTGGTTATTTCGGCGATATACTAAGCAGGGCAAACAGGGTTTTTACGGGAGAGTCCATACGCAGCGATGCTAATGGCGATACCGCAGGACTGCTGTCGTCCATTGAGCTCGCCAAAGAGGAGATGCAGTATGCCGACAACTACTTTGAGTCCGTTTCCGATCCGGATCTCATAGACCATGCTATATACTACAGGGAAGCGGCGAGGAAAAAGTATGCATACCTCTTAAAACTGGCTAAGCAGGAAGGCCTCGTAAAAGTAGAATAATTTTTTGGACACCCCATATAATTTAAGAGGGGGTGTATAATGGTGAATGGCGTGGGCATCAATATAATAATTGCATATGCGGTGGGCCTTATACTCTTGTACCTTCTGGGCTGGGTGCTTTTAGTACCTATTAAGATGATATGGAGGCTGTTATATAACGGAATAATAGGCGGCATAATCCTGCTGGTATTGAATTTCGCGGGAGGTTACTTCGGCCTGCATATACCGCTCAATCCCATATCGGCCCTTGTGATCGGATTCCTTGGCGTGCCCGGGGTGGTGCTGCTGTTGCTTTTGCAGCATTTGCTATGACTTTAAATCGGCCGCGGTATGAATCCGTCATATATTAGAGCAGCATTACATGGCATCGGGATGTTTTTTTGCTATTCTCGAAGAATGTAATATTAGAAATATTACTTCTTTTTTTTTGCAATTGACAGGGAGATATTCATCTGTTACAGTATATGTGGATACTGTTATACTTGCTGTGGCTTATGCTTTCTACGCTTCGTAAGACTGTTATAGGTGAGAAAAGATACTATATAATACAGTTTGAATGTCTGGACTGTAGTATAACAGTACGCATATTTAAATTATTGGAAGGAGGAACATAATTTGAGTACTTCTACAGTGGCTAAGATGGCTGAGATTCGTTGGCACGGAAGAGGTGGACAGGGTGCCAAGACCGCATCTCTGTTATTGGCGCAGGCGGCTTTTGAGATCGGAGCATATATGCAGGCCTTTCCCGAGTACGGACCGGAAAGGATGGGAGCTCCCGTTACTGCCTATACGAGGATCAGCAGTGAGCCTATAAGGATCCATTCAAATATTTACGAACCGGACGTCGAGGTCGTTATTGATCATACACTTATTGGAACTGTTGATGTTACATCAGGTTTGAAAGAAGACAGCGGGATATTGTTGGTAAATACGCCTAAGGATCCGGAAGATGTCAGGCAAAAGACAGGTTTTAAAGGTAAGGTATATACCATTGACGCGTCGCAGATAGCAATGGACGAGATAGGGGGCAATTTCCCGAACACGCCTATGCTTGCGGCTGTAGTCAGGGTTACGGACATACTGGATGAGAAGAAATTCGTTGAGAACATGGAAGGCAATTTTAGAAAGAAGTTTGCACATAAGTTACAGGTTGTCGACGGGAATATGCGTGCTTTAAAGAGGGCTATGCAGGAGGTGAAGGGTCTATGAGCGGGAAGGTTTATAAGACGAGTGCGGATGCCACATGGGAAGAACTGCCTAAGGCCGGTATAATCACAGAGCCGGGCAACGCACAGCAGTTTAAAACAGGCGACTGGAGAGTTGAGAAACCGGAATACGACCCCGATAAGTGCATACAGTGTCTTTTCTGCTGGGCCTATTGCCCGGAAGGGTCTATAAAGGTGGAAGACGGCAAGGTGGTCGGGATAGATTATGAACATTGCAAAGGCTGCGGTATCTGCGCGGTGGAATGCCCGGACAGGGCCAAGGCCATAAAGATGGTTATAGAGTAGGGAGGGAAGGAAATGGCAAAGAGAGTTTCACTTTCAGGTAATGAGGCGGCGGCCTTTGCTATGAAGCAAATAAACCCCGATGTGGTTGCCGCATATCCTATTACGCCTTCAACTGAGATACCTCAGTATTTTTCGCAGTTTGTGGCGAATGGAGAGGTAGACACCGAATTTGTTGCGGTTGAGTCGGAGCACAGTGCTATGAGCGCCTGCATAGGTTCTTCTGCGGCGGGAGCCAGAACTATGACCGCCACATCCTCACAGGGCCTGGCCTTTATGTGGGAGATGCT
This sequence comes from Thermoanaerobacterales bacterium UBA4880, assembly GCA_002399285.1. Taxonomy (GTDB): domain Bacteria; phylum Bacillota; class Thermoanaerobacteria; order Thermoanaerobacterales; family UBA4877; genus UBA4877. Next base: position 71,209 of record DHDI01000004.1, read on the forward strand.
TTATATAGCAGCTTCTATGAGACTGCCCATAGTAATGACTGTGGCAAACAGGGCGCTGTCAGGTCCTTTAAATATTCACAATGATCACAGCGACTCAATGGGCGCCAGGGATACAGGCTGGATCCAGCTCTATTCCGAGAGCGCGCAGGAGACGTATGACAATATAATGCAGGCCATCAGGATCGCCGAAGATCCAAGGGTAAGTCTGCCGGTAATGGTATGCATGGACGGCTTTATAACCAGCCATGCTCTTGAGAGTCTAGAAGTTTTAGATAATGCCGAAGTCAAGAAATTTATAGGCGAATATGACCCGGAGCAATTTTTATTGAACGCGGATCATCCCGTGTCTTTGGGCGCAATGGATCTTCCTGTGTATTACACGGAACATAAGAGACAACAACAGGCCGGCATGGATAACGCTAAGCAGGTCATATTGGAGGTCGCTCAGGAATATGAGAAGCTGACGGGCAGAAAGTATAGCTATTTTGAAAAATACGACTTGGACGATGCGGATATAGCCATCGTGGTATTGAACTCCACCGCAGGCACCACAAAGGTCGTCGTGGATGAGCTCAGGTCCCAGGGCATAAAGGCCGGGCTGCTTAAGCCCCGTACTTTCAGACCGATTCCCGGCAAGGAGATCGCCGAGGCGCTTAAAGATGTAAAGGCCGTTGCCGTCTTGGATAAAGCGGACAGCTTCGGTGCATATGGCCCGTTATTTACGGAAATAAGGAACGTAATGTTCGATAATAAGGATATAAAGATCGTAAACTATATCTTTGGCCTTGGCGGCAGGGATGTAGATACAAAGGATATTGAGAATGTATACGGCGACCTCATGGATATCGTTAAAACAGGTAAGGTGTGTGAGGTCAAAAAGTATCTTGGTATCAGAGAAAAGGGTGGTGAATAAGCATGGCAACATTACGGGATATAGCCAAGAAACCTGAGCTTTTTACAGGCGGTCACAGACTCTGTGCAGGCTGCGGCGCTCCCATAACGGTAAGAAGGGTCTTGAGTGCGGTGCCGGAAGATACGCATCTGGTCGTGGCCAATGCTACGGGTTGTTTGGAGGTTTCGAGCACTGTTTATCCGTATTCGGCATGGCGTACTTCATATATTCACAGTGCTTTTGAAAATGCCGGCGCTACCATAAGCGGTGTGGAAGCTGCATATAAGGCGCTGAAAAAAAGAGGCAAGGTAAACGAGAAATATAAATTCATTGCTTTCGGAGGCGACGGCGGTACCTATGATATCGGACTTCAGTCACTTTCAGGAGCTTTGGAGCGCGGTCATGATTTTGTGTATGTATGCTATGATAATGGCGCTTATATGAACACCGGAATACAGAGATCTTCCGCTACGCCTATGTATGCCGATACCACCACCAGCCCGGCGGGAAGTGTCATTCCCGGGAAATCTCAGCCGAGGAAGGAACTGGCGGATATAGCCGTGGCACATAATATACCTTATGTGGCTCAGTCTACTCCGGCGCACTGGAAAGATCTTTACGACAAGGCCGAAAAGGCCATTAAAGTTGACGGACCGGCTCTGCTCAACGTCCTGGCCATCTGCCCGAGAGGTTGGAGGACCGAAACAGCCGAGGGCATGGAAATAACAAAGCTGGCCGTGGAGACCTGCGTATGGCCTATGTTTGAAGTGGTAGAGGGCAAGTGGAGACTTACCTATAAGCCGAGAACAAAGCTGCCGGTAGAGGATTATCTTAAGAGGCAGGGAAGATTTAAGCACCTGTTCAAGCCGGGCAACGAACATCTGATAGCTGAGGTCCAGCAGCAGGTGGATAAGCGTTGGGAAGAGATTCTGAAACGCTGCGAAGAATAATTTAATTTTAATTATTTTTAAAGGCTATGGCGGTTTTTGCTATAGCCTTTAAAAATGGCTATATATACCGTGGTTTTTTACAACAATAATGATAATAATATATTACGGGGCAAAAATAAAAAAATATGGAGGGGTTAAACAGATGACTGTTAAAAGTGATCTGGAAAAGGCAAAGGCATCAGCCCAGGGAGCAATGGGTTCTTATGCAACTTTTTCAAGCTCCACTGACGACCCCATGGCCAAGCAGATGTTCGAGCAGATGCAGCAGGACATGCAGAGGCATATCGACATGCTTAACAATAGGTTAAATTATGTTAATCAGAACAATAATCTCAACAGCGGCCAGGCCCCTACCCAAGGTGCACAGCAAAATGTATTGAACAGCAATCAGAACGCAGATCAAGCCAAATCTGCATCAAAGATTGCCAAGTCGGCAGAGAGCAAAACAGATAGGCTGCTTGATACGGTTAAAAACAACCAAATGAAGTAAAGCAAGGGTGGGCGAAAGCCCACTCTTTATATTTTAAATGTGTTTTAATGTGTATTAACCCATGATATAATATATCATGTGGGGGTGGTTTTTATGAAGAGGATGGAAAAGGTTTACCTGAAGCTAAAAGAAATGTGCGCAGATCAGTATAGGACAGAAGAGGAAATATCGGGGTTTTCAGCCATGGAGGTAGCTAATGCTGTAAATATACAGAGGACAAATGCATCCAGTGATTTAAACAGTCTTTTTAAAGAGGGAAAAGTGTTAAAGGTGGAAGGTAAACCTGTGCTCTATAAGATCAAAGACGGAGAGATATTTAGTGCGGACAAGGGCGGTACCGTAAATGATGAGTTTGACAATATCATAGGCAGCGATAAGAGCTTAAATAATTCCATAAGGCAGGCAAGAGCCGCGATCATATATCCTCCCAACGGGTTGCATACACTTCTCTTGGGTGAAACGGGCACGGGGAAATCCATGTTTGCAAAAGTCATGTATGAACACGCTAAGGAAATCGGGAAGATAAGGGCCAATGCGCCCTTCGTGGAATTCAACTGTGCTGATTACTCCAATAATCCACAGCTTCTCATGTCAAATCTCTTCGGTGTGAAAAAGGGTGCTTATACGGGAGCGGACAAGGATAGGGCAGGATTTGTTGAGAGGGCGAACGGCGGCATTCTATTCCTTGATGAGGTCCATAGGTTGCCTCCCGAAGGGCAGGAGATGCTTTTCTATCTTATAGACAAAGGTTTATACAGGCGTCTCGGCGAGACGGAAACGCTCCATGGATCCCATGTCCTTATAATATGTGCGACTACGGAGAATGTCGAATCAGTGCTTTTAAAAACCTTTACAAGGCGGATACCTATGATCATACACCTTCCACCCTTAAGGGACAGGACATATGAAGAAAGATTTCAGCTCATCAAGAATTTTTTCATGGAAGAGGCTTCTACCATAAATAACGACATATCAATTACATCAAACGTACTAAAGGCACTGCTGCTCTATGACTGCCCTAATAATATAGGGCAGCTTAAAAGCGACATCAAACTTTGCTCCGCCAAGGCGTATTTAGACGTGATCATGAAAAAGGAAACCAAGGTAACGGTGCATACCGAGGATCTGCCCGACTATGTAAGAAGAGGTCTGTTTAAATACAAAGAGAACAGGGATAAAATAGACAAATTTATAAACGGGGACGTCGTTGAATTTTCTATGGATGACAACGGCAAACAAATATATATCGATAAAGATGACTTTAACTTATACGAAGCTCTGGAAGAAAAGAGAAACACATTGGTGGATAAAGGCATCGATGAAAAAGATATAAAACTTATTATGAATCTGGATATAGAGACATATCTTAAAAGATACATGAACGAAGTAAGTAAGAAAAATTATGAGGAACTTTATAAAGTAGTCGACAAAAAAATCGTAAGTATCGTGGACGATTTTTTAAAGGCTGCCGGCAAAGAGTTAAAAAGGCAGTTCAGCGAAAAGACCTTGTTCGGACTCTCTATGCATGTAGCCAGTACCATTGAAAGAATATTAAACGGCAAAAAAATCGTAAATTACCAGCTGGATGATATTAAAAGAGTTTATAAAAAGGAATACAAAGTATCAGACGGCTTAAGACAAACCATTCAGGCAAAATTTGATATAAGGGTGCCGGATGAAGAAGTAGCATTTATCACAATGTTTTTGTGTCTTGATCTCGATACCACGAGTAAAAATGAAAAAGTGGGCGTCATCGTGGCAATGCACGGCGAGACTGCCGCAACCTCCATTGCTGATGTTGCAAACAGGCTGCTCGATGAAAACTTTGTCATTGGATACAACATGCCTCTCGATCAGAAACCTGAGACCGCGTTAAATAATTTAACGGAAATAATGAAGAAGACCAATAAAGCCAAAGGGATATTGCTTCTCGTAGACATGGGATCTTTGGTGCTCTTTGGCGATATGATCTGCGAGAGAACGGGCATACCCGTCAAGACGGTGGAAATGGCGTCTACGCCTATGGTGTTGGAGGCCGGAAGAAAGGCACTGCTGAACTCTCCACTGGAAGAGGTATATGATGCTGCGGTAAACTTAAGCCCATATATAGGCAGAATATATAAAGATAATTTTGAAATACAGAATGGCTTTAAAGACGACGTTATAATAACCGCATGTATAACGGGCGAGGGTACAGCTTTAAAGCTAAAATCAATACTGGAGAAAAAGCTTGATCTTACCGGAAAAGAGCTGGACATTATACCCCTTAATATAGACGATAAAAGAGAATTCAAGAGGAAGCTCCAGAACATAAAAAGAGAAAAAAATATACTTGCCGTCGTAAGTGCCTTTGACCCCGAAGACGATACGCTCAATTACATTTCAACTACGGATCTGTTTGATAATCAAAAGATGAATACTTTAAAAATGAAGATCGATTTCAAGAGCGCCTTTGAAACGATCGATAATATGAAGGAAATAATTATAGAAAACGTCGATATAGACGCTGATAAATACATCGATGTATTTAAGGAATTTTACTTAAATATCGTAAGAAATGGAATGATCCTCGATAATGATAGATTGATAGGATTGGTGCTTCATCTTGCCTGTTCCATAGAACGTGTATTAAATGGCGGGGAATTGATACGGATGGAAAACTGTAAAGCAATAATGGAGGCAAATATCTCCAGGTATAAAATTGTTAAAGGTTCTCTCGAACCTGTAACTGCAGCCTTTAACATCTCATTGTCGAATGATGAATATACGGGCATAATGAAAACGATTTATTCGCTTTGATACTCATATCCGTATTGATCAAGGTATTATATCATACAGATTCATACACATTAATTTCATGAAATAAGAAGTGTGGAAACTCGGCATTTATTGGCGAAATTATATTTGGCATGACTTTTGCAAAAGTATTTGATGAAAAATAATAATAATTGAGAGGAGATATAAATGTGGAATGGTTGACAAATTTCATTGAAAACGTTTTAGTTCCGCCGCTGGCTAAAATAGGCAATGAAAAACACTTGGTTGCAATTCGTAATGGTTTGTCTGTTACACTGCCGTTCATCATTGTAGGAAGTATATTTTTAATCATATCCAGCTTGCCGATTCCGGGCTGGGACAATATTATAGGCAAATACAGCGATATATTAAATGTTCCCGTAAATGTATCATTCGGGGCGCTGGCATTATTGGCGGCAGGTGGTATAGGATATTATATGTCCAAGGAATTGAAAGTAGATCCGATCAGCGGTACGTTATTGTCTTTAGTGGCATTTTTAACAACACAGGTAACCGAAGACTATGCACTGGACACATCAAATTTTGGTTCGACGGGGCTCTTTACAGCCATTATAGTTTCTTTGATTTCGGTTGAAGTATTGCGATTTTTCATTAAGAAGAATATTGTAATCAGATTACCTGAAGGGGTGCCCCCGGCGGTATCCAACTCTTTTGTGTCATTAATACCTGCAACGGTCGTAGTTGTTGCATTATGGGGGATAAGGGTCTTACTTGGGTTTGACATAACGGCCTTTTTACAAAAATTATTCAGTCCATTAGTTTTTGCTTTGAATTCTTTACCTGGGGTCATAGTTTATGTTCTGCTGGTGTTGCTGTTTTGGACGGTGGGTATACATGGAGACAATATAATGGGGGCCATTGGGGAGCCGATATTTTTACAGTTTATAACCGCTAACTCCAAGGCATTTTTGGCTCATCAGCCCATCCCATACGTTACAGGTACGGGATTTATAGAATCGTTTGTGAATGTCGGCGGGACAGGCGCCACTTTGGGCTTGATTATATTAATGCTTTTGTCGAAGAGCAAAACTTATAAATCTATTGGTAAAATGGCGTTGCCATCGGGTATTTTTATGATCAATGAACCGGTTATTTTTGGATTTCCCATAGTGCTCAACCCCACTATGATGATACCGTTTGTAGGCTCAGGTTTATTGTTTACGATCGTTACGTACCTCTTAATGTTTTTTAATCTCATCAGCAAACCTGTTGTATTAGTACCTTGGACAACGCCGCCGATAATAGCACAATATCTGATAACAGGAGGCGATTGGAGAGCAGCGGTTTGGGGTGCTTTGGAGGTATTGATCAGCGTATTGATATATTATCCATTCTTTAAGGTAGAAGAGAAAAAGCAGTTGGCATTGGAGGAAGAAGGGGAGACTGTAGAAGAAATATAAGGCAGCATATATATTATAAGAGAAGGTGGTTACCATAAAAATCTTACTTATGTGTGGCGCTGGTATGTCAACGAGCCTATTAGTGAAAAAGATGCAAAAGCAGGCGGAGGATATGGGATATAATGATGTAGTCATTGATGCCGTGCCGATAGACGAATTGGAAAATTATGTGGACTCCTATGACGTATTTTTGCTGGGGCCACAGGTGAGGTATAAGGAAAAGGACGTCAGAAAAATTATTGAAGCAAAGGGCAAAAAGTGCGCCGTGATACCACCCCAGGTATATGGAAGGGTAGACGGCAAAAAGACTTTGGAGATAGCATTTGACTTGGCTAAAAAAGGAGAAAATTGAATGGATCTGGAACAGATTGTCTTTACTATAATATCCCATGCCGGGAATGCACGCAGCAACAGCTTTGAAGCTTTAAAATATGCAAAGGACGGAGATTTTACTAAAGCGGAAACGTATATCAAGGAAGCAGGCGACGAACTTTTAGAAGCTCATCACATACAGACAGATTTGATACAGAGGGAGGCTTCCGGCGATAAACAGGATGTATCGCTTTTGCTGATGCATGCTGAAGATCACCTTATGACTGCAATTCTTGCTAAAGAATTAATTACTGAGATGATTGATCTTTATAAAACATTATATGAAAAGAAGGAGGATTCTTTCAAATGTCTGGGAAGGGCCTAAGGATAGCTACAATAGGAGGGGGTTCAAGTTATACTCCCGAATTGGTAGAAGGTTTTATAAAAAGGTATGACGAATTACCCATAAGGGATCTATATTTGGTGGACATAGAAGAGGGAAGGCAAAAATTAGAGATAGTAGGGAATCTTGCAAGGCGCATGGTTGAAAAGGCCGGCGTGGATATAAATATCCATACGACTTTAAACAGGCGGGAAGCGATAAAAGATGCTGATTTTGTCACAACGCAGTTTAGGGTCGGACTCTTAGATGCGAGAATAAGAGATGAAAAGATACCGTTAAAATATGACGTGATAGGCCAGGAGACAACGGGTCCTGGAGGATTTGCTAAGTCGCAGAGGACGATACCGGTCATATTGGATATATGCAGAGATATAGAGGAACTTGCGCCGAATGCATGGCTTATCAATTTTACAAATCCATCCGGCATTATAACGGAAGCAGTATTAAAACACACAAATGTTAATGCAATAGGACTTTGCAACATTCCTATAGGTATGGTTTACGGAGTTGCGGATATGCTGGGTGTGGATTTTAATAGGGTATCTATAGATTTTGCAGGTCTTAACCATCTTGTATGGGGTACGCATGTATATTTGGATGGCGAAGATATAACCGATAGGTTGATCAATGATTTCGCCGACGGCAAACTGTCCAGCGAGGAATTATCCGAGGACTGGCCGTACGAATCTGAATTTATCAGATCACTCGGCATGCTTCCTTGTGCATATCATAGATATTACTATCTGACTGATAAAATGCTGGAGGAAGTAAAGAAAGATGCGGCTACGGTAGGTACAAGAGGCGAGCAGGTAAAGAAGATCGAAAAAGAATTGCTTGAATTATATAAGGATCCTAATCTCGATGTGAAGCCAAAGCAGCTGGAGAAAAGGGGAGGAGCACATTACTCCGATGCCGCATGCTCATTGATAGATTCCATATATAACAATAAAAAGGATATCCAAACAGTTAATGTACAAAACAACGGCACGATTTCAGATTTACCTGATAATGTCGTTATAGAGACAAATGCGGTAATAGATAAAGATGGTGCCCATCCCCTTAATATAGGACATGTGCCGACAAAGATAAGAGGTTTGATGCAATCAGTTAAAGCTTATGAAGAATTGGCCATTGAGTCAGGTGTAACGGGCGATTATTACACGGCGCTTCAGGCTTTAACATTACATCCGCTTGTCCCTTCGGCAACGGTAGCAAAGAAGATATTGGATGATATTATTGAACAAAATAAAGATTATTTACCGCAGTATAAATAAATTTAAGCCCGGAATAAAGGGCTCTGCTTGATCTACAAGTGTTACTCAATTGGGACATATAAAATTACTAATAATTTTGTTTGCATAATCTGGGTTGTTATAGTTTTGAATGGCAAAGGGAGACAAAATTTGTGCACTTTAAAAGAGCACATCAATTAACGGCCTACCCTTTGCATTTTCTTAGTAGCGGAGTAAAGTTTGGTAATTTTGTTTATATATAAAGCGAATATAAGGAGGTCAACGAATGAATAAAGTGCTCTTCAAAAAGGTCTTGTGTTCGATTGCAGTTTGTGCAGTGTCTTTTGTATTCATACCTGCAGCACTGAAAGCAAAAGTTTTTGCCGCAGGGGAAACGCCTGGTAGTGTAGTTACTTCCGGGCAGTCTGCCGTGGAGCATTATACTTCGGAACAGGCGCTGAAAGATTTTTCAGACAGCGGGGCAAAGGGATATGTAAAACAGTATATCAAGTTTTTGCAGGATCCTACCTATATGCCAAGCAACAATCTGACTGAGATCAGTGATCAGCTTGCCAATGCACAGACTTTTGTCAATAAAGATTTCACACTGAAACCTTCTCTGTTTCCTACCCTTGAGAATGTAACCTCTTCGCTGCTTAAGCAGGATGGAGGAACCCTGTGGCTGGGATATAAGGATGGAGGCGTTGATCGGGTAAATTTAAGCGATAATTCCGTTCATTCCTTTACGGCCGAAATGCTGGGAAATGAAAGGGTTTTGCTTCTGGTCGATGATACGGATGGAAAGGGCGTATGGGTTATTGCACGGAATGATAATGCCGTTGTAGTGGAGCATATTAATTAAGTCAATCACAAGATAAAGGAGGTTTGTTATGTTTAAGTCAAAGATTTCCAAAAGAGTTGTTGCACAGATGCTGGCTGTGGTTATGGTAATTTCAGGGCTGGTATGCGCGGCATCGCCCGGCCTGGCCTATGCTGCATCTTTGGGTACGCCCGAGAGTGCAAAGTACAAGCCCATTCAATTGAAGGCCGCGTCTACAAAGGAGATGGACTATTATGATACACAGACACCCGACGGCATAAAATGGGTAACTGATGCTACAGAGCTGACGTTTATGCCTTCGGCTGCTATCGGAGACGTTACATGCGCTGTGAAAGACGGAGATAGTGTGTATTGGGTTGGTACCAATAAGGGCCTAATGCGGATCAATTTTAAAGAAGCCGATCAGCGCGACATCGTGCAGTACTTTGCCGGTTCACGCTATCTGTATGGCGGGGATGACAACGTTACAGGCGTCGCTTCGGACAATGAAGGCGGCGTGTGGGTGCGCAATGCCAAGGGCGCCGTACATATTCGTATGCCTAAAAAGACAATGCTGGAGCGGACCTATGTATACGAAAAACTTATAAATGATGTAAATGATCGCCGTGGTATGATCAGCACTAACAATGGTTATACATATGATCCCACGATGGATGAGTATTATTCAAAATATGTATCCACTAGTGATAATGATGGTTTATGGACAGCAATGTATGCCATGGGAGAGATTTTCCGCTATCGGACGCTGAAGGCTGAGAAGGCCGATGCTGAAGAGATAGCCGCTGCCAAAGCCGCTGCCACGCGGGCAACCAAGGCTGTTCTATTGCTTGACTATATTTCGGGAAGGGGCAACGGATTTCCATGCCGTTCTTACATGCTCAAATCCGAAGCAGCAGTGGACAGTAATACGAATTTGCAAAATGAAAATGGGTTCTGGTTTGAAAAGAGGCTGCTGAATGAAGGAGAGACATATCCCGATCCAATAATAGACGAGATGAAGTTGGACGGCAAAACTCCTATTGGCATTGCTACTGTACGTATTACTAAGGATGCGCTGAGCAAGAAGGGTTCCCAAGTGTTGGCAAGCTCGGATTTGTACAATGGTCTCGGTCTTAGCCCTTCTGCAATCGAAACGTTTAATGCGGAGAGGACAAACGACAATTTACTTGGGAAAAATATAGTCTCTTCAAAGGGACTTGTCTATCCTGTGATGGTGGAAGGAGCAAATATCGGCCGAGAATATGAGAATGGGCCGATAGATCTTAATAAAATTAAGTTTCGCCTAACAACACCCATTTATGAACGCATACCAACATTCTTCAATGATCTATTCCCGGAGAGTGTCATTGGAAGTGACGGCTATATAGATGAATCTCAGATAGTGTACAAGGCGGATACATCTTCCGATGAGGTGGACGGACATTATGCGCTGTTTCTGACTGCATATAGATATCTTTGTGATACACCGGAGGACAATACTCTTAAAAATACTATCGTTGAAGCGGCTACAAAAATGACCGACTTAATTTTAGAGGATGACCATTACTATATTGTTGATGCCCATGGTAAATCTACTCAGTGGTCTCGATGGCTGTCTGAGTACTTTAACGATGGTATAGACATGATGAAAGCGCAGCCCCAATGGAAGCAATATGGTATCGGCGTAGATGCCAAAGGTGAAGATCATTTATCCTACGGTTTCGAAGATGGTCCACTGAATGCGTTGGAAGTCATGATGGCGTTGAAGACGACATCCTATATTGCCAAGGATTCGGATGCGGCAGCTTATGCCGACCAGATTGCTAAATATGAAAAAGCTTATGATTTATGCTATGAATCGCCCTATTCAGGCGGCGGTGCCAATAATGATAAAGGATATGTCAATGGTAAAGGTTATATTGACATGGCCAATGAATACATTGATAGAAGGCTTGTTCGTCAGGCAACAGATGCTTATGATAATGACAATAACACGCCTGTTATACAATATGATGAAAAATTAAACGGCGACAAAACAACCAATGCTGTATTGCACAATGACTGGACCCAATATATAAACTATTCGGATGAAGAACTGGGATGGTTTCCTGTTTATGCACTACTGACTCTGGAGACAAACGCCGACAGGAAAAATGAAATAGTCTCTGCCTTTGATCAGTGGTATGTGGGGCAGGAGGAAAGGGAAGAGAATCCTTTCTATACATTCCTTTATCAGCTGGCTCATCCTGATAAAACTGATGTGGATTTGGCATCAGCCGTGAGATATTTTTATAGGTCGCCTCAAATCCGTAATCAAACTCTGGGGGTTCGGGGAGATCGGCAAGATGTGTTCTATATAGAGCCCTGTGACAGAGACAAGGAGGTTTCTCAGACCAACTATGCTCTAGCACCCGATGAAAGGGCCATAACCAAAAACAACAGTAATCCTTTTACGGCTTACTCGGGTTTTGGCGAACAGACAAAAGGGAGTTATACCGAGGGATCCATGGGCTGTGGTACTGTATTTACGCTGCCTTACTGGTTCGGCCGATACTACGGTATGATAGCAGAAGAGAATAAAGGCGACTATTATGACAAGAAAACACCTTCTGCATTGTTAAGGTCGGATAGCACTGACGGAATGATTGAACTCCGATTATATGTAACTGATGATGAAATACCATTGCCAAGAGTAATCACAGATTTCTATGCAGATGGAAAGTATATCGGACGTGCTAGGACCGATAATGACGGAATCGCACATTTAACTATCAAAGCAACACAGGATGGGAACTATTCAGCAGTTACCACAGAAAGACTGATTGGAAAGACCATGTATCGCATGACCAAAAGTACCACCAAATAATATTTTAAAAGCCGGATGTTCCGGCTTTTTGTATTTTAACTGAGAATAGTTGTAATAAGAGCTAAAAAATGAGTTGACAGG
>DHDI01000009.1:0-192 GCA_002399285.1 Thermoanaerobacterales bacterium UBA4880
GATTCCCTTCACCCGCTCCATTACGAACATATTGGGATGTAGCCAAGTGGTAAGGCTCCAGAATTTGGATCTGGCACTCGCAGGTTCGAATCCTGCCATCCCAGCCAGATTTATGCGCCATTAGCTCAGTTGGCAGAGCACCTGACTCTTAATCAGGGTGTCCAGGGTTCGAGTCCCTGATGGCGCACCATT
>DHDI01000009.1:379-9947 GCA_002399285.1 Thermoanaerobacterales bacterium UBA4880
CTAGATTCAGGTTCTAGTGAGAATTACTCTCGTGGGGGTTCAACTCCCCCCTTCCGCACCAACTTGATAATATTGGTGTATATAAAAAATGCTGCCGGATATGGCAGCATTTTTATATGCCTATATATTGTTATAAAAGAATAGATTCCAAAATGTATCGACTCCAACGGAGAAGATTTAGAATAAGCAAATATTTAGTAATTCGAAGGTAAATTGAATGATTGAATAAAAACCAGCGTAAATGATGGCAAATTCGATATTATATGCTATTTTGAGCTGGTTTTTATTTGCCGTAAGGCGATGTGAACAGGTATAATTTTGTTATAAGCATTATTTTGTGTGATTTATTAGAAAGGAAAAACAAATGGATAAAAAAATAACCTTTTATTTTGTAAGGCATGGGGAGACGCTTTTTAATAAATTGGGCAGAGTGCAGGGGTGGTGTGATTCACCGCTTACGGGGCTGGGGATAATGCAGGCCAAGGCCGTGGGCCTGTCTTTAAGGAATACGTCCTTTGACAGCGTATATTGTTCTACACTCGCAAGGGCCGTCGATACGGCAAACTATATTGCCGGGGATAGAGATTTAGGGATACATTATTTAAAGAACCTGAGAGAGATGAATTTTGGAATGATGGAGGGCGCTTTGGAGTCGCACGTTTCGCAGGATGTAAAGGAGAGGGAATGGGGGGGCAGGGGTTGGAAAGATGTAGGCGGAGACGACAGAGACTCGATAGAGATTCGCATAAAGGATGCTTTTGCGGAAATGACGGAAGATGCCAAGGACGGAGACGATATTTTGGTCATTACGCACGGAGCTTTTTTGATGCACATGCTTATGTATATAACCAAGGATAAAATCAAAGCAGAATTGGACGGGAACAGAGATCCTATTCCCAATTGCTCGGTCAGTCTGGTAAATTATGAGGATGGGCAATACTCGTTGAAAGGATTTGCGGATACCAGCTACCTGGAAAATGGAATGATGGAGTTAGAGGGAACAGGTGGAATATACGAACAAGGATTAAATGCCTGAACGCCGATAATAAAGTTGTAAATTATCGACACTTTCGGTATCATTATATAAAATAAAAAACATTGGAGGCGTATCATATGAAAAAGATCTTTGCAGAATTCCGTGAATTTGCAATGAGGGGCAATGTGCTTGATTTGGCGGTCGGCGTTGTCCTTGGCGGTGCATTCAGCGCGATCATCACGTCGTTAGTAGATGATATAATTATGCCTCTTTTGAGTATTATTCTCGGACGTATCAATATTGCCGATCTGAAGGTGACTATCCCCGGCTTTTCCGGATCTTCGGCGATCGTACTTACATATGGATCATTTCTGCAGGCGGTGATCAATTTCATTGCAATTGCCTTTGCTCTCTTTATATTTATCAGATTTATAAATAATGCGCGGGAGAGACTGCATCCAAAAGATGAGAAAGCCGAAGAAGAGATGGAAGAACCTACGAAATCGGAAGTACTTCTCACTGAGATCCGAGATTTAATTAAGGAACGGAGCAAGTGTTAAAGCTTTATTGTATATATTAGGGCCGGCAGCCGGCCTTATTTTTTTGTGATGCATCGTCATTTTATCGGCGGTATTACGACGCTGGAATTATATTTTAAAATTTGTGAAGAAAAGTTATATTACATGAAATTATTTATTTTTATTTTGACACATAACGAATTTGAGGTATAATAATGGTAGCCGAATTGCCGTATACTTTGTAAGGAGGATAAGAATGGGTTTTGAATTAAAAAAGGTAGAGAAAAATGTTGCGACATTTGAATTTAATGTTACATCGGATGAGTTCAAGGATGCGGTGCAAAAAGCCTATAAGAAGAACGCATCAAAGTTTAATATTCCAGGTTTCAGAAAGGGGAAAGCTCCTTTAAAGATCATAGAGAGGTATTATGGTGAAGGAGTCTTCTATGACGATGCTATAGATACTATATTTCCCAACATATATAAGGAAGCAGTTGAAGAGACCAAGATTGAGCCTATAGATCAGCCCACGATCGATATAAAACAGATCGGCGGGGATACCGACTTGATATTGAATGCAGAGGTGACTGTTAAGCCTGAGGTTGCCGTCGGCGACTATAAGGGTATAGAAGTGGAGAAAATCGAGTATAATGTAACAGACGAGGATATAGACAATGAGCTTGGCAAAATGCGGGAAAGGAACGCACGTCTGGTTTCGGCGGATGACAGACCAATACAGGACGGCGACAATGCGGTAATTGATTTTGAAGGTTCTATAGATGGCGTTCCCTTTGATGGAGGCAAGGCTGAAAACTATGATTTAGTTATAGGTTCGCATAGCTTTATAGATGGTTTCGAGGAGCAGCTTATCGGCAAAAGACAGAATGAGACGGCGGACATAAACGTGCGTTTTCCCGATGACTATTCATCCAAGGAGATTGCGGGCAAAGATGCTATTTTTAAGGTGACTGTTAAGGAGATAAAATATAAAGAGCTTCCGGAAGCCGACGATGAGTTTGCGAAGGATGTAAGTGAGTTCGACACTCTTGAGGAGTTAAAAGAAGACATAAGGAAAAGACTTGATGAAGAAGACAAGAAAAAGACAGAGAATGAGTTTTCTGACAAGGTGATACAGACGATCGTGGATAATTCCACAGTCGAGATCCCCGACGTGATGGTGGAGCGGGAGTTGGATTCCATGGAACGGGATGTGGACATGAACCTGAGGTATCAGGGCATAACTTTGGACAAATATTTTGAACTTACGAGTACGTCGAAGGATGATTTCAGGAACAATATGCGCAAGGATGCCGTTAAGAATGTAAAAACATCCCTGGTACTGGAAAAGATTTCACAGTTGGAGAGCACTGCCGTAACGGACGAAGAAATAGATGCCGAGATAGACGATGTATCAAAGGGATATCAGGACCCCGAAAAGTTCAAGAAGTCCGTAACAGAGGATTATAGGGGATATATCAAGGATAATCTTGTTATAAGAAAGACTATCGACATGCTTGTAGATTCGGCAAAGCCGGTAGAAAAGACTATGGAAAGGGTTGAGGAAAAATGAGTTTGGTTCCGGTAGTAATTGAACAGACAAACCGTGGTGAAAGGTCTTACGACATATTTTCAAGATTGCTGCGTGAGAGGATAGTGTTTTTAGGCGATGAAGTAAATGATACAACCGCCAGCCTCGTGGTCGCTCAATTGTTATTTCTGGAATCTGAGGATCCCGACAAGGACATCTTTTTGTATATAAATAGTCCGGGCGGTTCCATAACTGCCGGCATGGGTATATATGACACGATGCAGTACATTAAGTCGCCGGTGACGACTATTGCCATAGGTATGGCTGCATCGATGGGTGCGTTTTTACTGGCGGCAGGCGAGAAGGGAAAGAGGATGGCCCTTCCCAACAGTGAAATATTGATACATCAGCCGTTGGGCGGGATGCAGGGCCAGGCCACCGATATGCAAATTCATGCTGAACACATAATGCATATAAAGCAGAAGATGAATAAGATATTATCGGAGAGAACCGGTCAGCCGCTGGAGAAGATCGAAATGGACACCGAAAGGGACCATTTTATGACCGCCGAAGAGGCAAAGGACTATGGTATAATAGATGAGATCATTTTCAAGCATAAGTGAGGTGAAATAATGGCAAAGTATGAAAATCAGAAGCAATTGAAATGTTCCTTTTGCGGAAAATCGCAGGATCAGGTCAAAAGATTGGTGGCCGGACCCGGCGTCTATATCTGCGACGAGTGCATCGAGCTCTGCCAGGAAATAATAGAAGAAGAATTTGAAGAGGATGCCGACGTCGAGCTCAGCGAGCTTCCCAAGCCTAAAGAGATAAAGGAATATCTTGACGACTATATAATAGGTCAGGATGATGCTAAAGTGGCTTTGTCCGTAGCCGTATACAATCACTATAAGAGGATAAACTACCGGACAAAGGGCAACGACGTTGAGCTTCAAAAGAGCAATATCCTGCTTCTGGGCCCCACAGGCTCGGGTAAGACGCTCTTGGCTCAGACACTGGCAAAAATGCTGAACGTGCCATTTGCCATAGCGGATGCCACTACCCTTACGGAAGCGGGCTATGTGGGTGAAGACGTCGAAAATATCCTTCTTAGATTGATACAGAATGCGGATTACGATGTGGAAAGAGCTGAAAAGGGCATTATCTATATAGATGAGATAGATAAGATAGCGAGGAAGTCGGAGAATCCATCCATCACAAGGGATGTATCCGGCGAGGGAGTTCAGCAGGCGTTATTAAAGATATTGGAAGGCACCGTGGCCAATGTGCCTCCTCAGGGCGGACGCAAACATCCTCATCAGGAATTTATACAGATAGATACCACGAATATTCTGTTTATTTGCGGCGGCGCTTTTGACGGGATAGATAAGATAGTGGAGCACAGGATCGGTACGAACTCCATAGGCTTTGAGGCTGTGGTGAACAGCAAGGGTGATAAGAAGATCGGTGAGATCTTGAAACAGATAATGCCGCAGGATCTGCTGAAATACGGCATGATACCTGAATTTATCGGTAGAGTGCCTATAGCGGTCACTTTGGATTCTCTTGATAGGGACGCCATGATAAGGATACTGACGGAGCCTAAGAATGCGGTGGTAAAGCAGTATCAAAAATTGTTTGAGATGGATAATGTCAAGCTGGAGTTTGAAAAAGATGGTATCGAGGCCATAGCGGAAAAGGCCCTGTCGCGGGGCACGGGCGCAAGAGGCCTGCGGTCCATCATGGAAGAGCTCATGATGGGCGTCATGTATGAAATACCATCGCGCGATGACATTGAGAAATGCATCATCACAAAAGAGACTATTAATGACGGTGTGGCTCCTACACTGGTTCTGGCTGAACAAAAGGGCAACAAAAGAGCTAAGAAGAAGACAGAATCGGTTTCTTAACGTCCCTTTAGTTTAATAGAACAAAAACAGCCATGGTTTGCGCCATGGTTATTTTTTTGAGCCTATGGTATAATACCAAATGAGATTTACGAAAGGAGATAAATATGAGCGCTGAACCACAGAGGACCGCAACAAAGGCTGCCGCACTTCTCATGGTAACGACGACCTTAAGCAGGATACTTGGTTTTATAAGGGAGACTACGATAGCGAATATATTTGGGACGAGCTATGTAACGGATGCCTTTTACGCGGCGTTTTCCATACCGGACCTTATGTATTATCTTTTGATAGGCGGTGCGCTAAGTTCAGGGTTTATACCTGTATTTTCTTCATATTTGGCCAAGGACAAGGAGAAGGAAGGCTGGGAGATAGCCAATATATTCATAAGCGTGGTGATCTGCCTTCTGATAATAATGACTATAGGCGGCATAATATTTGCCCCATATTTGGTTCCCTTGGTAGCCTATAAATTTACAGGGAAAACACTGGCGCTTACCGTAAAGCTTACCCGCATAATGTTCTCCGCCGTGATGATGACGGCTATAGCAGGTCTGGAGTCGGGAATACTCAATTCATATCAGGATTTTACCGCGTCCGCATTCGGGCCGATCGTCTATAATATAGGTATCATTGCCGGTGCGCTCATGTTGGGCAGGAGATTCGGGGTATATGGCCTGGCCGCAGGCGTGTTGGTCGGTGCAGCGGGAAACGCACTGACTCAGTATGTTTCAACTTCCAGATATAGTGACGGATATTTCAGGTTCAATCTGGATATACACAACGAGGGTTTTAAACAAATAATTGCCCTTGTAATACCGGCATTGATAGGCTTGTCCATATCGCAGATAAACCTAATAGTGAATCAGAATATTGCTTCCGGCCTCAATGAAGGCAGCATTACCGCCTTGAGATATGCGAATAGAATATTTCAGCTGCCCCTCGGTATATTTGCCACGGCCATAGCGACCGCTTACTTTCCGTCTATGACCAGGCAGATTTCCGTGGCCGACTATGATGGATTTAGGTCGACCTTTTCTCAGGGTCTGAACAGCATACTCTATATCACCATACCTTCCGGCATAGGGCTTATTGCACTCAGCGAGCCCATAGTTAGGCTGCTCTTCAAAAGCGGGAATTTCACGGAAGCCGACGTAGTGGCTACGGCGGTCACTTTGGCCTTTTATTCCTCAGGGTTGTTTGCCCACTCCGCTATTCAGGTCATAACGAGGGGATACTATTCCATAAAGGATACCCGTACTCCGGTCATGATCGGCGCCGTTGCCGTGGGTGTCAATTTTATTCTCAATCTGATATTTGTAAGACATTCCAACCTCGCCTTGGGCGGCATAGCTTTTTCATATGCGCTTTCCGGCATTCTGAATATGATTTTGCTTTTGTATATTTTAAATAAGCGCTTAAGTGGGTTAGGCATGAGAAAAATAGCGATAACATCAATTAAGAGCGTATTCGCCTCTGCAGTGATGGGGATATGTGCATATTTTTCCTATGTGGGTCTGAGCTCGATTTTTGGAGAGGCATCCAAAATGAGTCAGTTGATAAACGCAGGAGTCCCTATTATAATAGGAGTCGTGGTCTTTATCGTTATGTCCTATATTCTTAAGATAGAAGAGCTTGATGTCATTATGGGCGTACTGAAAAGGAGAATCAGGAAATAGTGGATGATGTGAGATATAAATTGCCGATAATACCTCTTCGCGGAGTGGTCGTCTTCCCGCATACCGTTATCAATTTTGATGTGGGGAGAAAGAAGTCGGTTATGGCTCTTGATGAAGCAATGGAAAATGATAAGCAGGTTTTTCTCTGCGCACAGAAGGACTCCGATCTGGAGGATCCGTGCTGGGATGATCTGTTTACGATAGGTACCGTAGCCAAGGTCAAACAGGTGTTGAAACTGCCGGGAGATGTGGTAAGAGTAATGGCCGAAGGCACAGTGAGGGGCAGGATGATCTCCGATACGGGAAACGATAAGTTTATCGAAGGGGAGATCGAGGAGATCATTGTAGGACAGGTAGAAAAGGATGATGAGATAGAGGCTCTGATGCGAAGCGTATTAAAGAATTTTGAGCGCTATGAGGAATATGTCAATCAGATGACGCCCTATACCGTCTTTAATCTATATTCTATAGAGGATCCTTGTAGATTTGCCGATACGGTAGTGACAAATATGGCTGCCAAATTGGATGATAAGCAGGCCCTGCTGGAAATGACGGATATCAAAGAAAAGCTGGAGACGATACTTAAGATTTTGATGCACGAATTGGAAATACTTGAAATGGAAGAGAAGATCGACGACGAGGTCAAAAATTCTATTGACAAGGTTCAGAAGGACTACTACCTCAGGGAGCAGTTAAAGGTCATAAAGCAGGAATTGGGAGAAGGACCGGATGGCAGGGATGAGATAGAGGAGTACGGAGAAAAACTGCAGTCGTTGAACCTGAACGATGACGTCAAGGAAAAGGCATTCAAGGAACTAGGGCGGCTGGAAAGAATGCCCTATGGTTCTCCGGAAGCGCCGGTAATAAGGACTTATCTTGATTGGATATTGGATCTGCCGTGGTCGGTAAGCACTGAGGACAGACTGAATTTAAAAGAGGCAAAGAAGATACTGGACAAGGACCACTACGGTCTTACGAAGGTAAAGGACAGGATACTGGAGTTTCTTGCCGTCAGCAAGCTTGCGGACAGTCTCAAAGGCCCTATCCTTTGCTTTGTAGGACCGCCGGGCGTGGGCAAGACTTCGCTGGGTATGTCTATAGCGAGGGCTATGGAGCGCAGGTTCGTAAGGATGTCCCTGGGAGGCATAATGGATGAGGCCGAGATAAGGGGACACAGGCGGACATATGTGGGGGCCTTGCCTGGAAGAATAATAAACGGCATCAGGACGGCCGGATCCAATAATCCCGTATTTCTTTTAGATGAGATCGACAAGTTGGGGACCGATTTCAGAGGAGATCCTGCGTCTGCGCTTTTGGAGGTTTTAGATCCCGAACAGAACGTGAGCTTTGAGGATCATTACCTTGAGCTGCCCTTTGACCTTTCCAATGTGCTCTTTATTACGACCGCAAATACCGTTGAGAATATTCCGTATGCCCTCATGGACAGGATGGAGATAATATCCCTTCCGGGATATACGGAGGAAGAAAAGGTGCAGATAGCATTGAGACACCTTTTACCCAAACAGATGGAGGCGAACGGCCTTGTAAAGAGCCAGCTCAACTTCACCGAGGGCGCCATACGCAGAATCATCAATGAATACACTCGGGAGGCCGGTGTGAGGAGTTTGGAAAGGACCATTGCTTCGGTCTTGAGGAAGGCTGCAAGGAAGATCGTAGAGGAATCCCTTCAGAACGTTCGCGTGACGGCTCAGAATATTGAGAGCTACCTTGGAGCGGCGCCGTTTAAGTACGATAAGATGGACGAAGCCGACAGGGTGGGCGTCGTGAGAGGCCTGGCCTATACCATGGCAGGCGGGGACACCATTTCTATAGAGGCCACCGTAATGTCCGGCAAGGGCAATTTGATACTCACCGGTCAACTGGGCGATGTAATGAAGGAATCCGCCCAGGCCGGCCTGAGTCATATACGCACCCACAGCAGGGAGTTGGGTCTGCCCGATGATTTTTACAAAGACATAGACATCCATGTCCACGTTCCCGAGGGAGCGGTACCCAAGGACGGGCCTTCCGCGGGCATAAGCATGACCACGGCCATGATATCGGCGCTCACAAAGAGACCCGTAAGCAAGAATGTGGCCATGACCGGCGAGATAACCCTGACGGGCAGGGTGCTTCCCATAGGCGGGGTCAAGGAAAAGGTACTGGCTGCACACAGGGCGGGTATCAGAAAAATTATAATGCCCTATGAGAACAAAAAGGATCTGGACGATATACCGTCCGGCGTGAGGAAGAATATGACGTTCTGCTATGTCCGCACTATAGATGAGGTCATCAAGAATTCACTGGTGGATAAGAAATGAAGATAAAAAGTGTGGAACTGATAAAGACGATCACCAATATGGCGGACGTGCCTAAGGACAAGCTGCCTCAGATCGCCGTAGCAGGCAGATCCAATGTGGGCAAGTCTTCATTTATAAATGCCCTTGCGGAAAGGAAAATAGCCAAGATAAGCTCTACTCCGGGGAAGACCAGGACTATCAACTTCTATAGAATAAATAATGAAATGTATCTGGTAGACCTTCCGGGCTATGGCTATGCGAAGGTATCCAAAGCCGAGAGGAACAAGTGGGCCGGTTTCATAAACGCCTACCTTGGATCGGCCGACCACCTTAAGGGAATTCTTCTTCTCGTGGACATGAGACATCAGCCTACCAAGGACGATATCATGATGTGCGAGTGGATAATGTCGGCGGGATTTTCACCGTTTATCGCAGCCACTAAGGCAGATAAGCTAAAAAAGACGGAAATAGAGAAAAACCATAGGCTTATAGCCCAGACGCTGCATGTGGACATGGAAAATATAATACCCTTCTCGTCACTTACCGGACTGGGGAAGGACATGATCATTGAGCGGTTTTGAACCGCCTCAGACCGTGCTATTCTCGCGCAATCGCGAAATTGCACAGCAATTTTGCTTGTTGTGTTGGCTGCGCCTGCAAATT
>DHDI01000009.1:10120-32313 GCA_002399285.1 Thermoanaerobacterales bacterium UBA4880
TGCCTTGCACGATTTGTCACGGCCTGCCAGTTTGTCTACAACCTGGAGCGGTTTTGAACCGCCTTTTTTTATTTGCGGAAATTATTTCTCTTGTATATAAAGGTAAAAAATGGTAAATAATATGTACGAGGATAAATATTATATACAGGAGGGATTAAAATGAGAATAAAAATAAAAAGTTTTGCCGTACTGTTGCTGATCTTCACTTTTATATGCACCTCGGCTTTTGCGGATGCTCCCGGACTCATATATAAAGAAAAATGCACCGGAGACGACGGCTATACATACCGCCTGCAGCGGGTACATGACGGTATACCGGTACTGAACGAGGGCGTATATATTACGTTCGATAAAGAAGGCAATTTGATATATCTTTCAGATGATATAGGAGAGGGAGAGTTTGAGAAGGCGGCGGCAAGTATAGATTTAAAGAGCGCCGTGAACAATATACCGCTTGAGATATTAAGGCCTCTTTACATTTATGACGGTAAGATATACAGATATGTATTTAAGCCGGCGGAATTTGCAGTGGACGCCCGCACCGGCGGGATCATTGCGGAAGGTAAAGACATGGCCGAAGTGGAAGGCGATTCTGACATCGACTGGGAATACAAAGATGTGACCGGCGACTTGGAAAAAATACTTGGCCAGGCCGGTTACAGTTATAAGCAAAGTTTTTATAAGGAATTCAACGGGGCTGCCGACGTCACCTACATATCCGGAAGCAAGAGCTTTGGATATATCAATTTGGCTATCCATGAGGACAAACCCATATACATTGCATTTTCTGCATTTAATGCCGCGAGCGGCGGAGATGACGTTCAGGATGCCGGAGTGCAAAACGCGATAGACACGGCTGAGAGGTTGTACAGAGAGCTGGTGCCCAAAGGCAATATATCGCAGATGAGCTGCCGGGATACGGAAAGGGATTACACAATAGATTTTGTGAGAACTCAGGACGGCGTACCTGTGGAGGATAACGGATTTTATGTGGCCATGTCGAAAGACGGCAATGTCAAGTCAATAAATTACCGGTGGGACCATACTGATTTTGAAAGGATCCCAAAGATCGATAAGGAAGGAATTCTGAGCAATTATATAGAGGCCGCGCAGATAGGCCTGTATTATAAAAAGACAGGAAATAGGTATATACCCGTATATGCGGCTTCCAAAGATATCGATTATATCACTCCTCAGGGGACTCCAAGCTTTCGCTCTCTTTGATCTGCTTGAAGGAAGCTATCTCCGAAACCAGCATGCCGATAATAATGAGTATACCGCCTGCTATACCCCTCGGGCCGATCTGCTCATCCAGAAAGAGCCAGGCGTAAAACGCGGAGAAGGCGGGCTCGCCGATGTATATCACGGCGGCGTGGGTGGGAGAAGTCATAAGCTGATATTTGTTTTGGAGTACGAATGTAAAGGCAGTGGCCACTATGCCCGTTACAACGAGCTCGGCAATGATCCTGGGAGATGTGGGGATCGTCGGTTTGTCCATTATGAAAGCCGTAACGGCAGAAAACAGGGTCACGAAAAACACCTGAAAAATGGCGAACGGCAGGGGCTCTACCATCTGCCCATATTTGGATATCGACACGACCTGGGCTGCCATGCATATGGCGCACAGGAGCGTGAGAAAGTCCCCGAAATTGAATGAAAGAGTAATACCGGTGGTGAGAAGGAACAGGCCGGCCATGGCGGGGATTATTCCCAACAGGGACATGGGCTTGGGCTTGCTCTTCATGAATATTGCCTCCAGTACCGGCGTCAGCACCACATTAAAACCGGTGATGAACCCGGATTTTGAAGCGGTCGTGTACTGCAGGCCGGCAGTCTGCAGTATATAGCCGAAGAAAGTAAATATGGATACGATAAACGCCAGATAAATTGTGTTTTTATCGGCGCGCAGTATGGTTCTTCCGAAGAACAGGATGAAAGTCAGCGAAGCCACAGAGAATCTGAACATTAAAAAAGATGGTGCCGGAATAACGCTTACGGCATCTTTTACTATGATGAACGTAGATCCCCATATCATCGTGACTAAAATCAACATCAGATCGGCGAATAAATTTTTTTTCATTTGTACATCACTCCATCAAAATCCTTAAGTCTATTTTATTTTATCATTATGTCAGGCAAGTTTCCAGCGTAAGAAGAATTTTTCCAGATAGCATACGCCTATATACATCAAGGCGGCCAGTATGGATAGTATGAGCACGCTGGTCATGACCATATCCAGCTTGAATATCTGTCCGCCGTATACGATCAAAAATCCAAGTCCGGCTTTGGATACAAGAAATTCCCCGGTTATCACGCCCACCCAGGATAATCCGATATTGATCTTCAAAGCGGATATTATAGTAGGTATACTGGAGGGAAATACAACTTTTTGAAGTATCTGAAACCGGTTTGCTCCAAATGTCTTTAAAAGCTTTATTTCGTCTTCATCCACCTCTTTAAACCCGTTCAGCACGCTTATTATCGTTACTATAATGGATATAGCTAGAGCCATGGTTATTATGGCGGCCTCGCCGCTTCCCATCCATACTATGAATATCGGCCCCAATGCCGTCTTGGGCAGGCTGTTCAATACGACAAGATAGGGGTCTAAGATGCGGCTTATATAATCGGACCACCACAGGACGATGGCTATCAGCGTACCCAGCACAGTGCCCAGGAGAAACCCTACTACGGTCTCGTATACCGTCACATAGATATGATACATGAGGTTGCCGGTGTGGAGAAGTTGGATAAATGTGGCCCACATGCGGGACGGCTGACTGAGTATAAACGGATCTATCCATTTCATATCGCCTGCCAGCTCCCACAATCCGAAAAAGGCCACGACGATCATTATCTGACATACTCTTACGGATACGTTTATCTGATGGACCTTTTTCAGATATGCCTGATGCTCTTTGGACATTCTTTCGGGAATCTCGGCTTCATACATGTACGTCCAGCTCCTTCCATATTTCATTGAAGTAGTCCCGAAATTCCGGGGCTTTCCGGCGGTTTAACGGCCCCTGTTCTCCTGAGGTTTTTATTTCGTGAATACTTATGACGCGGCCCGGCCTCTTGGATAAAACCAATATCCTGTCGGACATGGAAATAGCCTCGGAGATATCGTGAGTAACAAAAAGGGCGGTCTTTTCTTCGTATTTA
The DNA here is from genome assembly GCA_002399285.1 of Thermoanaerobacterales bacterium UBA4880. Taxonomy (GTDB): domain Bacteria; phylum Bacillota; class Thermoanaerobacteria; order Thermoanaerobacterales; family UBA4877; genus UBA4877. The sequence goes on from DHDI01000009.1 coordinate 13,286, forward strand.
ATGATCTTCCATACCTCATCCGCTATGGCTAGCCTGGTCTGATAGTCCAATGCCGAAAAGGGTTCGTCGAGCAGCAGTATATCCGGTTTGACAGCCAAAGTTCTTATAAGAGCCACTCTTTGTCTCATTCCGCCTGACAATTGGCTGGGATAGTGGTTTAAAAAATCTCCTAAACCGTACTTTCTCAGCATGTCTATCACATAATTTTTATTTTCCTCGGTAAGTTTTTTTTGTATTTCCAAGCCTAAGACCGCATTCTGCAATATTGTCCGCCAGGCTAGAAGGTAATCCTTCTGCAGCATGTAGCTTACCTTTCCGCCGACATATATTTCTCCCGAAGATGGTTCCAGCAGCCCTGCAATCAGGGATAATACCGTGGACTTGCCGCATCCGCTTGGTCCCACTATGCCCAGAAGTTCTCCCTTATTTACGTCAAAGGAGATCTTGTCTATGGCTTTTGTTTCTCCGTCGATCGTATGGTAATTCATGGACACATCCTTTATGCTGACAATATAATCGTCCATCTATCTGCCCCTTTCCAAGTAGCTGCCTTTAAGGGAACCCCTTAAAGGCAGCTACTTAACTGTCTCAACCGCTTTATCGGCAAACGTATTGTCAATTATCTTTGAAGAATCGATCTTTCCGCTCTTGAGTTCTCCCGATGTAACGATAAAATCCTGCATGTGGTCAAGGCCCTCTTTGCTCACCTGGGGCGTATACGGCCATGTATCCTGTTCCTTATAGCGCGTGACCACGGTCTCTATGAGATCGATGTCGGCATCGGGGAAGAAAGAAGATATGGCTTCGGCAATTTCCCGTGAGGAGTGTTCTTTTACCCACAGCTGTCCCTTGTAGAGGGCATCCGTTATTTTTTGGATGGTATCCGGGTGCTTTTCTATATAGCTCTTTTTTGCCGCAAATGCGGTGTAAGGCACCTCGCCGCCGGCAACTCCCAAAGACGCTATTACTTTACCCTCGCCTATCTTCTCCATGATGCTGCCCGTGGGCTCAAAGAGCGCTACATAATCCACATCCGGCTGGCTTTGAAAAGCTCCCGCCGTTGCCGTGAACTGCAGATTGGTTATGACATTGACATCCTTTCCCGGAGTCAGGCCGTGGTCTTTTAAGACCCATTCCAGAACCATCTCCGGCATGCCTCCCGGGCGTCCCCCTATGATGGTCTTACCCTTCAGGTTTTCCCATTGGAAATCCGGTTCCGACGTTCTGCCGACAAGGAATGAACCGTCTCTCTTGGTGACCTGGGCAAAATTTACCGCATAATCCTCGCGGCCCTGATTGTATACATATACGGTCGTTTCAGGTCCTTGCAAGCCAAAATCGGCCGTACCTGACAGTATGGCCGTCATGGCCTTGTCGGATCCCTGTGCCGTGGTTAGATCCAGTTCCAGACCCTCGTCTGCGAAGAACCCTTTGTTTATGGCTACATAGACCGGCGCATAGAATATGGAACGCACCGTTTCTATGTAATTTAGCTTAGTCAGTTTCGGCTGTGTGGAGCATCCTGCTGAAGAGACTGCTATTATTGCTATAAGCGTGAATATCAGAATAAGCTGCTTGACCCGCATATTTACACCTCCTAAAGGAAATCTATCAGTCTATTATATTCGCTGCCATAAATTTGGTGATATCAAGCATACCGGCCGTGTGCAAATTTAAAACTTATGATATAATATACAGATAGAAATGGAGATGAAGCCACTTGAACTTTGTCAATCCGACAAGAGGCAGAATAGATCTTGACGCGATGAGCAGAGACATCATAGACTTTATGGCAGAAGACACGGAAAGCAAATATACCTTGATCATAGGCACTGATTCACAGCTGGGCAGAATGGTATGCTTTGTGACCGCAATCATTATATACCGCAATGGTAAGGGCGGAAGATTTTACTATAGAAGATTTTTTAATAAGAGAATTCCCTCTCTGAGGCAGAGGATATATATGGAGACAAGCTACAGTTTGGATATGGCCAACATACTTACGGAGAACCTAAATGTGGGCGGCATAGATAATCTCAATGTGGAGATCCACATGGACGTGGGCAATAACGGCAAGACGAAGGAGATAATAAGGGAAGTGGTGAATCTCGTTATAGGCTGCGGATATATGGCTAAGATAAAGCCTGATTCATGCGGAGCCAGTAAAGTGGCGGACAAATATACCAAGTGCGCTATGTAAAAAAACAGTCAGGGCGTTTGTCCCTGACTGTTTACATCTTCTAGTGTAAATTTTTTTGTTGTGGGACTTCCCGCACTTCCAATAGGAGGGAGTTCCTTGCCGTTTAATACGACCTCTGCATTGCCGGGATAACCAAGCCGCAGGGTGATCTCCTTTGCCTCCAAAGTCACTTCTTCGCCTGCACTGAATTTTTTCTCCTGGAGAACATTTCCATCCTCATCGACAGCTCTTATCCAGCAATCGCCACTGAATTTAATGACCATCGAAAGTTTGTCGGGAGTTTTCGGCTGATCCTCATTCGTTGGTGTCTGAGACGGCGGCTCGGGTGTCTTGCTCACGGGCGTTTGTGTCTGCGTCTTTGGCTCGGAAGGCGACGAGGGTACGTTCACATTTTTGTACGGATTCATATGAATGACTACGACGAACACTCCTATCAATACGACGACTGTAAGTACGGTAATAAGGGGTTTGAAATTTAGGTTCAAAGAATGCCTGGATACTTTTTCTCTTTCCCTGATGGTAGTTTTAGGAGTAGTATTGACGTCGTCCATAAATAATCTGACCATTTCACCGCCGTCTAAACCTAAATAGTCGGCGTATTTACGGATAATGCCTATTACATATATCCTGTCTGGAACTATACTGTAATTTTCCTCTTCTATTGCGTTCAAATATCGCGTCAATATATGGGTTTCCTGCGAAATCTCATCCAGCGTCAGGTTTTTGCTCTCTCTCGCCTCTTTTAAAACTTTACCTATGTTTTCCAAAAGATTCACCACCTAACCATACTCATGAATATTATATCACTAATTGACGAATGAAAAGTTAAATTTTTATTAAGTATTTTTACCAAATGTGTTATAATCTAAATTAATGTGGCCTGGAACTACCTGCTCTATAAATAGACCGTACAAGTTGTTTTGGCATGGGCACTATTCTTGACCGTACATACTGTATGAATGGATTTTAAAACTTATTGACAGTATTAAAATTTTATTATATTATATAACATAACATACGGATAATCTTTTAAAAATAAATTTATGAATGGCTATGAGGAAGAGGACTAACCGGAAACGCGATTTTCAGAGAGGACGGGCCGAAGGCTGAAAGCCTGTCTAAGTCGGACCGGCGAAGGTAGCTTCGGAGCCGACGGGCTGAAACAGCAGTAGGCCCGTACGGGGGTTCCCGTTATAAAGATGATTGCCCTTTATGGGAATTAAGGTGGTACAGCGGCTTTCCGCCCTTTTGGCGGACGGCCTTTTTTATTTTATAAATTTCGGTATGGTGTGGAACATTTGCACATGCCATGCTTTATACACCGGATGGACAAACTACTATGATAAAGGAGGAGATTTTATGGATCTTCCAAAAACCTATGATCCTCATGATTTTGAAGAGAGGATATATAATGATTGGATCGAAAAGGGATATTTTAAGCCTATTATCAACAGGGACAAAAAACCTTTTACCGTGGTCATGCCGCCTCCGAACATCACCGGACAGCTTCATGTCGGTCATGCACTGGATAATACCATGCAGGATATACTGGTAAGGTGGAAGAGGATGCAGGGTATACCTACGCTCTGGATACCGGGCACGGATCATGCCAGCATTGCCACCGAGGCTAGGATCGTCGCTATGCTCAAAGAAGAAGGTCTTACAAAGGAACAGATCGGCAGAGAGGAATTTTTGAAGAGGGCCTGGCAGTGGAAGGATAAGTATGGAGGACGTATAGTGGAGCAGCTCAAGAAGATGGGTTCTTCATGCGACTGGTCGCGGGAGAGATTTACTATGGATGAACAATGCTCCAAAGCGGTGAGAAGATTCTTTGTAAGCCTATATGACAAAGGGCTCATATATAAGGGCGACAGGATCATAAACTGGTGTCCCGGCTGTAAGACTGCCATATCCGATGCCGAGGTGGAGCATAAGGATGAAAACGGTCATCTGTGGTATGTAAGATATCCCTTTAAAGAGGGCGGCGGATACGTTACCATTGCCACCACACGGCCGGAGACTATGCTGGGGGATACGGCGGTGGCGGTAAACCCCACAGACGAAAGGTATGCGGATTTAGTAGGTAAGATGCTTATACTGCCGGTCGTGGGCAGGGAAATACCCATTGTAGCCGACGATTATGTGGATAAGGAGTACGGCACGGGCGCCGTAAAGGTCACGCCTTCCCATGACCCCAATGACTTTGAGTGCGGTGAAAGACACGATCTTCCCAGGATCCAGGTGATAGGCGAGGACGGCAGCATGACTGCGGAGGCCGGAGAATACGCGGGTTTAGATAGGTATGAAGCCAGAAAGAAAATAGTGGATGAACTGAAAAGACAAGGGCTGTTGGAAAAGACGGAGGACATTGTCCACAGCGTCGGCCACTGCTGCCGCTGCGATACCATAATCGAGCCGCTGATCTCAAAACAATGGTTTGTTAAAATGGAACCGCTGGCGAAACCTGCACTTGAGGCTGTGGAGAATGGGGATGTCAAAATAGTTCCCGACAGGTTTGCCAAGGTCTACAGCAATTGGCTGGAAAACATCAGAGACTGGTGTATTTCCCGGCAGCTATGGTGGGGACACAGAATACCGGCATGGTATTGCGACGACTGCGGAGAAATAACCGTATCCGAGGATGAACCGGAGGTCTGCGGTCATTGTGGCAGCGGCAACATCCATCAGGATGAAGACGTGCTGGACACATGGTTCAGTTCCGGACTATGGCCGTTTTCCACGATGGGTTGGCCAGATGATACCGAAGATCTGGACTATTTTTATCCTACCAGTGTCCTTGTGACCGGATATGACATAATATTCTTCTGGGTGGCCAGGATGATCTTTTCCGGTTTGGAAGCCACGGGGAAGAAACCCTTTGAGTACGTCGTCATTCATGGATTGATAAGAGACGATGAGGGGAGAAAGATGAGCAAGTCTCTGGGCAATGGTATCGATCCCATTGAAGTAATAGACAAATATGGAGCCGACACGCTCAGGTTCACTTTGGCTACAAATAATTCCCCGGGAAATGATATAAGATTTTCCTGGGACCGGGCTGAGGCAAGCAGAAATTTCGCCAATAAACTGTGGAATGCTACAAGATTCGCTCTTCTCAATATGGAGATAGACCGTGTTGCGGAGATACCCTTTGATAAGCTGGATATGTCGGATAAATGGATACTGTCGAGGCTCAATAAACTTATCAGGGAGGTGGACTCAAACCTCGATAGGTTTGAATTGGGCCTGGCCGCTTCAAAGCTTTACGATTTTATCTGGAATGAATTCTGCGACTGGTATATAGAGGCATCCAAGGCAAGGCTGTACGGAAGCGACAGAGAGGAAAAGACGGTGTGCGAAACGGTTTTGAGATATGTTTTGGACAATACGCTCCGGCTGCTTCATCCCTTTATGCCGTTTATAACCGAGGAGCTTTGGCAACAGCTGCCGCACGAAGGTGAATCCATCATGACGGCAAGCTGGCCGGTATACGATGAAAAGCTGGAATTTGAAAAAGAGGAATATGATTTTGCCGTATTGATGGAAGTTATAAGATCCATCAGGAATATACGTTCCGAAGAAGGCGTGCCCCCATCCAAAAGAGTGAAGGTCATAGTCAGGCCTACCGATGATAGGTCCAAGAAAATATTGGACGGCGGAGAGGAATATATAAAGAAGCTGGGTTATGCAGAGGAAGTGGATATCATGGATGAAAAGCCGTCGGAGAAAGCCATGAGGAGCGCCGTTCTCTCCGATATGGAGATATATATTCCGCTGACCGATCTTATTGATATTGACAAAGAGATAGAAAAGTTGAATAATGATAAACAGAAAATAGAGAGCGAGATCAAGAGATCTGCCGATATGCTTGCCAATGAAGGCTTTGTCAAAAAAGCCCCCGCACATGTGGTGGAGAATGAAAGGAGCAAACTCGCCAAATATAAGGAGACCTTGGATAAAATAGAGGACAGGATAAGCACTTTGATTGATTAAAGCTCCGGGGAGGCGCTATGATGTTTTTTCTTGCCAGAAAGCCCAGAATCCATAATGATGAGATAGAGCTGAGAGAGGCCGTTCCTTCCGATGCAAGGGGTATTATTGAAGTGGCCGGTGCCGTCGGCAGGGAAAAGATCTATAATGTGTCCGAGGGTTTCGGATACAGCGAGGCTGAAGAGAGAAACTTGATAGCCAGAGCGGTGAGGAGCAGGGACTTAGTTTTGGTTGCCGAAGAAGGCGGCAGGATCGTCGGTTTTTTGACCTTGATGAGATATTTCGGCGGGCGTTCACCAAAGGTCCAGCATGTGGGTGAAATAGGGATAAATATATTGGATGGATACAGGAACAAGGGCTTGGGCTATAAAATGATGGATTATGCAATAGATTGGGCCAGAAACAAGGGCTATATCAAATTATGCCTGAGCGTATTCAGTACCAATGAAAGAGCCGCCAGTCTTTATAAAAAATGCGGTTTTATGGAGGAGGGAAGGAGAAGGGCCCAATTCAAGATAGACGATGAGTATGCGGATGAGATAGACATGGGCCTCTTTCTGTAATTTATATGAACTATAGGGAAACTATCGATTGGATACATTCCGTCAACAGGTTTGGAATGAAGCTGGGGCTGGACAATATCAAAGCATTGACCGCTGCCCTTGGGAATCCGCAGGACAGCTATAAGATCATACATGTTGCCGGCACGAATGGGAAAGGCTCCGTTTGCGCGATGACGGCGTCAATCCTGCGGGAGGCCGGCTATAAAGTTGGACTGTATATATCTCCTTATCTGGAGGAGTTTAACGAGCGCATACAGATAGATGGTGAGAATATCTCCGATGAGGATCTTGCCGGGCTCGCCACGCAGGTAAAGGGCATCATTGACGGCATGGTTTCCAAGGGTCTCACACATCCCACGGAATTTGAAGTGGACACGGCCATAGGCCTTAAATATTTTCAACAGCAAAAGGTTGATTTTGCGGTGATCGAGGTAGGGCTTGGAGGAAGGTTTGACGCCACCAATGTGGTGATGCCGCTCGTAAGCGTTATTACCAATATAGGCTATGACCACATGGATATATTGGGGGATACGCTGCCCAAGATAGCCTTTGAGAAGGCGGGGATCATAAAAAAAGGCGGCAGGGTAACGGCTTATCCTCAGCAAGATGACGTGATGGACGTCATAAAAGCCAAGTGCCGGGAGGAGGGTGCGTACCTTACGGTAGTGGACAGCAGCAAGATAAAACCGAAGTTCGCGTCGCCGGACGGCCAGGCCTTTGAATACGGGGACCTTAAAGATCTCAGGATATCGCTGCTGGGAGAGCATCAAATGCTCAATGCAGCTACCGCCGTGGATGCCGTACGCAGCCTGAAATACTATGGTATAGAGATAGCAGACGACACTATCAAAAGGGGACTGCAAAGGGCAAAATGGCCGGGCCGTTTGGAGATAATGAAAAGGCATCCGTACGTCGTCATAGACGGCGCACATAATCCCCAGAGCGCCGGCGTACTCAGGAAGGCCATAGAGGATCTCTTTGATTATAAAAGGCTGGTGCTTGTGACCGGCATACTGAAGGATAAGGACGTTGGCGGGATACTCAATATCCTGTTGCCCATGGCCGGCGCGGCCGTACTCACAAGTCCAATGAGTCCGCGGGCCATGCCGGCGCAGGAATTAAACGGCATGGTAAAGCATATAAGACCCGAATTGGAAACATACTGCGAAGAGGATATTGAAACTGCGGTAACAAAAGGTATGGAGCTGACGGGTGAGGGAGACGTTCTTCTTATATGCGGTTCTCTCTATCTCATAGGGCTGGTCAGAAAAATTTTAAAGAAGATGTAATATGGATAAGCCCCTTTAGAATAACCATATATAAAATTATTCTAAGAGGGGTGTTTTTATGGATGGAGAAAAGCTTCTCTTTGAAATCGATGATGCGCTTAAGGATATGAAACTCGCAGAAGAAGGCCTGGACGACGCTGAGAAAAGATATCAATTCGCCTGTGAAAGATACAGATATCTCTTGACAAGGGCAAGGGAAATGAATCTGAAATGGAATACGGATAAGTTATATAAGAAATTAATACAAGACAGATAGGTGTCACAGCTCCCCCCTGAATCATATTAATGATAATAGAACAGGGGGGATTTCTATGTTCAGGATTCCGAAGACGCCTAAGATCATCTTTGTCACGGAAAGCATCCCTGAAGGTTATGTTTCCTATGGCTTGTCGCTTATAGGCGCACAAACCATGTGGGATAGGACAAAAGGGGAGAATGTTGTCGTCGCGGTGATAGATACCGGGATAGATTATAGGCATCCCGAATTGAAAGATAGAGTTATGGGCGGTAAAGATTTTACAGGCTCTAAGGATTTTATTGATGATAACGGTCACGGGACGCATGTCGCCGGCATAATAGCCGCCTCGGGCCAAAAAATATCGGGAGTCGCTCCCAAAGCCAATCTTTTGGCGGTCAAGGTATTGGATAAAGATGGCGGGGGACGTGACGAGGATGTGGCCGACGGTATTGCGTGGGCCGTGGAGAACGGGGCGGAGATCATATCCATGAGTTTCGGATCAGCCGACCCCAGTCCTGCGGTGAGGCAGGCGGTCAGGTTCGCATATAAAAAGGGTGCCGTTCTTATTGCGGCAGCCGGCAACGAAGGGGATGAAAACATCGACTCCGATACTGTGGATTATCCGGCCAAGTACCAGGAGACGATAGCGGTAGCCGCCGTTGATGCCAAGAAGATCGTGGCGCCGTTTTCAAGCAAGGGTCCCGAGGTCGATGTGGCGGGTCCCGGTGTCGATATATACTCCACATATTTAAAAGGAAAATACGCATATCTGTCGGGAACCTCCATGGCCACTCCGCATATATCGGGAGCGGCCGCACTCATATTGTCCGATTGCAAGCGTGTTATGGGACACAAGATGACGCCGCAGGAAGTTAAGAACTATCTCATCATGCATACGGAAGACCTCGGTCCCAAGGGGAAAGACAATGCATATGGATATGGACTGTTCACATTTAATTACGGGGCTACTCTGCCATCCAAGGCCAAAGAGATAAAGATCAGGCTGGATAAAGGACGCACACGTATGAACGGTATGGTCCAGTTGGGGTCAAAGGTAGCCGTCATCGATGGCAACGAGGTAGACATGGGCGCCGAACCGTTCCAATTCGGAGACTGCGTGTATGTGTCGGCACAATTTTTGGCCGAACAGCTGGGTGCGAAGACCCAACTGAGCGCATCGGAGATGGAACTGATAATTTCGAATACCCGGGGAACCAGACTTGCCGACTTTACCGATGTGGACTCTGCCAAATAAGTGAATTAATTATATTGATTAAAACTGTCATATGTGTTAAAATATAATTCGTCAGTCGGGGCATAGCGCAGGTGGTAGCGCGCATGGTTCGGGACCATGAGGTCGCAGGTTCAAGTCCTGTTGCCCCGACCATTTAAATGTGGCAAAATAGCGGCTTTGCTGGTTTGTGAAATACACCCCATTTGTTAGACAGTATGGTATACTGAAAAACAGGTGGGGTGATTTTTATGCCAAAGGGGATATCAAGCAAGAAGTATACGGGAGAATTTAAGCAATAAGTAATAGAAACTATGCGGCAAGAGAAACTTAATTACCGCGGACAGAGCAGAAATTCGAAATCAATAGTCGTATAGTATTCGGCGCTGGGAACGCATCTATCTAGAAGAAGGTCCGTAAGGATTGTACATCGAATGGCGCAGGCGTCGGTATCTCCTTTGGCCTTTTTTACGTCCTTGCCGTTAATTTTGGATACCACTGCTATATGTTCCTCCGTCAGTTTTAACACCAATAACTCTTCCTTGGTCACAAGTTTATTTTTCTTTCTACTCTATGCTTTTTAAGTTGTTACCATGGTATAAGTTGAGTAACCAATAAAAAATAAGCCTGTTTAATGTCTATTGCTTGAAGACAATTATTTGAGCATATTTGGATTATTTCACCTCCGTACAGTTCTTTCAAGACTTAATTTCAATACCATATTTTTTTAATATCTCTTCTCTTTTTTCTTTAGTAGTATGGGGCTCTCCCATAATGTCTGTGATTCTGGCTCTAAACTTATCATGGTCAGACATATATTTGTAAGCAACACCTCTTTGTTTGCTTGTTAATTTTACAAACTCTTCAAATGGTAGTTTATTCTCACTCATTATACTCCTCCATGTTTATAATATATTTATCCTCTTTCTTGCTAATATCAAGGATTTTAAACTTTGGATCTCTTTGATATAATACTTCTTCTTCCATTGGATTATATTTTGAAATATCTTTCCCTTGCTTAGAGTTTATTATATTAATCTGCACTTGTCCATCAGGATTATATGTGAGTTGATTCAAATATTCCTGTAGATATCATAATGGATAATATTAAAATCCTTCGGTAGCTTGTACAGCAAAAGGCAATGATGTAAAATATATCTAAGATAATCGGTCGCAGGTGTGGTTGCCACTTTCCCGCAAGGGAGGTGGATGCATATGATGAATACATACGAAACCTTATCTCTGATGATAGCTTTCGGAATGTTGGTCACAGCAATTCTGGGTTTTCCCAGAAAAAAATAAACCGCCCTGCTGAACCAGGACGATTTAAAAAACTTTAAATTTGCTCTGGGCAACCACATTTGTGGTGCCGATTACCTTACTTGTATTATACCATATATTCACAGATAGTAAACATAAAATTTTAGAGTCAATTGTCAAATTAAATTCTACCCCTTATCCTCTCAAGGTTGAAATTAGCATGGGAAAAGTGATATATTTTTGCAGCAATTAATATTCGGGACCATGAGGTCGAAGGTTCAAGTCCTGTTGCCCCGACCATGCGGAGTGTCCTTATAGGATTTGAGTATCCTATCAAGGACACTCCGTTTTTTTACGCTCAAAAAAGGGATATAGGTTGCGATTGCTGATTTCCAGTCCCTCCGATACACAAAGCAGCGTTACCTTGTGTTCGTTCAAAAGGCCAATGTACGACTGCACCATGCCCCACTCCCGCCCGAGCCGCGAAAGGTTTTTCACCAGCACCACATCAACCTCGCCCGCGCATACGGCCCTTGTGATCTCTGCCAGCGCCGGACGCTCCAATGTAAGGCCGCTCCCACTTTCCGCTTGAACGCTGATAATGGTATAGCCGTTTCGCTCGGCGTACCAGCGCAGTTCGGCGGCTTGGGCCTCCAGTCTGAACGTGTCCTCACGGGCCACACGGCAGTAAAGGGCGACTCGCAATTTTTTCATACCTTGCACCACCTTATGACGCGATCCGCGCCGGTTCATAGCTGACTACTACACCTTTTCTCGTTTCCATGAGAACATCCACCTCGGGAATATCCTCCCGATCCGGCACCGAGAACGCGCCGATGCAGTTGTAATGAATGACGATCTGCTGGGTGGTGAGCCCGTCCTCCTGCTTTTCAGCGTGGTACACGTCGATGTGGTCAATAAGCTCCGTCACCATGCGTTGGGTGAGCGTTTGCGCCCCTGTGTAGCGCCGGACGGTATCGAGGAACAAGTCTGTTGTAAGTTGTTGGCCGCCGGACTTTTTCAGTTCCGCTTTCAGGGCTTTTATTTTCACGGCGTTTTCGCCCTGCTCCTGCTCATACCGTTTGGACATTTTAGAGAACCGCGTATCGTCGATCTTGCCGGACACGTTATCCTCGTACAGCCGTTCAAAGAGGACATCCAATTCCTTGTCCCGCGCCAGCAGGCCGTCGAGCTCCCTTTGCTTTCGATCCCGGTCACTTTGGGCCACCTTTGCGGAATGGCCCATGATTTCCTTTACGAAGTCCTCCTCGTAGTCATCGGCAAATTGTGTCAGGCGTTGAAGCTCTTGCATGACTACCTGTTCCAGAAAGTCCAGCCGAATGTAATGCGTAGCGGAACACTTGCGAAGCCCGGAATTGTGATTGGCGCAACTGAAAAACTTGATGTCGTGATTGCCCTGATTGAAATGGAAATTGAGGTTTGCGCCGCACTCGGGGCATTTCAGCAGGCCGGAGAAGATGCTGCGCTCCTGCGTGACCGTCGGCTTTTTGCGGCGGGTGCCGCTTTTCAGGCTTTGTACCTTTTCCCACGTTTCCCGGTCTATTACGGCTTCATGGACTCCGAGAAATACGGCCCGATTTTCCTCCGGGTTTTCAATACGCTGTTTCATCTTATACGACTTGGAGTAGGTTTTGAAGTTAATCACATCGCCGCAATACTCTTGCAATTCGAGGATTTTCCGAATGGTGGTATGCCCCCATTTCGTAGGCTCCAGCGTACTCTTGGAACCGCCGCGCTTTATGCCCTTGCTTTGCCAGTAGTGAGTGGGGGTGAAAACTCCGTCCCGCCCCAGCGCGGCGGCTGTTTCCGAAAGGCCATACCCGTCCAGCGCCATTTGATAAATCCGACGCACTACAGCGGCGGCCTCCGGGTCTATGATCCAATGCTTGGGGTCATCCGGGTTTTTCATGTAACCGTAGGGCGGAGCCGATAGCGGGATGCCGGAATTGCCTTTGAGCTTGTTGACGATCCGGCGCTTTTTGGAAATGTCTTTGGCGTACCATTCGTTCATAATATTGCGGAATGGGGTAAACTCGTTGTCGCCTTCCTCGCCGTCTACACCATCGGAAACGGCGATTAGCCGCACGTCATGCTGTGGAAAAAACTCCTCGGTGTAATAGCCGACCTTTAAGTAATCGCGGCCCAGCCGGGACAGGTCTTTAACGATCACAGCGGAGATATAGCCCGCCTCAACCGCTTTTATCATCTGCTGGAAACCGGGCCGGTCAAGGGTCGTGCCGGTAATCCCATCATCAACGAAAAACAAGGTTTCGGTATAGCCCTTTTCTTTGGCCACCTTTTGAAGTATCTTTTTCTGATTGGTGATGCTGTTGGACTCGCAGTCCATGTTATCATCCCGGCTCAAACGGCAGTACAGGGCGGCGGTATCGTCCATGCGCCTCGTGTGGTTTTTTGTGCTTGACTGTTTCAAAATAACCTCCTTCCCGGCAGTCAAGCAAATAGTATTTCCACTTATATTATACCTCTGCTGACCGCCCGTGTTAAGGATGCCGATGACACTCAAGCCCGCTCTATATCTGCCCTCATGAGCTTTAAGAGGATGTCTCTGATCGTTTCGCCCGGCTTTTTGTCCTTATAAACCGGCGTCACGATAAAAGTGATTTTACCCACCCGATAGGTGTATTGTTCTTTCCCGTTGTCCGGCATATTGCCTCCTTCCGAAATACGTTTCTTTTGCAATACGCTTTCACCATTTCCCGCTGTCTCTGTGGGGAAACGCAAAGGGGCGGCACCCGTAAGGATGCCGCCCCTTTGCCTTGCTCCACCTCGGGACAAAACGTCTCGAAGCTAATAGGGACTATTCTGATAATGTCGCTCGGCCTCTTCCACGCCGCGCATATCGAAAACATAGTGGAGTTCGCCCACCACACGCTGAATATCCTCGGGGGAAAAGCCGCAGTTTTCCATCGCATAGATGACATAGCCCCGACAAGCGCCGTTGCTCCACGGCTCACTCAGCAGAGCCGCCAGCCTGGGATCGTACTTCATGATGTTTTCCTCCTCATAAAAGTTAGGGAGCGCCGCGCTCATTTTCTTGACCTGTCGTAAGACAACAATACTCGGCGCGGCGCTCCCGCACAAAAGGCTGCGGCGGCCCGGAGGGACAAGCGGCCAACTTGTCCTTATGCGGATCGTGGCCGTGGGATAGCCCTAACCCACTCGCGACGCTGGTGTTACTCGCTCGTTCCCCCTTGGGGGAAGTCCCGGCGCACCCGCCGCCCGGCTCCCCGCGTTTCCTCGGGGCCGCCGCTATTCAGTTGTGGAGAGGATCAAACGCTCCTCTCATATACCAAAGACACTTTGGAGCTAAAACCGAGTAGGCAAGAAAGAAAATATTAAAATATTTTCCTCATGCGTTCAAGGCCCCGTTTGATAGACTGCCGCACCGTATCTTCACACACGCCCTCGGCCTCGGCTACCTCTTTTACGCTCTTTCCGAGAATGATACAGGCATCGATCCGGCGCCCCTGCGTCTCGGGCAGAGAATTGAGGGCGCGGCACAGGCGGCAGAATGTTTCTTTGCGCTCTAAAAGCTCCTGCGGTGTCGGCTCTGAAAGGCAAGCCGAGTATTCGATCCCATCGTCACAATCGAGGGAATACTGCGCCTTGTTGCGTGTGACGCGCCGCTGGTGGGCCGCTTCATACAGCTTGTCCGCACGGAGTACCTCCGCTACCTCATCGGGAACATCAATAAGCTGATCTTCTATATACCACGGGTAAAAATCCCGCAAATTGATCGTTGCCATAAGTAAACCTCCATTCGATTTTTGGGGAAAAGAAAATCGAATGGGACATGGCGGGGATCGGCAGCCGGGACAGCCGCCGCGCAGAATATCAGACCATATTGGCCCGAAGCTCCTACGGGGCTTGTCCGAGAAATGACAAATAAAAAACGCACCTGCGCGGAGCGGCCTCCACCCGGCACGTTGTAATTGGCAAATATTACATATTGCTATGCCACAAATTGCACTCCACAGGGCATATAAGCACCTTGCAGAGAAACGGCTTTTTTTAACCGTTTACCTTGTAGAATTGCCCGTATGATATACAGGCTGTCGGTTAAATTGCCTCCTCTTTAGAAAAATAGAATTGCACAAACAAAAACAGCATCGCCAAAGCTCCTTCCGGTCTGCTTTGACAGATGCTTAAATCTGATTTTGCATACGTTGAAATAACCGGCCAAAGCAGACTTTTTTTTCTTGCCTTGTCCGGCTGTTTGCTTTTGTATTATGAAATATGTTTCACATCAATAGGACGGATAACCACATTATGTAATTGCCTCTCATCCACTAAACTAATAGGGGGTGATATAAAATGCACTATGATATGAAACACATGGACATCATCATTCAAGAAGCCCGTATTGCACATGGAATGACACAATCAGCTTTGGCTGAAAAAATAGATATATCTTTGCGAACTGTCATTGCCATCGAAACAGGGAAACGCAATCCGACTTTTGAGGTTCTTTATAAGATGGTCCGGGAACTGAATATCCCCGCCGATCTTATTTTCCGTCCTGATGATGTGCCCGGTACACCTGAACAGGAACAATTCATCCGTGAGTTCAGAGACGCCAACGAACAGGAGCAGAGAATAGCCATAGCTTCAACAAGAAGCGTTTGGCGAGAACTTCGCCGCGTCAAAATCTAAAGGTAGATACTTAGGGACAAAAAGTCTCGAAGTGCGCAAAAAAGAAAGAGCCGTTAACCAATTAAAACATGGTTATCGGCTCTGCGTCTTAGCGTCTGGCTCTTTGATAACTGACATGTTCAGTTGTTTTACATTGATTATCGTTTCCTGTTTACACTTGGGACAAAATAGCGGGAAGTTTTCAAGTACCGTATCCCCTCGTATCCTAATACGGGTCTTATTATTGCAGACAGGACACAATATCCACTTAGTATCTTTCATTACACCACCTCTGTCTGCTGCATTTTTACATCTCAGCAAAACTCATTTACGGTTCTTTTGCGGTATAATCAATAATTATTTTCCCGCAGATTTGACATCTGTGCGCTTGCGTAGATGGGGATTTCAAATAATTATAGTCGGATATTTGCGTAAAGCCTTCTATATACCGGACACCCTTTGTTCCAGTTGGTTTTGAGTCAATCCAGCAGCAATCCATTATTTGACGAAGCGATGAATCCCGTTTTCATTTCATTTTCACAAAAAGGACATTTCATAATTGCTTCACCCTTAATGGATTATTTTTTATTCTTTTCTTTTGCCGCAATCTGCGAGAAGATCAGGGACAGGATAGCGGGGATAGGTACGAATAATAACGATCCGTTTTTGGTTAGTACGAAATAGCCCGCCATGATTAAGGCCAATACCGCAAATATGATTGCAGTAACCCGTAATATTTTACTTTTCATTATCTAAGTCCCTCCTTTTAGGAATGTTTTTTTGTATAAAACCAGATTGAAACCCGCATGGAGCAAAGCACTAATAGCGCCAAACCGATGATGGCAAATACTGTAAGCATCACAATTTGATTAGGCGTCGGCAAGGTAATATTGAGATTTGCCGCTTTTAACAGAAATGTTCCACCCGACGCTAATGCTACGAATATTAGGACGATAGCGGTACCGCCGTTCTGGCCCCAAATATAGTTTGCAGGCAAAATCAGCAGTAAATATATAAAGCCGCCAATCAAGCCAACACCGCTAAACAACAAATGTAGCGTGATGCTAAGTTCATGTAGAAGAAAATAGGCACCTACGTTTAATACAAGTGCAAATGCAGAACAAAACAGAAGTATGATAATGCAAAATATATATCGACTGTAAACAATCTGCTTTCTTGTAACTGGCATAGCGATTGCAAATCTATCCCATTTCCATTGTTCATCACAGGAGAGTTAGTGTAATAGGGATAGACGAGGAGACAAGCATGGGCAGAACTGTTCCAAGAATAATAGCCCCGATGCTTTTCATTGAAACAAGAATAATTAGAGCCAAAACAATGAGTATTACCAAAGGGACGGGGCTGAATTTCTTAAACAGGGTTATCTTATCTTTGATTATCAGTCCTTTCATTGTTTTTCTCCTTTCACATAAAACAACATAATATCATCAAGCGTCGCATTATCCACAACACAATTTTTATACTTCTTTTGGGCCGTATCTTTGTCTGCAACCAACACCTGCCACTCATAGTCTTGCTTTCGATAAGCAATAATTTCAGATTTATCCAGGCTATCAAAACATGCTGCTCCACAATGGATAATGCCATAATGATAGATTAGTTCGTCTTTCGTCTTGCTGAAAAGTATTTTCCCTTTGTGGATAAAAGTAATATAGTCGGCAATTTTCTCTAAATCGTTAGTAATATGGGATGAAAACAAGATTGAATGGTTCTCGTCCTGCACAAAATCCAAAAGAATATCCATGATTTCATCCCGCATTATAGGGTCAAGGCCGCTGGTGGCTTCATCCAAAATCAATAATTGAGAATTATGTGATAGTGCAATCGCAAAACATAGTTTTACTTTCATACCTCTGGGAAAATTTTTTATCGGCTTGCTCACAGGAAGCTCAAATTTTTTTATATACTGTTCAAAGGCTCTATGTTCCCAAGCCGAATAGATACAACTAAAAACCTTTTCAATCTCAACGGCCGTATACAGGTCGGGTAGCGGGCTGTCATCAAAAACTACGCCGACAGCATTTTTAATCTCTGTTTCACATTGTATATGGTCTTTTTCGAAGATAGATACGGTGCCTCCATCTTTTGCGATTTCATTTAGGATGATATTGATTGTGGTGGTTTTACCCGCTCCGTTTTCGCCAATAAGTCCCATAATGGCTCCCTGCGGAATTGAAAAGCTCACCTTATCCAGCAAAAAATCCCCATAGTCTTTTGTTAAATCTGCTATTTCTAAAATACTCATATTAGTTCACCTCCTGATAGAATAGCTTTAATAGCTCGACAAGTTTTTCAACAGGAATCCCGCTTGTTCTGCCAATCTCGGCGGCCTCCTGTAAATGTTCTTCTGCTTGGCGTTGCTTTTCCTCTTGAATAAAATCTCTGTTTTGAGCAGATACAAAACTCCCACGCCCAACAGTAGTTTCAATAAATCCATCCCGCTGCAAATCCTCATATGCCTTTTGGACCGTGATTACGCTGACATGTAGAGATTTTGCTAATGAACGCATAGATGGGATGGGATCGCCTGCCTGTAATTCGCCACTCATAATCAAAGCCTTCATCTGTGAAGTTATCTGCTCATAAATGGGCTTACTTGTGTTGCTACTGATTATGATTTCCACATGATACCCCCTATCGTCATATGGTGTACTTATTGTTTAAGCACATTATATAGCGGTTCGAGTTGATTGTCAATATTAAAGACACCGAATTGTGCTTTGGCTAAGCGGCAAGCAATTCGAGTGTGGCCACACTCGATATTTTCACAGCCCCGAGGGGCCGCGAAAATGCTTGTTGGGGAGCCTCCCCAAACCCGGCACTTCGGGACATTTTGTCCCGAAGTCTTTTGTCTGCGTCACCGTCGCTATCGCTCCTGTTCCTTATTTTCCCGCCCGTCCGTCAGGCCGAGCAGATGATCAATATTCGCTTTTACCGCCACGGCCTCGCGCATATCCCGCTGGGCCGCCCGGTACTCGGGGTAAAGCGCCTTTTTCTTGTCAGCCAGTTCCCGGCGCGATTTTTTGAGATCGTCCATTTTAGGGAGCTTGGCCCCATTGAGGATGTCGTTCATCGTGGCCCGCGCCGCCCGGTAGGTGGCAAGCTCGGCCTCATGCTCGGCCAGATATTTCTTGCTGTACCGGGCCGCCTTGTAACCGTCGAACACGGGGCGGGTCTTGGCATAGTCTACCGTCGCGCCCATGAGCCCGGCAGTTTTGGAGAGCGCCGCCTCGGTGGATTGGAGTTCCCCGGTGAGCTTGTGAAAGCGGTCAACCGTCGCGTCCGTCCGGGCTGCAAGCTGATCGTATTCGGTCAGCTTATGTTCCTGTAAGAATTGCAGGGCGGCGGCCATCTGTTTGAGGTTGTAGATTTTTGCCCACCGCTCATAGGCCGGGCCCTTGCCGGAGCGCATCCGCTCCTGAATGTCGATGATGAGGTTGACGCGCCGGGGCGGGGCCGGGGCCTCGTCGCGGATCTCCGGCGCGGGACGCTTGCCGGCGATCACGGCCCGTATGTCCTCGGGGTCAAAGCCCTCGCCCAGCGTGGACGCCCGGAGCCGGGT
>DHDI01000009.1:32511-38102 GCA_002399285.1 Thermoanaerobacterales bacterium UBA4880
TCCATGAGCCGGAGGAAAGCGTCAAAATCGGCGGGGCCTTTTTTGAGCGCATCGGCTATGGCAAGGCGCAAACGCTGTTTATAGGATGGGGGCCTTTCCCCGATCCATTGACCATAATGCAAAAACCGCCCCTTGCTGTGCTGCGTCGGATTTTGAATATAGGAAAGATCGTGCTCGATACACACCCGGTCAGAAAGCCGCCGCAGGGCAAAGGTGGAGCCGATAAAGTTATGGAACTTTCGGGAGCAGTCAAAGGCCGTGGCGTTGTAATAAATGTGATTGTGAATGTGACCCTTGTCGATGTGGGTACAAACGAAAAACGGATACTTTCCCTTTGTCCAGCGTAGGGCGGTTTCATAGCCAATTTTATTGGCCTCCTCGGGCATGACCTCGCCTTGGGGGAACGCCTGGCGGATTTAGAAGAACAGAGCGCCGCGCTCCACGGCCCGGCCTGTCTCGGCCTGATACTGGCTTTTTGTGAGCAGAAACTCGGCGTGAGCCGTTGCGGGATCGCAAAGGTACGAGGACACGGCCCCCAGCTTTTCCGGGTTGAGCCCATAGGCAAACCGTTCTTCCATCGTCTGAATGGCGCTCTTGTCCGCTGCCTTTTTATAGGGCCTGATGTATGTTGTCGCCGTGGGCAATCCTCCTTCCTGTGAAAAGAGCGGCGGCCATGTTCAGCCGCCGCCCGGATCGCTTTGAGACAAATTGTCCCGAGGTTTCAGCCGGTGATGAAGTCCCGCAGGGCAAAGTTCAGACTGTGCATTTTCCCGACCAACCACTCCGCGATGGCCGGGAGCCCAAAGGGAGAGATCAGGAACGCGATAACAAGACAGGCGATGCCCCCGGTTGTCTGCCCTGCGATAAAAGCGACGATGGCCAACAGGGTCACGCCGACACACGCTACATAGCATAGGGCCCCGCCGACGCAAAACAGAAATGTGATGATCGCCGCCAGTACCGTGAGCACCACCACAAAAGGGGCGGCAAGGATTTTTAATATAATCCGCATGATGATATCTCCTTCAAAAGTCCGTATATTTACCTGTATATGTCAATTATAACTCCGAAAAAATAGGACAACAAGGATGTCTCCGACTTTCACCACCTCGGGACAAAACGTCCCGAAGTCGTAAAAACCGGGGGTGGCACAAGCCGCCCCCATGTCCTCATAGCTCCACCACCGCCGAGAGCTTTTTCAGCAGATCGGACAACGGCCCCCACAAGTCGGCATAGTCTTTTTGCAGGGCTTTGATCTCGGATGGGTACACGCCGTAGGTATTGGCGTGGATCGCCACTTGATTGAGATTATTGGAACAGCGCCGTTGCAGGGAAACGAGCTCCCGGACGGGGGTAAGATCAACATGGAGCACAAGGCCATTGAGGGCCATTTTCCGCATATAGGCCCCCATATTGCGGATACCCGCCTCGGCCATGCGCTCATGTATTTGTTCAAGCTCCTCCGGCGTGACCATAACGTGCAGATGGATCTCGCGGCGGCGTTTTTTCGTCACCGCTCCTCGTGCTCCCGGCTGCGCTTTTTGGGCGGGTGCTCTTTCACCTTGTCCAGCGGTTTCTCCGGGAGCGGGGGCAGAGGGGGCGGCGCGTTATTCAGAATACCGTCGATCATGTTGTAATTCTGCTCCCCGGACAGTTCCGCGCTTTGCAGGGGGTTGTACTTTCCAGACATAAAGAACGCTCCTCTCAAAAATGTGGAAAGTATCGGGGTAAAACCGGGGCGGGACGTAAAATCATACGCCCCGCCCGGTTAAGGCTCCCGAAAAGCCTTGATACAAGCGGGTTTTGAGGGGCCTAATTTTCCACCGTCCGGCCCCGCTTTTTCCGCATATAGTCCCTCTTTTGCTCCCGCAGGGCGGCCCCGGCGCAGGCCGCCGAGCAATAGCGCGTCCTGCCATCCGGGAGGACAGGCCCGCCGCAGACGGGGCAGGGACGCATTTCCGGGGCCGGGCCTTCGATGGTCAACGCCGCCTCCAGCGCGGGATTGGTAGGTAAAACGGCCTCCCGGAAGTAACGGCAATAGGCCCCTGTCCAGCACTTGCCCAGCATATAGCACTCGCAATCCAGCGGCAAACAGCCGTATTCCCGGTCATAGTAGGCGCATAGGCCCGTCACCAGCCTGCGGATCGCCGCCTTTTCCTCGCGGGTCAGTTCCCGGCTCATTCCTCCGGCTCCTCGGTGTCCTCCTCGGGTTCGGCGGCCCGCTGCTGTTTGGGACGATAGATTTTGAAGTACCACGCGGCCCCGCCGCCGATCAGAACCACCGCCGCCACAAGCAGGAGTGCCCCTGCGTTGCTTTTCGTTTCCGGCTCCGGGGTCGGCCCCGGCGTGGACGCGGGGTCGGGATCAGGCTCCGGCTCGGGGGCAGGGGTAAGGGTTTCCTCGGGCATTTCCGCGAGGGCCAGCAGATCGGCCTCGGTCACGGCGTTGAGGAAATATACGTTTTCCGTCCCGCGCTGGCGGTCAATGATGAGGTAAAAGACATTTTCCGCAGGGGTGATGATGGTGTAAAACTCTTTGCCATCCTCGTCGGTGGCGCTGTCCACTACCGTCCCGGTGCCGGAGGGGGTGAACGGCTTATCCTCCGGCTCGGGCGCGGGCGTTTCCGTCGCGGCGGGCATGGTGGGATCGCCATAATCCTCGCCGCCCCCGGCGTAGGCCGTGACGGAAAATCCGCATAAAAGAACAACGGCGCAGAGCGCCGCTGTCAGCATCTTAAAGCGTTTCATGTTCAATCCTCCTCTTTTTCAATAGGCGCGGACTTCGGGACGTTTTGTCCCGAAGTGCCCTCGCCCCGGAGCCGCTGCAAAAGCAGGGGGAGCTCGGCAAGCGAAATGCTCATGCCCCGGACGATTTCCACGATCTCGCCGTTTTCGGCCTCCGTCCGGCGCTGTTCCAACTCCTTCAGCTTGGCCTGCTGTTCGGAAATTTTGGCTTTCACCTTTCCGATCTCGGCCTCTATTTTTGCGCTTTTGCTTGTCGCCATATATTAAGTCCTCCTTTACGGTAAACGCCCGTAGGCGTATAGATGAGATTGCCAATAGCTTGTATCGAGATTTGCGTAACCGATGGGATCGCCACAATGGAGCATCCATCCGTCCCTGACGTAGATGCCCACATGACTCACGCCCGGCGTGTCGTAGGTGCCCACAAAGAAAACGAGATCGCCGGGCCGGGGCGAGGCCGTGCGGGTACAGATGTTGTAAAGCCCCTGCGCCCCCAGCCGCCCAACATCCCAGCCGGAATGATTGATGACCCATGAGACATAGCCGGAGCAGTCAAAGGATGTGCTGGGATTGTAGCCGCCCCAAACGTAGGGATAGCCAATGTACCGCTCGGCCTCGGTGAGAATAGCGGCAAAGGTTTCATCGGCCAGATATGCCTCGGGAACGTCGTGCAGGGTGGGGCCGTTTGTGATGTACTTGCCTATATACGCCGACTGCGGGAACAGATCGGGGCGGTTGCCCAGCGTCGCCATATACAAGGCATACCGGGAAAGCTGTTCCTCGCCCATGATGTAGATCGGGACATGGGATAAATTGAAGTTTTCCAGCGTAACGGTGCAGATATAGTAATCGTAGTACACGCGATAGCTCTCGCTGTGGGTCGTAGTCTCGCCGGTGACGGGGTCGGTTTCCGTCCATGTGTCCGTCTCGATGTAATAGCGCCGCTCCGTCACCACATCCTCGGTGAGAATGTACTGGCGGTCAAAGAGCGTTTGAAGCGTACCCCGTACCTCGTCCAGCGTCCACGCGCCCTCATGGAGCGCCGAGATCATGGAAATGAGCACATAGGGATCGTGCTGGATTTCATCAAGGTCATAATGGTACTCGTCGTAATCGTGGGTAAGCTCGTAGCTGTCCAGATAGTCTTGGAGCTCGGCCTCCATCCCGGCGTAGGCGGCTTCGGCCCCCAGCATATCTGCGTCCTCGGATACATAAGTGGACGCGCCCACGGCCACCACAAGGCCGTTGCCGAGGGAAAGCATCGAGGACATACAGGACTGCATCACAAAAAGGAGCAGCACACAGGCGAGCGCGATGAGCGTTCCCACGGGATGCCGCTTGACAAAGCCTGCGGCAGCGCGGGCCACTTTCTCCACCGTGACCGCCGCCTTTTCAGTCACTTTCGCGCCCTGCTTGGCGGCCTCCCGCACCTGCTTTTGGTATTGCTTTTTCAGGCGTCGCTTTTGCCAAAACCGGGAAACGGCGTTTTTGTGGAGCTCGGGATGCTTTTGGGCCGCCATACGGAAATGATAGTCTGCCGTTGCCCGGATGCTTTTCGCTTCGGCCTTGCGGACAGCGCGGGCCGGGGCGGTACGGATGCGCTTTTTTACAAAACGCGTCCCATGCCGCAGGACGAACTCCCCGGCGAGCTCGGCGCGGTGAGCGCCCTCCACACCCACGTTTTCATGCTCTGCCTCGTAGATTTTTCCGTGGACAAAGCCATGCACACCACGCCCGGCGGCCCGGCCCACGCGCTTGATGGGGCCGGGCTTTTTCAGCGGCTTTTGCTTTGCCAGCCGCTCCCGGGCGGCGTCCAGCTTTTCGCCCCGCTTTTCCATGCGGAGCTTGGATTTGTTGATTTTGGCCTGTTCGCTCTCCTGTCGGAACTTGGACTTCGGGACACTTTGTCCCGAAGTGCTCTCGCCGCCCCCGGCCCTATTCGTCTGTTCGCTCATGGGCCATGTCCTCCGGGCGGGTGGTCAGCAGATCGTAAATCTCCCCTCGGGGGAACCGATCCACAAAGGGAATTGTCACGTTGCCATAGAAAAGCAATCCCTCGCCGGAATTGGAATGGGTGATGTAGGAAAGCTGGTGTTCGCTGATCCCAAGCTGTTTTGCGAGAATGGCCCGGTCACTTTGCGCCTGGGAAAGCAGAATCATAAAGTCCGTGTTGTCCAGAATGTTCTCGATCTCCCGGCTGGCCAGCAAATCCTTGACGTTTTGCGTCAAGGCGCTGGGGACGCAGCCTTTTTTACGCAGCATTTTCCAGACCGAGACGAAATAGCTGGCCGTGAGGGGATCGCGCAAGAGGATGTGGAACTCGTCAAAATAGCACCACGTCGCCACGCCGTTTTGGAAATTGGCGTTGACCGCCGACGTGACAAACTCGTTTGTGACGTGCATGGCGATTTTGCGGAGGTTTTCGCCCAGCCCTTTCAAGACGATGCACACCACGCGGGAATTGAGGTTGACATTCGTGGGATGATTAAACAGGTTCAAGCTGCCGGTGCAGTAGAGCTCCAGCGCCGTTGCGATCCGGCGGGCCTCCGGCTCAGGCTGTTTAAGAAGTTCCTCGTACAAATCCTGCAACAGCGGCGTTTTCGCCGTGTCCAGCCCCAGCGCGAGCTCCCGGTACACCAGCCGCACACAGCGGTCAATGACGGTTTTTTCGACGGGTTGCAGGCCCTCCTTGCCGCCCACAACGAGCTCGCATAGCGACAATAAAAAGTCCGCCTTCATGGAAAGCGGACTCTCCTCGTCATTGATATTCATTTGAAGCTCCATAGGCGAAATGTGATGGGGACTGTCCGGGGCGATCTCGATGACCTGCCCGCCCAGCCGCCGCAC
>DHDI01000009.1:38171-41085 GCA_002399285.1 Thermoanaerobacterales bacterium UBA4880
ACAAGGGGCGCGTATTCGCCCATCGGATCAACAATGATAATGCGGTCTTGGGTGGCAAGAAACACGTTGATGAGCTCCCACTTGGCCGAAAAGCTCTTGCCTGAGCCCGTCGAGCCGAGGTAAAGCCCGTTGGCCGATTTCAGCTTTTTTCTGTCGGCCATAATCACGTTGCCGGAAAGCGCGTTCATGCCGTAGTAGAGAGCCTGACCGCCCATCCTCAATTCCCTTGTCATAAAAGGAACGAAGATGGCCGTTGAGCTCGTTGTCATGCCCCGCTGGATTTCAATGCCGTTGTAGCCGAGGGCCAGCGAGGACACAAAGCCCTGCTCCTGCTGCCAGTCCAGCCGTTTCAGGGCGCAGTTGTATTTCTGCGCGATGCCCGAGATGGTGAATACGTCGTTTTCCAGCCGCTGGCGGGTGGGGGCGACATTCACCACGGTAAAGGTCAGCAGGAACATCCGCTCGTTGCGTGATTGCAGATCGGACAGGAGCTCCATCGCGTCTTTGGAGAACGTAATGAGGTCGGGCGGCAAAATCTCCATATCGTAGCCGGAACGGACAGCCTTTTTCTGCTCCTCCACTTTCATTTTGTCGATGTCGGAGATTTTGCCCTTGATGGTCTTAATGGCTTTTAGCTGATCCACCGTTTGAATATGGAGCGTCACGGTCATTTCCGCGTCCAATTCCAAAACCTCCGCAAGGAGCTTGTCGGAGAGCTCGGACGCCATGATCTGCAAGTAGGATGCCGCGCCCCAATGCTGGCCCACGCGGAACGTCCTGCTCTGCCGGAAGTCGAAGCTATCCGGGGCAATAAAATCCTTTGTCCCCATTCCCGTCCGGGGAATGTCGGCCCATGAGAAACGGAACGGCTCCCGGCTCCCCGGATGCATCTGGCCGTAAAGCAGGGCCAGCCGCTCCCGCCCGTCGAGGGGGCCGGAGGGCACCCCCAACCGCTTGAAGTTGCCCATCACGTCGGCCTCCACACGCTCCAGCCGGGGCCGGTCGGCGGCGATCCCCTCGGCGGGAACGCCGAAAGTGATGTACTTGGAACGCTCTATGCCGTTGTTGCTCTTGGCAATCTGGTTTTTCAGCATCCCCACGAACTCGCCCCGGATGCTGTCAAAATCATCTTCGGCCATCGGGATATTGACCTGATACCGACTCCCTGCGCGGGAGCGCCGATTGATAAAGGAAAGCTGGAACGGCAGGGAGCTATCAAAGTAATTCAGGAACGAGCTCCAGCCGCCGAAAATGGAAGTCTGATCCTCAGTGGACGCAACGGAATAATTGATGTCCTCGTACTCGACGGTTTTTGTGTAAAGGTTTCCGGGGAGTTGGCATACCCCGTCCGGGTGCATCGCCACATAGGGGATGGTCTGCTGGGCCGACAGCGCCGCCTTGCGTTTAGCGGCCCTTGCCGGGACGCGCTTTTTTGTTTGCGTTTTCTGCAATATGTTTTTCCTCCTTTCCCGTAAATGGAGCGTAGATGTTCTCCGTCCGATAGGGCCGGATACCGGGCCCGGTGAAACGGGCGCGAACAATGTTCCGCATCACCTTTTCAAAGGGGAGCCCATCCTTTTCATACATCGCCAGCAGGAACGCCGGGAGCATGATGCCCAGCATGACGAACAGGGCCCCGCTGCTGCCGAGGGCGCTGCGGGTGAGCAGATAGGCCGGGATGCCCACCGCCGCCCCTGCACCGAAGCAGATAAGCTGGCGCTTCGTCAGGTTAAAGGCCAGCTTGGTCTTGATTTTGGATAGATCGTTTGGTACATTCACATATGGCATTTGTCATCCTCCTTCCTCGGGACAAAACGTTCCAAAGTCCGGGATCGTGGGCGTGACCTCGTTTCCCCATACGTCCCAGCCGGGCGGGGTCTGCCGGGCGAAAAGCTCCACGCGGGGCAGATCGCCCATGAGGGCGACGATCTTTTCACGGGCCTCGTCCGGCTTTTTGCTGTGGGCCTCCACAGGGGAAATGATGAATTGATGGACGTTGGCTGCCCGCCGTTTTGGGTGGCCCTTTGTCGCTAGCAAGCACACCTCCGCGTTGGCCCGCGTCCAAAAGCCCAGCCCATAAAACCAGCTATCCACTTTCCTGTTCTTTTTCAGCCACACGAAAACGACGGATTTATACTTGAAGCCCCAAGCGGAGATCAGCCGCAGGGCCTCGGGAAGTTGGGGGAACGTGGCCCACAAAAAAAGCGCGCTGTCCGGGGCCGCAAGATCGGCCACGGGCAGAGCGCAAAGCTCCTCGATCCCCATCGTGGGGTAATGGCGTTCAGCCGCCCCCTGCAAGCCCTTTTGCGAGTAGCGCCACGGCGGATCGGCGTAAATGATACTGTATTTCCCGATAAGACTACCTTCCTTTCTCGCCACGGGCCACGGCCTGCCGCGCCTGTTCGATCCGCTCGGCGGCAGGGCCGTAGAACACAGGGGCGTTTTCAAAGCAGAGAAAGCGGCGGCCCGTGTTGAGGGCGGCGATGGCGGTTGTGCCGCTGCCCGCGCAGCAGTCGGCCACCACCGCGCCCTCGTCGGTGTAGGTTTTGATGAAATACTCGCAGAGCTCCACCGGCTTTTGCGTGGGGTGGATGCCGCCTGTCACCGTGGGCACGAAAAGCACGTTGCCCGGATAACGCCGCCCGTCGCTGGACTCGGAGCCGCTCCGCTCAAACTTGCCGTAGTTCGGACTCGTCCCGCTGCGGGCGTGTATCTTGCGGTAGGGCTCCCCGTAGGTAAACTGCGGACGGTAGGCAGAGGCCTTTTGATAGAACACCAAAATGTTCTCCGCCTTTTTCAGCGGGGCGCGGTTGGCGTTGAGAAAGCCGGTGCCGCGCTCCTTGTACCATATCCACTCATAGCGGAGCATTTCGAGGTTGGACGCGCCCAGCACCTTGTCATAGGGGCATTGAGC
>DHDI01000021.1:0-27442 GCA_002399285.1 Thermoanaerobacterales bacterium UBA4880
ATAAAATGGCGACCCGAAAGGGGATCGAACCCTTGACCTCTAGCGTGACAGGCTAGCGTTCTTAACCAGCTGAACTACCGGGCCATTTAACATAAAATAGTATAAACGAGATTCAGGATTAAGTCAAAAATACAAAATACCGTTTATAGCAGATTATTCATATATTATATGGATTATCTCAATAATCCTCTTATTTTCGTTCTTACCTGAAACTATCCTTTTACTCAAGCATTTCATACATTTTATCGGACTCGACCCTATATCTCTTTCCGCAAAACTCACAAATGATCTCCAACGGCTCGTTATCCTGCACAAGTTTTTCAATCTCAGTCTTTCCAAGACTACATATGGCCTTTTCCACACGTTCCATATTACAGTCGCATTCGTACGTGGTCTCGATTCTGTCCAGTATTGCAAGCTCCATGTCGCCAAGCAATAAATTTAATATATACTCCGGGTTTTTGCCAGATCCAAGATGCTTTGTTACGGCAGATAATTTACCCACCCGCTCCTCTATCATCCCTATCTTTTCCTGCGGAAAACCGGGCATGAGCTGAATGACAAAACCTCCGGCAGCCTTGCATGACCCGTCGACACCCACCAACACACCCAGACCTACCGATGATGGTATCTGCTCCGATCTGGCATAGTAGTTTGTAAAATCCTCCGCAATTTCACCCGTAATAAGTTGTACCTTACCGATATACGGCTGTTTCAGTCCCATATCGCGTATGACGGTAAGAGTCCCTTCTCTGCCCACGGCACTTCCGACATCCAATTTCCCGTCGGAACGCGGAGGCAGATATATATCGGGGTTGCTTAAATACCCCTTTACTTTAGCCCGCGAATCGGAACATGCTACTATTTTGCCCAGCGGTCCGTTCCCGTTTATCTGTATCGTCACGCTGTCCTTGTCTGATTTAATCATAGCGCCCATCATCCCCGCCATTGTAAGGCACCTTCCTAATGCCGCACAGGCAAGCGGACTTAAGCCGTGTATCCTTCGTGCCTCTTCCACCGTATTTTTAGTAGTCGACGCATATGCAAGAAGTGTTCCTCCCATGGCTACTGCCCTTACAATATAGTCATTCAAGTTATTTCCCTCCACATACTAAAAACCCTAACACCTTAAGTGTTAGGGTTGGATTTTCGGAAGTTTAGGCGTTTACAACAGTAACATTAGTAGCCTGCGGCCCCTTTGCACCTTCAACTATCTCAAACTCCACTGTTTGTCCCTCTTCCAGCGTCTTAAAACCATCCATTGTTATCGCTGAGAAGTGTACAAAGACATCCGGTCCTCCTTCTCTTTCTATGAAGCCATAACCCTTCTCAGAATTAAACCACTTTACCTTGCCCTTCATTTTTTTACCTCCAACTTATAAATTAATCGATTTCTATCGACATACTTATAATAGCACAACAAGTAAACATGGTCAAGTAAACATACATATACAATCCATATATATTTTAAACTTTAAACTTGGAAACGTCTTCAAACAATCTTCCGGTCATTGTCTGCAGTTCCTCTAATGATCTTCTTATTTCCTCCAATGCGGCATTCTGCTCTTCCGTGGATGCAGATACCTCTTCGGTAGATGCGGCAGTCTCTTCGGCAACGGCTGAAATATTATCCGTACCCTCGACCGCTTTTTCCCTCAGTTTATCCATATCATCCATCAAGCTCATAACATTTTGGGTGGAGTCCATTGCCGTACCCAGTGAATCAGTGATCATTGAAAAAGCATCGGAGGTACTCTTTACGCTTTCGGTAAGCTCTGCATTTATCTTACTCGACTTCTCGGCACTCAAAACACTGTCGCTGACGTTCTTTTCTATACCTCCTATAAGCTCTTGGACCTGTAAAACAGCCTGCGAAGATTGCTCGGCCAACTTGCGTATCTCATCGGCCACAACCGCAAACCCTCTTCCTGCCTCTCCCGCCCTTGCCGCCTCTATAGCGGCGTTCAGTGCCAGCAGATTTGTCTGATCGGCGATGGCGTTTATCGTCTCCACAATGTCTCCTATCTGCTTAGACCTGTCGTTGAGTTCGTTTATAGCATCTATCACGTTTCTGTTTGCCTCCACGTTTTCCTCGTTTTTCTCGACAAGCGTATTGACAATATTTTTGCCTTCCTGACTCAATAAAAGGGAATCATTAGACATTACGGACACGTTCTCGGCCGCTTCCTTGACATTGCCTATGCTATTGGACAGATCCTCCACCACTCCGCTTATTTCCTGTACTTCAGCGGCCTGGGCAGACGCCCCCGATGCCACATCCTGTACCGCCCTGGCTATCTCTTCGGTAGCCGCCGATGTCTGAGACACAGAAGACGTAAGCGCGTCGGTTTCCTGCTTTACCTTTTCTGCCACACCATGGGCATCATTGATCAATCCTCTGATACCGTCCATGGCATCATTGAAATATGACGCAAGCTGACCTATTTCGTCCTTTGTCTTGAGATCAGTCAACTGTGAAAAGTCTCCCGATTTCACATATGAAAGCGATTCCTTTAGCTTATTTATCGGGCTTACTATACCCTTTGCTATGAAGAAAGCAATAAGCACGCCTATCAAAATAGCTGCTGCTCCCGATGCCGCAGTACCTTTAAATATGCTGTCGGAGAAAGCAGCTATTTCGCTGTTGGGCAGTGTGGCCACTATTTTCCATCCCAGTCGGTCAATAGTACCATATGTCGCATATTTATCCATACCTTCAAAGTTGTAATCGAGTGAACCGGTTTTATCACCATTGATAATTTTTTTGCCCCAGTCATACTGTTTCATGTCCATACCCAGTTTGCTCGTATCAGAGTGAGCCAACGTTATGCCCTTGCTGTCCATTAAAAACACATAGCCCGTATCTCCGACCTTTATATTGCTCAATTCCTTTGAAAGATATGTAAGATCTACATCAATACCGGCCACACCGATAACGTTGCCCGCATCATCCGTTACCTGTTTAGCTACGGTAACTTCATTCTTATTGCTGGCGGCATCCTTATAAACGTCGGTCCAAATTGTCTTGCCTGCGGCAGAATCAGCCTTCTTGTACCAATCCTTACCCCTGGGATCATAACCTGCCGGCAGTTCCTGCTGCGGATAAAGATAAAACCTGCCGTCAGTGGTGGCAATATATAGGTTTACGGCGTTCGGCATAGTCTTTATAAATTTACCGAGATAATTCTGTATCTTACCCTCTGCTTCACCGGAACCTATTACGCTTGAAATAGCCTCGGAAGATGCAAACTGGTTTAATTGATTTTCGTAGTTGGTAAGCAGTGTATCTATATAATGACCGGATACATTCAAAACCGCATCTTCTTCGTTCTTTACCTGTTCTGCCATACTCCTGCTGCTCAAATAATAATTGTAATAGCTTGAGGCGCCTATACTGACAACAACAAGCAAAGTGATAAAAACGACCAATCTGTTACGAATGTTTTGAATCATATGATCTCCTCTCCTATTCCTCCCAACCCAACATAATTATACTATCCTCGTCAAAATATGACAAATAATAAATATTCATCAAAAGTTTTCATTGAATATTTTAAAAAATGCATGCCTTTTTGCAATTTACTTACTAACACCTGACAATACAGCCAATCAAATATATTTGACACAGATTAACATAAACGATAATATATTAGTAAATAGAAGATACGATAGAGGCTGCACCGTCTAAGAGTAAATATCCCAAGGAAGAGGAAAACTATGAAGGATATTGAAAGGAGCCGGTGCCGAAGGACCGGAAATCCTCAACCCGGCTCCTGGAACCGGGATCAACAGTCCCGGCACTGTCATCATATTCTATTATGATGGAGAGCTATCCGGTGGTTATTCAGGCGCTTTCGCCGCCGTATATAATTTTCAGCAAACTACCTGCCGGCTCAAGGGTAGTTATTTTTATTTAAGGAGGAATGTCATTGTACAATGTAGCTGTGGTAGGGGCAACCGGTATGGTCGGCAGGACCTTTATCAAGGTCCTGGAAGAGAGGAACTTCCCCATTAAAAATCTTTTACTTTTTGCATCCAAAAAATCCGAGGGTACAAATCTCGAATTCAAGGGCAAACCTTATAAAGTGAAGGAATTGAGAGAGGATTCCTTTGACAGTGGGATAGATATAGCATTGTTTTCGGCCGGTGCCGCCGTCAGCAAGAAATTTGCACCGATAGCGGCTGCCAAGAGATGCACGGTCATAGATAACAGCAGCTATTGGAGAATGGATGAATCGGTCCCGCTGATAGTCCCGGAGGTAAATCCTCAGGACACCGACTGGCATCACGGTATAATCGCCAATCCCAACTGCTCTACCATCCAGATGGTAGTTCCGTTAAAACCGCTTCACGACCATTACGGAATAAAGAGGATAGTAGTATCTACATATCAGGCGGTGTCCGGCGCAGGAAAAAATGGGGTCGATGATCTTAAGAGAACGGCGTGCGGCGAGCAGCCCAAGCAATTCCCTTATCCCATATACAATAATTGCCTGCCTCACATCGATGATTTTTTAGACAACGGTTATACTAAGGAAGAAATGAAAATGGTAAATGAAACCAGAAAGATATTCCATGATGAAGATATCAAGGTGACTGCAACTACAGTCAGGGTACCGGTTGAAAACTGTCACAGCGAATCCATAAACGTGGAATTTGAAAAAGAGTTTGATTTGAAAGATGTGCGCATACTGTTGTCTGAAGCATCGGGCGTTGTGCTGAGAGACGACCCGGGGAACAATATATATCCGCTGGCAACGGCCGCATCCGGTCATGACGAGGTATATGTGGGAAGGCTTAGAAGAGATGATACCGTAAACAGCGGGATCAACATGTTTGTCGTTGCGGACAACGTACGAAAAGGAGCCGCAACCAATGCAGTCGAGATAGCAGAATTATTAATAAGGAGGATATGACAATGGCTATTTTTAAGGGTTCTGGCGTCGCACTGGTGACGCCTTTTACTGCCGGCGGCGTCAATTATGAGGTTTTGGATAAACTTCTGGACTTTCATCTGGAAAACTCCACCGACGCCATAATAGCATGCGGTACTACCGGCGAGGCATCGACCATGACCGATGAGGAAAAGAGTAAGGTCATTGAGTTTACGGTAAAAAAGATAAAAAATAAAATACCGGTCATAGCCGGCACCGGCTCGAACGATACCAAGCACAGCATAGAAATGAGCAAAGAGGCTGAGAGACTCGGAGCAAACGCCCTGTTGGTGATAACTCCATACTATAACAAGACGACGCAGAAGGGTCTTATCGAGCATTTTACAAAGATAGCCGACTCGGTAAACATCCCGATAATTATATACAATGTGCCGGGCAGGACGGGACTCAATGTGCTGCCTCAGACCTTAGCGGAGCTCAAAAAGCATCCCAATATAGCGGGTGTTAAAGAGGCAAGCGGCGATATAAGCCAGATCGCAGAAGTAGCGCGACTGTGTGGAAATGATTTTGCCATATATTCGGGAAACGACGACCAGGTGGTGCCGATCATGTCGCTGGGCGGACTGGGAGTTATCTCCGTCACCGCCAACATAATGCCCAAAGAGGTACATGGAATAGCCGCCGCTTTCCTTGAAGGCGATGTAAAGAGAAGTTGTGAACTTCAGCTGAAACTCAATCCGTTAAACAAAGCAATGTTTATAGAGGTAAACCCGATACCCGTAAAGACGGCAATGAACCTGATAGGAATGGACGCGGGGCCGCTCAGGCTGCCTTTGACCGATATGGAACCTACAAATTTAAATATTTTAAAATCAAGATTATCCGAATATGGTTTTAAAATAAAAGGTTAATTTTCGAGGTGCAGATATGCTGAAGATAATAATACAGGGAATAAACGGTAAAATGGGTAAGGCCCTCCT
Organism: Thermoanaerobacterales bacterium UBA4880; assembly: GCA_002399285.1. GTDB lineage: Bacteria > Bacillota > Thermoanaerobacteria > Thermoanaerobacterales > UBA4877 > UBA4877. The sequence goes on from DHDI01000021.1 coordinate 5,876, forward strand.
CGAAATGCTTGAGGGCAGTCAAAAACATGAGGTAGTGGCTGGAATAAGCAGGAATACGGAAACGCCGAACGGCATACCTGTCTATAGCTCATTGAATGACACGGCAGAGGCTGCAGACGTATGCATAGACTTCTCCAATCATGCCGCCGTACATAGTCTGCTGCATGGAGCTATAGACAAAAGGATGCCCCTCGTAATATGTACCACCGGTTTTTCAGATGAGGAGATTACCGAAATAAAAAAGGCCTCGGCTATAATACCGGTATTTCAGTCGTACAATACTTCCATCGGCGTTGCCGTCATGGACTCCCTTGTAGCGGCAGCCTCTAAACTGCTTAAAGATTATGATGTTGAAATAATTGAGGCGCATCATAATCAAAAGCAGGATTCACCCAGCGGTACGGCCGTAATGTTGGCAAATACGATAATGGAAAATACCCCTGAAAGGGATATCATAAAATATGGCAGACATGGTCATGAAAAGAGAGCCAAGGATGAAATAGGCATTCATTCCATAAGGGGAGGAAGTATCGCCGGTGAACATTCGGTGATATTCGCAGGAGACGGAGAGATCGTTGAGATAAAACATACGGCACTGTCGCGGGATATTTTTGCGCGGGGCGCAATAGCAGCCGCAGAATTTATTGTCGGCAGGCCGCCGGGCCTATACGGAGTAAAAGACCTTATAAGGGAGGACGCATAATATGATAACGGATGCCTATGAACTGGCAAAATATATCGGCCGGGCCAAAAAGAAAACGCCGGCCAAAGCATATATAAGCGGAGATTTAAATGGTCTCGATTTTGGCGGGATAAGAACGTTCGGCAGCGGAAACTTTTGGCTGATGATCGGAGAACATAGCGATATCAGTGCCTTTATCGAAGGCCACAGGTATAGGATATCCGACGTATATATAGAGACGGACAGACGAAATTCCGCCCTGCCCCTCCTCGACACGGCGGGACTTGACGCCCGCATCGAACCGGGCGCAGTTATCAGGGAACAGGTATCCATAGGAAAAAATTCAGTGATCATGATGGGAGCAGTGATAAATATAGGAGCGGTGATAGGCGGCGGCACCATGATAGATATGAACGCCGTGATAGGAGCGCGGGCAGAAATAGGAGCAAGCTGTCATATAGGCGCCGGTGCTGTGATCGCCGGCGTGCTAGAACCTCCCAGTGCCTCACCGGTCATCATAGGTAATAACGTCCTCATAGGGGCCAATGCCGTCGTACTGGAAGGCATCGGCATTGGCGAGGGCGCCGTGGTGGCCGCAGGCTCCGTCGTCACAAAAGACGTACCTCCCCATACCGTCGTTGCAGGCAGCCCGGCCGTAATCATAAAGGATGTAGACCGAAAGACAAGGGATAAGACAAAGATAATGAATGATTTAAGAAAATAGGCCGAAAACCGGCCTATTTTTAAAATTCTATTCCCTTTCTTGCAGGCAACCCCTTTTCAAAGGGATGCTTGATCATCTTCATCTCCGTGACCAGGTCCGCCGCATCCAGGATCTGCTGCGGCGCATACCTCCCCGTAAGTATCAGCTCCACATTCTCCGGCTTGTTTTTGAGGAAATCGCATACCTCTTCAACGCTCAAAAGCTTATTATATAGGGCAAGCATTATTTCGTCCAGAATGATTATATCGACATCGCCGTTTCTACATAGCTCCTTGGCAAAATCAAAGGCCCTGTGCTCGCACCTTTTCATCAGCTCTTTTTCCTCATCATTTGCCTCCCAGAAGAACTTTTTGCTCTCCTCAAAACGGTATACCTTGAAATTCCCGGCAAATTTCTCCAAGGATTTCAATTCCCCCGTCGGCGTGGCCTTTAAAAATTGTATCATGGCAACTTTGAAGCCGTCGCCTACCGCACGGATTCCCAGTCCGACAGCCGCCGTGGTCTTTCCCTTTCCATCTCCCGTATATACCTCTATAATACCGTTCTTCATTCGTTTCACCCCTTTATTTTAAATCGCTTACTATTATATAATTATATTAATCCAATTTCTCCATTTTGGAAATAGATACCTCATAGGCTGTCCTTGTTATTATGTTCTCTTCGTCGAGCTTTTTTTGATACTCCCTGCTTTGGAATCTCCCCCATAGCCTTATATGTGCCCCCACCGTGAATTTATCACAGAATCTCGCGTTTCTTCCCCATGCTATACACGGTATGTAGTCAGATTTGTTATACATTCTGTTCACTGCAAGGAGTAAGTCGCATATCTCTCTTCCGAAGGGCGTTGTCCGATAGACAGGTTTTTTGCACAAAAATCCATCCAGAAATATGTCATTGGGGTTTTTGATATCATCCTCCTCACCGGTATTTCTGATATCCCTGCAAAATACCGAAAGCAGCAGTCTGCTCTTTCCATTATTGTTCATCCTGTTGTATGACCGTATTTGGCCGGTTACAAATACATTCTCCCCTATGTTCAGATCAATGTCATTGAGCAGTCTCTCTGAAATGGTTATAGGCAAACGGTCATATGTATCGGATAGTCTCGGAACGTCGATCAGAAAATTGTAGAACTGCTCCCCATAGATCTCATGGCTGAAACTCATGTCCGAAGAGATTGTGCCTATCAGGTCGGCAACATTTGTATTTATTATATTCCCTAGCATTTTCACTCTCCCTTTCAATCGTAAGTTTTCTATTGATAATCATATTAAAGGGAGCAGGCAAATATACCTTATTCTTTGGTAATATTTAAATAGTCAGACCAGACGGTTTTGATCCTTTCACTGCCGAGTAAAAAGACGTTATCGCCCTTTGCCGCAGTATGCATGATATCTTTGATCGTATTGTACACCTTATTCGCTCTATACTCAACCTTCCTCATTTCCAACTGTTTCATAAGATATGATGTCCTGCTTCCGTCATTTTCCATATAAATAGTATAGTTATATACGGGAAGCCATTCCTGAAGTATATCCGCGATCTTCTTTAACACCCCCGGTTCAAGACCGGCAAAGTCATCCAATACTATGTATATGTTTTTATACTCGTTCTCACTTTGGCTTTCCAAGACAGAAAAAAACTGATATGGGTTGCTAATCTTATTATATATTACGCTAAAGCCTCCGTCATATATCCTCTCCATATTGCCGCCGAATTTCAGTCCTGTCAAGACCTTTGAGATCTCCCATTCCCCGATGTCAAAAATCAGAAGAACGGATATTGATGCCAGGGCATTATATATGTTATATTTTCCCGGTACATCTATCCTGACCGGAAATTCTCTGGGCAGTATCAGCTTTCCTGAAAGAGTCCTAATATCCCTCTGCACACAGCATGTAAAGGTTTGGCATCTCTCTTCCTGAATTATACTGGATGCGGTTACGGTCGCCTTACTGCTGAGACCATAATCAACGATGGCACATTCATAGGGCATCTTCATACTGTAGTTGGCGTCGGCGTTGGCGATCACCGCCGATGCATCCGAAAAATACTGCAATTCCTTCCTATAGGGTCTGGCAAGGCCGGCAAGGGCTATCACCTCACACTCCCCGCCGGATGCGCCTTCCCATATCTCCACGTCATGCAGCGCTCCCTGCAGCATAGTCTTTATCGTGGTCTTACCCCCACGTCCTATTATAGAAACAGCAGTCATAGGATATCAATATCCTTTCTCAAACATATTCTGGAGTCCATATAAATGTTCCTTTTATTATGTTGCACATTAAAAGGCTTTAATATGTAAAAAAGGGCTGCACTAGGCAGCCTCCTATTTGGCAAAAACGTGGTTTCCGATTCTGGTAATTATCGGTCGTGAAAACATCCACTTTGAATTGGTCTTTGCGGGGTTGTAATAATATATCGCTCCTCCGCTGGGATCCCATCCTCCGGCCGCAGCCTCCGCCGCCTTCAGTGCCGTTGCATTAGGTTCAAGATACATCTGCCCGTCGCTTACGGCAGTAAAAGCAAGCGGTTGATAGATCACGCCGGCTAATGTATTGGGAAAATTAGAATTCGTAATCCTATTAAGTACGACCGCCCCTACCGCGACCTGGCCTTCATAGCTTTCTCCGCGAGCCTCCGCGTTTATTAGTTTTGCAAGAAGGTATATTTCATCTCTGCTAAATCTGGTAGACACACCCCTCGAAGGTAATGCTGCGGAAGAAGCAGAACCGGCAGTAGATGCAGAAGCAACAGACGTCTTATTGACGGTTGCTTTTACAGTCGTCTTGCCCGAAGGTATTATCAACTTCTGCCCAGGCATTATACTATCGCTCCAATTATTATTGGCCTGCTTTATTGCACCGACTGAAGTGCCATACCAGCTTGCAATCTTGTACAGGCTCTCTCCTTTGCTCACCACATGGACCTTACAGCCCGTTGAACTTGAAGATTTAGACGGAATGGTCAACCTCTGTCCGGGTTTTATATAATCGCTCCAGTAGTTGTTAGCCTTCTTAATTGAACCGACCGTAGTGCCATACCAGCTTGCAATCTTGTACAGGCTCTCTCCCTTACTCACCACATGAACTTTGCCGGCTGCAAACGCAGTACCGGGCGCCGAAACGAAACCGGTGACTAATACGAATGCGAGAACGGCAATAAGTGTAGCTAATTTTTTCATGTTATCACCCTTTTCTTTAATGGTTGAAGCGATAACATGATTATATTTAATTAGTCGTTTTTTGTCGATTTGCCTATTAAGGCCCTATATGTTTCTATCCTTAATGGCATTAGAAACCGATAAATATAAGAAAATATCCTTAGAAATGCTGTACGATACCAACAATTTCATATATTATTGCAGGTTGTCACTTTGCAATATTTGGGTGCCCTTATGATCTATATAATAGTTGTCCTTATATATCAGGTCTGAAACCCTGACAAATTTATAGCCTCTGCTTTTAAGCTCTCCAAGTATTGTAGGCAATACCTCAGGGGTATACTTTCCATCATTATGAAAGAGGATAATAGAACCCTCCTTTGCCTTAGGCAGTATTCTTTGGGCCATGACGTCGGCCGATAGATCCTTCCAGTCCAGCGAGTCCACGTCCCACTGTATGACCTGGTAGCCAAGACTCCTTGCCGTGACCACCACCCTGTTGTTGTATTCGCCGTACGGCGGCCGAAACAGCCTTACATCCTTGCCTGTCAATTTCTTTATTTTTTCCGACGTCGTCGACAGCTCTTTCTCTATTTCAGCCTCAGAGAGGCTATTCATATGTGGATGGGTGGAAGAATGGTTGCCTATCTCGTGTCCGGCAGCGCTTATTTGCTTTACCATATCGGGATAGTCGTCAACCCATATTCCCACCAGGAAAAACGTGGCTTTCGCGTCGTATTTGTCCAGTATATCCAATATCTTTTGCGTATTTTCCGCACCCCAGCTTGCATCAAACGTTATCGCCACATTTTTTTCCTTTGTCTCTACATTGTATATAGGGAGTTCCCGCTGTGGGGCGAAAACAGATATATTGCCCGGATATCCTCCATTATAATAGATGAGAGATATTCCCACCAGTATAAATACAGCGCATACCTTGATGAATCTGTCCCAGCTGATGAAGAACATATGCATAATATCCCCCCTGTTCTTTAATTAATTTATTCTTTAATACGCTTTATTATACTTTTTAACCATAAATTACATTTTATTTAATGAATATAAACATGGACATATTTAAAAAATACATATGCAAACAGTATTTGAAAGTAGGTAATAGTTATGGCCTGGGTTTTGATTTTGTTGGTGCTATTTGCAGTTTGCTTCCTATACCTGAAGTTTTATGACGACAAGGAGCTGTCGCCTGTCGCCGTGCCTGCATCCAAGAACAAGGAAAAGGACCAGAACAGACCTCCCACCACTTTTAAGGACGTGGCAGGTCTGGATGAAGTAATAGAGGAACTGCATGATCTGGTCGACTATATGAACAATACTCAAAAGTACAAAGCCCTTGGTGCAAAATTTCCAAAAGGGATAATATTCTATGGGCCTCCCGGCACCGGTAAAACCCTGCTTGCCAGCGCGCTGGCCGGCGAAACAAAAGCCGTATTTTACCCGGTAAGCGGCTCGGAGTTTGTGGAAAAATACGTAGGCGTAGGCGCCAGCAGAATAAGGGCCCTGTTTCAAAAGGCGCGGAAGAGCGCTCCCAGCGTGATATTTATCGATGAGATCGACGCCGTAGGCAGCCGCAGAAACATAGACAACAACTCTGAAAAGGACCAGACATTAAATCAGCTCCTTGTTGAGATGGATGGTTTTAATTCCAATGAGGATACCGTAATAGTCATCGGAGCAACCAACCGGCTGGATCTGCTCGATGAGGCGCTGCTGCGGCCGGGCCGTTTTGATCGGCAGATATATATCGGCCATCCCAACCTCAGAGCTCGGGAGGAGATACTGCGCGTCCATACCAAGAACAAACCCTTGGAGCCCGCCGTAGATCTTAAGAAGCTGGCCTCCCGGACATACGGCATGACGGGCGCCCACCTTGCATCTATAGCCAATGAGGCAGCCATATTGGCCGTGAGAAGGAACAAGATGCACATAGGCAACGATGAATTTGATGAGGCAATAGAAAGGGTAATAGCGGGTATAGAAAAGAAGAATGCGGACATAATCGAGAAGGAAAAACTCATGGTGGCATACCATGAGGCCGGTCATGCATTGATCTCCAGCCTGCTTGAAGTCAACTCGGTGGGGAAGATATCCATAAAGCCCCGGGGCCAGGCCCTGGGCTATGTCCTGAACCTTCCCAACGAGGATAACTTCCTTCAAACAAAAACTCAGCTGCTGAACAGGATCAAAGTGCTTTTAGGCGGCAGAGCCGCAGAAGAGCTCATATTCGGCGATGTGACATCGGGCGCGCTCAACGACCTTAAAGAGGCCACTCAAATAGCATTGACCATGATCACCTCATACGGTATGAGCGACATAGGCAAAAGGGTATACGAAATTCAAGACGTAAACGACAATGAGACTGTAAACCGGGAGATAAACAAGATCATGGACCAATGCTATGATGAAACAATGGAAGCGCTCCGCATAAATAAGGGACCACTGGAAATGATAGTAAAAAAGCTCCTCGAAAAGGATTCATTGAACGGCGGGGAGATCGAAAACATAATCAAAGAGCATAAGGTCATGGTATCTGCTACCTGAGGAGGGGCGTCATTTCTCCTCCTCAGACCGATGCCAAAATCGCGCAAGCGCTAAATTACACAGTATTTTAGCTCGCTGCTGCGTTGGGTGAAATCCAAACATAATCCGTCTTCCAACTCAAAAAGCAGTATCTGTGTCATCCTATGAAAAGGTATCTCTTTATGGTATAATTAATAATACCAAGGTGAATGGCATAAAATTTAATAATCATTAAAGAGAGAGGTGGGCGGGATGAAAATAGAAAAAATCAGCGAGAATAAAATAAGGATTTTGATCACCGCCGCAGATTTAAAGAAAAAAAACATCGAAATAGACGACCTCTATTATGACAATACAAAGGCACAGTCCCTATTCTGGGAGCTCCTGTACGAGGCGTATATGGAGGAAAGTTTTGATGTGGAAAATTCAAAATTGATCGTGGAAGTCGCTCCGGTGGCATATGACAGCTTTGTGATCATAGTCACGCGCATTCCCAATACCAAGCCGGTATTGTTCACCGGTAAACCTCCCAAAAGCTATCTGAACAACTATTTTCAGTTTGAGTCCTTCGATGAATTTCTGGAGCTCTCTAAAGAAATTGACGGGCTGTTCTCGGGAGAAAGCAGTCTGTATAAATATCAGCAATGGTACGTTCTTTCCCTGAGCGGATTCCTTACCAAAAAAGCACAGGCCACATTGGAAGAGTACGGAATGAAGGTAAATACCTCTGCCGGCGTATTGAATGAGCATGGAAAACTCTTGATAAATAAGGATGCGCTGGATGTTATTAATAAATATTTTTAAATTAAAAACTTATCTTGCTTAATTTTGCATCGTTCAGGCCTGCCGCTTTGCCTTGCACATCTTTGCAGTCTGCCGGTTTGTATACAATATAAGGAGCGATATTTCAATCGCTCCTTATTGATTCATTTACATATTTACGCGGCCACGCTCTTTAAAGAATTTCTCAGCATGTCCCCGGTTATGCTCTCTTCCTTTAAAATTATATCGGACAGGTATAAAATTGCATCCCTGTTGCTTTCAATTATGCAGTGCACATCTTCTTCAAGATTCTTTATGATCTCCGATACCGCCATGCTCAAATCTCTTTTCGGTATATCGTTCTTGCTGATTATCCCCAGCTTCGACATGCCCGAGTATATGATATCCTTGGCATATTTTATTGCCTGTTCGAAATCATTGGATGCACCCGTACTTCTGTCACTCAATATAATTTCTTCGGCCATGGCTCCGCCAAGGCATACCTTTATTTCCTTTTCCAGTTCTTCCTTAGTGTAAAGATAATGATCATCTTTCTCCGTCTGCCTTACGAATCCGAGGGCATTGCCCCTGGGAGCAATGGTGACGTTAGCCACGCTGCCAGGCATAAGCGTTTCAATGACCACGGCGTGCCCGGTCTCATGTATGGCGACCCGTTTAAGTTCATCGGGCGTCGGCTTTCTATCCAATTTTTCACCCATGATGACCTTATCGACTGCTTCCGTAAGATATTTTTGCATAATGATCTCCGATTTATCACGCAGCGCCAATATGGCCGCTTCATTTGTCAGCGACTCCAAATGCGCGCCGGAAAACCCGAACGTATCCTGCGCTATGGCTTCCAGATCCACATCGGGAGCCAGCGGCTTTCCCTTGGTATGAATATTGAGTATTTCAAGCCTTCCCTTTTTATCCGGCAGGTCGACCCTTACCTGTCTGTCAAAACGGCCGGGCCGCAGCAGCGCTTCGTCCAGCATATCCATTCTGTTGGTCGCCGCGATCACCAGTAACTTTATGTCATCCTCCTGATTTGCCCCGTCCATCTCTACGAGAAGCTGATTTAAAGTCTGATCATACTCCATATGACTCTCATTGCTTCCCCTCTTTACGCCGATTATCTCGATCTCGTCGATGAAGACCACAACGCCCTTTTTCCCCTGTCTGGCCGCTTCTGCCTTTGCCGACTCGAACAGCTTTCTTACCCTTTGAGCACCTACTCCGGCATATACCTCTATGAATTCACTGCCCGAGGAAGCCACAAACGCCGAATCGGTATATGACGCCGCCGCCTTAGCCAGCAGCGTCTTCCCAGTTCCAGGAGGTCCCCATAGCAGTATTCCCTTGAGAGGTCTTATACCCAGCTTTTCGATCTCCTTATCATGTATGATAAAATCCAGCGCTTCTTTCAATTCCCTGATGGCAGAGTTCTGCCCCCCGATATCTTCAAACTTAACCGTACCCACATCATTTACAGTCTTGAGGTTACCGCCGACCTTACCGTCCAGCAAATAGTTAAGCATAAACAGCATAGCCCCAATGAATATTAAAGGGGTAATATCGAAACCCAATATAGCTAGAAATACAGTTACGGCTACCGCAGAGCCTATCAATACCTCCCTAATCATTATGTTCCCCCCTTAATGCCTGTGAGTAGTTTATAACCTTATACAGCGTACTGTCACTATAAGACATAGTCACATAGATATTCTTCTCATCAACCTTAATTGTATAATTTATCCCGCTTGATTTCAACTTATCCTGAATGCTGCTTATCATTTCGGGGAAATCCCCTTTGATCATTGATTCATATAAATAATACGAAATCCCGTCATATGCGTTCTCCAACTTTGTATAGGATTTGCCCTTTACATCCTGAATGATGATTACGGACTGCGGAGACTGCTTGTTTATCTCCTTCTCCATTTCAAGGTACAAATTCTTAAGGTCTGTGTCCTTCTCTATACCGACATATATCTTTTGAGAAACTTTATCCTTGATTATTTTCACAGATTTCACGCCGTCTATGTCCTTGATGTTCTTCTCAAGACCGCTGTCTGTATATTTCATATAAAGATTAAAGCCTAACATGAGCGCAGCCAACAATACGACCGCTACAATAACCACCACATACAACTTTATGCCCTTGAACATTTTTTCCTCCCCATGAGATAATATATACGTTGATTATATCACATTCATATATACTATTTCAATCAAGGTATCTATAATGATCCAGAATACTATTAATACCTTTTATGGCAACGGCTTTCTCAGCATCGTTTGTATCAAACTCTATAGATTTTTTTACAAAGCTCACAAAATCGCTCAGGCTGCTAAAATCGGGAGCAACGCTTGACATCACGTCGCTTATCATTATCTTCTTTTCGTCAGGCTTTAATATGTCCAGCTTCACATCAACGTCCCGTATTATACTGTCCAGAACGTCATAAAGATCATCCGACGTTACGTCATAATAATCGCCGGCATTAAGATCCTCGTTTTCTAACGCGACTATGTTAAGATAATAAAAATAGTTGATAAAGTCGACCAACTCATCCGTGAAGAAATCCCCCTCCTCCAGTTCCGAATTGCTCATGTTCTCGATTTTAAGGGAGTATCTTTTCAGTATGTCATACCATTTGCGCGCGGCCGGTCTTATCTCATGAAGAATAGCTTTTCCCTCCGTATCCTGCTGTTTATCATCCAGATCCACGACATATCTGTGTGAAGTGTACACGAGCGGCTCCAGCTCAATAAGCGCCGCATAATCCATATCGAAATCAAGCAAAATTATCATGATCCGATTTAACGCCATTATATACGGCCATATTACTTCACAGACCGTGTTCAGTATAAGCGTAAAATGATTCAATTCCTTACAGTATCTGCGCAATTTCCTGCCGGTCATCCTTCTATAATCATTCCCGGCATATGCCTTAAGGCGCTCGAAGTTCGGATTGCCCGATAAACTCTCGCCCTCATAATAATCTTCGTTTACTATACCATATATATCCGATATTTCCTCCAACACCCCGTCGGGATCCTCTTCTATCCTGCCCGACAGGGAATCCTGTATATAACTCAGGAAAAAGTCTTTAGTCACCCTCGTTGGAATGACAGATAAAATCTCCCGCTGCATACTCTTTATTGTTTTTCCTTCCCTGTTCCTGAGCGAATTATAAAGGCCGCTGTAAAACATCTTTAGATCATACTTATGCCGATAGCGGTCATTTTTATTGCACCAATACGAATACAGGCGGAATATATGATTGGAATACGCGGATAAGAACCTGTATTCCTCATAGTAATTGAGCAGTGTCCTCTTTATCTGGTAAAGTTCATATATTTTTTTGCTCTTCAGTGCGCCTTCCATGTTCAAGATATGTTTAAAATTCATTACTATATCGTCGATATATAAAAACCTATCGGTAAGCTCATCTTCCATACGGACATTTTCCAATACCCTCAAATTGCGCTTGGCATATACATATTCCTCAAATAGTTCTACCGAGGCGACAACATCGACCGCACCGATAAATTTTCTATTTACGTTATTTGCAGCCGATATGTCCTCCGCGAAATACTCATTAAATTTTTTGTCTTTATTTTTTTCCTTCATGTTGCAAACACCCCTGCAGCAGATTTTGTCTTTAGTTTAGCACAAATTTAATTGACAGGCAATGACGGTAAAAATAAAAAAGGGGCTAACCCCTTTTATCAAGATAGTTGCCCCTGTCTCCCATGTCTACATATAAAGACTTCATCTGACGCTTTTCCGTCTTTATCAGGCTGATTTTTTTATTCAGCATATCAGCCATATCCATAAGCTTGTTCCGGTTTCTTTCATCTACGGTCATGATCTTTTTCTGCAGATCCCTCAGATCATCCGTGGCATGCGTAGTCTTATCAACGACATCCTGCACATTCAATAGGTCTATTTTATTTATTACTTTCTGTTTCTCTCCTATAAGGGCAGTCAACGAATCAAAATCTGAATTGTCAATAGCTTCTTCCTGTTTCTTCGAGAGCGAATAAAGTTCCTCAAACAGATCCGCCTTGGTATCCGTCGTCATATTTCCCTCCACCGGTATTCCTCCAATCATACCTTTTTTTGCGCCTCAGCCCACGTACCTCTTAAATCTTTAATCAACGGCAGTATCTGCAGTAACTTCTCTTTATCTTTTGAAATATTTGCCTGTACCAACATATCTGTAAAAAAGCCGTACAATTTATCCAGATCCTCTGATATCTTGTAACTCATATCCAAACTTGAGCGAAGTTCGGTTATTATATTCTCCGCTTTCAATATGTCCATATTGGATTCCTCAAAATCCATATTGTCGATCGATGCAGCAGCCCTGTTGATAAATTTTATACATCCGTCATACAGCATTAATATCAACTCTTGCGGCGTGGCTGTCATGACCGAATTATTCATATACTCATTGTAATAATTAAGCATGGTGCCCCCCTATCGGCCGTTATTGAAACTGTTGACTAAGCCACGCGCTCTGTGCGTTCATCTGGCTTATCATTTGTTCCATTTGTGTAAACTGGCTGTAATACCTATCCTCGATATCTTTGAGTCTGTCCTGCGTATCTAAAATTCTGTCGTTTAGATCCCTTATCTGGTTGGCCATGTAACTCTGATCATATAGATCAGTGCCAAGATAGTCGCCCGAATTCTTTTTTATCTTGCTCAGGCCGTCGTCTATCTGCGTATTCAGACCGCTCATAATGTTCTTCATGAGGCTTATAGCTGCATCGGGGTCGCTTTCGACCGCATTCTTGAGTTTATCATCGTCTATGTATAGCTTGCCGTTCTCATACCACTGACCCGTCGTGACGCCTAAGTCCGTCAGCCTGTCGTATGCCGGATCCGCCCCGTCTACCTTCGAATATATGGATTTCCTCATGGAAGTGAGCAGATTTGACAGTATGGAGTCGTTATTTAAAAGGCCGGCTTTTGCTTTTTCCTCCCACTCCTCCTGCTGCTTATCTGAAAGCTGCTCCCTCTGATCGTCTGTCAGAGGCATACAATCATTGTCCTTTTTCTCCGAGATCTTTGAATTTATCTCGGCTATAAGGTCGTTATAGTCGTTTAATATACTCTTGATCTGATCGTATATATGACCGTTATCGTCATTTACCGTTAACGTAGTTGAGCCCGTACTGCTCAATGAGATACTCAGACCGTTTATCTGAAATGAATTATTTGACTGGGTAAGCGTGGCGCCGTTGAATTCAAAGACAGCATCCTTTCCCGTTGATGACTCAGGAAGATTCATAATCTGGCTAAGAAAGTCCTTTGCCCCGTCGCTCGTGTCGACGGAAGCGTCGGTATAACTGAGCACGTTCGAGCTCCCCGTGGTATTGGACATTATGGAGAAGCGGTGTATATTTTCGTCATATGAAGCCGTCACGCCAATGCCGGCCTTGTTTATCTTGGAAGCCAGCGTAAATACGGTGTCGGTAGAGAAATTCACCGAAATATCTTTGCTGCTTGTCCCATTTGAAATGGCGAACTCACCCGTTTCGTCGGTTATACCGAACTGTTCAGCCAGCGTCATCACGGTCCCGTCTGATTTATAGGCACTGGGCAAATCATCGGTTCCGGTCATATAAGCCGCCGAGGCCAGCTGCGATACGTTTATGGCATATGTCCCGTTGACCGCAGACGAGCCTGCCGTTACGCCTGCGACGGTATTGTTGCTTACGCTTACGGTTTTTGCCTTGTAAGAGGAAGAAAGCTCCATATTGAAAACTTTCTGTTTAAAGGCATATATCTTCTTTGCCAGATCAGTATAATCCTGCTGTTTCCACTGCAAGAGCGTCTTATTCTGATTGAGTCTGTCCAGCGGTGCGCTCTGCGCCTTCATAAGGTTTTTGATTATGGTTTCATAATCTATGCCGGAGGCCAGGCCGCTGATCCGGTTAAAATTGATTGAATCCAATGTGCTGCTCATACTTAAAGCCCCCTCTTCACTATATATAGTTATCCATGACCAGGCCGGCGATCTTCCATATCTCGGCGACCAGATCCAGAATTTTTTCCGGCGGTATTTCCTTTAGAACCTCATTGGTCTCATCGTCAACTACCTTGACCATTATCTCATGGGTAAACTTGTGCACGGAAAATTCCAGATGGGTGCTGTGCCCGATCAGCTCTTCCCTCGCCTTTTCCACATTCTTCTTGTATTGATCCTCGCTGACGAGTTCCCTCTTCACACAACAAATATTTTTATTGGCCGCATTATCCGCCATCTCATCATTGAGAGGCTTATTTTTAAATTGAACGGGATTATTTTTTATCATGGAAACGTCACAAGCCATACTTATAGCCATAATAACAACCCCTTATAACATTCTGAATATATATATCGGCCCAATCATTATTTATTTTATATCTATTTTTAAACTCTTTGTTTAAAAAATTATTTAAAAGGAGAAACGCCTAAATCGTACGCTGCGAAGCCCTTTTATATCCTTACGCTAATGCTGTATATAGTATATAATAAAGAAGAGGTGATAGCATGTCAAATATGCACGAGATAGCCGAAAACAAGCTCATCATTTTATATATGCTGAACAGGGCAAAGAGACCGCTTACACAGGATCAGCTGACCGAGATAATTCAAAACGGCGGCTACATGAACTACTTCATATTTGTACAAAGCCTGAATGAACTAATAGAAGGGCTTTACGTGGAGAAGATCAGCCAAATGTATAAGATCACCCTCAGAGGCACGCAGATCTTAAATATGTTTACAAACAGGCTGCCTAAACCGACCATGAGGGATATAGACGAATATGTCGCCCAACACCGTGAATCCTTCAAAAGGGATACGGAAATATTTGCAGAGTTCTATAAGATATCCGATAAACAGTATATAGCCAATCTTAAGGTGATAGAAAACGAAATGGTATTGATAGAGCTGAATCTAAACGTACCTACCTCGGAACAGGCGGCACAGATATGCAAGGTGTGGAAGAACAAGGCAAAGGATATATACCCCTATCTGCTGAACAGCCTGGGGAATGAATGACATATGGAGGACAAGCGGGACATTGGGCCTTTTAAATCTTAGCCGGCAATTTTCCTCTTTTTATAGCGTGTAAAGATCGCATTGCCTATCAATCCGAATATGATCGGCCCTCCCGCAACCTCCGACTCATAGATCACTATGTCCCTTGTGCCGAGGCCTGCCAAGGGTATCAGTGGAAGGACTATAGCCAGTATTACCGATATGAAGCCCAATGCCGCCACCAAATAAGCACCCGCCATGCCGCCCGGTACGGTAAACGGCCTTTTTATATCTTTGTATTTCCTTCTTAAAGTAATAAATGCGCCAAACATAAATAAATAGGGAATAAAATATGTAATGGTCGTCATCATTACTAATACCTCATATATATTTTCCACCGACGGCAAAAAGCTTGTGAATACCACTATCGCACTTACCAATAACGCCTGGATGATCATTGCGTTCTGCGGCATCCCGTCTTTATTCAGTCTGGTAAAATACTCCGGCATGATTCCACTTTTAGTACTTTCAAAAAACATTTTTATCGGTCCCACGGACCAAACGCTGACCCCTCCAAGATTTCCTATAAAGAGCATGATCACTATCGCAGGAACTAAAGCGGGCAAATCAAGTTCTCTGCCGATCACTTCGATAGCCTGCATTATTCCGCTTGCCGCACCGATTTTATCGGGAGAAACCATGAACGTGATCGACATGGTCCCCACGATATAGATGACAGATATGATAGCTCCCGATATGAACATAGCCAAGGGAAACGTCCTTTGCGGGTTTTTAGTCTCGCCCGCCAGTGTGGGAGTCAATTCCATACCGGCCATTGCGAACATTATCGTTGATAAAAATGACACGTTTGCCATTGATCCAAAGTTAGGCATCATATTTGGCAGGGAATATCTTACCGGCATCGGCTTTTTCCAAACAAATACGGCCACAAAAGACAGTATTATCAGGACTAACCCGGGAAGTATGGTCCCGAATATGCCACTTAAATCTGAAAGCCACTTGCTGATGTTCATACCGTTAAGATTAAGCAGCGTGACACCCCAAAAAATTATCAGTATGACAGCCGAAATGTAAAGCTTATTATTCTGTAAATCGGGATTGATCAAATAGGAACCGGTGACCGCGATAAATGTAAGTAAAGAGGGATAATAAAACAAATTATTTGTCCAGTAAAACCACGACGTAATAAAGCCCCATTTTTCTCCGTACGCCCTCTCGGCCCACACATACAGGCCGCCCTCCTCAGGCCAGGCCGCCGCAAGCTCCGCGGATACAAGCCCGGATGGAATGAAAAACATGGCTGCGGCAAATATCCAGAATATAACGGCCGACGGGCCGTAACTCGCTGCGATCGGCAGCCATCTCAGGCCGATTATTGCCGTCACGTTCATCAAAACTATATCCCATAGACCCATCGTCTTTTTCATATATATCCCTTCCTCTGCATAATGAGCGATATAAACAATGGGACGCATCATATCAACAAGTCTTATCTATTTATGCCCTATTTTGACAAAAAAAATCACCTATCTTTACTGACAATAGTGTGATCCGCATTTTCCATGTATTGATTTTATCATATAAAAATATTAATGTTCGGAGTGGAATTATAGGACTTGAAAAAACACAGTAATATCAATGGTTTGCAGGCAATCGGCAAGTGGTATTTCCATTAAAAATCTAATTTGAGCATAGACGCCGCCCAAAGGAGAGACTATGGGCGGCGTTTCTATATAGACTTTATAAACTAAAATATTGTGTAAACGATTATGTTGGGTCCCCGAGCCCATCGGTCACATACCTACGTAAATATAATAGGCCGCAGAAATACGCATCAATACATAGATAACCTTATCATTCAAATATGATTATTCTTCGGAACGTTTAAGTGTTTTACGCTTTTTGGATGGAGCAATCGGATTAATTTTTATAAAAAAGCAATGGATCAAATGACCATTATTATGTATGTCATATATCTCCGTGCCTTGGGCTGCGACAACAATATTATCTCTCTGAGTATTATCAAAAATAAGATAATAACCTGCGTTATAGCCTTGTGAATCAAGATAGGATGACAACTCGACTATGCCGTCGTGATAACGCTCTTGATCATGCCATATCTTTGTTTCGATAATCGTTTCTTCTGTTGGATATATTAAATCTGAATTGCCACCGGACATCTGAGCTTCACGAAAGCCCCTAGGGCGTAGATAAGTTTGTACAAGAGATCGTCCTGTTTCCTCTTGAGGATTTTTCGACACCTGAAAGGCCGGATAAACACTACCCTCAACAAATACCTTAAAGTTAGATATTGCGGTATATATATCAGGTTTTGCAGGTATGTATGCTTCATTATCGCATATTTCAGTTATTATATTAACCGCCAATTTTTCCTCATTAAGGTCATTACCCGCCATAAATGATTTGTACTTCTTGAGGGCTTTCTTTATAGCATCAACAGATAGAGTATTATCCTGAAGCATTTTCGCACATTGCGAGCCAAAAGCTAAAGCGAATTTTTCGCTTTCAAACACATAGCCTCTCTTATTGCAATAGTCCTGCACTAAACTAATAAGAAACTTCGTGTTATCCCTCATTTTGAAGTTTCCTTTTTTAGCTGCCGTGAAATCTTAAAAATCGTTTCCATCTTTGTATGTTGAAATATTTTGCCACTATTATTATATCTGACTAACTCAATTAAATCGAGTTCTTCAAGCCGCTTGGTTTTACCAGTAACAGTAGCATTACTTTTTCCGATTGCTTCTGCAATTTGTTGTTGGGTTTTCGATCCATCAACTTCAAGATATACCTGCTTTAAAACTGGATCAAGGCCTAACTGCTCAAGGTAATCGGCAAGCATAGCTTTACCATTTACTCTAAGCAACCGTTCCAGTGTTCTATCCATAGAATCAACTTTATATTTTATATGGCCGATTGCGGCGCTGAGTTCATCTGATTCTGCCATGCAAACACCTCCTTACTAAAATACTCGTTTTGGATTCTTTGCCTTACCATTAAGCTCTACGAATTCAATAAGACCAACTTTTTCAAGCTGTACGGCAAACTTCCTGACGGCCTCAGAGGACACTTTAACAGTATCGGCAATAACCTTATAAGGGTTTTCTCCGTCAAACATATCATACATTTGTCGTCTTTGGTCAGTCGTAAGATACGTTCTTTCAATATTTTCATTGAAACTCTGGAGCTTGTCCTGCGAAAGAATAGTCAAAAGTTTACGAACCTGCGTGAGTTCATCAAGTATTTGCTTTGCAATGTAATCGTCCATTATCCCTCACCTCCTTGTTCATCGACACTAATTACAGATAGACCATACTCGGCAGGATCAAATGCTGCCTTAAATCTACCTTTTCGTTGGGCAGGTACTACTATTCCTTTCAGGGCCCATTGCTTCCAATAACTCGTTATTGTCGATATGGATATTCCGGCCACTTTTGCTATATCACGTGTAGTGTTTTCTCCGTTAGACAACTCATAAACAATTTTCCTCGTCTTGTCACTGAGTTCTGTATTAAGAGCAGCCATAATTTGAGGATGGTTAATGAATTTATATATTTTTAGAAATTCAGCAAACATTTCCTGAAGCCGATCATTGTCACCCATTGACTCCACCTCCTGCATTAATAATATCGAGCCGAGCATAATATGTAGCGATTTTTGATACGGATTTGCATGGAATAAAAGATTTTGACCGTTTACTTACATCAATCAAATCTTTTTCCTGTAATTCCTTGATAAGGAGTTGCACTGTGCGAGCCGAACATCCCACGGCATCTGCCAACGCTTGAGAGTCCTTTTCCCCGTCGATAGCCTCATAGATACTACGTCGCTGATCCGTACCAAGAATTTCAGACTGAAATTTCACCAACGCCGTTGCTTTTATTGTCGAAGTAAGCAACTCCAATTCCGAAAGGATACGTTCCGCAAGGGCTATTAAAGTCTTGTTTTGATCTTCCATATATTCACACCTCCATATTTGGATTATATATCGTGATCAAAGATTTGTAAATATATTTTGTTGCTGCGGTTGTGCATTTTTTTCGTTTTATTCAATTTTACCAATCCATATGGCTATATTATGGCGATTATTAAAAGGAAAATGAATTTAAATGCGACGAAAATCAACTCACAAAAAACAAATTCTCTATTATCTACTGATATTGGGCTTTAAATTGTTTGTTTGTTCGCGGCGTCTGTTTAAAATAAGTTGTAATTAAAGCGTTTCTAAATGACAGAGATAGGATCGTTCATATCGGTACAGAAGATAAAAAACAAAAAATAGACTGCCATCCAGATATAGGTGCCGCCCAAAGGAGACTCCGGGCGGCGTTTCTATATAAAACCGCATAGCGGAAGGAGGGATTCTTGCCGTGGCCAAGCGAGAGGTTTGGTCTTTTTTTATGCCATGAAAAAGGAGGTAAAACTGAATGGCAGACAACAAACAGCCCACGGGCCCCGATGAACATATCACCCCCGAGGCCACCGCGCCGGATATGCCGGGCCCTATTCCCGAAGCGCAAAAGCCGGAATGGGAAAGGCCGCTTGCGGATTTGGAGGCTGAAAAGCCTACGCCGCGCCGGGGCCGCTCCCCGAAAGCGGATAAAGCGGAGCCCGCTGCGCCGAGTAAAGAAAAAACGCAGGAGGCGGCAAGGCCCCGCAGGGGCCGCCCGTCTCAGGTTGACAAGGCGGCCCCCGACGGGGCCAAGCCGCCCAAGCGGGACAAAACGTCCCAAAGTAAAAAAGCCGCCGAGAAGCCTGCCCCCGCCAAGGGGGAGGCTCCCGCACAGTGGCCGGAAATGCCCCCGGAACCCGCAATCCCGCCCCGTCCTGTTGAGGAAGGCAAGATTGTCTATCTGAAAATGGCCGAACTGCATCCGTTCCATACATTCCGCGATCACCCCTACAAGGTGCAGGATGACGCGAAAATGACGGAACTGGTGGGGACGATCAAGGTACACGGCATTATGACCCCCGCCACCGTCCGGCCCGAAAAGGACGGAAACGGCTATGAGATCATCGCGGGGCACCGCCGCCGCCGTGGTGGTGAGCTTGCCGGTCTTGATGAAATCCCCTGTATCGTCCGCAACATGACCGACCTTGAGGCTGTCCGGGAAATGAAGATCAGCAACAAGCAGCGCGGCGATCCCCTGCCCAGCGAGCTTGCGAAACTACTGGATTTGGAAATGGAGGCCATCAAGCATCAGGGAGCCCGCCCCGCCGATATGGACGAAAAGGACGCGGGGAAACGCTCTGCGGAGATCGTCGGTGAAAACAACGGCATGAACTACAAAAAGGTCATGCGGTATATCCGGCTCAATTCGCTTGTCCCGGAGCTCCTGAATATGGTGGACGATAAAAAGATGGGATTTATGCCCGCTGTGGAGCTCTCGTTCATCAGGCCCAAAAATCAGCGGCTTATCGCCGTTTCTATCGAGGGAGAGCAGACTACGCCCTCGCTGTCCCAGGCACAGAAGCTCCGGGAACTGGATAAGGATGGCAAGCTCAACGGCGACGTGATCGACGGTATTTTAAGCCAGGAGAAAAAGGAGGTAGACAAGGTGATCATTTCTACTGCGGAACTCAACAATTATTTTGGCAAGGAGGCCACCCCTCGGGAAATGAAGGATCAGATCATCGCCCTGTTGGACGATTGGAAAGCCAAACAGCCGCCCGAGCTTGCAAAGCCCGAGAAAAAGGCTGATCTGGAAAAGTAACCGGGCCCCGACTTCGAGACACTTTGTCCCGAGGAGGGCCGCGCCCCTTATACATGGCTCGGGTGGCATATCCCCCGTCGCCGCATATCCCACGGCACAGCCGGGAGTTGCCTGTCAAGAGTGCGTATGCACCGCCGCTTGCGGCGGCTTGCTCTTGACGGGCCGTGTATGAGGCGGGTTTCTCCCCTATCTGCCCGGCGCTGTATCTGCCCTTGATTTTGGACGACGCGATCCCCGAGGAGCATAAGAACGGCATCGACATGGGCCGCGATCTGCTTCGGCGTTCTCATGTGCTGGTGGTGTGCGGCCATACCGTCACCGAGTCCATGAAAAACGACATCGCCGTGGCCCAGCGGCTGGGGATCACCGCGACCACGCTGGAGGGCATCCTTACGGTCAAAGGGCAGGGCCGCAGGAGCTCCGGGCGCTGACACTTCGAGACATTTTGTCCCGAGGAGGTGGTTTGACTGATTGATGAAGATGTTTCTCGGCGCACGATTGCAATTTCTGTGAAAGCGTCCAAGCTCACGGCTCGGGGCCTCGCGTATGTGCTCCGGGCCGTGGGCAGAAAAATCGCCAAAGAATACCGAGCCAAGCAGACGCCCCACGGCAAGCAGAGCGTAAAAAAGCTCATGGCCCACAGCGGGGAAAAGAACAGCATCGAGCTCTCCGGGGACAACCAGGAGACAAGGCTCTTTGATAGGGTGGCTCGGAAGTGGAATGTTGACTACGCCTTTTATCAGACCGGGCCGGACAAATATCTGCTGTTCTTCAAGTCACAACAGGCCGACGCCCTCACCGCTTGCTTTGCAGAATATTCCAAGCGGGTGCTGAGTAAATCCAAATCCCGGCGCGTCCCCATCCGGGAACAGCTCAAACGGGCGGCGGATCAGCTTACCAAG
>DHDI01000021.1:27711-30079 GCA_002399285.1 Thermoanaerobacterales bacterium UBA4880
GCCGGTTTTGGGGAAAAACTGCTTGGAATGATGGGGACGCTGGGCCCGGCCTTTGAGACGATAGCGCCGGGCCGCGTCCCTTTTGATTGGCTCGTCGGCATGGTGGGGGCGGCGGCGTTCCGTCTGCTCATCTATTATAAAAGTAAGAACGCCAAAAAGTTCCGGCACGATCTGGAGTACGGCTCGGCCCGGTGGGGAGCGCCAAAAGACATTAAGCCGTTTGTCGATCCCAAGTTTGAAAACAACGTCATTCTCACCGGGACGGAGTTCTTGACGATGGACAGCTGCCCGAAAAATCCGGCCAACGCGCGCAATAAGAATTGTTGCGTTATTGGCTCATCCGGCTCGGGCAAAACCCGGTTTTGGCTCACGCCTCAACTTTTACAGGCTCATTCGTCCTATGTGGTGGTAGACCCAAAGGGCAGTGTCCTTTCCCAAGTGGGACATTTCTTGCAAAAGCGAAAAAAGTGCAAAATCAAGGTATTCAACAGCATCGACTTTTCAAAATCCATGCACTATAACCCGCTGTCATATATCCGAAACGAGGCCGACATCCTGAAGTTTGTGAATACACTGATTGCCAATACCCGTGGGGATGGTAAAGAGGGCGACGAGTTTTGGGTCAAGGCTGAGACGCTTTTGTACTGCGCACTGATCGCGTATATCATTTTTGAGGGGCCCGAGGAGGACAGGAACATCAATACGTTGGTGGACATGATCAGCGGCATGGAAGTAAAAGAGGATGACGAGTCCTTTATGAACGCGGTGGACTATATGTTCATGGGACTGGAAAAGCGCAAGCCGGATTGCTTCGCGGTTAAACAATACAAAAAATACCGCCTTGCAAGCGGCAAGACAGCAAAATCCATCCTTATTTCCTGCGGCGCAAGGCTGGCCCCCTTTGACATTCCCCAGCTTTGGGAGATCATGAGCTACGATGAGTTAGAGCTTGATCGCATGGGTGACAGGCGCACCGCGACATTTTTCATTATCTCGGACACGGATAGCACCTACAATTTTATTGTTGTGCTGGCCTTTTCACAGATGTTCAATTTGCTCTGTGAACGGGCCGACAACGTACACGGGGGCCGCCTGCCCCATCATGTGCGTGTCCTTTGGGATGAGGCGGCCAACACGGGGCAGGTGCCCCATTTAGAAAAGCTCTGCGCCGTTATAAGGTCAAGAGAGGTCAGTCTTTGCCTGCTGTATCAGGCGCAGTCTCAGTGTAAGGCCATTTACAAGGACAACGCCGAGACGATCCTCGGCAACATGGATAGCGTGATCTTCCTCGGCGGGCGGGAGCATACAACGATCAAGGAGCTTTCGGAGGCACTCGGGAAAGCAACCATCTCCATGCAGACCGAGAGCCGGACGCGAGGCCAGTCGGAAAGCTACGGGCAGAATATGCAGCGTTTGGGCCGTGAGCTCATGGCCCCGGACGAGCTCATCACGATGGACGGAAACAAGTGTATCTTGCAGCTTCGCGGCCTGCGCCCCTTTTTATCGCCCAAATACGATTTAAAAAAGCATCCCAACTACAAGTACACGGCTGAGGCCGATAAGAAAAACGCCTTTGAGCTTGACCGGCTCATCACCCGGCGCAGGGCGCCGGGGCTGGAGGAGCTCTGCGAGGTGTACGAGGCGGACGTGCCGGACGAGTCAAACATAGGCGGGGACGAGGACATCCTCAATTATGACGACATCGACGACCCGGATGCTTTTGTATAAAGGACTTCGAGACAAAATGTCCCGAGGTGACGTGCCGCCCAACCGGGCGGCTTTTTTCATGGCCGGGGCCCCGTCCCCGGAGAAACGGAGGTACATTTATGGAGTTTTTCAGTTC
The DNA here is from genome assembly GCA_002399285.1 of Thermoanaerobacterales bacterium UBA4880. Taxonomy (GTDB): domain Bacteria; phylum Bacillota; class Thermoanaerobacteria; order Thermoanaerobacterales; family UBA4877; genus UBA4877. The sequence continues at coordinate 29,555 of DHDI01000021.1, forward strand.
CGCTGTCGATACCCTGCAAACCCTTGTCATCGCGCTGGGCGCGGGCCTTGCGGTGTGGGGCGTGATCAACCTTTTGGAGGGGTACGGCTCAGATAATCCAGGCGCGAAATCGCAAGGGATCAAGCAGCTCATGGCGGGCGGCGGCATCATCGTGCTCGGCGTGACGCTGATCCCGTTGCTGTCCTCGCTGTTTTAAGGGCGGCCTATGGGTATTCTCACCGACTGGATCACGGACTGGCTGAAAGGGCTTTTGATCGAAGGAATCATGGGAAACCTCGACGGGCTTTTCGATACGGTCAATACCCGAGTCGGAGAGATTGCGGTGCAAGTGGGAACGACCCCGGCGGCGTGGAACGCCGGGGTGTTCTCTTTAATCCGGCAGCTTTCCGAGACGGTGGTACTGCCGATTGCCGGGCTGATCCTGACCTTTGTTGCAACTTATGAGCTCATCCAGATGATCGTGGAGCGCAATAATCTCCATGAAGTGGATAGCTGGCTTTTCTTCAAGTGGATTTTCAAAACGGC
>DHDI01000019.1:0-543 GCA_002399285.1 Thermoanaerobacterales bacterium UBA4880
GAAGAATGCCGCAAACTGTGTATGCATGGAAACCGCATATTCCTCGACTTCTCCCAGGCCAGATAGAACGCCCATGGTGGAGACTATAGCTTCCTTGGCGACAAAGCCGCTCAAACTGGATGCCACAGCCTGCCAGGTTCCGAAGCCCAACGGCATAAAGATCCAGGCTATCGCGCCGCCGATGATTGCTAAGAAACTGTATTGAGTATCTACTAAGCCGAACACTCCGTTTTGCATGCCGAAGCTGCCTAGGAACCACATGACCACACAGCAGAGGAACAAGATGGTCCCGGCCTTCTGCAGGAATGCCGAAACACGGTCCCAAACGTGAAGCATAACTCCCCTAAACGACGGTATATGATATTGGGGCAGCTCCATGACGAAGGGCGCCGGATCTCCGGCGAAGATCGACATCTTCTTCAGCATGATGCAGGAGGCTATGACGAGGACTATGCCCGAGAAATACATGAGTGGTGCCATCCACCATGCGCCCCCCATAAGAAAGCCTGCTATCAATGCAATGACCGGCAGCTTGGCGCCGCA
>DHDI01000019.1:666-64732 GCA_002399285.1 Thermoanaerobacterales bacterium UBA4880
ATGACCGGCAGCTTGGCGCCGCAGGGTATGAACGTAGTGGTAATCATCGTCATACGGCGGTCTTGTTCATCCTCAATGGTGCGGCAGGCCATAATGCCCGGAACGCCGCAGCCGGAAGAGATCAAAAACGGTATGAAGCTCTTGCCCGATAGACCGAAACGGCGGAAAACACGGTCCATTATAAAAGCCACACGCGCCATATAGCCGCAGTCTTCCAATATGGAAAGGAAGAAGAACACGATGGCCATCTGAGGTGCGAAGCCGATGGGCGCCGCGAGTCCTCCTATGATGCCGTCCACGACAAGGGACACGGCCCAGTCAGCCGCTCCCATGTTTTGGAGAAAGCCCTGTACGGCAGGCTGTATCCATGTACCGAACAATACGTCGTTAGTCCAGTCTGTAACGATGCTTCCTAATGAGGAGACTGCAACATAATAAACCGCAAACATTACTAACGCAAATATGGGCAGCGCAAGCCAACGGTTTGTGACCACCCTGTCTATCCTGTCCGAGACGGAAAGCTTGCCTGCATTTTTCTTATTATAGCATCCTTTGAGTATCGATGCTATATAGATATAGCGCTCGTTTGTGATTATGGACTCGGCGTCGTCGTCCAGTTCCCTTTCAGCTGCCTTGATATCTTGCTCTATATGGTCCAGCAGCGATTTGTCCAGATTGAGCTGGGCGATTACCTTCTCGTCGCGCTCGAATATCTTTATGGAGAACCAGCGCTGCTGCTCCTGAGGCAGGTCGTGGACCGCAGCCTCCTCTATGTGGGCCAGCGCATGCTCCACCGGGCCGGAGAATGTGTGCATCGGTATGGTCTTTGCAGACTGCGCCGCGCTGATAGCCTCTTCGGCAGCCAAAGTTATTCCCGTGCCCTTTAGTGCCGATATCTCTACGATCTTACAGCCGAGTTCCCGGCTGAGTTCGGATATGTTTATATTGTCTCCGTTCTTTTTGACCAGATCCATCATATTGATGGCGACCACCACCGGGATGCCGAGTTCGGTGAGCTGTGTGGTGAGATAGAGGTTTCTCTCAAGGTTGGTACCGTCTACTATGTTTAAAATAGCATCGGGCCTCTCGCCGATGAGGTAATTCCTTGCCACAACTTCCTCCAAGCTGTAGGGAGAGAGCGAGTAAATACCCGGCAGGTCCATTATGATGACGTCCTTATGATTCCTGAGCTTGCCTTCCTTCTTCTCGACCGTGACGCCGGGCCAGTTGCCGACATACTGGTTGGAACCGGTCAGAGAGTTGAACAGCGTGGTTTTGCCGCTGTTGGGGTTGCCGGCCAAAGCAATTTTGATTTCCAATGATAATACCTCCTTCTATGGGTTAGAGTATCTTAACTGATGGATAATAAAAATGGGGATCATCCCTGTAAAATTACCGTACCTCTATCATTTCCGCATCGGCCTTGCGTATGGAGAGTTCGTAGCCGCGCACGGTCACCTCTACGGGGTCGCCTAATGGAGCGGCCTTGCGCACGTATACGTCCACGCCCTTGGTTATCCCCATGTCCATTATGCGCCTTTTGACCGCGCCCTCGCCGTGAAGCTTCAAGACTGCCACGGTCTCGCCGATCCTTGCGTCCCTGAGTGTTTTCATAAACATACCCCCTGTCTTAATTATATCATGATCTTGTTTGCCATCTCCCTGTTGATGGCTATGCGGGAATCCTTGATATTGACTATGATGTTGCCCCCCATAATGGAAACGACGGTAACGTAGCCTCCGGTGACAAAACCAAGGTCTTCCAGACGCTTTTTCACATCCGCCTTTCCGCCGACTTTCCGTATGATGTTTTCCTCACCTATGGGTGCTAACGTTAATGGCATCATATTGTCCTCCTTCGCATGTTTTTGTCAGATGTCTCTATTCAACGGTTCAAATTGATGGTTAGATTTCTCTAACCTTCTTTAGTTTAATACCTCTAACTTGATTTGTCAATAGGTTGGTCTCAGTGCATCTTGATTATTTTGCCGGAGTGTGTTAATCTAATTTCAATAGTTAATGAAAGCCGGTGAAATTGGCTGTGAAAATATTGAAGGCGTCCGAGGACTATCTCGAGGCCATGCTGATGATGAAGGAGAGACACGGATTTATACGTTCCGTAGATATAGCCGAAGAATTGGGCGTTACTAAACCAAGCGTTACCTATACTACAAAAAGGCTGCGTGAAAACGGGTATATAACCATGGATAAGGATGGGCTCATCACACTCACCGATTCGGGAATGGAGATAGCCGCCCGCATTTATGAACGGCACAAAGTGCTGACTGAGTTCTTCGTATGGCTGGGCGTCGATGAAAAGACTGCCCGTGAGGATGCCTGCAAAGTGGAACACGACGTGAGCGAGAAAACGTTCGACGCCATATGCCGGCACATGGGGAAAGTAATTAGGTAGGCTCATTGAGTAAGACGTCTCTGGCAGAGTACGGAATATTTTATGCTGTGACGATAGGTGGGGGAATTATATGAATGATATACTGCAAATTATTACAGGTATAGGGATACCGCTGCTGGGTACTACGTTGGGTGCGGCAGCGGTGTTTTTCATGAAGGGCGATATGAGGCCGGGCGTCCAGAAACTGCTTCTCGGATTTGCTTCGGGCGTGATGATAGCGGCCTCGGTCTGGTCGCTGCTCATACCGGCCATAGATATGGAGGAGAAGGCCGGCGGTATAGCATGGCTGCCGGCCGTTACCGGCTTTTTGTTCGGCATTGCATTTTTGCTGCTGCTGGATTCCGTTGTTCCGCATCTGCACCTCAACTCCGATAAGCCGGAGGGGAAGCCCAGCAAGCTGGGCAGGACCGCGATGCTCGTGTTTGCGGTTACGCTGCATAACATTCCCGAAGGCATGGCGGTGGGCGTTGTGCTGGCCGGCATGCTGAAGAGCAACGGAGCGGTCATTACCGTTGCCGATGCCTTTGCTTTGGCAATAGGCATTGCGATACAGAACTTCCCGGAGGGAGCCATCATTTCCATGCCCCTCATGAGTTCGGGGCTGTCAAAGGGCCGGGCCTTTTACTACGGCTTTCTGTCCGGCGTCGTGGAACCGATAGGCGCGATCATTACCATTCTGCTGACGTCTTTGGTCACGCCCATACTTCCGTACATACTTTCCTTTGCCGCGGGCGCTATGATCTATGTGGTGGTGGAGGAGCTCATTCCGGAGGCCCAGACGGGAGAACACAGCAATATCGGAACCATCGGGGTGGCGATCGGTTTTGCTCTGATGATGGTGCTGGACGTGGCTCTCGGATAGAGTCGTCAAGCCGATGCTTAAGTGATGCGATCGTATTAAAACTCCTCTTTGCAGGAGTTTTAATTTAATATGAATATATACTGCCTTATGGAGAGAAATTGAATGATCGATTTTTTAGCTGCCCTTATACTTGATTTTTTAATAGGAGATCCGTATAAATTCCCTCATCCCGTAAAGCTTATGGGGAAGATGATTTCATTTGAGGAAAAAACCGCACGCAGACTGTCCAAGAACAGCGGCTCTCTTAAGGGATGGGGGGCCTGCATCGTATTGATAAACATGGCGGTGGCCTTTTTCCTTCCTTATTATATACTCAAGTTTTTAAGGGGATACGGCCCGGCCTATCACATAGTGAACACATACTTTTTGTATACATGTGTCGCCGCCGGCTGCCTGCAGCGCGAAGCCATGAAGGTATATGCAGCCTTATCGGAGGGCCTAGACAGGGCAAGGCACGTGCTGTCCTTTATAGTGGGCAGGGACACCAAGGATCTTGACGAGGGAGAGATAATACGAGCGGCCGTGGAGACCGTGGCGGAGAATACCTCGGACGGCGTGACGGCTCCCATGCTGTATGCCATGATAGGGGGAGCTCCCTTGGCCTTCCTCTACAAGATGGTGAATACCATGGACTCCATGCTGGGCTATTTAAATGAGAAGTATAAGGATATCGGCTTTTACCCCGCCAAGACGGACGACGTGTTCAACTTCCTGCCGTCGCGGCTTACGGGAGTCGTCATGTGCATCTCATCTGCCTTTACATTCAAAGTCGCGGACGGCTTCAGGATAATGATAAGGGACAGGAGAAACCACAAGAGCCCCAACTGCGCCTATCCCGAAGGTGCAGTCGCCGGTCTGCTCGGCGTGCAGCTGGGCGGGGACAATACATATTTCGGCGAGGTCATGAAAAAACCCAGGATCGGCGACAAGCTGCGGGATCTGGAAAGGGACGATATTAAAAGATCGATCGAAATAATGTACCGGACGGAAATAGTGTTTGCCGTCATTTATTTCATAATATTGCGGGTGATTTCATGATACACGGCGGAGATGTCGTCTCATACAAAGATAGATACGGCGGGGATATGATCGACTTCAGCAGCAACATAAATCCGCTCGGTCCTCCGGCCGGGCTGAAGGATGAGATGGACAGGGCATATTCCGAGCTTCGCGCGTATCCCGATATACAATACAGGGAGCTCAGGCAGAATATTGCGGATTACTTAGGGCGCGATACTGGGGAAGTAATAACGGGAAACGGCGCAGTAGATATCATAGACAATTTGTGCGTGATGTTTGACAGGATCGTGACAGCGACGCCGTGTTTTTCGGAGTATATAAGCAGGCCGGCCGTATACGGCAAGCAGGTTTTAAAACTGCCTTTGGATGATAAATTTCGCATAGACCTGCAAGCTTTGGCAGATAGCCTGCGCCGCGGCGACCTGCTGATACTGGGAAACCCCAATAATCCCACCGGACTGCGTATACCGGAAAAGACGCTGATGCATATTTATGATATCGTAAAGCAAAGGGGTGCCTTTCTGCTGCTGGACGAGGCGTTCTTTGAGTTTTGCCCTCCCGACTACGACAGCATAGAGTTACTGCATGATGCCGATAGTATATGCGTCGTAAGAGCGGCCACGAAGGTCTTTGCGCTGCCGGGTATAAGGCTGGGATACGGCTGGGCTTCCCGTGAATTTGCTGGGAGATACCGGGGAATCGAGAACCCCTGGAGTGTCAATGCATACGCCAATGCGGCGGGCAGATGTATATTCAGGGACAAAGGCTATATTGAACGTACCCGGGAGTATATAAACAGGGAAAGGCAATACCTTACGGACGGGCTGCGTGAAATAGAATGGATAAGACCCTATGGCAGCGATGCCAATTTTATGCTGCTTAAACTGTTTAAATATGATGAGGACATGGTGTTTGACAGGTTGATACGCAATGGGATCATGATAAGGAAGGCTTCGAGCTTCGAAGGTTTGAACAAAACCTACATAAGGATCGCCGTGAAGGACCGCGAAAGCAACCGTAAACTTATGGGGTTTCTGAGAGAGTTTGAACAGTAACTCCAATATAAAGACCGCAATTCACATTTCGCGAATTACGGTCTTTTGCACAATATGGACTGCATCTGATCATGAAGGAAATGATCCACGATTTAGTTAAAAGACTTAACTTAATCATTTTGTTCAATTTGTTGAAAGGCATAGGCAATGGCGCCGAGTGCAGACGCATATTTACCGAGAGAGGCCAGGCAGATGTCCGCATGGATGGGAGACAGAGCATCGACGGTACGCTGGATCTCAGGCAGAATGGGCTGCATGTATTCGGCAAATGGGCCCCCGATGATAACTTTCTCGGGGTTGACGAATCCGATAGCGTTGGCAATAACTACGGAAAGCTCCAGGATAAAAGAATCTATGATCCCGCGGGCCGACACGTCGCCTGCGGAATACGCAGGGACAACTTCCTGATAGTCGTAGCCTCCCGAGGACAGGTAGCGTGTGGATACCTTTTGCTCGAAGACACCTGTCTGTCCCAGTACGTTGAACCGCTTTTTGTATATATCATCCGTGCCTATCTGGTAACAGATCTCTGCCGCCAGAGACTGATATCCGTTTAAAATATGTCCGCCGCTGATGATCGCGCCGCCTATGCCGGTGCCGATGGATATATAGAAGATATCGTCGGAATTTTCACCGGATCCCTGCCAGCGCTCGCCCAGCAGGGCACAGTTGGCATCGTTAAAGAGAAATATGGGAAATGAATAATGTTTTTTCAGGATGGACAGCACGTCGTAGGAGTGCCAGTTCAGCGTCCCGGAATGCAGCACGACGCCGTCTTCACTGACGGTGCCCGGTATACTCATCCCCATGGCGGAAATGATCTGCTGGGCCAGGCCGCTTTCCTCGATATAACAATCGATTTCATGGATCAAATCATCTAATTTATTTGTATTTGGTATAGACTTTTCTCTTAATACCTTCCCCAAAAGATCGGTCGTCAGTATCAGCGTTTCCGAACCGTCCATGCTTATGCTCAGAGCATAGGCGGAACAGGGATTAAAACCAAGCATGTGCGCCGGTCTTCCCGCACCCTTTTCAGGAGGTTGTTCTCCCAGGTCAACGATCAATGATTTTTGCAGCAGTTCATTGACGATGCTTGATACCGTAGGTTTACTGAGGCCCAATTCTCTGGCTATCTGAGCTCTGGATATAGGGTAATCATTTTTTATCAGTTCCAGTACGAGCGAACGATTCGCACGCTTGACAAAATCCAATGTAATCGAAGGTCCAATATAGTTCTCCATGATGGCTCCTTTCCATTAAGGCCTAAATAAATAGTTCAATGGCTTATCTATTAAATATTATAGCTAAAAATTGTAAAAATTTCAATTAAAAATTTAAACATAAAAGAATTGGAGCAAATTCTCATATATTCCAGCAATATGAGGCTTTTAGAGGAATATGGGACCGAAATAAAAACGCTTGACAAAGGACATATAATGTATTAAAATAAGTAAAATTTATTAACTAATTACTTTTTTTATTCTTATAACAAAATGGTGAGGGGTGCTAAAATGGCAAGATATATTGTGCGGAGACTCATGCTGGCTGTCCTGACTTTCTTCTGCATTACGGTAATCGTATTCTTCATCTCTTATATGGCTCCGGGTTCCCCCTTGGACTATTTGCTGGCAAATTCCAATATGTCCGCCCAGGAGGTCGAACAGCGCGCTGCGCAGCTCGGGCTTGATAAACCGGTATATGTACAGTATTTTTCCTGGCTGAAAGAACTGATGCATGGGAATTTGGGTTATTCTTACCGGGAATACCGCAGCGTAAAAGAAATGATAGGCGAGCGTCTGGGCAACACTCTGCTGCTGACCTTTTCATCGCTGCTCATCGCCTATCTTGTGGCGATCCCCGTCGGGATACATTCCGCGCGAAAGCCATATTCCATGAGCGATTTTACATTTTCGACCGTTGCATTGGTCGCAATGGCGCTTCCAGCTTTTTTTATAGGCATGTTCTTGACCTGGATATTTTCGGCGAAACTCGGATGGCTGCCCATGAGCGGAATGTACTCATCCGACGTAGACAAATCGGCCGTCGATTTGCTCAAGCACATGGTAATGCCGGTAACATGCCTGGCGCTGCAGCAGGTCGGCAATGTGATGCGGCAGATGCGCAGCAGCATGCTGGAAGTGCTCAGCGAGGATTATATACGTACCGCACGGGCGGAGGGGTTATCGGAAATGCGTACGGTTTATACACATGCCCTGCGCAATGCCCTGACCACTATAGTTACGCTGTTTGGCACGTCTCTGCCGTTTTTGGTCGGCGGCGCCGTCGTCACCGAACAGGTATTTTCCTGGCCGGGGATAGGGAGCTTAATGGTAACCAGTATTACGACAAGGGATTATCCCGTCATCATCGGTATTACCGTAGTGGTGGCTATTGCAGTTTTGCTGGGCAACCTCATAGTGGATATAGTCTACGGCATATTGGATCCTAAGGTGCGTTATGACTGATGAAGGGGGCGGGGAGATGAAACGTAAGCAAAACAGGCAGTCATACTATGCCGATGTGTTCGGGAAATTTCGGCGGCATAAACTGGCCATGTTTTCTCTATGCACGCTTGTGATAGTGATCTTAGCAGTGGCGTTTCTGCCTGCGCTGCTCAAGCTGGACCCGACAAAGACGGGGCAGGGAAAGAGCTATCTGGCGCCTGACGGCAGTTTTATCCTGGGCTTGGACAAGCTGGGCAGGGATAACTTTGCGCGGCTTCTGTACGGCGGGCGTACGTCATTATTGGTCGGGCTGCTGTCTACTTTTATCAGCATCATAATAGGCGTTCCCCTCGGCCTCTGCGCGGGTTATTTCCGAGGTGCCTGCGAAGCGGTCGTCATGCGCATGGTCGACATCTTTATGGTATTTCCGTCTATGATATTGATCCTGGTGCTGGTATCCATTATAGGTCCGTCGGTCTGGTCCGTAACTATCATCATTGGAATAATGGGCTGGCCGAATTTTGCACGTATCGTCTACGGAAGCGTGCTGTCCGTGTCCTCAAAAGAATATGTGGAAAGCGCCCAAGCCGTAGGAGCTTCACACCTGAGGATACTAAAGGATTATATACTTCCCAATGCCATTTCTCCCGTGCTTGTGACTACCACATTCCGTACGGCGTCGGCAATTTTGGAGGAAGCATCGCTGAGCTATCTGGGAATGGGCGTCCAGCCGCCGGCAGCTTCACTGGGCAATATACTAAACGATGCCCAGTCTATCACTACCCTCACCATGCGTCCATGGTTTTGGATACCGCCCGGATTATTATTGATGCTGATAGTATTATCGATAAATTTCATCGGTGACGGCATGCGCGATGCCCTTGACCCGAAAATGAAGGTATAACGAATATAAAATGCCTGCTGTCAAAAATTACATTTATTATAGGGCAGTGAGCGTTTTTATATAAAAACAATATAAAGGGGAGAGATTTATTATGAAAGTATGGGGAAAGAAACATCGGTACGCGCTCGTCTTTTCATTGGTATTTGTCATGCTTTTACAGCTGCTCACGGGCTGCGGCGGCAGTGATACTTCCAAGAAGACGTCTCCTGATGCTTCGGACAAAGCGGAAGGCAATAAGCGCGTGGATAAGGTCACCATTGCGATCCAAAGTTCGCCGGACACATTGAATCCTTATAATGTGAGCGGAGCATATGGCGATCCAATAAACGACGTGATCTATGACAAGTTCTTTGACGTTACGTACGACGGTAAACTGGTCCCGCGGCTGTGTACTAATTACGATGAAGAGACGGATAGCCAGGGCCGCACCATATTGACCTTCCACATGAATAAGGATGCCAAATGGCAGGACGGCAAGCCCGTTACGGCCAACGATGTCGTATTTACGGCTAAAGCCATAACAAATCCTGATACCGTAACTACAAGGCGCTTCTATTTTTCCAGTTTGGCGGGCACCGATGACAGCGGCGTCTGCGAAGATCCAAGCAAACTCGGTGTGGAGGCCGTCGACGACCATACCGTCCGCTATACGCTCAAAGGCGCTCGTAATGTTGAAGCATACCTCACCATCGAAGGACGTTTTCAATACATCTTACCCGAGCATCTGTTGGGTGACGTTCCGGCGGCTCAGCTCCATCAGTCTGATTTTTGGAAAAAACCCGTGGGTTCCGGTCCTTTCAAGCTGGACAGCATGACTTCCGGAGAGCGTTATGAACTTACCTGCAATAAGGACTATTATCTAGGCCTGCCGAATATGGACCGCCTGATATATGTCGTAATGAATCCCAGCAACTATGCCACGGCTTTGGCAAGCGGAGAGATCGACGCCAACACTCAGCTCAGTGAAATACCTATAGATGATTGGGATTATATCAAGTCTCAGAAAAATATTAAAACAAAATCCGTTACAAGTTATATATATCAATGGATGAACATCAACCAATCGCGGGATTATTTCAAGGACGCCGATGTGCGCAAAGCCATAAGCATAGCTATCAATCGCCAGGCCATAATTGACCAGCTGCTTGGCGGTGAAGGACAGTATGCAGTGAGCTCCATCACGCCGACCAGCCCTTACTTCGATAAGAAAATCGCAAAAGATCCCTATGATCCAAAAGAAGCTAAGGCGCTTTTGGATAAAGCCGGATGGGATTTTGACCGTACGCTCGACATAGTAGTGCCTATCGGCAATAAGGTGCGCGAGAGCTCGGCGGTAATGATACAGCAGGACTTAGCTGCCGTAGGAGTAAAGAGTAAGATCCGCACCCTTGATTTTGCCACGCTGATAGTGGATATGCGCAAGGGTGATTTTGACCTTGGCTTGTTAGGGGGTCAGGGGCCCGATCCCGACGACGTGCGTTTGAACTTTGACATTAACGGTGCCAACAATTTCAGCCATCTGGACAGCACGGAGTTTTATAAGGTGCTTGACAAAGCGAGAAGCGTATCGGATATAAACGAACGCAAGCAACTATATGCCGAATGGCAGGAAATGTGTGATGAACAGACGCCTATCGTGTGGCTCTACCATCCTAATACGCTGTTTGCCTATAACAGCGACAAATTTGACAATTATCCATGCGAGGATTCTTTAGCCAATAACATGAGAGTCATGGAATGGACGTTTAAATAACTCTGTTATTTTGATAAGTATTATTTGGATCTGCGTTTGCCTTAACTGTTCCAGCAGTGCTACAGTTTACTCAAAATGATGGGAAAGGTCGATTCGATATGCCGAAACTTTTGGAGGTCAACAATCTGCATACTTGTTTTTATACGAAGGACAGAAAGGCCGTCAGCGCATTGAACGGCGTGGACTTCGATGTGGATAAGGGCGAAACGCTGGGCATTGTGGGTGAGTCGGGGTGCGGCAAAAGCGTCACGTGTCTGTCCATTTTACAGCTGATCCCGCCGCATTCCGGAAAGATCACTCATGGGGAAATTTTATTAAACGGACAGGACCTGTTGAAAAAAAGTGAGAAGGAGATGCAGCGCATACGGGGCGACCAGATCTCAATGATCTTCCAGGAGCCGATGACCTCGCTCAATCCCTCTTTTACCATAGGATATCAACTGATGGACCCCATCCGTCTGCATCGCGGCTACGATAAAAAGCAGGCCTATGATTATGCGCTTTCAATGCTCCGCATGGTTGGTATCGCACTGCCGGAACAGCGCATGAAAGAGTACCCCTATCAGCTGTCCGGAGGTATGCGCCAGCGGGTGATGATCGCCATGGCGCTTGCCTGCGAGCCCGAGCTGCTTATAGCGGATGAGCCGACGACGGCGCTGGACGTGACCATCCAGGCACAGATATTGGAACTGATGAAGCAGCTTCAGGACAGACTGCACATGGCCATCATACTTGTCACCCATGATATGGGCGTGGTGATGGGGACGTGCGATAAGATAGCCGTCATGTATGCGGGCCTCATCGTAGAGTATGCGGATAAGCATCAACTTTTCCATCAGCCCAAGCATCCGTATACCCAGGGGTTGCTGTCATCCATACCGCGTCTGGACCGCGACGTGGAAATGCTCGATGCGATCCCAGGCATAGTGCCGGGCCTGGGGCATATGCCGGATGGCTGTGCATTTAGTTCAAGGTGTAAGTATGCGCTGCCGGTTTGTAAAAAGCTCAGGCCGCGGAATAGATGTGCAGAGGACGGGCATATGGTCAGCTGTTGGCTGTATGATAGGCAGGGAGGCGAATCATGATGCAGGATAAGGCACTGCTCGAGGTACAGGATCTGTGCACCTATTTTCCCATAATGCAGGGAGTAATACGGCATAAAGCAGGCGAAATCAAAGCGGTAGACCATGTAAATTTATCCGTCAGACAGGGTGAAACTCTTGGCTTGGTGGGCGAGTCGGGCTGCGGCAAGAGTACGCTGGGGCGCAGTATATTGAGGCTCATTAAGCCTACAAGCGGCAGAGTGCTGTTCAAAGGTGAGAATGTTACGGATGCATCCGATCAGCGGATGAGGGCCTTGCGCCAACATATGCAGATAGTATTTCAGGATCCTTACGCCTCGCTGAACCCGCGAATGATCGTGGGGGATATCATAGCCGAGCCGCTGCGCATCCACGATGCAAAACTGCCCGAAACGGAGCTGCGGCAGCGTGTTGAGCAGATGCTTGAGGTAGTAGGTATAGAATCCGATGCCGCCATGCGCTATCCTCACGAATTCTCCGGGGGACAGCGGCAGCGCATCAGCATTGCACGCGCTCTCATACTGCATCCTGAATTTGTGTTTTTAGACGAGCCTGTAAGTGCATTGGATGTGTCCGTGCGCTCTCAGGTCCTGAATCTGATACGCGAGCTTCAGAAAAAGTTCGGGCTGACCTACCTGTTCATATCCCATGATCTGAGCGTGGTAAGGCATATCAGCAACAGAGTAGGCGTGATGTATCTGGGGTCGATCGTGGAGCTGGCTCCAAAGAAGAAATTGTTTGAAAACCCGCTGCATCCATACACCAAGGCGCTTATGTCTGCGATCCCTGTTCCCGACCCCGATGTGCAGATCAACCGGATCGTATTAGAGGGAGACGTTCCGTCTCCTGCGGATCCGCCCGAAGGCTGCCGTTTTCATACGCGCTGCCCCGAAGCCTGTGCGGAATGCGGCAAGCCGGGCGCGCTGCAAAAGATGATCGAAGTTGAGCCGGAGCATTATGTTCTATGTTCACTTTATTAATAAAATTAGTAGGAATTGAGGGATAAAATTTGATAAACGATACGATAGAATACATTGAATCTAAGAGAGAGAAGCTTATCGAAGTTGCGGATCAGATCTGGGAATATGCCGAGATAAAGAATCAGGAGTATCGTTCCTCCGCGCTGCTGGAAAATGTATTGGAAGAAAACGGATTTAATGTTGAAAAGGGCGTGGCCGGTCTGGATACGGCCTTCATCGGAAGATGGGGCGGCGGTAAACCGGTCATCGCGTTTTTGGGTGAATATGACGCGCTTCCAGGTCTCAGCCAGCAGGCCTGCCTGACGTATAAACAGCCTGTCGTAGAGGGCGGCGCGGGGCATGGCTGTGAGCACAATGCGCTGGGGACCGGGGCTCTGGGGGCGGCATTGGCCGTAAAGGATTACCTTGAGAAGAACGGCGTGTCCGGCACGGTGTGCTATTATGGCTGCCCGGCCGAAGAGGGCGGCGCGGGAAAGCAGGTAATGGCCCGGGCCGGTGTCTTTAAAGATGTGGATGCGGCCATAACATGGCATCCGACGGACGACAACAATATCTGGTCAATGAACTTCTTAGCCACGAAGGGCGGCGTATTTCATTTTAAGGGGATACCCGCCGCAGCGCCGGGCCAGTCGGTCATCGGCCGCAGCGCTCTCGAGGCTGTGGAGCTTATGAATGTGGGCGCAAACTATCTGCGCGGCCATGTCGAGCCGAACTGTTTCATCAACTATGCCGTGCTCGATGCGGGCGGCATAGCCCCGAACGCGATACCGCCGCATGCCTCCGTAACCTATCTGCTGCGCGCAAACACAAAGGTATCCGTCAATCAGACTTTTAAGCGCTTGATAGAGGTAGCTAAGGGCGCGGCCCTGATGACAGGCACAACCATGACTTACGAGGCGGATTTCGGAACGTGCGAGTTGATACCCAACCGCACGTTGGAGAGGATACTGCATAAACATCTTGTGGAGGTGGGACCTACTCCCTTTACGCAGAAAGACCTCGACTACGCTGCCGAACTGCGTAAGACGCTGCCGCCCAAAGCGGAGGAGATGACTTTTTCCGCATTGCGTATGCTTTACGGAGACGTTGCAGAAACGCTCATACCGCAAATAAAGGGCAAGGTCATCAACGACGTTGTCTATCCATACGTGCCCATCGAAAAGTCAAAATTCGGTTCGACGGACGTCTGTGACGTCAGCTGGTTTACGCCTGTGGCGCAGGTCACGACGGCCTGTTATGCGAAGGATACGCCGGGGCACTGTTGGCAGGTGACGACGCAGGGCAAGGCCGAACTGTGCCATAACGGTATGCTGAATGCCGCAAAGGTCATGGCGCTCAGCGGTGCAGAGCTCTTCTCCGATCCGTCCGCCCTGAGGGCGGTACGGGAAGAATTTGAGAAGAAGACGGCTGGAAAGGTCTATCCTGACAGCGAACCGGACACACAGGACTGAGGTGAAGCATATATGAGTTATCTTATAGGCGTGGACGTGGGCGGTACTTTCACCGATTTTTCCTGCTTCGATACGCAGACAAGCAGATTATTTTATTACAAAGTCAGTTCAACGCGGGATGATCCCTCCCAGGCGATTATGATAGGACTGCGGGAGCTTTTAAACCTGTACGGCATCGATCCGGGAGATATTGCCTATCTCGCCCATGGCACGACGGTCGCGACGAACGCTTTGATCCAGAGGAAGGGCGGCAAGACCGGCCTCATTACTACGAAGGGTTTTTGCGATCTGCTGGAAATAGGCAGGCAGACGCGCCCCAGCCTTTATGAGCTGGAAGAGGTGAATGCGCCGGTGCTTGTTCCCGGCAAATACCGCTGTGAAGTGACCGAGCGCTTATTGTCGAACGGTGAAGAATACACGCGGCTTGATGAGGACGAGGTCCGCAGGGCCGTTCATTATATGAAAGAAAATGGCGTTACCGCTATTGCCGTATGCACGCTTTTTTCATTCGTCAATCCCGAACATGAGCGGCGCATAGAGCAGATCATAAAAGAGGAATATCCCGAGGCATATGTGTCGGTCTCAAGCAAAGTAGTACCTGAATTCCGTGAGTATTCACGCATGAGCACGACGGTCGTCAATGCCTTTCTCGGACCGGTGATGGATGAATATGTGACGAACTTTCAACGATCCATAGAATCGCTCGGAGTCGGTGCGACTCCGTACATCACGCAGTCCAACGGCAGTATTATCTCCATACAGGAGGCGAAAAGCAACCCCGTGCGCACGGCTTTATCCGGCCCAAGCGCAGGGATCGTCGCAGCGCAGTATATTACGGACCTTTGCGGCGTACGGGACGCCGTTACATTTGACATGGGAGGCACCAGCGCCGATATCAGTTTGATCTCTAAAAATGATTACCGCAAGTCTGCGGAAAGAAACATTGAGGGCTATGTGATACGCATACCGATGATAGACATAGAGACAGTGGGCGCAGGTGGGGGAAGCATAGCCTACGTTGACGCGGGAGGGGCCCTTAAGGTAGGGCCGCAGAGCGCCGGAGCAGAACCGGGACCCGCCGCATACGACCGCGGCGGGACGAAGCCCACCGTAACCGATGCAAACGTCATACTGGGCAGGCTAAATCCCGAGCGTATTCTCGGCGGCCGTATGGCAATACGCAGAGATCTATCGGAAAAGGCGATCAAAACGGAGATCTGCGATAAGACGGACCTGGACCTGCTGAATGCGGCCAAGGGTATCATCGCGGTCGTAAACTCCAATATGGTGCGGACGATGCGCGTGGTATCCGTCGAGCGCGGCTACGACGTTCGTGAATTCGCACTGATGGCGTTCGGAGGCGCAGGCCCGCTTCATGCATGCGAGGTCGCACGGGAACTGGGTATGCACACAATAATCATTCCGCCGTCTCCCGGCACGCTGTGCTCATTGGGCCTGCTGGTAGCCGACGTTAAGTATGATTATGTCAAGACGGCCATAATGGATGCCGACGTCGATAATATTGAAAAGATCGCAGGGATATTTGATGAATTGGAAGAACAGGGCAGGGAATTTCTGCAAAAGCAGAAGGTTCCGGACGAGAATCAGCAGCTTGTGCGGCAGATAGACGCCCATTACAAAATGCAGAACTATGAACTCATCATCCCGGTGGACGGCGGACCTATTACGGAGCAGACGATCAAAAAAGCCGTGGCGGCCTTCCATAGGGAGCATGAGAAGAACTATGGATACTGCAATGAAAAACAGCCGGTGCAATTCGTCAACTTCCGCCTTACGGCGGTCGGCCGGCGGGAGAAACCCGTTCTGCAGCTGGAAAAAGCGGATGCGCATGACATTACCCCGCGTCAATTCCGCAACGTGTATTTCAATGAAGATACGGGATTTATCAATTGTCCGATCTACCAAAAGGATGATCTGTACGAAGGATACGCTGTTCAGGGCCCGGCCGTCATAGAGCAAATGGACAGTACGATCGTGGTTATGCCGGACTGGTGCGGAAGACTGGATGGACATGGCATACTGCGTATGGACTATAACGAGGGGGCGGACAAATGCAGCACAGAAAAATAGACGCGGTCATGGTCGAGATCGTGGGAAACCTTCTGCTCAGCATCGCCGAGGAGGTCGGCGTGGTGCTTATAAAGAGCTCGTTCTCAAGCAACATAAAGGAGCGGCACGACTGCTCTTCCGCCGTGTTTGACGCAAAGGGCAACCTTGTGGCCCAGGCCGAGCACATACCCATGCACCTGGGTTCCATGCTGGACTCCATCCAGGCCATCATCACCCGGTACGGATATGACGATATACATGACGGCGACATGTTTATTGCGAATGACCCGTATAACGGCGGCGGTTCCCATCTGCCCGACATAGTGGTAGCTGCGCCGGTGTTTGCAGATGGCAAACTCATAGCCTGGGTGGCAAACATCGCGCACCATTCCGACATCGGCGGCATCGTGCCGGGCAGTACCTCGGGCGACGTAACCAACTTATTCCAGGAAGGCCTGCGTCTGCCTGCACTGCGCGTATGTCAAAATGGCAGGATAAATCAGGAGATATTCGAGATAATAATCGAAAACAGCCGTATCCATAAGGAACGCGTGGGCGATCTCAACGCACAGGTAGCGGCCAATAAGATCGGGATAAAGCGGGTCATAGAGGCATATGAGAAATATGGCGAAGACCTTGATCTTGCGATGGAGGATCTGCAGCTTTACTCGGAGAAGAGCCTGCGTGCCGGTATCGCTAAAATCAAGGATGGAACTTATCATTTTGCCGACTATGTTGACGATATGGATAATCTTGAGGACGAGGTAAAAATAGACGTAGTGATCGACGTAGCGGGAGAGGATATCACCCTTGACTTTTCCGATTCGAGTCCGCAGGTGCCTGCAAACATCAATGTGACCTACGGAGGCCTGCTGGCGACGGTATTCTACACCCTCAAAGCCATGATAGGTCCCAACATAGCGTCCAACTCCGGTATCTACCGGGCATTTAAGGTCATCGCAAAACCTGGGACGATCGTAAATGCGCTTGAACCCGCGCCGCTCGGCGAACGTATGAGCACATGCCAACGCGTGGTGGAAGTGATCTTGGGCGCGATGAGCGAGGCTATGCCGGAGCAGGTACTGGCGTGCAGCCATGACGGGGGTACGTCCGTGAACCTTTCGGGCACCGACCCGAGAACGGGAGACTTCTTTATTTATCCCGAAGGCGTGGCTGGGGGAGAGGGCGCCCACTTTGACCGCGACGGCATGGGCGGCGTGCAGGTCCATATGACCAATACTTCAAACCAGCCGGTTGAGGTGCTGGAGATGGAAAATCCGCTTTTGGTGGAAAACTATTCCCTGCGCATGGATTCGGGAGGTATAGGGCAATACCGCGGCGGCCTGGGCATAGAACGTACCATATGCATGCTGGCCGACAACGTGCGCTTTACCGGTCATGGAGGACGGCAGTATGTGCCCGCATGGGGGCTCTTCGGCGGAGGCGAGGGCAAGACGGGAGCCTTTTACCTGCACACAAAGGACGGCAGGGTAGAACGCCTGTCCTCGGTATGCACGGGCGTTGAGCTCAACAAAGGGGATAAGATACAGGTGCTCACGCCGGGAGGCGGAGGTTATGGAAATCCGTGCCTGCGTGACCACGAACTCATTCTGCAGGATATTGAAGACGGCAAAGTGTCGCTTAGCGAAGCGGAGAAGTCCTACAATATTAAATTATAATTGACAGGAAAATAAAAGGGGACGTTCAACTGACCTCGCATGGTACGGCTGGAGGTCCCCTTGATTTATAACATAACATTTTGAACAATTTATTGTCAGTCCATTATTGACCGATTTCATCATATCAAACATTGGATTTTCAAGTTTGCCCTTGTCCTGCACGATTTACTGCAGTCCATAAATTTGTCCGCAGCTTGGCCGGATAAAAAATCCGGCTATATTTCTTAAAATATCTTAACTCTTATTTAACCCTTACTTAACATTTTGTCTTAGGATATGGCCTATAATATAAATTAGGAAGAAAAATGGGAGGTAAGAGGATCATGAAACAGGGATTTGCAAAGATTTTTGGAGGGAGTAAAAGAAGTTGGGGGATCGCCGCTCTATGCCTGGTGATTATCGCAACCTCCATGGCCGGGGCATCCGTGGCTTACGGTTCCGATGACGCTAAAGCGGATACCATAGACAATATTGCTCTCTTCAATGAGGGCGACAGGTATGGCTTGGCCGGCGGGAAATTCATCGTACGGTATGACGGCAAAGACACCGTGGTGCCGCTCACTCCCGATACCGACGATGAAAATGTATATTTTGCCGACAAGGCCGTCTACGTATCGGACGAAGTGACGGGAGTGGCGTACGGCGACGCCGCAAAACCGGGATCACCGGTCATGGTGCTTATGAGCAGTGACAAGGGCAATACGTGGGATAGTTTCAAGGTTCCGGATACAAAGGCAGGAGACTATGAACAGAAGTATATGGGATTCACGACCAAGGATGACGGATGGCTGCTTCTGGCAGGAGGGGTCTCCATGGGTAGTCAGAAAAACAGGATCTTTCAGACGGCGGACGGCGGAAAGACCTGGGATGAGATAGGCAATACCGCCGGGACCTATGAGCGCGTGGTGACGGGGGCGGGCTTTGCCGGTAAGGACGTCGGATTCGTATCATTCAGATATGATAATGACGCAAACCCCGCGATATACCGCACGGAGGACGGAGGCAAATCGTGGAACAAGTGCTCCATTCAGATACCCGATTCATTTAAAGGCATCACAAGCTATGCCGAAGCGGCGTCGCCCGTCTTTAACGGAGAAAAGGGCATCCTTCCGGTAAAACTCCGCAACAACGGCTGGAAGGGTGACCCGCTGGATGTGACGGTGTTCTATGAGACTTCGGACTACGGCAAGACGTGGACCTTCAATGAGAAATACAGCCTGGCCCGCATATGGGCGGATGCATGGCGCACGCGGGACGGCAGGGGCCGCTATGAGATAATGGACAAGGCCATGCAGGCAGATTTCCGCTCACAGCAGTTTTCCCCCGATAACTTCGTGATACGCTGGTCCAGTCCGTGGGTGGAGAGATACGATGTGGCGCTGGAAGACGGCCAGGCCGTTGTCACCTATTTCTACACCGACTCCACAACCATGACTTATAAGGGGGTAGAGCGCCTGTCCTTCGGGCAGGAGGACGGACGGATGGTCATAACCGCCTGCAGTACCGAAACGGATATGGAGGAGTATGTCGATACCGCAAACTGGAAGAAGGCGGACGCGGGAGCTTATTCCTTCTCCATTCCCAACTACTGGCGCATCTGGGCTAGGCCGGACGGATCGACCGGCATTTTGGTCGGGGACCAGCAAATAGGCAGTATGACCGTCCGGGATTACGATGCCTCCAAGCCTATAACACAATTTGAGGGAAGCAACGGGAGTCCGTTTATCACGAAGGAGCTTGCGGGCTGCAAGTATCCGGCGACGGATTTTGTGATACGCCGTACCGCCGCCGATGGTTCCTATGAGGATGAGCATCACGTCTACCTCATACCCGAGGGCAGCAATTATGCCTATGACCTGTGCTTAGATACCGCATGGGGAAATGAAAGGGCGGACGCGATCGCCAAGAGTTTTGAGGTGGATACGGACGCCATGGAGGTACGGCTTACCGCAAATAAATGGGCGGGGGCCGTCAAGAGCAGGGATGGAAGGGCGCAGTATGCCCTGCTGAGTTCCGGCCTCCAAAAGAAGATGTATGCCGACTATGAAGGCTTCGGCTGGGTGACGGGCGTGTCCAGCCCATGGTTTGACGGCTATGACATGAAGATAGTCAAGGATAAAGCGTTTATCACGTACACAATGATGACCTCGACGGGATTTGAAGGCTATTCTTTTGAAACGCTCAATTTTAAAAAGGAAAACGGGCGGTATGTGATAGATGAACTCACCTATCCCAAGATAGGCCGGGAGAATGGAACGGTCATAGCATATCTGGATGATGGCAATACATGGCTGTCCGCAAAGAGCAAAAAGGACGGAATGTTTTCCGGCATGACCTTGTCCATAGACGGCAGGACGAAGGAATTTGCATGGGAGACATACGGCGAGCCGGCGTTTTTGCCGCAGCTTGAATATGCCGACGTAAACGGCGACGGGCGCAGCGAACTGGTCGTCATACTGTGTAAAGATGAGGGCACGGGCATCAATATAGAAGAAATACATGTGATAGATACCAAAGACCTTTCCGAGATCAAGGTACAGGACCCCCAGGCCGCGCTCAAGGACCGCGTGGTATCGAAGATAGATGAGAACGGTATAAAAATAACGATCGACGGCAAGAGCGCCGTGGAATTCTCCCAAAGCGAGCTGGAGAGCATAGCGGGGAAAAGAGAGGGTTGGTTCAAAGAGCCTGCGACGGATTCTATCGTCGACTATTCGGCGGATGACGGCCGCATCACGGCAAACGTCGCGGCTGTAATTTCACCGTTGGGCTATTTGGGCGAATTCCGATTGAACTACGCGTATGAGGATAGCCGGCTAAAGGTCGATACCATTGACTTTAACGTACCGCTTACAAGAATGAAATAGATACTTTCACTAAATAAAAGTAAATATTATCATGAAGTCCGGTAAATCATGCCGGACTTTTGTTATTGTTTTAACAAATGGCGGACCGATAGTGCGACTATTGGTTATATTGGAACTTTGATGGAAAACGATTGCCTATATGTGGGATAAGCTAGAAGTATATTGACTTTATGTATAATGGGCGTACAATAATAGTAGCATGAATGATTTTATGAATGTATTCTTTATACTGCAAGTTTTTATTCAATTGGAGGCTTGGCAAATGCAATTTGAATTATTTATTGCGATTTTATTACCAATCATATCCGGTATCATAGTATATGTAATAAAAAATGAGAAGCTGCGCAATTTTTTGGTGATCATGAGCACAGTTCTTGTCATGCTGTCATCGGTATTGATCCTGCATCATGGCAATTTTGCCCTTGATATGGAAGAACTTGGTTCAATTCCCTGGGACAGGATAATAGAGATCCTGGACCTTGCTCTGGGGCTCTATGTGCTTTACATCTCTATTTCAATAAAGAACGTCACTTTGATATTATTGACGGTCGCCCAGGTCATCCCTCTCTTTATATTTGAGGATTTTATGGGGGCAAACCTGGAGGTAAGTGAGATATTGTATGCTGATCACCTGTCGCTGATCATGAATATAATCATTTCATTTGTGGGAACATTGATTTGGATATTTGCCATTGGATATATGAAGGACGACGAGCAGCATAAAAAGATCTTCCCGTCGCGCCAGAACAGGTTTTTCGCCATAATCCTCATATTTATCGGGGCGATGAACGCCCTTGTATTATCCAACAGCCTTATTTGGGTATATTTCTTCTGGGAAGTTACCACGTTGAGCTCCTATCTGCTGATAGGGCACGACGGTACGGAAGAGGCAAAGGAATCTGCAGTCAGGGCTCTGCTGCTGAACAGCATCGGCGGGGTCGCGTTTGTCGCCGCCATAATAACCTCCTACTACCAGATAGGAACGGTCGACATACAGCGGATCATAGCGTCCAAACCGGAAGGCCTGGCCCTTTTGCCGATCGCGCTGCTGTGCCTGGCAGCATTTACGAAATCAGCGCAGATACCCTTCCACAAATGGCTGCTGGGCGCCATGGTCGCACCCACGCCGGTATCGGCCCTGCTGCATTCCAGCACTATGGTCAAGGCGGGGGTGTACCTCATCATACGGCTGGCTCCTTCATTTTATGGAACCCGGATGGCCTATGTCATCTCCATATTCGGCGGCTTCACCTTTGTGGCTGCATCGTTGATGGCCATAGGGCAGTCCAACGGCAAGAAGATCCTGGCATACTCCACGATCTCCAATCTGGGACTGATCATTTCGGCCGCCTGTATCGATAATCCCACCGCCGTGGCCGCTGCCATAATGCTGATGATCTTTCATGCCGTATCCAAAGCTCTCCTGTTCCTCTGCGTAGGGACCATAGAGCATGGGATCGGCAGCAGGGACATAGAGGACATGAGGGGACTGATAAACAGGATGCCGTTTACCGCCACCATCACAGTCGTGGGCCTTGTGACGATGCTGCTGCCTCCCTTCGGAGTGCTTCTCAGCAAATGGCTGGTCCTGGAGACCGCGGCTAAAAACCCCGTGCTGGTCTTTATGATAGCCATAGGAAGCGCTCTGACCGTCGTATACTATACCAGATGGCTGGGGCTGCTGCTTTCAAGATCGTCGGCAAGGGAAGATATAAAACATGAAGAGATATCGGTATATATAAAGACTCCTTTGATTACGCTGTCTGTTGCCGCAGTAACGATAAGCGTTTTGATCACCTTCATACTCAACAAACTGATAGTACCGGCGGTGACTCAATACTACAGCGTACTTGGACTCATAGGCATGGAGGGGACCATAAAGGGAACTTACGGCGCGTTTTCACTCTGGCCGGTATTCCTGGCGCTGATATTGGCGTTTATCGGCGGATATTTTGCCCTAAAGAGCCAGTCGGGTTATGCGCAGCCGTATATGCCCGGCGAAACTGCCAAAGACTATAAGGTGATAAAGATAAACGGAAAAGAGGATGCCATACCTGAGAAGCCGAAAATAAGGAATTACTATTTCGGCGACGTCCTCTCGGAGAATAAGCTTACGCCTTGGCTCAAGTTGATTGCCATTGCACTTATAGCCTGTACGTTTGGAGTGATATTATTATGATCCTTAAAATCTTGTTTGCATTGATAGGCATGCCGGTCATAGGCGGACTCGTAGTGGGAGCCGACAGGAAGGTCACCGCTAGGCTGCAGGGGAGATACGGACCGCCTCTGCTTCAGCCGTTCTACGATGTCATAAAGCTGTTCCTTAAAGAGAGAATGTCCGTAAACGAGTTTCAGGTATTGAGCGTGTTCATATACCTTGCCTCCTCGGCATTGAGCGTGCTGCTTCTGGTATTGAGGAGCGATCTTTTGATGATAATATTCGTCATGTCTATAGGAGCGGCATTCCTTGTCGTCGGAGCTATGTCGGTGCGGTCCCCATACAGTCAGGTGGGGGCGCAGAGAGAACTTATGCAGATGCTGTCCTATGAACCCCTGCTGATACTGATAACCGTGGGAATGTATCTTGTGACCGGCAGCTTTAAAGTCAGCAAGATCATGATGAGGACCACGCCCATGATCGCGGAGCTGCCTCTTTTATTCCTTGTCATGATCATTATCATGGGCATAAAGATGAGGAAGTCTCCCTTTGATATCTCTGCATCCGAGCATGCTCATCAGGAGATAGTCAGGGGAGTGCTGACGGACTATTCCGGACCATACCTTGCCATGACGGAGATCGCTCACTGGTATGACCTGACCCTGCTTTTGGGTATTGCCGCGCTGTTTTTCTATCCGTACACGGTATGGGGAGTCGTCTCTGCATTGGGGCTGGTCCTGATCGAGATACTGATCGACAATGTGACGGCCAGACTTACGGTGAAATGGATGCTCTCCTATTCATATATGGTGGGAGTGCTGTTGGCTGCGGTGAATATAGGTATTCTGTATTTTATAAGGTGATGGGGAAATTTTTGCCCCGGCGTTGAAAAGTTATTACCTAAAAACAAAAATTGCGGTATAATATAGGTGCAGAGTATAGATAAACTGGCAGGCCGAGACAAATCGTGCAAGGAAGCAAGCAAAATTGGCACGGCCTGAGACTGAGGTGATATCATGAGCGTTTTGGACGGCGTTAGAAAACTTTCTCCCTGGCTTGTGCATTATGACTGCGGGAGCTGCAACGGATGCGATATAGAACTTTTAAGCTGCCTTACTCCTCTCTACGATGTGGAGAGGTTCGGCATAGTCAATGTGGGCGATCCTAAGCAGGCCGACGTGTTGGTCGTTACGGGAACGGTCAATCAACAGAACAAAAGCGTGCTCAAAAATATATATGATCAGATGCCCGATCCCAAAGTAGTCGTGGCCGTAGGCGTATGCGCATGCACGGGTGGTATATTCAGAGACTGCTACAACGTGGTGGGAGGTATCGACAAGGTAATACCGGTGGATGTCTATGTGCCGGGCTGCCCGGCCCGGCCGGAGCAGATAATAGACGGCATAAGGATGGCCATACAGAAACTCTCCGAGAAAAAGATAGCATGAGAGGGGTATAAGCTGTGATAGATGCGAGAGAAGTCACGATGGAAAATCTTTTGGACGAGGTAAAGAAGTATCATGACGGCGGTTACAGGCTGGTGACCGAGAGCTGCGTCGATCTGGGAGATAAGTTCGATATTCTGTATCACTTCGATAAGGACTACAAGCTCGAGAATCTCAGGCTTACCATAGATAAGGGCGTGAGGGTAAAGAGCATATCCTCCGTATACTTCAGCGCCATATTTTCCGAGAACGAGATGCAGGATATGTTCGGCGTAAAGTTCGACGGCCTGGCCGTCGACTACGGCGGTAAGCTGCTGCTGGGGGAGGATTCTCCCCTGTCGCCGATGGCGCATATACAGATAGTCAAAAAGGAGGATGCCGGCAATGTCTGATAATAAAAGTTTCATACCCTTCGGCCCGCAGCACCCGGTACTGCCGGAGCCCATACAGCTGAGGCTGGTGGTGGAGGACGAGAAGATCGTGGAGGCGCTGCCGACAGTCGGCTATGTCCACAGGGGCCTGGAAAAACTGGCGGAGGTAAAGAATATAAATCAGATGATCTACGTCGTGGAGAGGATATGCGGCATATGCAGCTGTATGCAGGCAATGACCTACTGCCAGGGCATAGAGGAACTGATGGATGTGGAGGTGCCCGAGAGGGCCAAGTACCTCAGGACCATCTGGGCGGAGCTTCACAGGATGCACAGCCACCTGCTCTGGATGGGTCTGATGGCCGACGCGTTCGGCTATGAGAGCCTGTTCATGCAGACGTGGCGCATAAGGGAAAAAGTGATGGACATATTGGACAAGACAGCCGGCAACCGGGTCATAATATCCGTAAATATCATAGGCGGGGTCAGAAGAGACATAGACGACGAGATGAAAAAATGGGTATTGGATACCCTTAACGATATAGAGAGAGACTTAAAAGAAGTATATAACGTCATGAAGGACGATTACACCATAAAGAAGAGGACCGTCGGAGTAGGCGTCATATCCAGGGACGAGGCCTTTGAGATGGGCCTTGTGGGTCCGATGCTCAAGGGCAGCGGCTATCCCTATGACATGAGGACTACGGGATACGCAGCGTACGGCAATCTGGGATTCCAACC
Source organism: Thermoanaerobacterales bacterium UBA4880 (assembly GCA_002399285.1). Classification (GTDB taxonomy): domain Bacteria; phylum Bacillota; class Thermoanaerobacteria; order Thermoanaerobacterales; family UBA4877; genus UBA4877. The sequence goes on from DHDI01000019.1 coordinate 25,965, forward strand.
CATAACCGAAAAGGACGGCGACTGTTATGCCAGGATGCTCGTCAGGATGCGCGAACTCTTCCAATCGATAGATCTGATACGCAAAGCCTTTGCCCTGATGCCGGAAGGAGAGCTGGCCGTACCCGTGAAGGGAAATCCGGACGGCGAGGTGATATCCAGGGTGGAGCAGGCGCGGGGCACGGTAATGTATTATATCAAGGCCAACGGAGGCAAGCAGCTGGAAAGGCTAAGGGTAAGAACGCCTACCTTTGCCAACATAGCCGCGCTGATGAAGATCCTTCCCGGGTCGCAGCTGGCCGACGTGCCCGTATTGGTGCTGACCATAGATCCGTGCATAAGCTGCACTGAAAGGTAGTGATAAAATGTTCAGGATGGGAAAGCGACTGTTTGAAAACATTATAAGCGGTCCCGCTACGAGGCTTAAGCCCCGTGAACCCTTTGCGGGGGAACGCGGACATATAGAGATAGATATTTCCAAATGTATCTTCTGCATGAGATGCGCCAGGGAATGCCCCTGCGGCTGCCTTACCGTAAACAGGGCGGAGGGCACCTGGGACATAGATCAGTTTGAGTGCATCACCTGCGGAGTATGTGCAAGCGTATGTGCAAAACATGCCATATCTATGAAGGGCAGCTACAGAAAACCTGCGGAGCACAAAAAGATAAACATATACAAGGGGACCCCGCCAGCAAAGCCGAATAAAGTGGAGGCGCCGGCAGGAGGAAAAGCATAGTGCACGAACTTTCAGTAACCGAATCGCTTTTAGATATGTCCGTAGAGGAGGCCGAAAAGGCTGGAGCCGCCCATATAGATGAGATAAAGATCGTCATAGGCGACCTTACGGGCATATCTGAGGAGTGCGTTCGGTTTTATTTTGATATTATCAGCGAGGGAACCATAGCCGAGCATGCTCGGCTGTCATTCAAGAGAATGCCGGCTGTGTTCCGCTGCAGCAGCTGCGGGCATGTATTCGAGAGAGAGCGCCTGGCTTTTAGCTGTCCGGTATGCGGCAGCCCGGGCGTACTTATAGACAGCGGCAAGGAACTGTATATAGAAGGGATAGAGGTGAGCTATGATGGAGATAAAACTGGTTAAAAATATATTGGATGCCAACGACCGGCTGGCGGAGGACAACAAGAAGGCCTTCGAGGCGGCCGGAACGACTGTGATAAATATGATAGGTTCGCCGGGAAGCGGAAAGACTTCGCTCATTCTGCGGACCATAGAAAAACTCAAGGATAAGTGCGGTATTCAGGTGATCGAGGGAGACATAGCATCCTCCATAGATGCGCAGACTATAGCGGGCAAGGGGATAGATGCCCTGCAGATAAATACGGAGGGCGAATGCCATCTGGATGCCAATATGATAAGACAGGCCGTACGCAGCTTCGAGCTTAAGCCCGGCCTGCTGTTTATAGAGAACGTCGGCAATCTGGTGTGCCCCGCGGAGTTTGAGATAGGCGAGGACTTCAAGGTGACGGTGCTCAGCGTGCCCGAGGGCCATGACAAGCCCTATAAGTACCCGCTGGTATTTTCCAAGTCCACCGCAGTCGTTCTCACCAAATGTGATCTCATGCCATATATAGACTTCGAGATGGACACCTTCATATCGGGAATAAGGTCGTTAAATCCCAACTGCAGGCTGTTCGTCGTGAGCTCCAAGACGGGCGAGGGCATAGACGAATGGGCTTCATGGCTGGAAGGGCTAAGGAGGCGGTAACATGTGCCTTGCAATACCTGCTAAGATAGAGAATGTCAAAGGCCGCGACGCCCTGGCGGACTTCGGGGGCATAAAGAAGACGATATCCGTGGCCATGCTTCCCGGCTGTACGGTGGGAGACTACGTCATAGTCCATGCCGGCTATGCCATAAGCAAAATGGATGAAAAAGAGGCGTTGGAGGATATAGAGCTTTGGAAAGAGGTCATGAAGAATTCATGAGCGGCGTTGGCAGAGAGAATGCGCAAAAGCTGAGGAAGGCCATTGAGGATATAAACCCCGGCCGCCCCATAAACCTAATGGAGGTCTGCGGCACCCACACCATGACCATAGCGAGGAGCGGCATAAGGAACATGCTGCCGAAAAACGTGAGACTGCTGTCCGGCCCGGGCTGTCCGGTGTGCGTCACCTCGGCCGGGGACATAGACAAGGCCATAGAGTATTCGAGGATATCCGGGGCCATCCTTGCCACCTTCGGCGATATGGTGAGGGTGCCGGGCAGCCGTTACAGCCTGTCTCAGGCGAGGGCTGAGGGCAGCGACGTCAGGGTGGTGTATTCCGTCTACGAGGCGCTTAAGATAGCCGAGGCGAACCCCGGCCGCAGCGTGATATTCGAGAGCATAGGCTTTGAGACCACGGTGCCGTCGGCAGCCGATGCTGTAAAGAGGGCCGAGGAGGGCGGCTTGAAAAACTTCTTCGTCTTGAGCCTTAACAAGACCGTGCCGCAGGTGCTGGAGACGCTGTCGGCATCGGAAGACGTGAAGATAGACGGTTTTATACTTCCCGGGCACGTAGCTGCGATAATAGGCGAGCGGCCATTCCGCTTTTTAGCTGCGGACTACGGGATAAACGGAATAATATCAGGCTTCGACACGGAGGACGTGCTGCTTTCCATTGCCGGCCTGTTAAAGCATATAAGGGACAAAGAGGCCGTCATAGAAAATCAGTATTCCAGAGTTGTGGCCGAGCAGGGAAACACTGCGGCCCTGGAACTTCTGTATGAGGTGTTTGAACCGTGCGACGCGGCCTGGCGGGGCATGGGGACAATTCCCGGCTCCGGTCTGAAGGTCAGAGAGGAATACGCGGCATACGACGCCGAAAGGCGGTTCGGTATAGAAGCGCCCGACGCGGAAGAACCGCGGGGCTGCCGCTGCGGAGACGTGCTTAAGGGCCTGATAGACCCGCAGGACTGTCCGCTGTTTGGCGATAAGTGCATCCCCGACAATCCGGTCGGCCCGTGCATGGTATCGTCGGAGGGCAGCTGCGGCATTTGGTACAGGGAGAGAAACGCAGGATGAGGAAATATATAGCCATACATGGAATAGTTCAAGGGGTGGGTTTCCGCCCTTTTGTTTATAATGCGGCCGCAAGGCACGGCGTCAAGGGATATGTGATAAACACCGCCAACGGCGTGTTCATCGATGCCGAGGCAGGCGAACAGGCGATACGCGATTTTGTAGGGGAAATCAGGACTGATCCTCCCGAGCTCTCCGATATATCGAGGATAGAGATAGAGGAGCGGCCCGAGCTGGGATACAAGGACTTTGAAATACGCATGAGCAGGGACGAGGGCGGCTTTATACCGGTATCGCCCGACATGGCCACATGCGACGACTGCCTTGCGGAGCTCTTCGACAAAAATGACCGGCGGTACAGGTACCCGTTTATCAACTGTACCAACTGCGGGCCGAGATATACCATAATAAAGGACATACCCTATGACCGGCCGCTCACCACTATGGGGAAATTCAAGATGTGCGGCAGCTGCGAGAGGGAATATAGGGACCCGGCGGACAGGCGGTTCCACGCTCAGCCGGACGCATGTCCCGACTGCGGTCCGCAGCTGATATGGAAAGGCGGGGACACGCTTTACGGGGAGCAGGCGCTGGAAAAGTGCGAGGAGTATATCAGGCAGGGAAAGATCGTGGCCGTCAAGGGCATAGGCGGCTTCCACCTGGCCTGTGATGCGGGAAGCGACGAGGCGGTGCTTGCCCTGAGAGAGCGCAAGAGAAGGTACGGCAAGCCCTTTGCCATCATGGTAAAGGACATAGACGCAGCCCGTAAACTGACCTTTATGGATGAGGGCGAGGAGAAGCTGCTTAAGTCCCGGAGAAGGCCCATAGTCCTGCTGAAAAAGCGGGAAGGGCCGCTGGCACCGTCGGTATCCCCCATGCTGGATACCGTGGGGGTCATGCTTCCTTACACCCCGCTGCATCATCTGCTGCTAAGAGACCTGGATATGCCCCTCGTCATGACCAGCGGAAACGTGTCCGACGAACCGATAGCGAGCGACAACGGTGAGGCGGAGGAGCGGCTCGCGGGCATAGCCGACGGGTTTCTGATGCACGACAGGGATATATATGCCTGCATAGACGATTCGGTGTTCATGTACGAGGGCGGAGAGGTCCCGGTGAGAAGGGCGAGAGGCTACGCGCCCATGCCCGTTGGTGCTGACGCCTTTAAGGGCTGCAGGGAGATCCTGGCCGTGGGAGGACAGGATAAGGTGACCGCATGTTTCTTAAAGGAGGGCTATTTCTTCCTGACACAGCACATAGGTGATCTGGATAATCCCAAGGCCTACGGTTACTTTGAGGACACCATAGAGAGATATGAGAGGCTCTTCCGCATAAGTCCGGAAGTGGTGGCCTGCGACATGCATCCCGGCTATATGAGTACGGATTATGCGGACCGCATGGAGGATGTGACCCATGTGGCGGTGCAGCATCATCACGCCCATATCGCTTCCTGCATGGCGGAGAACGGGATAGAGGACAGGGTGCTGGGCATAGCCTATGACGGTACGGGATACGGAGAGGACGGGAAGATATGGGGAGCCGAGTTTCTGTCGGCGGATCTGGCCGGTTACGATCGGCTGGCTCATCTGAAATACATTCCCATGGCCGGAGGTTCCCTTGCCATTAAAAAGATCTACAGGATCGCGCTGTCCTATATGTTCGCGGCGGACGACGTGTTTAAGGATTTTGCGGACGCCATTGACCCAAAAGAGTATGAAGCCATAAAGTGGCAATGGGACAGGAAGCTCAACTGCCCCGAGGTATCCAGCATGGGCAGGCTGTTTGACGCTGTGGCTGCGGTCACAGGCTTAAGACGGCAGGCGGGATACGAGGGCCAGGCCGCGGCCGAGCTGGAAGCGGCGGCCCGGCCGGGAAGCACGCTGGAGACCTATGACTATGCCATATATCATGAGGACGGAATGGACATCATCGACCCTTCGCCGATCCTAAAGGAAGCATACATGGACGCGGAGAGCGGGACGGACATGGGCATAATATCGGCTAAATTCCACAATACTGTGGCGGACTTCACCGTTAAAGAGGCGAAGCGGCTGAGGGAAAGGACCGGCATCAACAGGGCCGCATTGAGCGGCGGCGTGTTCCAGAACAGGATACTGCTGAGGGAGATCAGGAGCGGGCTCACGGACGCCGGCTTTGAAGTCTATACCCATCACAGGGTGCCGCCCAACGACGGGGGGATATCCCTGGGCCAGGCTGCTATAGCCGCGGTAAAGACGAAGTGACTCAGGCCGTGCCGAAATCGCGCAATCGCTAAATTGCACATCAATTTAGCTTACTGCGTTGGCTTGCACGCAATTTGCCACGATCCGGGTTTGTCTACAAAATTAAGGGAGGCGTATTATATGGGCGTTATAGAATTGAAGCACGGGGGAGGAGGCAGGGCCACCTCCCAGCTGATAGACATCTTTGCCAAACACTTCGACAATGAGATCTTAAACGGGATGGAGGACTCCGCCCTGCTGCATCTGGAGGGCGACGCAGCATTCACCACGGATTCCTTTGTGATAGAGCCCTACGTCTTCCCCGGGGGCGATATAGGAAAGCTTTCGGTCTGCGGAACGGTAAACGACCTCGTATCCCGCGGGGCCAGGCCTCTCTACCTGTCCTCTGCATTCATCATCGAGGAGGGCTTCGAGATTGCGGAATTGGAAAAGATCGCGGCTTCCATGGCTGCGGCTGCACGTCAGGCGGGAGCCGGCATAGTCACCGGAGACACCAAGGTGGTGGGCAGGGGCCATGCGGACGGAGTCTACATAAATACGGCGGGCATAGGCAGGGTGGAGCTGCCCGGAGTATCGGCTCACAATGCGCGGCCGGGCGACAAGATAATAGTTACGGGAAGCATAGGAGACCACAGCATAGCCATACTGTCCGCCCGGGAGGGCATGGACTTCACCGCGGACGTCAAGAGCGACTGCGCGCCCCTCGGCGGCTTCATAGACGCTCTGCTGCCATTCGCCGGTCAGGTGCATACCATGAGGGATGCGACCAGGGGCGGCCTGGCCGCCGTACTGAATGAGATAGCCAAGGCCGCCGAAGTGAAGATAAGGATATATGAGGATAAAGTGCCCGTAAAGCCGGAGGTAAAGAGCATATGCGACGTCCTCGGCTTCGACGTGCTCACGCTGGCCAATGAGGGCAAACTCGTAATATTTGCGCCTGCCGAAAGCGCGGACGGAATACTGGCTGCCATAAAGTCGGACCCTCTGGGACGCGATGCCTCGGTCATAGGAGAGGTGACCGAGGGCAAGGCCATGGTCACGATGGAGACGGTATTCGGAACGGAGCGGATAATAGATATTCCCTATGGGGAACTGCTGCCTCGGATATGCTGAGAAAGAGGATAGATGAAAGAGGATAGATGAAAGATTAGAAGTGGGAAGTGAGATATAAAAGTCAACGGATGAGAGATGAGACTTGACAAATGAGAGATGAGAGATTGGAAGAGAGATGCGAGATCAAAGTCTTGAGACCGAAGCCCCTTAACCCCAGAATTTTGAGCCCTAAGCTCATGAGTATCAAGACTCTGACCCCTAAGCCCTTGGACCCCAAGCCGCTGAACCCAAAGATCCTAAGTACCAGACCATTGGACCCCAAGCCCTTAAGCCCCAAGATCATGAGTTCTAAACCTTTGGACGCAAAGCCGCTGAGGCTAAGATTCCTGACATACAAACTCGTAACTTTAAACACGTAATGGATACGGCATTCAAGACTTCATAGTCTTAAAATACTTAGGTTAAAACAATATAGACAGGACGCTTCCGATATGATGCGGTGATCGGGAGCATTTTTTTTATCGTGGATAAATAGATTAGAAGGAGATGTAAAAACGGGATTTGGCGGTGAACCGATTGAAGAAAAATATATCCACGTTCAGTATCGCGGCCACATATATCGGTACGGTGGTGGGAGCCGGTTTCGCTTCCGGCCAGGAGGTGCTGCAGTATTTCGGCTGCCACGGGGCAAAGGGGTATCTCGGCCTGGCCGCAGCCACCGTAATATTCATAGTGTTCGGATACATTATGATGGCCTTGGGTCAGAAGCTTGGGGCCGATTCTCATTATAAGGTGGTCATGTATGCGGCCGGGCCCTGTTTCGGAAGAATCGTAGACGGGATCATAACCATTTTTCTGTTTGTCTCGCTTACGGCGATGTTTGCGGGAACAGGCGCCATATTCAAACAACAGCTGGGGCTGCCCGAGGTGATGGGCAATGCGTTTATGGCGGTGATAACCTTAGTCACGGTGCTCACGGGCATATCCGGCATAATAAACGCCATAAGCACCGTGGCGCCCGTACTTATGACCGGGGTATTCTTCATGGGCGGCTATACGCTGTTTACCCATGCTGGGGGCATGCCTGCGTCCGGTGCAGCGTTCATGCAGCCGGTCATACCCGATCCGCTGCTCTCGGGCATAGTCTATGCGTCATACAATCTGGTCACGGCGGTCGCCATTCTGGCTCCTCTCGGCAAAGAGGCCTATGACAGAAGCAGGCTGCGCAGCGGCGCGCTGTGGGGAGGCGTGGGACTCGGCCTGAGCGCGGCCATGATACAGACGACGCTGCTCATGAATATGCCGGCGGCCGCTGGCTATGAGATACCCCTGCTCTATGTGGCGGACGGGATATCGCCGTACTTTACCATAGCGTACAGCATTATTATGATAGCGGAGATATATTCCACGGCCATTGCCGATCTGTACGGATTCGCCGCACGGTTTGCCGATCCCAGGAGTGCCGGATACGTCGTCTATCTCTTCGCGGCTGCGATAGCGGCCGTCATATGCAGCAGGCTGGGCTTTTCCAATATGGTGCGCTACCTGTATTCGGCGGAGGGCATAGCCGGGATGATACTGCTGGTGGGCATGGCGGTCACCGCCATATCGGGCAGACTGTAAAAAGGCCGTGGTAAATCATGCGATTTACCACGGTCTGCCAGTTTGTCTGCAACTTGGGCAGTATGGATTTATTGACGGCCCTTTTCGTAAGCTATTATGGCCGCGCCTATGGCTCCTATATATTGGCTGTCCCTTATGGACATGATGTCGGCGCCCAGCACCCTGCGCAGCGCCCCGGCTAGAGAGGAGGAAAATCCCAGCCCGCCGGAGAGCCCGATCTCACGCGCCGCGCCTATCCGCTTTACCATGGGGTTGATCTTTTCAGCCACCGATAGAAACAGTCCGGCGGCTATGTCTTCCCTCGGGGTGCCCTTGGATATCATGTTTATCACTTCCGACTCGGCAAAGACGGTGCAGGTGCTGGAAAAGTGCACGGCCTGGCCGACCTTTGCCATCGCGTCCAGGTCTTTGACTCCGCAGTCCAGTATCCCGGCCATGACCTCAATAAATCTGCCCGTGCCTGCGGCGCATCTGTCATTCATCGCGAAGTCCTTCACGTTTCCGCCTTCATCTATGGAGATGACCTTGCTGTCCTGGCCGCCTATGTCGATGACGGTCCTGATATCGCGATCCATATAGTTTGCGCCCCGCGCGTGGCAGGTGATCTCCGTGACCTCCATGTCAAATTCTCCGCGGTCTCTTCCGTACCCCGTGGAGACGGCGAGTCCTATATCATTCCTATCAAGACTCTGCTCCTCCATCAAAAGGCGTACGCAGTCTGCCGAGGTCTCCTTGGGATTCCAGCCGGATCTCATGTATTTCAGCCCCAGCACATGTCCGTCAAAAGCCGCAGCCTTGGTGTAGGAAGAGCCTATGTCTATTCCGATGCCTATCATTTACAGCATCTCTAAGAAAGCCTCGACCCTGGTCTTTATCTGGCCCGTATCTTCGCTGCTGTAATCTGTCTCCAGATGGAGCAGGGGTATCCCGGCCTCCTTAAGAGCCCTTTCCACCTTATTATATTCGACGGCATAATTCGTGCAGAAGGTAAGGTCTTCATATATCACGCCGTCGGCATTGTAATCCTTATACATGGCGATGATGTCGTCGATGCGCTTGTCGTTGGGAGTAAAGCATGCGCAGTTTACGTCCATGCTGCCGCGCGCTATGGAATCTATGAGATGATCCATATCGCTGCCCTTTGCCGGTTCACCGCGGTCGAAATACCTGGTTCCGGTGCAGGTCTCCTCACAGACTATGCTGGCTCCGCACTTTTCGATGATGTCATGCAGCTTCCAGTTGGGCAGGGCTTCGGGAGTGCCGGTGAGGATTATCCTCTTGGCGCCGCTCTTGAAGGGCGATACGTCGCTCTTTATCCTTTCATCCAGCTCGTCGCAGAGCAGGTTCAATTTTTCGGTGAATCTCACAGGGTCGTCGAAGAATGAGAGCTGAGTTATCAGCAGGCAGTCCCTTCCCGATATGGGGGACGGATCGTGTTTCCTCAGATCGTAAAGCCTCTTCAGAGCCTCGCGCTTTTCATTGACGATCCTTATGGCTTCAAGCAGCTTTTCCTCGGTTATCTTATTTCCGGTGACCTCCTCGACCTTGGCTGCGAAAGCGTTTACCTCCTGCTTCCACTGTTCGATGTCGTTATCTCTCTTCATATGCGGCAGCTCCATTACATAGACGGGCATCTGTTCCCCTAATATCTCCCATGCCTTCTTCTTGCCGTCGCAGGTCGTTTCGCCCACCACCAGGTCGGTGCTTTCGAAATACGGGCAGGTCCTGCCGACCTTAGCGCCCATAAAGGCCTTTATAAGCGGACAGGTATTTCTCGGCAGTACGGTCTCCCCGTCGGGCACCCAGAACTGCGAGCCGGCGCATAGGCCGATATCATATCCGCCTGCGGCGAGCACTATCTCCTCGGGAACGTAGACGCAGAATGTGGCTATGGCCTTTTTGCCGTTCTTTCTGCCCTCGTTTATTTCACCTACTCTCTGTCCGTGGATATCTCCCATCAGACCGTAGAAGTAGTCCATCTTTTTTGGCGAAGCCTCCTGTGACATAAACACGTCCGTGAACATGACGGGAATTGCGGATAGCAGCTGATCATGCTTTTCCATGTCTATGCCAAGGTTTTCCCAAAGCGTGCGTGTATCCATTTATATTTCCCCCTTGTATAATATTTCACAAATCCAGTGTACATCACATAAATTGCGCGGACAAATACAAAATATATATAAATGTAATACAACTTATAGATAAAAACTATGATATAATATATATCACTATATAAGGAGGGACGGGCAAATGGATATCAAACAATTGGAGGCTTTCGTTGCCACCGCAAGATTCAGGAGTTTTTCCAAGGCTGCGGACTATCTCTATCTTTCACAGCCCACGGTAAGCTCTCATATACGCAATCTGGAGGGGGAGTTGGGCGGACCTTTGATAAACAGAAGGGCCGGTCAGTTTATGCTGACGGATCTGGGCGGTATCGTATTTCGAAAGGCTCAGTACCTCCTGGAGGCCAGGGATGAAATATATAGCGCGGCGAAGGCCCAGGTGCAGAGCAGTTCCCTCGGCATCGTCATAGCCGCCAGCACCATACCCGCGGAATATCTGCTTCCCGGCCTGATATCCGATTTCCTTGGGAATAATGGAAATATCCGCTTTAAGATATTGGAGAAAAACAGCGAAGGCGCTATCGAGATGGTGAGGCATGATCTGTGCGATATGGGAGTGGTGGGGGCATGCATCAATTATGACGATATGAAATATGAAAGGCTGCTTGACGATAAATTGGTCTTTGTAGCTTCCGGCCAGGCCGGTTACGGCCCCGCCATCTCAATAGACGAGCTCAGGCGCATACCGTTTGTACTCAGAGAGGAGAGATCGGGGACGTATATCGCCCTTAGGGATTCGATGAAGGCGGCCGGCTGCGATATTTCGCAGCTGAATAACATAATGGTGATGGAGAGCAACGAGGGGATAAAGGGCATTATAGAAAGGAACGGCTATATGGCCTGTCTTTCGGGGTTTTGCGTAGAGAAAGAGCTGAACGAAGGAGTTTTGAAGAAAATAACCGTGGAGGGTGTGAATCCGCGCCGCAGCTTTTATATGACATATCTAAGGGACAAGCCGTTCACCTCCATACAGAAGGATTTCGTGGATGGTATGAAAGACGGTATGAGGCGCATCTAAATGCGGCCGGTCAGGCGGAAAAACTCCATATGTTTCTGATCTGCGGTTCCAGCGTGTCGTAGTCCCAGGCTTTTTTGCTCCTTATTTTGCTATTGGGATCTCTTATCATGAACTTGTCGTTCTTGTACTGGTATATGACTATGAAATGCCCCTGAGATGTGAAGTCTCCCGGACGCATGCTGCAGATGATGGGGTGGCCGCTGGAGAGCTCATCTATCATCCTCTGCTTGTCCAAAGGCACTACTTTGGAATGCAGTCCCAGTTGTTTTGCTCCCTCCGTCATGAGCGTCCAGTTGGTGCTGTCCGTAGCCCTGTCCAGATAGCCGTTTTCTTCGCTGAAGGCGGCTACGGCCTTGGGATTCAGCGAGGTGTCTCCCGTCAATCCCACCGCTACCATGGAAAGGCAGGTCGGTCCGCAGCCGGTCAATCCGATCACGCCGCCGCCGTAGGGAGCATATCCCCAATCCTCGTCCCACTGGATAAAGAGGGGGATCTGGCCGCGCTTGTACTGCCGGGAGAGATTTATATTTTCCTTCCAGGTACCCTTCTTTTCAGGATAGTCCAATGTGAAATCAAGCAGCTCGGGGTTGCTTGCCAGCGATTCAAGCAGCTGGGGCGGATATTCTTCCGAGTTTTTAAGTATGCTAAGCACCTTACGGTCCTTAACTGCCATAGCTTCCAGGGAATCTACCGCCTCATCGGGAACGTCGCCGCTTATGCTGTCCCTGTCGTACAGATCGCCTATATTATCCTTTGCGATACTATCCACATCATCCTTTGAGAGAAGACGCGGCGTCAGCAATGCCTTGCCCATATAGAATATAATCACCAAAAGGGCGACCTTTATAAGTATATTAAAAAATCTATGTTTAGCTGCTCTCTTCTTTCTTCTCATATGTAGCTCCTTTCCCAAATCCTTTGTTTTACGGGCGCTGCAGAGGCGGCGGATCATCCTTCAATTTTGCATCTCCATATCTAGTATACCAGAAAAATACGGACTATTTGCGGGGTTTTGCTTAATAAGATGTTAAGATTTTCTTAAGAATCTCCGGGCAGGATCGAAGGTAAAATCAAATTTTCCCTTTCATGGCCTGCGTTTGGCGTGATCAGCCGAGGGATGCGGAAAGGAAGTTAATGGATGATATGGCAATAAAAATACGGAAGATCCCCGCGCCTATGCGAAGGGGACCTTCCGTATACTGATAGGCCGAACTGTTATACGAAGAACTTGATGGACATGACCGCGGCCATCAGAAAGGTCCCAATGGAGGGCATTTTTGCCTTATCCGAGGTAAATATATACTGCACTAGAGAGATCAGCACGTTGATGATGACGCCCATGGCGACACCCAGCACGAAGTCTCCGGTAAATGCGGTCGTCAGGAGCATGAGTGCCAGCGGAGTCCATTCAAGGGGCGTGAAGTCGACGTCCTTCAATACCTCCAGCATGGATGCGCCTATGAGAATGAGCACCGGAGAGGTAGCGGCGCTGGGGATCATCAGGAACAGCGGCGAGAAGAACATTGAGAGCAGGAACATGACTCCCGTGGATACCGCGGTAAGCCCGGTACGTCCGCCCGCTTCGATACCGGACGCAGATTCCACGAAGGTCTGTATATTTGTTATGCCGAATATGCCTCCTATACATGTGCCGACTGCATCGGTGAGAAACACACGGCTTATCCCCGGGAAATTCCCGTCTTCATCCAGCATTCCGGCTTTCCCGGCCAGGCCTAGGGAAGTGCCCATGGTGGAGAAAAAATCGCTGAGTACGAAGAAGATCAAGATCGGCATATTGGCCAGGGTAAAGACGCCCTTTACGTCGGCCTTGAATGCAACGTCTCCCAGCGCGCTCAGATCAAAGCTGACGATGGAAGACGGGAACTTGACGACGCCCATGAAGACGCCGATCAGGGTGGTCAGAAGAATGGAGATCAGATATGCGCCGCGAATAGGATATTTTTTTCCATTGACCTCTATGCGGAGGTAATCCAGAACCAATGTGATGACAAGACCGATGACTGCAAGTTGAACGCTGGGCTGAGAAAAGTCTCCCAGTCCGGAAAAGTCCTTAAGCACGTATCCTCCGTTCACGACCGCCATCCTGGCAAGGAAGATGCCGACGGCGGCTCCTATGCCTACCTTAAGATTTTTCGGCATGACCCGGACCATGTCCTCGCGAACCCTGAAGAGCGTGAGCAGTATCAATATGCCGCCGGAGACCACAAACATTCCGACGCCGACCTGCCAGGTGGCCTGGCCGGTCGCTACGAGGGAGTATGCCATGATCGCGTTTGTACCCATGCCGGGCGCCAGAGCAAAAGGCACCTTGGAGTAGAAAGCGGACATTAAGGTGAAGACTGCGGACATCAGGCCGGTCGCTATCAATACGCCCTTGGGATTCATTCCCGCATCGGCCATCATGGAGGACTGCACCACGAGTATATACGCCATGGTCGCAAATGTGGTGATACCTGCCATTACTTCGGTTTTTACGTCGGTACCCTTCTTTTCCAGCTCGAAATAGCTATTCAGCATTATTATACACACCCCTTATATAGTCTGTTTCTTACTTGGTATCTCTGTGCTGCTCATTCGAATATCGGTATGAATTGCTGGGACGATCCGTCCACCATGCCCCTGTCCGAAATAAGAGTGCCCGGCAGCACGACCAGAGCGAGGGACGTTATCTTGGGAAAGATATTTTGCCCTCCGCATACGTCACAGATGGCCTTTAACGCTTTGTCCACCTCGGGAGCAAGCTGCTCGACAGGCAGAAGAGACATCAGACCGGCGACCGGCAGAGCCGCCGTGGCAAGAACGCATCCCTGCGAGACCACCGTGACCCCGCCGCCTGTCCGGCGCAGTTCTTCGGCTGCCGCATATGCGTCCGCCGGATCCCTATATACGACGCAGAAATTGTGTGAATCATGGGAGACGGTCGAGGCAACCGCGCCATGTACCAGGCCGAAGTCTTTGAATACGGCGATCGTCTTATCGCCGCTTCCGTAGCGGTTGCATACGGCGACATATGCCAAATTCGAATCGCCGCTGATATCCACCCTTCCTTCGGTAACGGGCAGATCCTGCGGGACGGCTTTATTGAAGGGACCGCCTTGGTACTTGCTCATGACCACATTGGCCCGGACCGTGCCTGCGGCTCCCTCCGGTGCTTTGAGCACAAAATCCTCCGGGGAGTCGATGTCCTTCATATTCATGGTGTTGGGGAAGGAATACCGTTTGCTTTTCTCCCACCCGCGGGGGATGTATCTGCCGCGCTCCGCCGTCAGTTTTCCGCCGGTGAATACGGCTGCCGGACGTTCGCCGTTGAGCTCCTCGACCAGCTGCATGTCCGCGGCATAGCCGGGAGCGATAGCCCCCAGATCGGAAAATCCGTATTCCCGGGCCGCATTCAGCGTGGCCCAGCGGATGGCATCGATCGGTTCCGTACCGAGTTTTATCGCCTTGCGCACCACACGATTGAGGTGGCCGGTCTCCAGGATGTCCTGCGCATGTACGTCATCGGTACAGAGAGAGACAAAATCGGTATAGCGCATACCCTTAAGGCCGTTCAGCTCTTCCTCCAGAAAATCGGCCAGAGAGCTGGATTTCAGATTGACGTGCATTCCGGCGCGCACCTTTTTGGCACATTCTTCGGCGTAGCGGCACTCGTGGTCGCTTACCGGGCCGGCGGTGACATATGCCTGCATTTCCTTGCCCATGAGTCCGGGAGCATGGCCCTGTATGAATACTTCCCTCTTAAGGCCCTCCGTTAAGATATCGTGCATGCGCTGCTCATCCCGTACTACATTCACGTAATCCATGACCTCGGCTATGCCGATCACACCGGGAGTATCCAGCAGAGATGCTATCTCATCCGCAAGGAATGAAGCTCCGTTGCCCTCCAATGCCGGAACAGACGGCACACAGGAGGGGGCGAGCACGTACTGGCGCAGAGGCGTGTTCTTTGCACTTTCCAACATGAATTTCACGCCGTCGATACCCATTACATTGGCGATCTCGTGAGGATCGGTGACTACCGTGGTGGTCCCCCATGGAAGTACCGCCCTGGCAAACTGCTCCGGTATCATCATCGTACTCTCCACATGCATGTGGGTATCGATGAAACCCGGGATGAGATACGCGCCGTTTCCATCATAGACGGTACCGCTTTGAAGCGCCGTGGTCTCTCCCTCTTCGCGGACACGGACTATCATACCGTCCAATACGTCCACGGAAGCAGGATAGATCTCGCCGGTGATGACGTTCACCAGCCGCACGTTTTCTACCGTCAGGTCACACGGTATTTTTTGCATTGTAGCCGCGATAAGGCGGCTTCTGTCTGTAGGCCCTGTGGTTCTCATGTGTTATCTCCTCTCATTTTTAAAGATAAAAAATAAAAGACAAGGATACAGTGTTCCTTGTCTTTTTTGAGCATTAAGTAATAAACCATAGAAAAATCCGCTTAGGATAATCTACGATCTTACAAAAAGCAGTAACAAAAAGAACACCATAGCGTAGGTGATTTACGGCCACCACGTAGAGACATCCACACCGTATTAGTGGACTTATATGGCTATCTAATTTACAATATTCTTTTTTACAAGTTGGATTATAACATCCCCGCAAAATAAAAGCAAATGGTTTTTTTAAACAGAGCGATGTTGTCTCAAACGGCCTTAAGTGACATGAGATGTATTTATAGCCTAAAAAACCGGGGTACGAGGGGTTGATATGAAAGAGTGAAGCCAAAATAAAAAAAACTCTTGACTAATCTTTAATATTGTTCTATATTATAGGAAAATGATTTCATCGATTTAAACTGTCACCGGGTGATATCAATGAATGAAACGGTCTATATAATCGGCGAAGCCAGAACCAATAATGACAATTCCATTACCTTGATCTACAATTCATTCTATATGGCATTTGAAATAGATGTGGCAACGGACAAGATAATTGATGCCGGATGTACCCACACGATCAATGTGACCGAGGACTTTATCAAAAAATTATTCATAGGAAGAGATTTTCTGAAATACGATATATTGGAGCAGGAAATTGAAAGAAGGTATCACGGCACGTCTCAAAGGGCCATAATCGTATCC
This sequence comes from Thermoanaerobacterales bacterium UBA4880, assembly GCA_002399285.1. Lineage (GTDB taxonomy): Bacteria > Bacillota > Thermoanaerobacteria > Thermoanaerobacterales > UBA4877 > UBA4877. The sequence goes on from DHDI01000019.1 coordinate 42,150, forward strand.
TACAGGGATGCGGTAAAGAAATATCAGGACGTCAAAAATACATTTTATAAATAGCTGCTTTGTTTATATGATGCAGTACAACTGTGTCGGAGTAAATGAAACCCAGCAATGACAAGTAATTGTTATTGTTGGGTTTTGCTTTTTTTAGAGCTTTCCGTAAATGCCGGCGGGAGGCGCGAAAATAACGGGGAGGTGAACTTGAATACGTAAGGAATACGTTTTCTTAAACGGCAGATGCATATCTGAAATATTAATTTCAAAGGAGGGTCATGTTTTATGTTATTCCATTTATCACCGATCTTTGCCTTGGTGCCGCTGGTAATTTACATTATCTTATCATTTAAAGATATCAATCCCATATTGAACGTAATTATCTGCGTCATTTTAAGCGCGATCCTCACAAAACAAAATTTCGCGGACTTTGGAAGCATTATCTCCGAGTCCTTAGGCTCCTTTTTGGGAATGATAGGTTTTATCATCATGCTGGGCTCAGGCCTGGGAGCAATTTTACAAAAGACGGGGGTGGCTGAATATCTAGTTATGAGCCTCGTCAAAAAGATTGGAGTCGATAATGAAAAGAAAGCCATTTTGACAACAATGGTGAGTTCCATGGTCCTTGTAGCACTGCTTGGAACATTGGCGGGCGCGAACGCCATTATCGCCCCTATCATAATACCCCTTGTGGCTGCGATAGGCATTACCCCCTCGACGGTCGCGGTGGTCTTCATGGGCGCGGGCCTTACGGGTATGTTCATAGGTCCGTACACGCCGCAGGTCGTTACCATAATGGGACTTACCGGTTTGAGCTACGGAAGGTATCTGATCGCGGCGGGGCTTCCCCTGGCATTCCTGGTCTTGATAATAACATACGTTATGGCTAAAAGCATACAAAAGAAGACGACCGGCGTTTATGCCTATGAAAATGTCGAGAAATATGAAGACAATTATGAAGCAAGCAGCGAGGTCAAACGGGCGGCGCTTGCCTTCGGGCTGTCGATGGCTGTGATGATAATATACGGTATCCATCTGCAGAGCGGAGCATCCTATGCCATTCTGGTCATAACGGTTGCCGCCGCCATAACGGGCTTTGCAGGGAAACTCAGGGCCGGCGACCTGATCGATACCTTTGTCAAGGGCGCTTCACGCATGATGTGGCTGTTTATAATGTTCATATTGTTCAATCCGTTTATCAATTTTGTCGCGGATGCGGGCGCGTTTGAAAAATTGGTCTCACTGCTGAATCCGCTGCTTAAATTAAAGAGCAAGGTGGTATTCACATTTGTGGCCGCGCTTACGGGAATTTTCGGGGTAGGCGGAGCTGCTACGGCAGACAATATAGTAATGGACAACATGTTCAGGCCGCTCGTTCAGCAGCTGAATATTTCTCCCTCATTATGGGCGCTGATACTGCTCATTGCAGGCCAGATCACGTCGTTTGCATATCCGGAAGCGGACATGATCGGACAGATGGGACTTGCGCGGTCTAAAGACATGAAGAATCTGGTCAAATACGGCATTACCGTGACAATAGCTTCGCTTATTCTCGTGGTCATAATATCATGTTTTGATTAGGAGGGACAGTTATGTTAGAGGAAAAAATAAGGAATTATATCAAAACGCAAAAGGGAAACGTCGCTGTGGTTTTTAAGGACTTGAAGGACGGCAGGGAGATCAGGATCAACGGGGACATGAAATTTCCATCGGCCAGCACGATCAAGATTTTCATAATGTCGGAGCTCTTCAACAGGATCAACAAGGGCTTTTACAAACTGGACGACGAGATCGAAATCACGGATAAAATGAAGACGGGCGGGGATGGCATACTCAAAGAACTGAACATCGGACACAAGTTCACTTTAGGGGAATTATGCACCATGATGATCGTATTGAGCGACAATATGGCGACTAATATATTGATAAACCTGCTCGGCATGGACAACGTCAATTCGACCATAGAGAAATTGGGGATGAAGAAGGCCAGACTGCAGAGGAAAATGATGGATTCTCAGGCGGCTGCGGAGGGCAGGGAGAACTTCATGACTGCGGATGACTTTGCCCATGTGCTGGAGCTCATATACAGGGGCGAGGACATAAATAAAACTTACAGCGGCATGATGCTGGATATACTCAAGAGACAGCAGGTCAGGGGGAGACTTGACCTGTATCTCCCCGAGGACGTTTTAATTGCCCATAAGACCGGAGACTTGGATAACCTGGAGCATGACGGCGGAATAGTATACCTTCCGCACAGGGAATATATAATCTGTGTCCTTACCAACAAGGTGGAGACCAATAAAGACGGAAGAGAGATAATAGGCACGATATCCAAAATGGTATATGACGAGATGTGCGCGCTAAATTGAGCCGCGCTTTCGGCATATGCGATGCCGCCGTTGAATCAGGAAACAGGCGGCGGCTTACGGAGGATCCGCAAATTAACATAAGGGGGTAGGAATTTGAAAATTACCGATATCAGGATAGGAGAAATTTCCGTGCCTTTGAAGACGCCGTTCAAGACGTCCCTCAGGACCGTAAACAGCGTGGAAGATATAATTGTGGAGATCCATACGGATACAGGCAGCGTGGGATACGGAGAGGCCCCGCCTACGGGCGTGATCACGGGAGACACCAGGGGTTCGGTAACAGGCGCGCTGAAGGAGCACATAATCGGATCCATCGTCGGTATGGATATAGAGAATTTTGAAGCTGTTATGCATGAGCTTGATAGATGCATTGTAAAAAACACCAGTGCAAAAGCTGCGGTCGATATGGCGCTGTACGATCTGTACGGCCAGCTGTACCATGCTCCCTTATATAAGCTGCTGGGCGGATACAGAAAGGAGATCGTTACGGACATAACCATAAGCGTGAACGAACCGGAGGAAATGGCGAGGGACAGCATCGATGCCGTAAAGAGAGGCTTTGATACGCTAAAGATCAAGGTCGGAAAAGAGCCCTACAAGGATATCGAGAGGATGAAGGCTATAAGAAAGGCCGTGGGCTATGACGTAAAGCTGAGGGCCGATGCAAACCAGGGCTGGAAGCCCAAAGAGGCCGTCAAGATATTGAGAAAGATGGAGGACGAAGGTCTGGATTTGGAGTTTGTGGAGCAGCCCGTCGAGGCTCACGACATATGCGGATTAAAGTTTGTCACTGACAACGTGTCTATACCCGTTCTGGCGGACGAGAGCGTGTTTTCACCGGAGGATGCCCTGAAGATCCTTCAGGAGAGGGCCGCTGACTTTATCAATATCAAACTGATGAAGACCGGGGGGCTGCACAATGCCTTGAAGATATGTTCCATTGCCGAGATATACGGCGCGGAATGTATGATAGGATGCATGCTGGAGGCAAAGGTAAGCGTGAACGCCGCGGTCCATCTGGCTGCGGCAAAGAGCGTCATAACGAAGATAGACTTGGACGGGCCGGTCCTCTGCAGTGAAGACCCGGTGGAGGGCGGCGCGGTGTTCGATGGCTCCAAGATATTATTGAATGATGCTCCCGGACTTGGGATCAAAAGAGTGAACGGGATAAAGTATCTGGATTGACTATGAAAACAAAAATAATATACTTGACCGGATAATGTTGACAAAGATGTCCTGAGTGGCTATAATAAAAACGTACGTGAAAGTAACGCGCCCGTAGCTCAGGGGATAGAGCAATGGTTTCCTAAACCATGTGTCGGACGTTCGATTCGTCTCGGGCGCACCAAAGAAGATACTAATGCCTCAAGTGATTGGGGCATTTTTTATTTATACCCGGATAGTCCCTTAATTTGTGCTTTGGGGACACAGTTTCGCAGCATATTTGTCCTGCAAAATACATATGAAACGGCGCTAAAACGATATGAGAGGAGTGAGGCAATGATGGGAAAAATAAGAAGATGCGATTGGGCGAACAAGAGCAAGTTGGAACAGGAATACCATGATAAGGAGTGGGGAATTCCGGTCCATGACGATAAAAAGCTGTTCAAAATGCTGATATTGGAGGGAATGCAGGCAGGGTTGAGCTGGTCAATTATCCTTGTAAAGATGCCGGCGCTCTGCGCTGCGTTCGATGATTTTGACCCGGAGATCCTGGCTGCTTATGACGAAAAAAAGGTCGGGGAGCTTTTGCAGAACGAGGGAATCATCAGGAACAGGCGGAAGGTGGAGGCTGCCATAAGCAATGCCAAGGCATATTTCCGCATTCGCGACGAGTTTGGTTCTTTAGACAACTATTTATGGTCATATGTAGATCACCGGCCCATTGTCAATTCATGGACCCGCATGGAGGACGTCCCTTCCAGCACGGCTGTTTCAGACGCGCTCAGCAGGGATTTGAAAAAACGCGGGTTTAAATTTGCAGGCACTACCATAATCTATGCCTTTATGCAGTCGGTGGGTATGGTGAACGATCATCTGACATACTGCGCCTTCCGCAGCCATTAAAATATTTCTGTCCATATGGCGCTTGCATTATGACGGTGCAGGCGTTATAATATCTTTACATATGACAAGACAACTGTAAAGATAGGAGGAAATGAGAATGAAGACCAAAGAGCTAACTATAGGCGCCGTGCTTACCGCTCTTTCCATAATAATACCCATTGCCTTCGGGGGAGTACTGGGCGTGGTCATACCGCCGTTTTCAGCTACCATAACCGCTCATGTGCCGGAAATGCTGGCAATGCTCGTGAGTCCGACGGTGGCCGTAATGGTCGGCCTGGGTTCCGCCCTCGGATTTCTTTTGAAGCTGGGTCCGGTAGTGGCTGCTAGGGCGCTCACTCATGCGGCATGGGGGGCCATGGGAGCGGTGCTCATCAGGAGGGGTATGAGCTTTAATAAGGTGCTGTTCGTTGTTCTTCCCGTGCATGCCATATTGGAGGGCCTGATAGTTTTGCCGCTGGGAGCGGGAACATATATGGCGGGCGTAGTGGCGCTGGGTACGGTGGTGCATCATACCGTGGACGCGCTTATCAGCATGGGATTGGTATATGCCATGAAACCGGCCATGAAGAGGGCAGCGTGAGCAGCGAACCGCAGGTCTTTGCAGATTGACAGACATTGACCTTTGTGTTAAAATATGAGTCATGAAAAGGGATAATATCTATATAGCCGTCATTGACGGCCAGGGCGGCGGTCTTGGCCGGGCCATTATCGAGAGGATAAGGCAGGAGAACCTGCCCGCGGGGATAATCGCTCTTGGGACCAATTCCACTGCTACGTTCAATATGCTGAAAGCAGGCGCCGATGCAGGCGCAACAGGCGAGAACGCCATTTGTGTAAATGCTAAAAAAGCGGACCTTATTATAGGACCGATCGCCGTTATTATGGCCGACGCCCTGATGGGCGAGCTTACGCCGCGTATGGCTGAGGCTGTGTCGTCATCCGAGGCTTTGAAGCTTCTGGTACCATCCACCCGGTGCAACGTCAAGGTGATCGGTACTAAAGACAGCCCTATGCAGGTCTGTTTGGACGAACTGACAAACGAAATAAAAAATTATATTATAAGTCATGAAGACTGATCCTTCATGGCTTTTTCATTGAGGTGATCAAGTTATGCACATACCGGACGGCTTTCTCGACGTCAAGACCGCCGTGGCTACATACGCCGTGTCTGCGGCCGTCATACCCGCCGCCATGGGCCGGGCCAAAAAGACCATGAAGGATAAAAATATTCCCTTTATGGCTTCCATGGCCTCCTTTGTGTTTGTGGCTCAGATGATCAATTTCCCCATAGCAGGCGGCACGTCGGGTCATCTTCTGGGGAACGTCCTGCTGTCCTATCTTTTCGGACCGTGGGTCTCGACCATGATAATGACCGTGGTGATAACCCTGCAGGCCCTTCTGTTCGGCGACGGAGGAATTACTGCGCTGGGCGCAAATATACTCAATATGGCGATAGTTGCCAATGCGGCGGGTTATCTGGTCATGAGGCTGTGTGATAGGCTCAAGATGAGCAGGAACGTCACGCTGTTTGCGGCTTCGTGGTTTTCAGTGATGCTGGCTGCCCTGCTTGCCTCTGCGGAGATCTCGTTCTCCGGCCTTATAAGTTTTAAGGTGGCCGCCGCGAGCATGCTCTTTTGGCATGGCTTCATAGGCATCGGCGAAGGTCTTTTGACCGCTGTCATAACCTCGGCCATATTAAAGGCCAGGCCGGACGGCAGAGAGGTGCCCAAATGAAGAAGTATCTTCCGGTCATTCTCTTTGCGGTGATCATACTGATCATACCCCTGTCCTCCACACACCCCGACGGGCTGGAAAGGGTGGCGGAGGACCATGGATTTATGCACATGGAAGGCAATGGCATCCATGCGCTTTTCGGGGATTATAACGTTCTGCATATTGCAGGCCCGGCGTCGTCGATCCTTGCCGGTGTCATAGGGGCGGCGGCAGTGTATCTTCTTGTCAGGTTCATATTTGGCATGAGTAAGAAATGAAATAATGGAGGACGATAGCATATGGATGATAAGTATCAAAGGCTAAAGGAATATATCGGAGGGCTGGGAAGCGCGCTCATTGCATTCTCGGGCGGCGTGGATTCCACGCTGCTGGCGAGGGCTGCCCATGACGCACTGGGGGATAAGTCGCTGGCTGTGACGGCCGTCTCGCGGTCCTATCCCGAAAGGGAGAGAGAAGAGGCAAAGTTGTATGCCGCTCGGATGGGCATAAGACATATCCTCATCGAATCGGAAGAGCTGGATATAGAAGGTTTTGCACAAAATACGCCGGACCGGTGCTATTACTGCAAGAGGGAGCTTTTTGGAAAGCTCACGGCCCTGGCCGGAAAAGAGGGCATAAAATATATACTCGACGGGACAAACGCAGACGATATCGGCGACTACCGGCCCGGCCGGAGGGCGGCGGAGGAGTTTGGCGTAGTGAGCCCGTTCCTGGAGATGGGGTTTACCAAGCAGGACATCCGGGACGTATCTAAAGAGCTGGAACTGCCCACGTGGGACAAGCCCGCCTATGCATGCCTGTCCTCCCGGTTTCCCTATGGAGAGGAGATAACCAGGGAAAAGCTCGGGCGGGTGGAGATGTCGGAGGACTATCTTATGAAACTGGGCTTCAAGGGATTCAGGGTGAGGAATCACGGCGACATTGCCAGGATAGAGCTGCGGCCGGAGGATATTTCCCGCCTGCTCGACGACGACCTGAGGGTGAACGTTGTAAACATGCTCAAATCCATAGGCTACAAGTATGTTGCGCTGGACCTGCAGGGATACAGAAGAGGAAGCATGAACGAGGTGTTATGATGGATAAGAGACAACTTCTGGAAATGGTGAGGGACGGTAAAATTTCGGTGGATGATGCCGCTGCGCAATTAGGCGGCGAAGGGTATAAGGACCTGGGGTATGCCAAGATAGACTATGACAGAAAGAGGCGCAAGGGATATCCCGAGGTCATCTTCTGCCAGGGCAAGACTGTGGGCCAGGTAGCGGGGATAATCAAGGATATGGCGGAACACGGGCAGGACATACTGGGCACGAGAGCGGACAGGGATATGTACGAGTCGCTCAGGAGCGAATTTCCCGAGCTGCAGTATAATGAAAGAGCCGGGATAATCTACAGCAAAAAGGGCCGGGCCGAGGCCGTGGGCAGGATACTGGTGGTTACGGGAGGCACTTCGGACATCCCAGTCGCCGAGGAGGCGGCCTGCGTGGCGGAGTTTTTCGGCAACAGGACGGAGAGGCTCTATGACGTGGGGGTGGCCGGACTTCACCGGCTGCTTGCCAATATGGATAAACTGACGAGCGCCAGGGTTATAATAGCCGTCGCAGGCATGGAGGGGGCGCTGGCCAGCGTGGTGGCCGGACTGGTATCCTGTCCCGTCATAGCCGTGCCGACCAGCATAGGCTACGGGGCGAACTTCCACGGGCTCTCCGCCCTGCTCTCCATGCTCAATTCCTGCGCCAGCGGGGTGACCGTCGTAAACATAGACAATGGTTTCGGAGCCGCATACACGGCCGGCCTGATCAACAAGATGGGAGAAAAAATATGAGGATATTGTATTTCGACTGTGTCTCCGGCATAAGCGGGGACATGACCATATCCGCGCTGGTAAGCCTTACAGGCGCGCGGGAAGAATTCTTAAAGAGACTGGACGGCGTGGCACTGCAGGACTATCGTGCCGAGATCAAGGACGTCGTCAAAAACGGCATCTCGGCGCTGGGCTTTAAGGTGAGCTATGACGAGACGCAGCACCATAAGAGAAATCTGGAGGACATATACGGGATAATCGAGAGCAGCGGGCTGGATGAGAATGAGAAGCGGCTGTCTAAGGAGCTGTTTGCGAACTTAGGCCGGGCCGAAGCCAAGGTGCACGGCCTGCCGCTGAACGAGGTGCATTTTCATGAGGTCGGCGCGGTGGACTCCATCATCGATATCATCGGCACGTCCATACTTATAAATATTATACATCCCGACAGGATAGTTTTCTCGCCGCTGCCTGCCGGAGGCGGATATATCAACACGGAGCACGGCAGGCTCCCCGTACCCGCACCGGCCGCGGCGGAACTGCTTAAGGGCGTGCCCGTGTACGATAACGGGATAGATGCGGAGCTCGTGACCCCTACGGGCGCGGCTATAGCCAGTACGCTGGCGGACGGCTTCGGCGGCATGCCGGCCATGACCATCGGCTCGCTGGGATACGGCAGCGGAGAGAAGGACTTTGCGGTCCCGAATATACTTAGGGTCTTTTTCGGCGAAGCGGAGGATTGCGGGAAGGACAGGATATATCTCCTGCAGGCCAATATAGACGACATGAATCCTCAGGCCGGGGAACATATCATGGACAGGCTCTTTAAAGAGGGCGCCTTGGACGTATACATTCAGCCCATCATAATGAAGAAATCGCGGCCGGCCGTGATCATATCGGTCATCTGCGAGACGGGAGATCTCATAAAGATGCAGGACATACTGTTCGCAGAGACGACGACTTTCGGCATAAGAAGGCAGCTCATGGACAGGTCAAAACTGGAGAGGAAAATGATCAGCGTGGAATCGGAATACGGTCCGATACACATAAAACTCGGCTATCTCGGCGGAAAACCTATAAAGGCCATGCCGGAGTACGAGGACATAAAGAAAGCGGCGCAGGTTTACTCGCGGCCCTTTAATGAAATATACAATGAAATACTGGGCATATGCAGGGACATGACAAAATAAAAATTTTTTATGAAGAAATGGCTTGACATATGTGTTATACTATATAGGTAAGAGTTAATCATGTTAAAAACCGGTTTTTCCGGTTTTTATAAATTTTCCATAAACTTTCCCTTTAATTAGGCAGGATACCCCAATCCTGCCTTTTAGTTTATAAATCTTCTGCGAGGTGATATCAAATTGATCTACAGGGAGATCGGGAAACTGGGCATAAAAATCTCGTCCTTGGGCTTCGGAAGCATGAGGCTTCCCATGAAGGAGGGAAGGGACGGGAGAGAATATGTGGAAGAGGATAAGGCCGTAGAGACGATGCGCAGAGCTTTTGATCTGGGCGTAAACTACATAGATACGGCGCCCTACTACTGCGAAAACCAATGTGAGGAAGTAATAGGAAAGGCATTGAAGGGCCGGCGGGACAAGGTGTATGTATCCACTAAGAGCCCCATAAAGGACTATAAACCGACGGCGGACGAATTCACAAGATGGCTGGAACAGTCCTTAAAGAGGCTGGACGTCGACTATATAGATTTTTATCACTTCTGGGGCATCGGATGGGACGTATACAATACCCGCATGAATATACCGCATGGTCCGCTGGAGGCGGCGTTCAAGGCAAAACGGGAAGGACTCATAAAGCACTTATCATTTTCATTTCATGACGTACCGGAAAATATGATCAAACTTATAGATACGGGAAATTTTGAGACCGTCTTATGTCAATACAACCTGCTGGACAGAAAGAATGAGGATGCCATTGCCTATGCCCATGAGAAGGGCATGGGGGTATTCATAATGGGGCCGGTGGGCGGCGGCAGGCTGGGCGAACCTTCGCCGGTCATACAGAATATGATACCCGGCGGAGTGAAGAGCACGGCCGAGATGGCGCTGAGATTTGTCCTGGCAAACCCCAATGTGACATGCGCCCTATCCGGGATGAGCGACGTGAGCATGGTGGAGGAAAATGCCGCCGTGGCGGGCATAGAGGGGCCGCTGAGCAGCGGGGAGATGGCAAAGGTAAAGGCCATGATGGACGAGAATGCCAAGCTGGCCGATCTTTACTGCACCGGCTGCGGATACTGCCTGCCATGCCCGGAGAATATAAGGATACCGGACATCCTGAGGCTGGTAAATTATAATAGGATATACGGGCTCAAGGACTATTCGGTTAGTGAATATGCGGATATAAAGGAAGAGAAGAGGGACGCTTACTATTGCAGCGACTGCGGAAAATGTATGGAGGCTTGTCCGCAGAAGCTGAACGTCATTGAGGAGATTAAGAAAGCGGCCGGGCTGCTGGACCCCGAATACAGGCAGTAAGATATTTATTTTGACTGCGATAAATGACTGTTTACAATTTCAGCTCATTTGGATATATTATGCTTCGCAGTCTGCGATTCTCAAGGCGCAGAACGCATTTGAGGGTGTTGCAGAAAAAATGGGCGTTAAAAATGAAGAAGATGTTCAGACGCTTGTCAATGAAGTACGGTATGAAAAAGGCAAAACAAAATGAAAAAATGAAACATCCATGTGCAATGACGGCAACTGAATTTCTCAAAGATGGAAGGAATGGTAGATCACTTATGACCATTATGAGACGGCTTCCAGTATCTTTATATTGGATGCCTCGTTTTTTCTGACCGCTTTGATGTCGTCGTCCGTCATAAACAGCTTATCGCATATCTTCCACTCGCCGCATATGTCCATGCCTATGAGCTGTCTGGCATTGGTCAGCACGTTCAGGTAATCCAGAAGTTCGCCCATATCCATAGAGCCCTGGTTCCAGTTCGTAGAGGCACAGTCGGTATTCAGAACGTCCTTGTCGATGCTTATATATACCGCTTTTGTCTCTATTTCCCGGATGAGCGCATATATCCTCCCGTTGTCGGTCTGTGTTCTGGATGGTATTATGCGTATGGGTTTGGAAAAAGGATGAATGAATTTCAGCGCTTCATCATCGGGATCAACTCCTATGAGTAAAACCGATTTCAGCCATTTCAGACGGAGAGACTCCCTTATCCATGAACCGCAGGATATATAGCCGCTGTTCATGTTCATGAGATCAGTGTGATTATCGAATACTACCAATGTAAACGGTACTTTTATATTTGCCAGTATGGCCAGACTGAGATGATGAAAGTCGCCGCTGCCTATAAGGGCGGCGGACGGATCGGTAAAAGAAAGACGGGATGACGCCCTTTCCATATGGGAAACTTCGGACAGCAGCCTGAGTCCCTTTATCGATCTCAGGTCGATTATCCTCTTCACCTTGGACATGATGTCATGCTGCATCATCAGCGCCGGGTCGAGATTAAAGGCTACAAGATCGGAGATCTTAGCCATAGCAATTCCCTCCCAACTGCTTTTATATTTATTATACTAAATTTTCATATATTTTTCAATAAAATTAGTCTTATTCTTCCATAGCTTGAAGGTTTGAAATTACTTTGATATAATTAATTTTTGGAGATCACATTTAACTGAGAAGGTGAATCGTATGTTTAATGTTCTTGAAAAGATAGCAAACAGTTACAATGAACGGGAGATCAAGAAACTCCGGCCTATAGCTGACAAGGTCATGGGCATGGAGGATGACATAAAAAAACTCAGCGATACGGATTTGAGGGCAAAGACAGAGGAGTTTAAGCGCAGGATATCCGGCGGCGAGTCCCTGGACGATATTTTACCGGAGGCTTTTGCCGTGGTAAGGGAAGCGTCTGACAGAACGCTGGGGATGAAACATTTCGCGGTACAGGTACTTGGCGGCATCGTGCTGCATCAGGGAAAGATCGCCGAGATGAAGACGGGAGAAGGAAAGACGCTGGTAGCGACGCTGCCCGCCTATCTCAATGCCCTGACGGGAAACGGAGTCCACATAGTCACGGTGAACGACTATCTGGCAAAGCGTGACCGCGAATGGATGGGCAAGATATTTGAATTTCTTGGCCTGAGGGTCGGCCTTATTCAGCACGATATGGATGACGTCCTGAGAAAGGTCGCCTATTCTGCCGACATTACCTACGGCACTAACAACGAATATGGTTTTGACTACCTCAGGGACAACATGGTCATATACAAAAACCAGGCCGTCCAGAGGGGCCTTAGCTATGCCATAGTGGACGAGGTTGACAGCATACTCATAGACGAGGCCCGTACCCCGCTCATCATATCGGGCATGGGGACCGAGTCCACCGATAAATACTATAAGGCTGACAAGTTTATAAGGACGCTGAAGCCAGACGACTATTCCATAGATGAAAAGGCGCATACCGCCGTCCTTACAGATTCCGGCGTGGGCAAGGCGGAGAGATATTTCGGCATAGAGAATCTGGCCGACATGGACAATATGGAGATAGATCACCATATCATCCAGGCCCTTAAGGCCCATACCCTCATGAAGAGGGACACGGACTACATCGTCAAGGACGGAGAGGTAATAATAGTAGACGAGTTCACCGGAAGGCTTATGTTCGGCAGGAGATACAGCGACGGGCTCCACCAGGCTATAGAGGCCAAGGAGGGCGTCAAGATACAGAATGAGAACAAGACCCTGGCGACCATAACCTTCCAGAACTATTTCAGGATGTACGGCAAGCTTGCCGGTATGACCGGCACGGCCAAGACGGAAGAAAATGAATTCCGTGAGATATACGGCCTGGACGTCGTCGTGATACCTACCGACAGGCCGATGATAAGGGAAGATAATGCCGATGTGATATATAAGACGGTAAACGCCAAATACAACTCCATAATCGACGAAATTGCAGAGTGCTATGCCAAGGGGCAGCCTGTGCTGGTAGGCACCATATCCATTGAGAAATCGGAGATACTGAGCGGTCTGCTCAAAAAGAGGGGCATACCGCATCAGGTGCTGAACGCCAAATACCATGATAAGGAAGCTGAGATAATAGCCCAGGCAGGGAGAAAGGGCACCGTTACCATCGCCACAAATATGGCGGGACGCGGTACCGACATCATGCTGGGCGGCAATCCGGAGTTCCTTGCAAAGCGCAGTATGAGAGAGGCAGGCTTCGACGACGGGATAATAAGCGCGGCGTCGGGATATGCCAAGACGGAAGATCCCGAGATCTTGGACGCCCGTCAGAAATATAAGGAGATATTTGAACAGGAAAAGAAAGCGTGCGACAGCGAACACGACGAGGTGGTCGCGCTGGGCGGACTGCACATCATCGGCTCGGAAAGGCATGAATCGCGGCGAATAGATAATCAGCTGCGCGGACGTTCGGGCAGGCAGGGAGACCCGGGCTCATCCAGGTTCTATGTATCACTGGAGGATGACCTGATGCGGCTGTTCGGCTCGGAGAAGGTGATGGGCGTTATGGATTCCCTGGGCGTCGAGGAGGATATGCCGCTGGAGAACAACGTCCTGACAAAGCAGATAGAGAGCGCCCAGAAAAAGGTCGAGGGCAACAATTTTGATATGAGGAAGAGAGTGCTGCAGTTCGACGACGTCATGAACAAGCAGCGCGAGGTCATATACGGCGAAAGGAAAAAGGTGCTGGACGAGGAAAATCTGAGGGAGAACATTATATCCATGGTCGAAGCCATAACTGACGAGGCCATAGAGATATATACCGAGAACAGCAAATATCCCGAGGAATGGGACTACGACGGCCTCTTCAATCATCTCGAGCATTACTTCCTGCCCAAGGACAGCATAGTTGTTGAGAACAAGGAAGAGGTGACCAAAGAGGACCTGAAGGACACCATAATGGGAGTAGCCGAAAAGGGATATCAGAAAAAGGAAGAGGAGATCGGCGAGACCAACATGCGGGAGCTGGAAAGGGTAGTGCTGCTGCGGTATATCGACTCAAAGTGGATGGATCATATAGACGCCATGGATGACCTGAGGGACGGCATAGGGCTCAGGGCTTACGGCCAGGCCGATCCCGTGAAGGAGTACCAGAAGGAAGGCTTCAACATGTTCCAGGACCTCATAAGCAGTATACAGGAGGATACGGTCAAGACGCTCTATCATTTGTCCCTGCAAAAAGAGGCGCCTAAGCGGGAACAGGTCATAAAACCGCAGAAGGACAACTCCGTACCCCAGGAGCCTGTAAAAAACACGGATAAAAAGATAGGAAGAAACGATCCATGCCCGTGCGGCAGCGGTAAAAAGTATAAAAACTGCTGCGGCAGGGATATAAAAAATGCCATATAAGGGAGTTGATCGATTTGCTGCAGGATTATAAATTATTGATAGACAAACTGCGGGGAGATATAGACGAAATGGGTGTTTCACTTTGACGTCGCCGGAGCCGGCAAGGAAATAAAGGAGCTGGAGGCGCAGATGTCGAAGCCCGGCTTTTGGGATGATCCTTCCAAATCCCAAAAAGTGAATAAGAGGCTGAAGCATCTCAAAAATAAGATCGGCGAGTATGACGAACTGGATAGGGAATGGGAGGACCTCCTTGCTCTTGTGGACCTTGGCTTAGAGGAAAATGAGGAGAGCCTTGAGGGAGAAGTGAAGGAGTACTACGACGCATTTAAGGAAAAACTGGAGGGTCTTCGCATAAAGACGCTGCTCGGCGGCAAATACGACACCAACAACGCCATAGTCATGCTGCATTCGGGAGCGGGCGGCACGGAGGCCCAGGACTGGGTGGAAATGCTTTACCGCATGTACACCAAATGGGCGGAGAAGAAGGAGTATCCCGTGGAGGTGCTCGATGAACTCCCCGGCGAAGAGGCCGGAATAAAGAGCATCACCTTCCGGGTCACCGGCGATTATGCATACGGCTATCTCAAGGCGGAGAAGGGCGTACACCGGCTGGTGAGGATATCTCCCTTCGATGCTGCGGCCAGACGCCATACCTCGTTCGCCATGGTGGAGGTGCTGCCCGAACTGGAAGACGACGAGGGGCTGGACATACGGCCGGAGGATCTCAGGATAGACACCTACAGGTCCAGCGGCGCCGGAGGACAGCATGTAAATAAGACGGAGTCGGCCATAAGGATCACCCATCTGCCCACGGGCATCGTGGTCACCTGCCAGAACGAGAGGTCGCAGATCTCCAACAGGGAGACGGCGATGAACATGCTCAAGGCAAAGCTGCTGGAGATCAAGGAGCGCGAGAGGCTGGAAAAGGTAAGCGAGATCAAGGGCGAGTACAAGGAAATAGGATGGGGCAGCCAGATACGTTCCTATGTCTTCAATCCATACAGCATGGTGAAGGACCATAGGACCGGCGTCGAGGTAGGAAGCACGCAAAAGGTCATGGACGGAGACATAGATGTGTTCATAGACGCCTATCTCAAGATGGAGAAGGGCATAAAGCTCACCGAGCGCTAAGGCCCGGCCGGTTTTAAATGTATACAGTATTTTCAGGATGACAGTTGATATAAAGGGCGCAGCCGGTCATAGGTATCGCAGACCGGCTGCGAATGCCCGCTGTGATCATTCATGGGTTTTGTATTAAACTGAATAATTCGGAAGGGGGAGATTTATGAAACCTGTCATAGGTGTGGAGACAAGTTTAAACTATAGGGAAAACCTTTTTCAGGTACATAATTTTTATGTGGAGGCCGTAGCGGAGGCCGGAGGCGTCCCGCTGCTGATCGCACCCCAGCAGGACGGAGGGTATGCGTCGGAGATAATAGGCAGGCTGGACGGGATATTGATAACCGGAGGCGGAGACGTCGACCCACGGTGTTTCAATGAGGAGAATACGGGATTGAGCAAGGGCATGTCCCGGGAGAGGGATATTACCGAGACGCAGCTCATCAAGGCCGCCGTCGGATTGGATATGCCCATACTCGGCATATGCAGGGGATGCCAGATGATCAACGTGGTGCTTGGGGGAGACCTGTATCAGGACATATCCTTAAAGCAGGGCACATCAAATCATAATCAGGACGGGGACATACCGGGATGGTATCCCTATCATGACATAAGGATAGAGCAAGAATCCATCATGTACGGCATATTCGGGAAGAAGACGATAGGCGTGAACAGCTATCATCATCAGGCGGTAAAGAATCCCGCCAAGGGGCTTAGGGTCACCGCATCGTCCGAGGACGATATAATAGAGGCGATAGAGGGGACGGAGAACTCCTTTATCTTAGGGGTACAGTTCCATCCTGAAAAGATGTTTCATAATGACAGAAGTTTTCTTGCCGTATTTGAGGCGCTTATAAATGCAGCCAAAATCAAGGAGGCCATATGATGTCGGAGAAGCTCGTTTTAGTGTACCGCGGTGATCTCGCGGAGAAGATACACAGGGGGGATATGGCGGTGGCGGATGCCGGCGGACGCGTTACAGCGTCTGTGGGCGATATAGGCAAGAGCAGCTATATGAGGTCTGCGGCCAAGCCGGTACAGGCGGTAAACGTTGTCCTGAGCGGGGCCTTGGAAGAATATGGGCTTACGGATAAGGAACTGGCTATAATATGCGCTTCTCACCGCGGCGATGAGGAACACGTCGAGACCGTGAACGGCATACTGACCAAGCTGGGACTGGACAGATCCTATCTGAAATGCGGCGTCTTAAGACCGCTGGATGAAAAGAGAGCATTCAAGATGCTCAGGGACGGCAAGGAGTTTGACGAGGTCACCTGCGACTGCTCGGGCAAACATTCGGGTATGCTGGCGGCGTGTCTCAAGAAGGGATATCCTCTGGAGAGCTATACCGACCCCGGACATCCTCTGCAGAGGGAGATACTCAAGATGATGTCGCTGTTTTCAGGAGTGCGCGAGGAGGAGATAACCATAGGCGTCGACGGCTGCGGGGTCCCGGTGTTCGGCATGCCCGTGTACAATATGGCGCTGGCCTTCGCCAATATGGCCGATCCCTCGCGGCTGCCGGACGACGTCGGTGCGGCTGCGTGCAGGATAGTGAACGCCATGGTCACCTATCCGGAGATGGTCTCGGGAGAGAACGGCTTTGATACGCTGCTCATGAGGGCCGCCAAGGGGAGGCTGTTCTGCAAGATGGGCGCGGACGGCGTCTTCTGTGTGGGCCTGAGGGACAAGGGATGGGGCCTGGCCGTCAAGATAGAGGATGGCGACTCTCCGGCGTCTTACTGTGCGGTATGCGAGGCGCTCTGTCAACTGGGTGTCCTCAGCGAACAGGCGGCGGAGGAATTGAAATCATTCCATCACAGGATCGTATATAATAATCATAAGGTCGCGGTGGGCAGGTATGAGCCTTGCTTCAAGTTGAATATATATTAATTGTCAAGCCGTGACATTCTCGCGGTCTGGGTTTCATTAGCAGTGCGTATAATGTATAATGTACTAATGAGATAAAGAGCAGGAAGGGGGAATACAGATGCTTTTATTGAAGAACGGCAATGTGCATACCATGGCCGGAGAAGTTATAGAGGGCGGGGACGTCCTTATAAACGAAGGCAGGGTACAGGAGGTAGGCCGCAATTTGAGCGGCAGCGGAGCAGAGGTACTGGATGTGACCGGCAAGTTCGTGATGCCGGGGATAATCGATGCCCACAGCCATCTGGGCATGTGGGAGGACGCCATGGGTTTCGAGGGCGACGACGGAAACGAGGAGACCGATCCCGTGACGCCGGGACTCCGGGCGATAGATGGGATAAATCCCATGGACCGGTGTTTTGAGGATGCCTACCGCGGCGGAGTTACGGCGGCCGTGACCGGGCCGGGCAGCGCCAACGTCATAGGAGGGCTCTTCACCGCCGTAAAGACCTACGGCAAAAGAGTGGACGACATGATCATAAAGGACCCCGTCGCGCTCAAGGTAGCCTTTGGCGAAAATCCCAAAACGGTATACGGCGGCGAGCAAAAGAAGACGCCGCGGACGCGGATGGCCATAGCCGGCATATTGAGGGAAGAGCTGACCAAGGCTAAGGAGTACATGGAAGGAAGGGCAAAACCCAAGGAGGAAGACCGGCCCGACTTCGATATGGGCATGGAGGCGATAGCCAAGGTCCTGAGGAGAGAAATACCCCTGAAGGCGCATGCGCATAGGGCCGACGATATCTTCACCGCCATAAGGATAGCCAAGGAATTCGACGTAAGGCTGACTCTCGATCACTGCACCGAGGGGCACCTGATCGTGGACTATCTCAAGCAGGAAGGATATCCCTGCATAGTGGGCCCGTCGCTGACCGACAGGTCCAAAATAGAACTCAAGAACCTGTCCTTTAAAACCCCGGGCATACTTTCAAAGGCCGGCCTGACCGTCGCCATAATGACCGATCATCCGGTGATCCCGCTGCAGTACATAACGCTGTGCGCATCCCTCGCCGTAAGGGAGGGCATGGATGAGGCGGAGGCGCTCAGGGCAATAACCATAAACCCGGCGAAGATCGCGGGCATAGACGGCAGAGTAGGCAGCATAGAGGCAGGCAAGGACGCCGACGTAGCCATATTTGACGGAAATCCGCTGGATATACGCAACAGATGCTACGCCACCGTCATTAACGGCGCGGTTATATACAAGAGAGACTGATATTTCCGCCCATATAAATTTATATGGGCGGAAATTTTATCTTGAGTATTATAGCAAAAATATTGTAGAATATATAAAAGAGTATCTAGGAGGTGTTATTATGCCGCAGATTACACCGCTGGGCAAGGTGGACATTTCAGACGAGGTAATAGAACAGATAGCCGGCGCAGCCGCGTCGGATATATACGGCGTGAAGAATATGGTGAGTAAAAAGACGAAGGATGCTTTAAGCGAACTCATGGGCAGAGAGAACCCCGCAAAGGGCGTGATAGTAGCCAAGGGCGACGAAGGACTGACGATCAGCATCCATATAATGATGGACTATGGTGTTAATATGCAGGCGGTAGGCAACAATATTATCGAAAGAGTAAAATACACTGTGGAAGAAATGACCGGGGAAATGGTGAACAAGGTCATTATTAATATAGACGGCGTGATCGCATGAAGGGGGTTCCTCATACTTGATAAATGCTAAAGAATTCAGAAGACTTATGGAGGGAGCTCTCAGAGGGCTCTCTAAAAACAGGGAATATATCAATTCTCTGAATGTTTTTCCGGTGCCCGACGGGGATACCGGGTCAAATATGCTGGCGACGCTGGACAGAGCTGTGGCGGAGGTGAGGAAGTGCGGGGGCGGCGCTCCCGTATCCGACCTTGCCGAAGCGGCTGCTTTCGGTTCTCTCATGGGCGCAAGGGGGAACTCCGGGGTAATACTGTCCCAGCTGCTGCGGGGTTTTGCGGACGGATGCAAGGGCAAAAGCGAGCTGGACACGAAGGATTTCACAGTCGCCATAGACAGCGCGGTGAGGAAGGCATACAAAGCCGTGAATAAGCCTGTCGAGGGTACGATGCTCACGGTAGCCAAGGAGACCGCATCCAAGGCCAGAAGTTTATCCGGCGAAACGGATGACGAGAGGTTCCTCATGGGTTTATTGGAGGCAGCAAAAAAGGCGTCTTCCAATACTCCGACCAAACTTAAGGTACTGCGGGATGCCGGCGTCATCGATTCCGGCGGAGAGGGACTTGTGGTGATGATAAGAGGCATGCTTGATACCGGGGACATTGAGGATACCGAGGTCAAAGGCACGGTATCCGATGCCGGCGAGTACAACCCGGATATCAAATATACCTATTGCACGGAGCTGATAATAAACGCGGATGAGGATAAGGTGCCATATCTTAAGGGAAGGCTGACGCGTCTGGGAGACTCCATGATCATAGCCGGCAGCGGGAACATCGTCAAGCTGCATATCCATACCAACGAACCCGGCAAGGTCATAGACATATCCAAGGCATTGGGCGAGCTCTATGATATAAAGATAGACAATATGAGAAGGCAGCACAGGGAGACGCTTTTTAAGGAGATGCTTCCCTATGGGTTTGTGGTGGTGGCCGAGGGCGGCGGATTCATAGATATGTATGAAAACATAGAAAACGTGTCGGTGGTGAAGGGGGGCATAACCTCCAATCCCAGCGTGGAAGAGCTGAAATCCGCTGCGGAGGGCCTGGCCGCCCGCGACGTATATATTTTCCCGGGCAATAAAAATATTGTCCTGACGGCGCAGAAGGTAAAGGAACTTTCAGCCGCGACGATACATGTGCTGCCAACGCAGTCCATCCCCGAGGCCGCCGTGGCCATGGCCGTATTCGATCCCGAGGGAAGCGCCGGGCAGAACGAGCCGAAAATGCTCAAGGCGTTGAGGGAAGTGACCATAGGCAGCGTCGCTCCGGCGGCAAAGGCCGCGAATATGAACGGATACAAGATAAAGAAGGGCGATTACCTTGCGGTGATAGGCAAGGATGTGGCGTGGAGGGCGGATACGGGCATCGAGGCGCTCTTCCTGCTGTTGGGCAGCATGATCGACGGCAGGGAGTCGTATGTGACCATATACACTGCTTCAAAGGAAACCAATGGGGACATACGGCGAGAGATCGACGAAAAATATCCCGGGGTTGAGATCGCAGTCGAGTACGGCGGCCAACCTCTATACGACTATATCGTATGTAAGGAGAGCTGATAATGAGCATTTGTATTGTGACGGACAGTTGTGCAGATCTGCCTGAGGAAATAGTAAACAGTACTAAAAATTTGACTGTCGCTCCGCTAATAGCCGTCTTTGGCGACAAGACGTACAGGGACGGAGTAGATATAAAGCCGCCGGATTTTTATAAGCTGCAGGCGCAGTCAAAGGAATTGCCTTCTACGGGCATGGTCACGCCCGGTTATTTCACCGATCTTTTTGCCGGGTTGCTAAAAGAGTATGACGCCGTCATCGCCCTGCTCTTTTCTTCCAAGCTGAGCGGGACGTATAATTCGGCCCTCGCCGCTAAGGACGGCTTTCCCGGAAAGGATATCACGGTGGTCGATTCCAGGGGCGGCACCCTTGGGGAGGGCCTTATGGCCTTAAGGGCCGCGCGCATGGCCGGACAGGGAGCGTCTAAAGTGGAGATCTTAAAGGAATTGGACCGTATGGTATCGGGCATGCAGTATATGCTGGTGTTGGGCACGCTGGATTATCTGCA
Source organism: Thermoanaerobacterales bacterium UBA4880 (assembly GCA_002399285.1). GTDB lineage: Bacteria > Bacillota > Thermoanaerobacteria > Thermoanaerobacterales > UBA4877 > UBA4877. Next base: position 63,265 of record DHDI01000019.1, read on the forward strand.
CAAGGGAGGCAGACTTTCGGCATCCCAGAAGATAATCGGTAACATACTCAATATAAAGCCCATATTGAATTTAGTGGATGGAGAGATAAAGGTGATCGACCGGGCCCGGGGAAAGAAAAAGGCCTTTCAATGGATCGTCGATTACATCAAAGGCCTTGATATTGACCTTAAAGGACAGACGATAGGTATAAATCATACCAATTGCGTTGAGGACGCCGATGAACTGGAGAGGCTGATAAGGGAAAATTTCAAGGTAGGCGAGTTAATAAGGTCGCAGGTAGGAGCCGTGGTGGGTACCCACGCGGGACCGGATGCGCTGGGGATCTATTTTGTGAAATAGAGTATAAGATAAAAGGGGCACGGCCTGGCCGTGTCCCTTTAACTCAATTGTAATTCATTTTTATCATTTCTTTGTCATGAAGTACATACTCTTTCAATTTATCATATGCCTTCCGCTTATATTTGCTTACCGTTTTCTGGGACATGCCCAGTATACCCGCAATTTGCTTCTGCGGTATGCCCTTTTTAATCGTTAGCCTAACTATCATGCGTTCATATTTGTTTAATATTAACAGCATCTGTTCAAATGACAATTCGTCGATCAAATCGTCCATGGTATCGCCGGAGGGTACTATATCCAAAGGTATCAATATATTGTCGCAGGTATCGTCGCCGTATACGGGCTTATCCAGTATAAGCAGCTCGTTTTGCTTTATCCTGCTGTTTTTCCGATGCAGTCTGTACGCTTCTCTCCTGATCCCGATCTCGATATAACTTACGATTCTGGCTTCCTCAATATCCGGTTCCGCGTCGCAAAATAAATCCGTCATATACTCATCTCCTTATTAAAAAAATGGTATGTATTGAGGAAATCCCTTTCACGCAGGTCATATAAATTTATGTTTCTTTATTATCTTGATAAGCGATTTGATCAGTTCGTTGGATAGATCTTCGGAATCGCCGCTGCGCGAATATTTCTTTATAAGGGGCATAAACCTGTCTATGATTTCGGACATAGCTTCACTGTCTCCCAATTGAGCTCTTCTGATCAATTCCTTAAGTTTTTCCCCCACGGCTAAATTCCCCCGTTCTTACCGCCGAGACTGTTCACCGCACTCGATTTCTGCGCCGTTGCCGCTACCAGCAGACCGTTGATTATGTACAGTGGTATTTGCTTAAGCTCGAGATCAGCATTTATTAAATGGGACAATATGATCAATGTTTCGGCTGTTATAAAATAGATAATGTATGTCGGTACTTTTTTGAAGAGATCGATATTGCGAATATGTCCTGCAATCAAAATAGTTGCGGCAACGCTTCCCGCCAAAGTCTCGAGGTAAGAGTAAGTAAAAAAGTTATCCATAATCTCACCTCATTTATTTATCATCTATATATTAAAGAGTAGCGGTTGCCATATTTTACTACGGAATATTTAGCTTTTTTACTACATTTTGTAAACAATATTAAT
>DHDI01000019.1:64861-65513 GCA_002399285.1 Thermoanaerobacterales bacterium UBA4880
TACATTTTGTAAACAATATTAATTATTGTGTATATATTATATATATCTTTCCGTATATTGTAAATGAATGTTACATAATTTTAATATATATAAAATGAGTATAATTTAATATATTAACAAAGGTCTCTTTTAAAATAATTAACTATAAGAATATATAAAGAAAGATGACTGCGATAACATACTTTTGCTGTGGTTCATGTAAATAGATTATTTCTTTAATAGAATCACCTTCAAAGAGGCTATGTCTTTCAAGGAAATGCAGTGCCAAGATAAAATATAGTCGTGTTAGTTGCTAAAATTCAGAAATAATCATATAATCAGGTTAACAGGTAAAATACGGGTAGATAGGTGTATCCTGCCGGATTTTATTAAAAACTCAATATGAAAGATATTTGACATGGTCATCCAGTTTAGTTCCTTTCCAGAAAGGAGGGATAATTACCATGAAAAAAATATTGGCTATTTGTATATGTGCGGTAATGCTTTTAGCATGTGTTAGCTGTGGGCCCGCTTCATCTGATGGTAGTTCGTCAGATTCGCCTTCGAATGCTTCTACAGTTACGCCGACTACAGAAACAAAAAGTTTATTGTTCGCTGAAGATGATAATACGAAGGCGATATTTCATATAGGCATGACAGCAGATCAGGTAAA
>DHDI01000019.1:65621-75320 GCA_002399285.1 Thermoanaerobacterales bacterium UBA4880
CAGCAGATCAGGTAAAACAAGCTTTAACTGATAATCAAATGCAAATAATGCAAGATGAATACCCAAGCGAGAATGATTTTCATACTGTTGATGGAGTATACTTATTTTCTGTGCTTGGTACTGATTTATTAGGTATGATATCAATCGATTCCTCTTCAGATACACAACTATACAGCCCATATGAAACACAAAAAGGTTTAAAAATAGGCGATACAGTTGAAACAGTAATAAAACTATACGGTCAACCTGTAGACAAAATGGAATATGGGGATGATATAAACGGCCTTGGCGTGGCATATTATTATGATATTCCAGTAAATTTGGATGACTATTATAAAATACAAACTGACAATCTTAAAAGTGACAGAGGTGTCTATTTGCGTATTAATATATCACAGTCAAAGGGCGACGATTTTAATAAAATCGTTAATATAATTTATGGAGACAGAGCTAACGGCTAAACTGTCAACTTTCGATTATAAATCCATTTTTCATAAGGGAGGAATAAGGAAATGGGAAAGGGTTTAAGTGATAAAGAAAGATTTATATTATTACTTTTGTTTTCCGGGCTTATTTTGATCTATTATAAGTTTGATCTGTTTCTATTAAAAATCCCTTTTATTATAAAGTTTCTGCCAATATTGGCAATAAATATTTACCTCTTTATAAAAAGTGATATGTATATTTCCATAAAAGGAAATATGAAAAAGGTGTGTGTTTTTATAAAAAGCCACTTGAACAGAACGAACGTCGCCTTTATTCACCCCGTGTATTACCGCCTGCAGAGACGATGAATGATAGGGACCTTTATAAGAATTCCGATACCAATAAATATTATGGCATTAGGTATTGGGCCGGACAAGATTATTATTATCTTAGCATAGATACCGTAAACCAAATTGTTCCCATCAATGATTCACGGTTAACTTACATTGATGAAAATTTACATGTTTCTTCACTTTTTTTCCTTTCGGCAGGTAAGAATGTGCTGCCCGACTTTGTTAAGTACCCCATAAAGAAGCCTGACAAGACATTCAAAAGGATAACTGTAAATGGTACTAATTTTTAGGCTGGCAAGAATTTCCCCGGGAAATTGGCATATACGAGATACAAGAATTGGGACATATATGTACGGGGAGGCGATCATGATGAAATGATAAACGGAGTTAAAGATTTTATGCCGTATTTTTCTCAAATTGATAACGATATAAAAGACGGAGAGATATTTATTGACAATAGGCATTTTGAATATATAAAGTGGACGTCAAAAGACGGTTATGATTACTGGCTGTACCCACGCGGCAGCATGCCGGATATAATTAAAATAGCTAACGGCTTGATATAAAGATGCGCCCGATTTGACGGGCGCTTAAGACTTAAGGTTATTGATTTTTTCTGTATTGGTACAGGTTGCACTTTATCATTCCGTTGTACAGCTTCCGCTTTTTATCGGCCTTTTGGCCGAACAGCTTTTCAAACTCCTCATTGGCGCTGAGTATATAGTATGACCAGCCGGGCGCAAGATCCTTAAAGGCCAGGCCCATGTCCTTATACAGCTCCTCGGCCTCGCTCTGCTCGCCCATCCTTTCCCCGTACGGCGGGTTGCAGATGATATATCCGCTGTCTTCCCTCAGGTATAGATCCCTCATGTCGGTGCGCTTAAAGGATATTAATGCGTCCACGCCTGCCTTTTTGGCATTGCTGCGGGAAAGCTTAACGGCCTGGCCGTCTATGTCCGACCCCATTATGTTGAGGCGCGCGTCTTTATTTATGCGGGAAACAGCCTCCTCCCGTGCATCCTTCCACAGTTTTTGGGGTATCCTCTCCCAGCTCTCTGCTGCAAACTCCCTCATTATACCGGGCGCGGTATTGCTTCCCATGAGCGCGGCCTCTATGGGTATGGTCCCCGAGCCGCAGAAAGGATCGCACAGCGGCATATCCGGCCTCCACCGGCTTATCTCTACCATGGCGGCCGCTAAGGTCTCGCGCAGGGGAGCCTCGACGGATAACTCCCTGTAGCCCCTCTTGTGCAGGCTGGGTCCGCTGCTGTCTATCATCAGCGTGGCCCGGTCCTTTATTATCCCGAAGTGTATCTTATACTGGGAGCCGCTCTCATCGAACCATTCCTTCTTGTATCTGCCCTTCATGCTTTCCACTATGGCCTTCTTGATAATGGCCTGACAGTCCGGAATGCTGAAAAGCTTCGAACGCAGAGAGTAGCCGTTCACCGGAAAGACGGCGTCCACCGGAAGCCAGTCCGCCCAGGGCAGTGCTTTTGTGCCCTCGAACAGCTCGTCAAAGGTCTCTGCCTTAAACTCGCCCAGATTTATAAGCACCCTCTCGGCGCACCTCAGCCAGAGGTTGGCGCGGCAGACGGCCAGCTCGTCTCCCACGAAAGTCACCCGGCCGTCCTGTACGGTGACGTCTTTATAGCCCAGCTGCCTTATCTCTTTTGCCACTATGGATTCCACTCCCAGAAGCGTGGTCGCCGTTATATCTATTTTTGACATCTCATCGTTTCCTTTCGTCTGCATTATAACCACTATTGATTATACTGCGATTCGCCGGGCAAATAAAGGCTAACATTCAGTTTGCTAAAATTAAGATGATTTCGCAAAAGACATTATATTCATATAAGTGAAAAGAGCGTAAATTTTTATTGACAACGTTTCTTTAGGGTACTAATATGATTTATATGATAATTATTTGCAGAGGAGTGCAGGGGAATGTTAAATATATTATTAATTATGCTAATATATCTTGCTGTATTTTATATTTCAATGTTCATCTCAACAATTCTGCATGAACTTGGTCATGCTGTAATGGCGCTTATTTTAACTAAAAATGATGTCATTATAAAACTTGGTAATGATAAACTTATAAAAAATATTAAGATAAAGAGGCTAACAACAGAGCTGCATCAATCACCATTTATTGGTTTTACATATTTTGATACGGAAGGTTCGTGGCTTAAGAGGGCATTGATTTGCTTAAGCGGTCCCATTGTGTCTTTTGTTGTAGCCCTCATTATCTTCAGGCTAATAGCAGATGCAGAAAGAAATATTTACATATTTATGCTGCAGATTTATGGATATGTGAGCCTGTTTCAAGGCATAATGACAATAATTCCTATGATATATCGCGGCGGGCCGTATGGGGGTCATAAAAGCGACGGTTATCTGGCAGTTGAGGTGATAGCTGATCATATTAAAAGCAAAAGGAATGATCGGGAGAATAAGCCGGTTTAGCGTGCAAAATAGCTGTTGATTTTTCGATGTGTCCGTGGTAATATATACATGTAAATTAAATACGAAGGCAATAACTTCAGGGCAGGGTGAAATTCCCGACCGGCGGTAAAGCCCGCGAGCCGAAAGGTTGATCTGGTGTGATTCCGGAGCCGACAGTACAGTCTGGATGAGAGAAGTGTTTTTGTTTGCATAGATGGATCCTGAGGGTTACTGCCTTTAGGATTTTTTTAATTGGAGGGAGCTTATATGGAGATGGTTCACAGGAGGACTGCAGCGATCGTAGAGACGGCTATGCTTTCTGCCGCTGCAACTGTACTTATGTTTATCGAGTTTCCGCTGCCCGTATTTCCTGCGTTTTTGCAGCTGGACTTGAGCGAGGTGCCCGCTCTGCTGGGCAGTTTTGCATTGGGGCCCATGGCCGGCGTACTGATAGAACTGATAAAAAATGTGCTTCATTTAGTGGTCAAGGGCACTACTACGGCGGGCGTGGGAGAGCTGGCAAACTTTTTGGTGGGCTGCGCGTTGGTGGCGCCTGCCGGGATCATGTATAAGAGGCATAAGACAAAGCATACGGCGATAGTGTCCATGATCGTAGGGACTCTGCTCATGACCGTAGTGGGATGCGTATTCGACTATTATGTGCTTTTCCCGCTGTATCAGACGCTGATGGGCATACCGATGAGCGCCATAGTTAAGATGGGCAGCGAGATAAATCACATGGTGGTCAATTTGAAGTCTTTGATAGTTTTGAGCGTGGCGCCGTTCAATCTTTTGAAGGGAGCGATCGTGTCCCTGATAACGCTGCTGCTGTATAAAAAGCTGTCGCCCATACTTCACGGCTAAATAACGGACTCTCATATTTTTTCTCCGGCTGCATATACATTGTATATGCGAAGGAGGAGGAAGGTATGAGGGCCCTTATTTTTTTGCTTATCCTATCCCTTTTGACGGTATACGGCTGCGGCAGCGCCGTCACTCAGAAGACGGCGGAGCCGGAAACTGTGCCGCGGCCCAATGGCCCGGCCGAGACGGACGACGGGGACGATAAGGCCGGCGTCGACCATAGTAACGCGGACGGCAGAGTGCTGATGATCAATGTCTATGTGACCAAATACAAAAAGATCGTGCCGATGCCCTTCGAGGACTATGTGAAGGGGGTGGTGGCAGCTGAGATGCCCGCCGCCTTCGAGAGCGAGGCCCTTAAGGCGCAGGCGGTGGCGGCCAGGACGTATGCTCTGGCGCGGCTGAAAGAGTACGCGGGCTCGGGATGCGATCTGCACAGCGGAGCCGATATATGCACGGACCCGGCCCACTGCCAGGCCTACGCCGAAAAGCAGGATATGGCGGCCATATGGGGCAGCAATGCGGACTATTACTGGAACAAGATATCTGCCGCCGTGGAGGACACCAAGGGGATGGTGGCGATGTATGACGATCTGCTGATAGACCCGGTGTTTCATGCCATATCGGGCGGCAGGACGGAGAATTCCGAGGACGTATGGAAAAACAAGATACCCTATCTCAGGAGCGTAGACAGTCCCTATGAGGAGGAGGCCTCCAAGTTTAAAAGCAGCAGGACGCTCTCAAACTCGGAGTTTGTCAGTATCCTGCGCAAAAAAGTACCCGGGTTGAAGATCAACCAGAATTCACTCAAGGCGGGGGTGAAGATACTGGACCATACCGCGGGCGGCAGGGTGAAGAACATAAGGATAGGGAACAAGACAGTTTCCGGACGGGACTTTCAGGCGTACATGGGCCTTAATTCCAATAACTTTACCTTGAAGTTTGATAAGAAGACGGTCACCATAAGCGTAAAGGGCTACGGACATGGGGTGGGGATGAGCCAGTACGGGGCAAACGGCCAGGCCAGGCACGGCAGCAGCTACATCGACATACTCAAGCATTATTACAGCGGCATAGAAGTGACCAATATGTGGTGGGTACTGGAAAATTAATTGTATTAAACCCCCGGCAAATGGTTATACTACCTGTCGGAGGTGGAATTATGAAAAGGGTTTCGGAATGGTGGAATAAAATACGCGGCGTGTTCAAGACCCAGAGTTTCTATGTGATATTATTCGTATGTATTGCAGCGGTAGCGGTGACTGCCGTATATGTCACTACATATAACAATAACAAGCTGTCGCAGAAGCCTTTGAGCAGCGCAAACAGTCTGGAAGGCTCACTAAAGGGCGACGAACCTAAGATAACAGTTACCGACTCGCAGCAAACCGGTCAACCTCGCAATGATACGGATAAGACGGGGGAAGACAAGGATAAGAGTCCGGCGGCAGAGGATACGCCGGACGGCGTGAAATCATCCGGTGATACGGAGACGTCCTCTCCCAAAGAGCCCAATTCCTCATCGAGCATAAGGCCGGTGATGGCGCAGCAGAAGAACGGCATGCAGTCAAAACCCACTGCATGGCTCAAACCGGTCGACGGCATACCGGGAAACGGGTTTTCCATGGACAAGCTGGTCTATTCCCAGACGCTGGAGCAATGGACGACACATAGCGGCATGGATATAAAGAGCGCGTTCGGAGACGACGTAGCCGCAGTGGCGGACGGAACGGTCAAAAAGGTATATACGGACGGCAAGCTGGGCGTGACTGTGGAGATGGATATGGGGAACGGCGTAACGGCGCGCTACAGCAACCTGGACAGCAGCCTCGACGTGGAGGAAGGACAGAGCGTAAAGGCCGGGGACGTCATAGGCCGTGTGGGGAATACGGCGTTGTTTGAGATATCCGACGGCGACCACCTGCATTTTGAGGTTTTAAAGGATGGAAAGAACGTAGATCCCGCTGATTATATAAAATATTAAATGAAATAAGACATGGGGCTCGGGCCTTGACCGGGCCTTTATTTTTTTGGCTTATTCGGACATACCTCTCCGGACGCATAGACTATCCTGTTCTACCCGGATTTTGAAAGGCATATAAATATAGCGATGCCGGATAGAAGGGAGCCTATGGGATGAAGGATTACATAGAAGAGCGGGTCGTCGAGATAGCGAAGTACATAATCAAGACCAATGCCACCGTGCGCGAGGCTGCAAAGGTATTTGGGGTCAGCAAGAGCACAGTACATAAAGACGTCACCGAGAGACTGGAATCGATAAATCCATTGATATATGAAGAAGTGAAGAAGGTCTTGCTGAAAAATAAGGCTGAAAGGCACATAAGAGGAGGGCGGGCAACTCATATGAAATATAAGTCCGTTAAAGATGAGACGTAGGCTGCATTTTATAAAGCGCCTGGCTTTTACACCCGGCGCTTTATGCTTTCCAGCCTCTTGTATATGTCCTCCGCAGTCAGTCCCTTTGCCTGTATTACCGGGGCCTTGGTCCTTATGTCCTCTATACCCATGACGTTGCTGTCCAGACCATTGGCGACTATGGCGTCGTACTGCATGACGGATACGGATTCCGGCGAGTTGTCGGAGATGTCGGTAACCTCGTAGCCCTTCTGGGCGAGATAGTTCTTTACGTCGGTCAGCGAGCTTTCCACTGCCACTCTCTTGGACATGCATTCACCTCCATGATCTTCCCGGTAAATAGTATATCCACTTTACCATACTAATACACGTCGAAGCAGCTGCCTCCGATAAATTCCCTGAGCAGGGAGTTGTGGGGAATGACGGTCTCTTCGTCCATGGGCAGGAAAAAGGACAGTATGTCCAGAAGCGTGGACGCCATGGCATACTCGGGCTCGGTCTGCGGCACGGAGGACAGAAGGGGCTGGGCATACCTCTTGAGTATGGGCAGCTCGTATGGAAGGAAGGAGTTGAACATCACGTCGGCCTCCTCCTGATAGGGGAATATGTTGCTCTCCTCGCCCTTTCTCACGTCGTTCCACATGCGCAGCGTCTTTAGGGCGTCTGCGCCCCGGAAGCTGTGATCCCTGACGATCCTGCGTATCAGTCTGCTGTAGGTGGTCGGTATCCTGTTGCTCTCGTCTATGTTTAACTGGGTCAGCGCGCTTATATATATCTTGAACTTCATGCTTTTGGGTATGGAGGAGGTCAGCCTCTCATTCAGACCGTGTATCCCCTCGATGATTATGGTTTGGTCCTTGCCCAGCCTTATCGGGTCGGTGAATTGCCTGCCCCCGTTAAATTTGAATATGGGCAGCCGTACCTCGCCGCCCTGTATGAGAGCGGCTATGGTCTCGTTAAAGAGGGCAAGGTCCAATGCCTCTATGGATTCAAAGTCATACTCTCCGTTTTCATCTCTGGGACAGAGCTCTCTCGGCAGATAAAAGTTATCGAGGGATATGGACAGCGGCTTTAAGCCGTTCACGCGCAGCTGTATCCCCAGTCTCTGCGAGAATGAGGTCTTGCCTGAGGAAGACGGGCCCGCTATGCATACCAGCTTTATGCCTCCGATGTGCTGCGTTATCATGTCCGCTATTTCCGCTATCTTTTTCTCGTGGAGAGCCTCGGATATCAGGATGATGTCCTTGGCCCGGCCGGTTTCGATAAACCGGTTGAGGGAGGACGCATAGCCTATATCAAGTATCTTGCCCCAGTTCTCGCTCTCCTTAAATACACCCGATAGTTTTGGCAGGTCCTTGAATTCCGGTATCATATCGGGATCTTCCATGTGCGGGAAGAGTATCAGCAGGCCGGGCATATAGTATTTGAGCGCAAAGAGCCTGAGGCAGCCTGTGGAAGGCGCCATCGGGCCGTAAAAACAGTCCGAGTGACCCTCCAAGGAGTATACGTTCAGACTGCCGCTCTTGTATCCCAGTATGCTCGCCTTTTCGGCATATCTGTTGCCTTCGAATATGCACTTTGCCTCATCGGCAGCCATTTCCCTGTGACCTATGGGGATATCCTGTTCTATGATTTGAGCCATTCCGGCCTCCAGCTCGCTTACTATGGACTGCGTAAGCTTAAGTCCGTTCACCTCGCAGTACAGGCCGTTGCCCAGCGAGTGCTCCACCGTAAGGACGGCTTCGGGATAGATGCCTTCCAAAGCCTTGGACAGCACAAAGGCCACGCTCCGCGAATATATCCGCTCGCCGTCTTCGCTGCTGAGATCTATAAACCCTATGCTGCAGTCCTCATACACGCTCTCGCTAAGATTCACGAACCGGTTATCTATAGTGGCAGCCAGTACCCGCGTGTATTTATCACCCAGCACCTCTTCAGCCATATCTATGATTTTGCAGCCCGCAGGGAAATCATAGCTTTTGCCCTCTATCTCCACATGCATGTTTTACATCTCCCTTTATATAACTTACCAGCTATGTAGGGTGAAACTTCTCCTACATATATTATATCAGTGCGCTATGCACAATAAAATAAACATTATTTTTCGTGTTTAAATATTTGTTTGTCCTAAAACTTTTATCTTTCCTATATTTCTACCTTTGCGTATATAGAAGAATCTATGATTAATTTAGAGGGTAATTAATAAATCAAATAAAGTTGAATATATTCAACCATTAGCATATATAAGTTGAATATATTCAACTTATAATATTTTTTTAAAATAATATGAAAAAACTATTGATAAAAGAAGTAGATAAATATATAATATATCATATAAAGTTTATATTAATAGAAGCTAACAGACCGGTGAGACAACAAAAATTTGGTAAAATATTTGAGTATTTTTTCATATTGCAATTGTTATAATATAAAGCCGCCCGAATTTGTAAAAGTAATGAAACGCCTATGCTTTTATATTAATTGTTGTTTATAATTTAGCAAGCGAGGTATGGAAGAATGAAGAAATATGTGTTGCTATACAGAACAAAGTTTTACCTTACCGTTATACTAAATGCCATAAGCAAGATCATGTTTGTCTTTATGGCCATTATTCTGCAGCATCTGATAGAAGCGGCGATAAATAAAGACTTTCGGGGATTTACTCATATAGTGATATTCTCCATAGTATACTATGCGGTAATGGCTGTCTTCAAGTATATGGCCGGCCTGGCCCAGGCATCCTACATGAGGAACACGCTTACGGCGCTGCGGGCAGACGTCTTTCACGGAATAATAACGCGGAATCATAGGCGGTTCGACTCGCAGAATACGGGAGATTATCTGTCAAATCTCACCAATGACATGAGCCTTATAGAGACCGGCTATTTTCTGCCCATTATACAGATATGCACAGAGGTAAGCGGATTCGCGGTGACCTTGGCGGTGCTCATGAGCATAAACGTATGGGTGACGCTATTAATGCTCGCCGGTGGGATCGTCATGTTAATAGTGCCGCGGCTCTTCAGCAGGAAGCTGGAGGACAGGAACAACAAGGTTTCGCTTAGCTTAAGCTTTTTCACCAAGAGGGCAAAGGACATTCTGGAGGGACACGAGGTAATAAAATCATATAATGTTACGGAAAACGTCTCCCAGGAGTTTGGGAAATATAATGCGGAGCTGGAAGGCGTGAAGTACGATAGATCAGTCTTGAACGCGCTCATAGAAGCCATGT
>DHDI01000029.1 GCA_002399285.1 Thermoanaerobacterales bacterium UBA4880
GTGCAGCCGAATCCGATCAGCATCGGCACGATGCTTCTGCCGGAGAGGCCGATCTTCCTGAGCAGTTTATCCATGACGAACGCCACACGGGCCATATACCCGGTGTCTTCCAGTATGGAGAGGAAGAAGAACAGAGTGACGATGATGGGAACAAAACTGAGAACGGTGCCGACTCCGTTGAAGATGCCGTCGATGATGAGAGAGCGCAGGACCTTGTTGACGTTGATAGCTATTAGTGCAGAATTCGTAATTTCGGTAAGCCATGTTATGCCGGTCTCCAACAGTCCCTGCAGGAATGATCCGATGACATTGAACGTTAGATAGAACACGAGCATCATGATCCCGATAAATGCGGGGATGGCAGTATATTTGCCGGTGAGAAACTTGTCTATCCTTTCGCTTCTCTTGTGCTCTTTACTTTCCTTTGGCTTTACGACCGTCTTTTCACACAGCCTCTTGATGAAGGAAAACCTCATGTCGGCGATGGCGGCTGCACGGTCGAATCCGCTCTCGTCTTCCATCTGGAGGATGATATGCTCCAGCGTTTCCTTCTCATTCTGCGTCAGATTCAAGGCATTGAGAACGATGGGGTCTCCCTCTACCAGTTTGCTTGCGGCAAACTGGATCGGTATCTTGGCGGCATCGGCATGGTCTTCGACAAGATGCATGATGCTGTGCAGCGTCCTGTATACGGCGCCGCCGTTTTTGCTCTTGTCGGAAAAATCCGTACGGCCCGGCCGCTCTTGATATTTTGCCACGTGAAGCGCATGCTCGACCAACTCATCCACGCCCTCGTCTTTTGATGCGGCGATCGGAACGACAGGTATGCCCAGCATCTCCTCCATGGCGTTGATATCTATGGTGCCCCCGTTGCCGCGCACCTCGTCCATCATATTAAGCGCCAGAACGATGGGGACGTTGAGCTCCATCAGCTGCAGCGTAAGGTACAGATTGCGTTCGATATTTGTAGCGTCGACGATATCGATGATACCCGTCGGCTTCTCACCCAGAATGAATTGCCGCGACACGATCTCTTCGCTGCTGTATGGAGAAAGAGAATAGATGCCCGGAAGATCGGTGACCAACGTATCCGGATGGCCCTTGATAGGTCCGCTTTTGCGGTCGACCGTAACGCCCGGGAAGTTGCCTACATGCTGATTGGACCCGGTCAGCTGATTAAACAGGGTCGTCTTTCCGCTGTTCTGATTGCCTGCCAACGCGAAGGTGAGCGTCGTGCCCTTGGGCAGCGGATTTTCACCTGCCTTTAAGTGGTACTTGCCGCCTTCGCCCAAACCGGGATGTTCCTGTTTGCTCAGCGGGAGTGTCGGTTTGCTCTTTGCAGCCTGATGTTCGGCTGTGGAAACGGCCGCGGAGACCCCTATTTTTTTGGCGTCGTCGAGGCGCAGAGTCAATTCATATCCATGAATCAGCAGCTGCATGGGATCGCCCATGGGCGCAAATTTTATCAGAGTGACCTCTGTTCCCGGAATAACGCCCATATCCAGGAAATGCTGCCTGAGCGACCCTTTGCCGCCGACTGAAGTTATGACCGCCGTTTTTCCTACTTCCAGCTCGTTTAGTGTCATAAATTCCCTCAAATCCTTTCTCACAACACTGGTTACAGTACTCTAATCGCATAATTATAGTACTCTAACCTAGGCAATATGTCAAGGTAAGTTATATCTCAGACCGATGTCAAACTCGCACAATCGCGAAATTGCACCGCAATTTTGCTTAGCTTTGTTGGCCCGCCTTCAAATTGTAGTCACATACGTTTTAGTATGCTTGGCTTTTTGCAGGTTTGCCGCCTTGCCTTGCACGATTTGTCACGGTCTGCCAGTTTGTCTATACCAAAGTATTGCCGGCCAATGATCTGGATGTGGGCAGCGGTGTTTTTCCAGTGTGCGGGAAGAGACGGGAGGGCCGGGCGGATCGGCGGACCGCGATCATACCTGCTTTCGGGCGATCCTTATTAAGCTCAGGATAAGGAAAAGGATCATGAAGAGCAAAATATACAAAAAGCTGACGTAGGGATGCAGGACTGTATTCCCCACCTTAAAGGCCACTCCAAGTTCCAGCCGGAATGCCTCCGGCACCTCATGCGGTGCGCCTGTAAAGGCGGCCGCTTCCGCCTGCTCCATCATTACCTGACGTAACAGCACGGCCGCATGGGATGGCGGAAAAAGCTTGACGACGGTCTGCACCGGCGCAGGCAGGGACCCTACGGGGATATAGATACCGGTGAGAAACCCGATCAGAGTTCCGATGACTGTACTGGCGGCAGAAAACGCATTGGCGCTTTTGAACCAGGTCGTCAGATAAAACATAGTTATACTTGAAGCTGCGGCGTCAAAGATGATCAGGCCGGTAACTTTCAATGCGGCGCCGGCGGTCAGCAGCTGCCCTCCGTACATCACGATATAGACCTCGGCAAGCAGGAATGTCAGGAAGGTCATGATCAGACTGATCAGGAATCCGCTTATGATGTATCCACCGGCTATGGTGCTCCGCTTCACCGGGGAAGCGGCAAAATCATTGTATGTACTGCTCTTCTTGTCCTCTATGATCGTACCCATGGCGCCTAAGGATGTTGTGACGGGAGTGACGGCCAGCAGGCCCGCCATTATCCAGCTGTCCATCAAAAAGCGTATGCCCGGAATATCCTCCAGATTCTTTACCATCATGTTGCCCAGAAACAGTATATAGAGTCCTATGATGACTATGACGCCCAAAAGAGAGAAGAATACGCTCGCCTTATCCCTGAAAAAGATCAGCAGGTTGCGCTTTATCAAAGATCTCATTCCCTTATCTCCCTTCCGGTAATATTTATAAAGGCATCGTCCATGTTTCCCTCCGCCACCTGAAATCCCTGTATCCTGTCCCTGCACTTATTCAGCAGGGGCAGTGCCTGCATGGTGGATTCCAGTCTGACGGTTATCGTGTCCCCCAGCACTTCGCAGGGCAGCTCAAATTTATTCAGAATATCCATGACTCCGGCCGTATCCTCGGTTTGCAGGATCAGCTGAGCAGTGCTGTAACGTTGTTTCAGCTGAGCGGGGGTGCCTTTCGCTGCTATTTCGCCGTTATCTATCACAACTATATAATCTGCCTTTGCCGCTTCCTCCATATAGTGGGTCGTGAGGAAGATGGTCATGTTGTTTTCCTTTCGCAGTTGTTCGACGGCTTCCCATACGTTTTGACGCGTCTGCGGGTCCAGTCCCGTCGTGGGCTCATCCAGTATGAGGATCTCCGGCGTATTGACCAGGGCCCGCGCGATGTCGGCCCTTCTTTTCTGTCCGCCCGATAATTTTCCGTACGGACGGTCAAGATATCCGGTCACGCCGGTGCTCTGCGCCGCGTATTCCACCGCGGCCGTCAGGTCTGCTTTCACCGTATGATAGAAACTTCCTCTCAGTACCAGATTTTCTCTCACCGTCAGAAGGTCGTCCAGCAGATGTTCCTGAAAGACCGTGCCTACGATGGTGCGTATCTCATTGTCCTCCCTGCCCAGCGTGTATCCGTTTATGACGACCTTCCCTCCGTCCGGCTGCAGCAGGGTGTCTATCATATTGATGGTGGTCGATTTGCCTGCTCCGTTGGGTCCCAGGAAGGCAAAAAACGATCCTCTCTCCACATAAAAATCTATCCCCTTTACCGCTTGGATATTGCCATAGGACTTCTTCAGACCGTTTACCTCGATTATCTTCTCCATATCACGGTTCCTTTCTCCATACTGGAATGGCTGCATTATCTGGCAGCCGATTTTTTCTATTATATACTATGCATTATAAATATACCATAGTAAATAATTCCCCGGGCAGATCCGCGGCTGTGGAAATATCTCGATATGATTCTCTGGATATTTCAGTCGGGATAAGATAAATATTGTGATATTATCACATCTTGACCACCAGGACCAACGGAAAAGAAGAACTGGGAAAAAGATATGTATACAAGATCATATATTCGATAATGGAGAAAGGCAAAGAAAAGGGAGAGATAAAACAATCCCTCTCCCTAAAGTATTGCGTCGACCTCTTTATGGCATGCATGACCGGCGTATATCTTCATTGGTGCATATACGGCGGAGAATATGAATTGGAGCCGTTTGCCATGAATATAGCCCGCAATTTATACAGTATTATCAAGGCATGAACAAAGTTTTCACCGGTGTTTAGGTCCTTATATCATACCAGTCTGATGGAGGGCCGAGACTTTCGATCCTTTCCCCGGATGATCATTTATGAAATTGGGGAGTATTTATACGCCCATGCCTGCGGCGGATCATTCCCAAACGGAAGCGGCAGTGGATTAAGCTAAGGCCTCCGGAGAGAGGGCATGATCATTATGTACGTTTAAAGGACCTGTGATCAACAGGTTTCTTTATTTATTGCAATAGGAGACATTATTAATAATAAGCCAATAACCTTAATAAAGCGCGGGATGGCCGCGGTACTGCATTCAATGCTTTATTTCCCTGACGTGCTGCAGGTGGATGCCGATATGACCTATCCCCAGGATAACCACCGCGATCAAATGCCAGGCCACCCTTCCGTATATGCCCAGCAGGAAGAACGCGGCCACAGGCAGCGTCGCACCGGCTACGGGTATATTGCAGAAACTTCTGTAAAAGTCCGCCATCGTCTGCCGGCTGAGGAAGTATCTGATCCACCAGCACTCGTACATAAGCATCAATATCACCGAGGCGACAAGCCAAAGCGACCAGACCGACCACGGCCGCAGATTGAAGTCCGAAAACATGAGCGTCGTGCAGGTGACGAGGGCCTGCCCGCTCCGTTCGAAGGCCAGCAGGACCTTGCTTTCATTCCGCGTATCATAATCCTTGGGCCGATGCCTTGTCCATATGAGGTTGGGGATCATCAGCATCAGCATGAAGATAAGCCCTATGTATGAAAATCCCAAATGTCCCATTGATCTATCCCCTTAGAATTTAATAACTAAAATATATGAAATCCTTTCATGCTGCAGATGGTGAGGAATTTTATTCCATTATACTATATTATGCCTGTCAAGTTTGGGAAATCAACTGAGGCTATTGAATCAGCCAGAAGTAATCCTGCCTGCAGTCCACAATGTAGTCAACGTACACGATCCTGTCTTTGATCTGATACATTAACAAATATCGTTTACTTAAGAACATTTTGTGATATTTGTTGGGTGGAATAAATTCTGCACTGAGAAATGGACAACGCTCCGGCATGACAGAAAGAGAGCGTATCGCGTCCATAAGTTCAACCTTGGTTTGCCGGGCGGCATCAGGGTTCTTTTGTGCAAGAAAACGAATATGTCCGGCAAGCATCCGTCGGGCACGGTCGGAAACGATCACTTTATATTGATGCGTCTTTTCCATGTTCCACCTCTTCAATAATACCGTCCAGATAGCCGTCAAGTTCATCGGGAGCCATTCCGGTACGCCCCGCTAAGCGGTCTTCCTCAACAGACAGAAGTTCCTCGCGAAGCTTGAGCATTTTTTCTCGACGGGTAAACGCCTCTATATCCATGACCACGAGATCACCCTCGCCGTTTTTTGTAAGATACACCGGTTCTCCGGTTGTTTTGCACAAAGCTGAAATATCATTATAGTTTTGTCTTATGCTTGCTGATGGTTTAATTTGCATTGTATCAACTCCTCGTGGTAATATTCTAATCATATAATACTACTTTAATGCTATAAAAACAACCTTAAACATTAGTTCGATCTGTACACAGCCGAGAAACTACAGTTTACAATTAATTTACTGCAGGATATAAGTTTCACATATAGAGACGCCAACCGATTTTTTAATTCGGACGGTGTTTTCTATATATTGCAGCGGGAGAAGTGAGAATTATTGTATTGTACTTTGCGATAATGTATAATGGTGGAAAGAGATAGAAATCACGGAAGGAGGATATACAAATGGGAGGCTTCAATAAATTTATGATGTTTTTACTTGGCGTCGTAGCCGTTGTGGTTGCCTTGGCAATGCTGCTATTAGGCAGCGGAGTCATAAGCCAGGAGGCTGTGGATGCTCTTAGCGGGCCGCAGTGGTATATGACCGAGATGATTATTGGCGCTGTGATCATCGTCATAGGAGCCGTAGCGCTCATTATGGCGTTTTCAGGCCAGGCCAGGCCCGCCTCCGCATCGTCGGCGGGATCAAGAAGAGCCGGCGCGTCCGGCGAGTTCATCACCATACCCGCAAACTCCGGCGATATAAGGGTATCCTTCGAGACGATAAAGAGTTTGGCGGAAAGGGCGTCCTCTACGGTGGAGGAGATAAAGACGGCCAACATCACGGTAGGCAAAAAAGAGGACAACCTGTATCTTGCCCTGGATGTCGCGGCTGCTCCGGATACAAACATCCCCGAGGCGGTGGAAAGACTCCAGAAGGCGGTGAAAGACTATATTGAAAGCACGATATCCCTGAGCATAGGGGATATAAATGTGCACGTATCGGGTATAAACAGCACATACAGGAAGAGAACGGATTCATATCAGAGCTGAGACGTATCACCGGGTATCATCATGAAAATATGGATATTCACAAAAACGGCGGAGAGAGACGCATGGTCTTTTCCCCGCCATAATTATTCATATATCAGTATGTCTCGTATTCGCTGAATTTGCCTATTAAGGGCAGGTCAAACTCCCCCTCGACCGATATCCCTTCCCCATCGTAGTCCTCCCTGGAGACGACGCCGTGCCGGTGGAGTTCGTCCAAAAGACCCGCCTTATCGTAGGGGATGATAAAGCCGGCCTTCTTCCTTGAGGGCGGCAGCGCAGAGGATATCATTTCGATCAGCTTGTCCAGGTTCTTTCTATAGAGAGCGGAGATCATCACGGTATTGGGCGATCCCAAAGAAAATCCCGGCACGGAGACCACATCTGATTTATTGACCGCCAGTATGACCGGCTTGTCATATGCGCTGATTTGCTTAAGCACGCCGTTTACCACCTCTATCTCGGTAAACATATCTTCGTCGCCGCCGTCTATGACATGTATCAACAGATCCGCTTCCCTTACCTCGTCCAAAGTTGCCTTGAAGGCCTCTATCAGTTGATGGGGAAGCTTGCGGATAAAACCGACCGTATCCGAGATAAGTACGGTCCGCCCGTCAGGCAGAGACAGGCCGCGAGTAGTGGTGTCCAGCGTCTCGAAGAGCCTGTCTGCCGACGGTACGTCGGAGCCTGCGAGGGCATTCAAGAGGGTGGATTTTCCCGAATTGGTGTAGCCCACTAGGCAGACGACGGGGTATCTTCTTGCGTCCCTTATCAGGTTGCGGCTTTTCTTTATACCTTCCAGCTGCCTTTTGAGATGGGTTATCCTCCTCCTGATATGCCTCCTGTCCGTTTCCAGCCTGGTCTCGCCGGGGCCCCTGGTACCTATGCCTCCGCCCTCTCTGGAGAGCTCTATGCCCTTGCCGGTGAGCCGCGGCAGCATATACTGGAGCTGTGCCAGCTCGACCTGTATTTTGCCCTCCATGGAACGCGCCCGCTGCGCAAAAATGTCCAGGATCAGGACGGTTCTGTCTATCACCTGTACTCCGATCAGGTTTTCCAAGTTTCTCTGCTGGATGGGTGATAATTCGTCGTCGAATATAACGGCATTGGCCCCCAGTTCGTCCGCCGTGAGCTTTATTTCCTGCGCCTTGCCCCTGCCTATGTAATAGCCGGGATCTATCCTGTCCTTCCTCTGCGTGACGGTGCCCGCCACCGCCGCTCCTGCGGTTTCGGCAAGCAGCGCCAACTCGTCCACCGATTCCCGGTCATCGGAATGGTTTACGATTCCCACCAAAACAGCCGAGCTCTTTTTCTGCGTGTTTTCTATCATTTATTTTCCTCCGAATCATAATATCAAGTATATTATACACCTTTAACACATAGTATTTCTTAATGCGGTGAAAATGATTACAGGCCGCGGCACTCTCGCACGGTTGCACGAGAGTGTCACGGTCTGCTATGTGTTCTCATTCATGAAGGACGAATAAACACGCGGCTTGATTTACATCAATAATCGAAATATGCTATAATAACAAAAAAGGAGAGGAGGATTGCCATGGCTGCATATACAAAGGATTTGGGAACGGTGGAAATATCGGACGAGGTAGTGGCTTCCATAGCCGGCCTGTCCGCTCTGGAGATCAAGGGCGTATCCGGCATGAGCGGAGGCGTGGTAGACGGTATAACGGAGGTCATCGGCAGGAAGAATCTGTCCAAGGGGATCAAGGTAAAGTCCGACGGCGAGGACGTTACCATCGACGCAAACATACTGGTCAATTACGGGGACAGTATACCCAAGGTATCGGAAAGCATACAGAAAAAGATAAAGTCAGACGTGGAGGAATATACCGGACTCAACGTACCATGCGTGAATATACATGTGCTTGGGATAAATCAGCCGGGCCAGCCAAAGGCTGCTGCTTCCGATACGACGGTAGAGGATGTAATAGAACCATAAACCTGGGATCACAGAACACGACGGCATATTTGCCGCCGTGTTTTTTGCATATACGGCCAAGAGAAAACCCAAATGAATAAGTAATTATCAGAGAGTAAAAGAAAATTACGCTAATGTGCCAACGGAGAACGATTATTGGTCAAACAAGGTCAGATTTGGATTTGCATATATGGCCCAATATGGTAAAATAATAGATGTAAAGAGAAATAAAGCCAATGAAAGGAGGCGATGGTATGTATACGTTAATGCTTCTGGCGGTTGGCATAATCTCCAGCTTGGTGTTCCATCCCATGTTTAATAATAAGGCAGGCAGCACTTATTCAGAGAAGCTGAATAAGATTTACGGCACATACTGGTCGGCACTGATAGCTAATATTTTAGGCGCATGGGTTGGCGATGCTCTTCTGGGCGACTGGGGCTGGATGGCAGGCGGCTTCAATGTGATAGCCGGTTTCATCGGCGCGATTGTCATTGAATATGTCTGGTATCTTATCGTAAGAAATAAAAGTACTAACGCAGCGTAAAAAATATTCATAAGAATAGATTTTGTAAAGGGACGGGTCGATTTAAACCCGCCCTTTTATTATATATTGCGGATTTGTCCATGAAAGGCGGTACTTTAACAATCGTTTTCCTTAGAGTATAATATATAGAGATATTGCTTATGCGAGGTGGGGCCGAGTGGATAAATCGCTGAGGGAGTTTTCGTGGGACATATTGGAAATGATCGATATGGGCATCCATGTCGTCGATTCAAAGGGGGTCACCGTTTTCTACAACGCCGCGATGGGCCGGCTGGAAATGACGGAGCCGTCCGACATGATGGGCAAGGGCCTGGCCGAGATGTTTCCGTCTTTAAACCGCGGCAGCAGTACGCTGCTCTATGTGCTGCAGACGGGGGAGACCATCGTCGACAGGGTGCAGACTTATTTTAATTACCGGGGACAGGAGATAACGACGATAAACACGACCTGCCCGCTGCTGAAAAACAACAGGGTGATCGGCGCCGTGGAGATAGCCAGGGATATTACCAAGCTCAGAGAGCTTGCCGAGAAGGTGTCCTATACCCGTAAGAAGGGCAATGAAAGGCAGCCTAGGCAGACCAGGGAGCGGCTGAGGTACGGCTTTACGGATATCATAGGAGAGAGCAGGGGGATAAGGGACGCGGTCGGCATAGCTGAAAAGGTCGCTCATACCTCCTCTCCGGTGCTGATATACGGCGAAACGGGCACGGGCAAGGAGATGTTCGCCCAGAGCATCCACCGGGCGGGGATGAGGGGCGGCCAGGCCTTCGTCACCCAGAACTGTGCGGCGCTGCCGGAGAGCCTGTTGGAAGGCATACTGTTCGGCACGGTGAAGGGCGGCTTTACGGGGGCGGTGGACCGGCCCGGCCTGTTCGAGCTGGCGGACCGCGGCACGCTGCTCCTGGATGAGATAAATTCCATGGGGACGGGGCTCCAGGCTAAGATGCTGAGGGTGCTTCAGGACGGGTTTGTGAGGAGGATCGGCGATACGGGAGTGACGCCCGTGGACGTGAGGATTATATCCACAGCCAACAAGGACCCCATGAAGAGCATGGAAGACGGCACTTTGAGGAAGGATCTGTTTTACCGGCTGAGCGTGGTCTACATAAAGATACCTCCGCTGAGGGAGAGGAAGGAAGATATACCCGTACTGTCCCGGCACTTTATAAACAGGTTCAACGCCAGGCTGAAGAAGAATGTGACCGGCCTGGCCGACGGGGTGAAGGACCTGTTTGTGAAGTACGACTGGCCGGGCAACGTGCGGGAATTGGAAAACGCCGTAGAGGGAGCCATGAATGTGGCAAACGGCGATATCATTGAACTTTGCGATCTGCCTCCCTATCTCTTCGGGGACGATGACGGCCATAGAGAGAAGACGGGCGGATATACGCTTCCGGTATACGGTCCGGCAGAGGGCGGCCCGGCCCTGGACGATATGCTGGACGATATGGAGCGGGAGATCATCATAAACGCATTGAAGTCCAGCGGCGGCAATGTGACTCGCTCTGCCGAGAAGCTGAATATAAAGCGGCAGACGCTTCAGTACAAGATGAAAAAGTACGGCTTAAGGATGTGAGTAGATAAACAGTTTTTGTAACACCTTTGTGTGGGCGCTAAATATTATATAGGAGAGGACCGAAATCAATTTAAAAGAAGGAAAGCAAAATGGAGATATATGCGCTCACATGGAATATAAAGGCGGGAAGGGATGCCGGCGGGAGCCGCCCGTGCGGCAGGAAAGAAAACTTAAATACGATCGCCGGGACTATAGCGGACTGCGGAGCCGATATAGCCTGCCTGCAGGAGGTGGATCTCGTTACCCTGCGCTGCGGCCGCATCGACCAGGCCGGATACATTGCGGAGAGACTCGCCGGCATCACCGGCGCGCCGTGGCAGTACGAGTATATGGCATCCATAAGGATGTTTCCCGGCCGTTACGGGAATGCGGTCCTGAGCAGGTACCCGCTTACGGCCGTTATGCGGCTGCCGCTGCCCAAAAGATACGGAAGGGAAGACCGCAGTTTCATACTGACCCGTGTTGACTGCGGCGGCGAATTGTATGCGGGAGCCTTTCACCTCGGGCTGAAGGGAGATCAGACGATACAGGCCGCAGGGATAAAGCGGGAGCTGTATGCCCACGGATTTGATGCCAAGAGGATGATCATAGGCGGCGATCTCAATCAGGGGGAGGGGTCTCTGCCATACGATATAATGCTGCATCATTCCTTTGAGATGTCAGACGGCGGGCCGCGCGGTGCAGCCACGCTGCAGGGCGGCGTTAAGGCGGATTTTTGGTTCGGATGCGGCGTGCCTGTAGATGCTTCGTGCAGCCGGGTACTGGATATTGATATTTCCGATCATCGTCCGGTGATGGTGTGTATCGCGGCGGACTGATGCAAAAAAACCGGAGGTCACACGGCGGTATACTATAAAAATGTAAAAAACTTTTGGAGGGGAAGACAATGTATCCATTGTTGGAGATAAACTTAGACAGGATAGAATGCAATACGCGCTTTATCACCGGACTGTGCCGGGAGAAGAATATAAAGGTGATGGGGGTTACCAAGGGAGCATGCGCCATGCCGGAGGTCGCGGCGGCCATGGTGAAGGGCGGGGCGGCCGCCTTGGGCGATGCGAGGCTCAAGAATATAGCGGCCTTAAAGAGGGCCGGTTTTTCACTGCCCGTCTATCTCATAAGGATACCCATGATCTCGGAGGTGCCGCAGCTGGTGGAGTTGGCGGAGGGCAGCCTCAATTCCGAGGTATCCGTGATAAGGGCCATATCCGGCGAGGCGGTGAAGGCGGGGAAGATGCACAATGTGATCCTCATGGTGGACGTGGGTGACTTGAGAGAGGGAGTGCTGCCGGAGGATGCCGTTAGGACGGCTGGGGAGATAATTGACCTGCCGGGCGTCAGGCTGGAAGGGATAGGCACCAACCTGGGCTGCTACGGCGGGGTTATAGCGACCGGTGAGAACACGGGCAGGCTGGCCGGCCTGGCCAGGGATATAGAGCGGCGGTACGGCATCAAGCTCGCCACGGTATCGGGAGGGACCTCCGCCACGCTGCCGCTGATGAGGGAGGGCGGCCTGGCCGAAGGCGTGAATCAGCTGCGCATCGGAGAGGGCATACTCTTAGGCACCGATCCCACATATGGCACGCCCATGCCGGGCCTCAAGCAGGACACCATGATCCTCAGGGCCGAGGTGGTGGAGGCAAAGACAAAGCCCTCCATGCCGATAGGCGAGATAGGCAAGAATTCCTTCGGAGAGGTTCCCGTGTATGTGGATAAGGGCCTCATGAAGAGAGTCATAGTTGCGGTAGGCAAGCAGGACTGCCGCGTAGAGGGACTCACGCCGCTGGACGAGCGCATTGAGATAATAGGAGCCAGCAGCGACCACATGATCTTGGACGTCACCTCCGCAGAAGATTTTAAGCCGGGGGATATCATAGGATTCAGGGTTTCCTATGCCGCCATGCTCAGCCTGATGACGTCGGCCTATGTGGATAAAAAATTCATATGACACAAGGGCACGGTTCTCTTGTGCTGTTCGCGAGATTGGCATCGGCCTGCCTTGACCGGCCGGGCCGCATTATAAAATAGTATATGGGATAATTGACTGAGGAAATGCTTTCTAATATAATGAATTTATCACCGGTGTAAGGGTGAATAATGCGATATCACCTTTAAGGGGGTGAAATATTTCGGGAACGAAGGGGTATGCCATGAACGCAGTCATAACTATGGACGTCATCGGCTCAAAACAGCTGCTTTCGCGGGGCTATTCCAAGAACGGATTCTACCGGTCGGCCGACAGGGCGAGCGAGGCCATGGCGGACCGTCTGCTGACGCGGTTTTCCATATCCCGAGGGGATGAGATACAGGGGATCATAGAGAGCCCCGCGGATATTCCCGTGACAGTCAGAAATCTAAGGTACTTTTTCCTGCCCGCACTGCTCAGGATAGGGGTAGGCATAGGCGAGACCGACCTGCCGTTGGTCTATGACAGCTCGTGGGAGATGGACGGCCAGGCCTTCCACCGCGCGCGGGAGGCATTGGACGCCGAAAGGGATATAAAGACACCCTGCACGCGCATATCATCAGGCCAAAGCGATATGGACTCTGCGGCCAACGTGATCTATCTTTTGGCCGACGCCATAGAATCGAAATGGACGATGCCCCAGTGGCAGGCGGTGTACGCATACGAGAGCTGCGGAACATACCGCGCGGCCGGGGAGATGTTGGGCGTGGCCGCTCAGAACGCCGCCAAGAGATGCAAGGCCGCAAAGTACGGAGCGTTAAGAGAAGGGGAAGAATACCTGTCCCGGATCTTTGGCGCTGTCGGGAGGGATGGATAGATGAACCTGTTTTTGCTCGCCCACGGGCTGGGCGATTACGTGTGCCAGTCCGATACCTTAGTAAATATGAAGAAAGAGGGAAATCTCCGAGGATATGCCGTTCATTTCCTGATCATACTGCTGTTTGATCTCATTGCCGTTATACCCATCTTGTCGTGGCAAAGTATGCTCGCCGCGCTCATAATAGCCGCAGCCCATATACTCATAGACTACGTCAGATACATACTGTTTAAAAGCGACAACGTCTATCTGTTTCTGATAGACCAGTGCGCTCATATTTTAGTCATTTTAGCCGTGTCGGTTTTGCTTTCTCTTCCATCATACAGCCCGTTATACGTTGACTACGCGGTCATATATGTATACGTGGTTTTCGGGGGTGCGCTGCTCATAAGGCATGTGCTGGACACCATAGCGCTTCAGTCCAGCCAGTATGCCGTTAGAAATGCGGGAAAGATCGTAGGAATTCTTGAAAGGAGTATAATTCTCATACTGGCAGCCATTGGGGAGATATCGGCCATAGGTTTTGTGATAGCGGCCAAATCCATCGCCCGCTTCAAGGAACTCAATGACAAGGAGTTCGCCGAATACTATCTCATAGGGACCATGCTGTCGGTGCTGCTGGCGCTGGTGGGCGGCTTGGCCGCCAAGAGCTTAGTGTGACACAGGGGGACGGTTCTGTTGTGCTGAGGTATTTGACACCTATGGGTAGTGAAATCTCTGAAGACCCTTGGAAACAATGGATTTCACATCTTCCAGCAGGGTTAAAAAAGTGCACAATGTTAGGCTACTTCCTGTGTATAATGAGGTGAATTGATCTTTTGAGAGGTCGATCTATATAGCATTTAGGCGGGAGAAGCCCTGCAGGACCGCCTTATTATAGTTATACTTGTGATTTTGTGCTAAATAAGGTCCAAAAGTTGGACCTTTATGAATATTTACAATAAATATTGAAAGCTATATTAATATCAAAAAGAAGTTGGAGATGATTCCAATGGACTTATTATGATATGCTAAAAATATTATAAAAAAGGAGGAACAATAAATGACCGCGGGTAAAAAGATAATAGCGTTAATTGCCTGCGTTCTGCTGCTTACAACATCGTTCTCTGCCGCTTTTGCATCGGATGATATCTCGAACATAAAAGTTAATGGTGGAAACGGTGAAGTTAGATCTATTGTAATCAAGGGAGAAGACAACATAAAGAAATTAACTGAGATGGGCATTATAAGGTCTAACCTTTATGCCGGCAATAAAGACGAAGGCGTTCAATCCATAGTCATAAAGGGCAAAGAAAATATTGATGCACTCAAAGGCCTGCACCTTCGCGTTTATACGGAGACGGCAGAGGGCGAAGTCAGCAATTTGAGTGATGATAAAGTTACTCCCTATGGTACAACAAAACCGACTAAGACATGGGATCTAAATAATGGCGGAAGGGCTTTTACTTATAATTTCAAGTCATATATATACTCTGACTATAATTATATTCCCTATGATGATGGGTATGCTCCGTCCATATGTGTGACTATAGAGGAGTCATCTGCTCCGCATAACTTGAAGATGCAGCTGATCGAATCGGGCACGGACAAAGTTGTCGCTACATTTGAAGAGTATATAGACGATGAGCAGGATTGGATGATAGGTAAGCTGTCTTCCAATAAAACATACTATATCAAATTTATCAGCCCGGACAATGTACAGATAAAAGGTTCAGGCGGTGTGGCATAAAACAAGCAAGCTTATATATTAACGAAAATATTTTAAATGACTGCCAACCTTTAGGTTTTTGCAAGTTAGCAGTCTTTATTTTATTAAAATATGCCTATTTTGAAATCTGAATTAACTATATTATACATATGGAAAATTATAATATTGAATGTATGGTGATAGGAATGGAATTTATCATGGGTTCACAATGCTGTTGTTTGTGGCATTGCCTATAAATGTGTTTGCACAGGATGTTGACTATAAGTGCGGATAAATTTTTTAAGACCTTGTATAAACCGATTGATACTACTATAGATGTGAACACGGATCTGGGTTTTATAATCATTACCACCCCTGCCGGGCAGAAGGGAGGCTATGCTGTAGAGAGCGATATCGTAAAGGCGGATCATGATTCAGCTGACAGTTTGGATTCAACTCCAGGGAAGAAAGCAATGTTGGATTTTAAACATAAATACCTGTACTTTAAGCCTCTATTTTAACAGTCAGCCTGCGGGAACATTTAGATACAAGATCAATTAACACAAGGGGACGGAATCCCCTGTGCTGTTAAGAAAATGTTAAGAAGTTCATAAGCAGCAGTTAAAACATTTCTTCATATAGTGTGGTTTAATAATACAAGAGGATAAAGTATAGATACGGTTATATTGTCGCGTATAACCGTGTTTTTATTTTAAATTCTATCCCGGACTCTGCATAAACTGAAAATGACAGTACCAAGTAATTTTGTTAGAATAAAGTTGTAAATAAATTGTCAAATCAACAATAAACTATATACAGCGGGATGAAAACCGGGGATATTTATCCATATGATATATTGAAACGCGGCCGTTGGGAATGCCCGGCACAGGGGGAATAATTCGTGAAAGTGTTCAAAAGATCAAGGAAAAAAGCAATTCTATGGATCATCTTTTTTATCGTGGCCTGTCTGATCGTAAATAAATGCGTGATCCAGCCGCAGCGGGATGCACGGCTGAAGGAACAGCTCCATCAATATATGACGGTGAGGGAAAACCGATTGGAAGTTTTTAATTCCGCCATAGCGAAGAATGACGGTAAAACGCTGAATACCTGCGTGTATTTTGTCTCAGAGGCCTTGAGGGATAATGATATTCCGATCCCGGAGGGGACCTGCAACACCACTCAGCTGATATCGGCGCTGGAAGACAGGGGATGGCGGAAGTATGAGTCTTATCAGAACTTGGAGCCGGGTGATATCGTATTTACCACAGATACGGCGGGGAATAGAGACGGAAAGCCCACCCATTGCTATATCTTCATGGAATGGACTGAGGATGGAGGCTATGACCACGCCTACATATGCGACAACCAGGCTACCGATTATGACGGCAAGCTGTATCATATCCGCAACATAAGGAATCCCGAAGAGGTAAACGGAATGATGAAGGAGGCCTTTGCCTTTTTCATGAAGCCATAGACGCAGGGGGATGCCTTGTGTAGTCATATACATGGTGCAAAAAAACTGGCACATGATAGCCTATATGCAAAATATTATGCGCATGGGCGGACGGCTGCACCCTTGAATTTGCTGCATATCGGTGTGGCATGAAACTTGCTAAATATATTTGCAAATCTAAAACTAAAGGAGAGATAAGTATGGAGAATGTTAAGGTTATAGTATGGGGCCTGGGCGCCATGGGCGGCGGCATGGCCAAGATGATGCTGCAGAAAAAAGGTTTTCAGATCGTGGGAGCCATCGCTTCGCGGCCGGAGAAGAACGGCAGGGACTTAGGAGAGGTACTGGATACGGGAACTCTTACCGGCGTGCTGGTTTCCAACGATGCCGATGAGATACTTAAAAGGGATGCGGACATAGTGCTGCTGGCTACGTCTTCATTTACCAAAGAGGTCTATCCTCAGATAGAGAAGATCGTAAAGAGCGGAAAGAACGTTATAACCATAGCGGAGGAGATGTCCTATCCGAGATATACCGAGCCGGAATTGGCCGCAAAGATAGAAAAGCTGGCTAAGGAACACAAGGTCACCGTGCTGGGCACCGGCGTGAACCCGGGTTTTGTTCTGGATACCCTTATAATAGCGCTGACGGGCGTGTGCATGGACGTGAAGAAGATAACGGCCAGGAGGATAAACGACCTTTCGCCGTTCGGCACTACGGTCATGCGGACACAGGGCGTAGGCACCACGGTGGAGGAGTTCAACAAGGGCATCGAGGACGGCAGCATAGTGGGGCACATAGGCTTTAACGAGTCGATAAGCATGATCGCCGAGGCCATGGGCATCGAGATAGACGAGATAAAGCAGACGAGGGAACCGATCATATCCCACACTCACAGGGAGACGCCGTATATCAAGGTGGAGCCGGGCATGGTTGCGGGATGCAGGCAGGTGGGCATTGCCTACAGCAAGGGCAAAGAGGTCATCGTTCTGGAGCATCCGCAGCAGATACATCCCGAGATGGAGAATGTGGATACCGGCGACTATATAGATATAGAGGGCACGCCCAACATACACCTGAATATAAAGCCGGAGCTGCCGGGAGGAATATGTACGATGGCAGTGGCGGTGAACATGATACCCCATGTGATAAACGCAGGGCCCGGCCTTGTCAACATGAAGGATCTTCCGGTGCCCGCCTCCGTGATGGGCGATGTGAAGAAACTTATAAAGGAAAGGTGCTGCTGCTGAGATGGATGCAAAAAAGGGCGACTGGGTGCAGATACACAATATAATCCTGAAGCCGGAGCAGAGGGCTTCCCATCTCCCGGAGGACACCAAGAAGGTGCCGCTGGAAATGTGGGAAAAGGGCTTCATACTCCACGATGCCTGCATAGGCGATGAGGCTGAGGTGGAGACGGTTATCGGAAGGAAGGTCAGGGGGACTCTGGTAAAGGTAAATCCGGTTTACGAGCATAACTTTGGCGAGCCGGTGCCGGAGCTTCTGACCATAGGCATGGAACTTAGACGGATATTAGAGGGTGAAGACCATGAGTAGGGACATGAGCTACGATGCCGTTATGGCAAGGGAGAACGAGATAATGAAGAAGGCCGTGGGCATCGACTACGACGAATTCGAGCTGGGCGACCTGGCCTTTGACTACGAGAAGATGATGAGAGAGGTAGGCTACAGCATAGAGGACATAATAAGGATACAGCGTGAGACCAGCGTGGGCAACACACCTCTCATAGAGCTTAGGAACATCACCGAGCTGGTGAGGGCAGTATCTCCCAAGGGAAAGGGCGCGCGCATATTCGTAAAGGACGAGGCGGCCAACCCTTCGGGCAGTTTCAAGGACAGGAGGGCCTCGGTATCCGCATACCGGGCCAAGGAGCAGGGCTATGAGGGAATGATAGCCGCCACCAGCGGCAACTACGGGGCTGCCGTGGCTTCTCAGGCGGCAAGGCGCGGCCTCAAGTGTATCGTGGTGCAGGAGGTATACGACAGTCAGGGCAAGGGCCAGCCGGAGATAATGGAGAAGGGCAGGAAGTGCGAGGCCTTCGGGGCGGACGTGGTACAGCTTACCGTGGGGCCGGAGCTATTCTATCAGTCGCTGCGCATGCTGGAGGAGACGGGATATTTCAACGCTTCGCTGTATACTCCCTTTGGCATAGCGGGAATAGAGACGCTGGGCTACGAGCTGGCGGCTCAGGTAAAGGAGCGCACCGGCAGACTGCCGGATGCCGTGGTCATCACCCATGCGGGCGGAGGAAACGTCACGGGCACGGCCAGGGGGCTTATAAAGGCCGGCTGTACCGGTACCAAGGTGATAGGTGCCAGCGTGGACCTGGCCGGTCTGCACATGGCAAGCGACAGGGACTTCAACAGGAAGTCATTTACCACGGGGCATACGGGGTTCGGAGTGCCGTTCGCCACATGGCCGGACAGGTCGGACGTTCCCAGGAACGCGGCCCGGCCGCTGCGCTACCTAGACAGGTACGTGCTGGTTACGCAGGGAGACGTGTTCTACATGACGGAAGCGCTGTCGCAGCTGGAGGGCATGGAGAGGGGTCCGGCGGGCAACACCTCGCTGGCGGCCGCTTTCGCTATTGCCCGGGAAATGGACAGGGACGAGATATTGGTGGTCCAGGAGACGGAATACACCGGCGCGGGCAAGATGCCTTCGTCGCAGCTCACGTTCGCAAAGCAGATGGGCGTGAAGGTTTACCGCGGCGACCCTGCGGAGGATAAGCCGGGGGAGAGGATAGTCATACCGCAGCGTCCGTCCCAGATACAGCCCAAGGACGTGGACCTTATGCAGCTCAAGAGGTCGTACATCAAGAACAGTATGGAAAACTGCCGTGAGGATAAACTTTCGGCTGCAGAGAGGAAGTTTTTAGCCGAAGAGACAAAGCTGGATGAGGAGACCGTGGAGATCTTGATAAGGGATTTGGAGGTAATATAATGCAGAGAGCCGATGATTTTGAGACGAGGCGCGTTCACCTCGCCTCTCTGACGGAAGAAGATCTGGAGGACAGATTCTGGTTTCTCACCGAGCAGATAGTGGACCCGCTGGTGGGCCTGGCCTATAACCACACCTCCCCCTCCATAGAGCGCTCGGTGCTGCTGCGCATGGGGTTTGACAGCCTCACATGCAAGGCCATAGTGGAAAAGACCGGAGACAAGGGCCTGCTGGGCAAGGGTGCCGGACAGGTGGTGCTGAAGTATGCCATATACAAGCACATCCCGATAAAGAAAGCCGGTAAGCTGCTGGCCGCGGGCGAGGGCTGGGACGAGGCGGACGATTTCATGGCCGCCGAGATCACCCCGGAGGCCGTGGACGAGATAACGGGCAAAGGCGGTGCTGCCATATGAAACTGGAGAGAAACAAAAAGCTGGACGTAGAAGTGGTACTGCAGGATCTTGAACATTACAGACCGAGAAGGCACGGATGGCACTGGCGGGAGTTGGAGGAAAACCAGAAGCTGGGCCCCTTCGAGTACCGCGAGACGTCCAAGGGCCTTTCAAACAGCGTGCCGCTGCCTGCGGCGAAATACTTTGACAACATAGACCCTCAGCCCGAATGCGTCATCACGACGGAGATAGCGTCGGGGCGCTTCGAGGACGATATAAGGAGGATGAGGATGGCGGCCTGGCATGGAGCGGACCACATCATGGTGATAAGGACCGCCGGGCAGAGCCATATCGACGGGCTGATGGAGGGTACGCCGGAGGGCATAGGAGGCGTACCAATCACCAGAAAGCAGATAAGGGCCACCAGGAAGGCGTTGGATGCCATCGAGGACGAGGTGGGCCGGCCTATAAACTTTCATTCCTATGTCAGCGGCGTGGCCGGGCCGGAGGTCGCCACCATGTTCGCCGAGGAAGGAGTGAACGGGGCTCACCAGGACCCGCAGTACAACGTGCTCTACAGGGATATAAACATGATAAGGTCCTTCGTGGATGCGGCAGTGGCCAAAAAGCAGATGGCCTGGGCGGATATGCTGCAGATAGACGGGGCGCACAACGCCAACGCAACGGCCAGGCAGGCATGGAAGGTGATGCCCGAGCTTATGGTGCAGCACGCCATAAACGCCCTCTATTCGGTAAAGGTGGGCATGAAGAAGGAAAACATATCGCTGTCCACGGTGCCGCCGACTGCTCCGCCCGCGCCGTGTATGCGGATGGATCTTCCCTACGCCGTGGCGCTGAGGGAGATATTCGCGGGCTATAAGATGAGGGCCCAGATGAACACCAAGTACATGGAGTCCAGCACCAGGGAGGCTACCGTGACCCATGTGCTCAATCTGTTGATATCCCGCCTTACCAGCGCCGATATACAGAGCACCATAACGCCGGATGAAGGCAGGAACGTGCCGTGGCACTACTTCAACGTGCAGGCGGTGGACACGGCAAAGCAGGCCTTGGTCGGCATGGACGGTCTTAAGGATATGGTGGAGATAAAGCGGAACGGCCCGCTGGGAGACATGGTGCGTGAGCTTAAGGAGAGGGCGGTGCTCTTCCTGGAGGAGATCATAGAGGTCGGCGGATATTTCAACGCCGTGGAACAGGGCTTCTTTGTAGATTCGGGCATGTACCCTGAGAGGAACGGCGACGGCATATTCAGGCAGATAAACGGCGGCGTCGGCGCGGGCACGGTGGTGGAAAGGGATAAGGACTATATGGCGCCCGTCTGCGAGCAGTTCGGATACAATAATCTTCCCAAATGGATATCCAAGCCCTGCGACCTAATAGGCGGCTGTACTCTGTGCGACCATGATAAGATAGAATACATCGACGAGCTGGACGAAAGGGACAACGTGTATGTGCGCATGGAGGAAAACAAGGACATGAGAGAAAATGGCCTCCTCAAGCCCGAGGTGGAGTGGATGGGAGACGGCTATATCTCCATGAATATCTTCCTGCCGGCCGAACAGCGGGTGGCGGAGTTTGCGGCCATGGAGATGGCAAAGAAAATGGGCCTGGCCGACGTGGAGGTCATACACAGGGAGATAATGCAGCCGGCCGAGGGAACGTATGTGGAGCTCAAGGGCAGGGTGCCCTTTACCGTAGATCCCTCTAAGATCGTGATACCCAAGAAGCCGGAGGTAATGAGCGAGGAAGAGATAAGGACCTATGTGAAGCAGCATCCCATAAGGATAATGGCCGCTACGGTAGGCGAGGATGAACACTCGGTGGGAATGAGGGAGATAATAGACATAAAGCACGGAGGGCTGGAAGGATTCGGCGTAAAGTGCGATTATCTCGGCACCTCGGTGTCCATAGAAAAGGTCGTAAACGCCGCCATAGAGACGGATTCGGACGCCATACTGATAAGTACCATAATAACCCACGCCGATATCCACAGGATAAACATGAGAAAACTGCATGACCTGTGCGTGGAAAAGGGCATAAGGGACAAGGTGCTGCTGATCAGCGGCGGCACGCAGGTGACCGACGAAATGGCGAAGGAGTGCGGCATGGACGCGGGCTTCGGCAGGGGCACCAAGGGTATAGATGTAGCCAGCTATCTGGTAAAGAGGATGAGGCAGAAATCAGCATAACGAATATTTTTTAAGGGCTGCGGCAAAACGTTTTCTAAGGAACTTTGCCGGAATTGAATTTGGGGGTTATCGCAATGAGAAATATAGACCTTATAGTAGCCGAAATAGGCAGCACAACCACCGTGGTGGACGCCTTTGACGATATGGGTGGCGCGTCGCCGGTATTCATCGGACAGGGCTACGCTCCCACCTCGGTATTGGACGGCGACGTTACCATCGGGCTTGAGAGGGCCGTCTCCATGCTGGAGAGCAGGCTGGGCGACAGGATAAAGTGGGGGAGGATGATGGCGTCCAGCAGCGCGGCCGGGGGACTCAAGATGACGGTGCACGGCCTGGTCTACGACATGACAGCCAAAGCTGCCAAGGAGGCGGCTTTAGGGGCAGGCGCCGTACTGCACATGGTCACGGCCGGCAATCTAAACTCCGGCGATCTAAACAAAATAAGGGAGATAAGGCCCAACATCATACTGCTTGCCGGCGGCGTGGACTATGGAGAAAGGGATACCGTGATCAATAATGCCCGCGAGATTGCGAATATGCATATGGATACCCCCGTCATATATGCAGGCAATATTGCGGCCGCAGATGAAATAAGGGCAATATTCCAAGGTGCAAACCCTGTGATTTTTGTGGATAACGTGTATCCCAGGATAGACGAGCTGAACATTGAACCTACCCGCAGGGTGATCCAGGATGTGTTTGAAGAGCATATCATAAAGGCGCCCGGGATGGAGAAGATCCGCACCATGGTCACGGGACGCATCACCCCCACGCCGGGCGCGGTGATGAATGCGGCAAAGCTTCTTAAGGAGGATATGGGCGAGCTCATGGTGTTGGACGTGGGCGGCGCTACGACGGACGTTCACTCGGTGACTCAGGACTCCGACGAGATAGCGAGGATACTCATAGCCCCCGAGCCGGAGGCAAAGAGGACGGTGGAGGGAGACCTGGGCGTATATATAAACAGGTACCATGTCTTAGACTGCATAGGGGCCGAGGAGGCGGAAAAGGCGCTGTCCATGGATGTGCGCAGGGTCATAGACACGCTTCCCCCCATACCGGTCAGCGATGAGGAGATAAGGCTGGCGGAGTTCCTGACGGAGGTCGCCTGCAAGACCGCCGTGGCGCGGCATACCGGAGAGATAAAGTATCTCTACGGGCCCACGGGCAGGTATACCATGGCCATGGGAAAGGATCTCACCAGGGTAAAGTGGATCATCGGCACGGGGGGAGCTCTTACCCGGCTGCCCCACGGACGTGAAATACTGGAGGGGCTGTGCAGCGAAACGAAGGGCAAAAAGCTGCTGCCCACCGCCGATGCGCAGGTGCTGATAGACAACGATTATATCATGGCGGCAGCAGGCGTGATGTCCGCCGATTTCCCCGAGGCATCTCTGTCGCTGATGAAGAAAAGCTTTGGGATATAACAAAGAACATATACAAAAGGGAATCCCGCGATGATTTCCGCGGGATTCCCTTTTATAGTCTTATTTTTTACTGGGCTACGAAAGACGTTGAATAGATCACATTGCACGGCACCCATTTGCCGTCGGAGTATTTCCAGAGGGACTCCATATTGGATATGCGGTTTGCATGGTATGCGCCGGATATGCTCCGAATGCCTCTCAGGTAGTACGTGCCGTCTCCGGTATAGTCCACGGGTTGCAAAAGGTAAAATCCATCTGCCCAGAGTTCCACGGGTTTCATAAGTTTCCCATTCGATCCGTATATTCCCTCTATGATGTAGCCGTCTTTGAACGCACTCAGGTCGATTGTGAATACCTTGTTCAATTTTGTCATTATCATATCGGTTTTAAAACCATCTGTAAACTTCCCCGAAAGGACCAGGCCTGCGTTGTCATCCTCATCAAATATGATATTTATCTTTCCGCCTTTGGCGGTCACGATCCTGTTATCTACTATTCCGCCGCTGCCTCCGGTGTCGGCGCTGATCATTATGTCTTTTACCTTGTCTCCGGTAAAGTCTCCTAACGCCATTCTTGGTTCAATTTTTGTCTATATACATTATAGAACATTTTTAAAATTAGAAAGTTGAAATGAGGTTAAATAATATTTAAGATATTTTAAGATCTATTTATAAAACTGCCGTCTATTGAATATACGGCCGGATCCACCTTGTGCCCCGGCTCTATGCTGACATTTCCCCAAATGTGCGTTATTATATTAATATAAAACATGAGGAAGCGGGGTCAGACAAATGGATTTAATTGTAAAGCGCTTTGAAGAATTATCCACTGAGGAATTATATGAAATACTACAGATCAGAGTAGCGGTATTTGTAGTGGAACAAAATTGTGCATATCAAGAAATAGATGACAAAGACGGGTATTCATACCACGTATTTCTAAGAGACAACACGGGAATTAAGGCCTATTTGAGAGTAATAGACGGAGGAGTGTCCTTTGAAGAGGTTTCGATTGGAAGAGTATTGACACTAAAGAGAGGATGCGGATTGGGGAACAAAATTCTTCTTGAGGGAATAGAGGTCGCGAAAGATAGAATGAAAGCAGATAGAATAAAAATTGAAGCTCAGTCATATGCAAAAGGATTTTACGCTAAAGCAGGATTTAAGCAGGTATCGGAAGAATTTTTAGAAGATGGGATTCCGCATATCCAAATGGTTTTAGAAATATCCAACAGATAAAGCGCTGTTCAGCGTGCAGACAAACCGGCAGGCCGCGACAAATCGTGCGGGGCCCCTTTCAAAACGCCATCATATGATATAATAAACCGCGCATTTCTGCGCGGTTTATGGATTCTTGCTTGCTTTTACTGGGCTACGAGAGACGTTGAATAGGTCACATTGCACGGCACCCATTTGCCGTCGGAGTATTTCCAGAGGGACTCCATATTGGATATCCTGTTCACATGCGCTACGCCGGATATGCTCTGAATGCCTCTCAGATAGTATGTGCCGTCTCCGGTATATTCTACGGGCTCTAAGAGGGAGAATCCATCCGCCCAGGGCTCCACGTCCACCTTGAGCTTGCCGCTGGCATCATATGTTCCGCCTTCTACGTAACCATCCTTAAAAGCGCTTAAGTCGACCGTGAAGTCCTTGTTCAGCTGTTCCACCTTCAAATTTGCTTTAAAGCCGTCGGCGAATTTCCCGGAAAGGGCCAGGCCTGCATTGTCATCTTCGCCGAATATCAGCTGGGCCTTGCCGTCCTTGACGGTGACTATCCTGTTGTCTATTATCCCGCCGCTGCCTCCGGTGGGAGCACTTATCATTATATCCTTTACCTTATCGCCGGTGAAGTCGCCCAGGAATATCTTGGGTTCGTATCCGCCGAAATCCTTAAGGTCAGCTTCGATCATCTTATTTGTTGATGCATCAAATATCCTTAAGCTGATGCTGTTCTGGAAGGCGCTGTTGTCATCGGGACTCGTACCTACAAGAGTTATGCTGTCCTTAACGCCGTCTCCCGTAACGTCCGCAGCTTCGGTCGCTATGACCGTAGGTTTTCCCGCGGCATTTGCGGGTGTGTCCGCATGGGCCGCAGTGTAGCTGAGGCCGGGCAAAGCGGTCATGCAGAGAAGAAGAAGTCCTGCCGTTAATTTTTTATACATAATACCACTCCTCTATTCAGATTATTTATAATTTTAAAGGCCATTTTCGTGATCTGATCACCCTGTGTCTATTCATATTATAGTACATTTTCCAAATAGAGAAGTTAAAAAAGGGTTAAATAATATTTAAGATATTTTAAGATTTGTTGATAAGCCGGCCGGCTATTGACTATAAGGCCGGGCCTGCCTTATGATTAGATCGAAGACAATTATATCCGCTAAGGGGGGACAGGTTTGAGATATTTGGCGCAGGCGTTTACGGGAGGCTTTCGTGAATGCCGCATGAAGCAGGATCAGCTACTGAAACGCATCCGCTATGTGGGTGATCTGCTGGACTTGGAGGGCGTGATCCTAGGCTGGAGCACCGACCGCGGCCTCTACGGTCCCGTATTGGAAGAACTGCATCGGCGTGGGAAACAGGGGTATCTGTGGCTGCCGGTATTTTCTGAGGTCTCCGGCATTGCGGACGCCGCGCCCGCCGTCGACTATAATGGGAAAACGCATGCCGCTGCAAAGGTCATCAAGGGAGAAGATTTTACATTCGTTGCCCGTCGGACCCGGTCAACATCGAAAATATAAAGGAGATATACAGGGAGAATTTCGACGGGATGGGGTTTGACGGCGTATTTCTGGACAAGATCAGATTTTCTTCTTTCGGCAACGGGTTTGAAGCGGCCATGGGCTGCTTCTGTGAAAGATGCGGCGAGCGGTATCAAAAGTCCGGCATAGATATGAATGAATTCTCAAAGCGTATGAAGCTGACCGATAAGTCCTTCCTGCTGCCGGACGCTGTGGAAAACGGGAGATACCGTTTTGCCGATCCATTAATAGATAAAGTATATGAGGTGAGGTCGGAGATCATCACCGATGCGGTAAATGATCTTGCCGGTCACTTTCGCGGGCTGGGGATGAAGGTCGGTTTGGACGTCTACGCTCCTATGTTCAGCTATTGGGTGGGGCAGGACATAGGAGCGCTTTCGGAGAATGCGGATTTTATAAAGACTATGCTCTACAGGGTCACGCAGGCGCCTGCGGGCATACCCTATGAAGCAGCCTGCATGGTGCGGCAGCTTCGCCTGCGCGGCTGCGAGTCTGAGGGCGTGCTGCAGCGGCTTTGGAACATCGGCGATCTGTGTTCGCCGGAGTCGCTGCGTAGGCAGATTAAGGCGGTATCCGGCGCACGCTGTCCGGTCTATGCCGGATTCGAGATCAATGCAAAGCGGGATATCTGCCATGCGGATCTAAATTATGTCCTACAGACCGCTGAGGTATTGGAGCGGGAGAACGCCGGCCGGGCCGTTCTCTCCTGGGATGTCCTTTCCGACACGCAGGACTTTCTGGAATCGCTGGCCGATCTATAGGGACTCGCCCCGGCGGGGATGCAAACAGAGTACATAAAAATAATAAGGTGGCGGAGCAAATGAATAAAACGTCGGCAAATGAAGAAAAGTTATATCTGGGGATCGATATAGGAGGAACCTCTATCAAATGGGGGCGCATACGGTCGGACGGAACTATGCTGGAAAACGGACAGATCGCTACGGAGCCGGAACGCGGCCGCCCATGTTTTCTTGAAAAATTATTGGAATTGATACTGCAGCAAAAAGAACAAGGAATTGAAGGAGTGGGGATCAGCACGGCCGGGATAGTCGACACTAAGAGCGGCGTCATTCTGGGAGGCATTCAGAACATACCCTTTTTGGAGAGATTCAATTTAAAGGCCGCTCTGGAAGAAAGGGCAGGGCTTTCCGTGAGCATCTTAAACGACGTGCGCGCTGCGGCGCTGGGTGAAAAGTGGCTGGGTGCGGGACGGGACTGCGGCACCTTCTTCTGCATGACGATAGGCACCGGCATCGGCGGATGCCTGGTGATCGATTCGCATCTCTATGAGGGCGCCAATTTCCGCGCGGGCGAGATCGGCTATCTGGATTATACAGACGGCAGCCATTACTTAGAAACGGAATATTCCACAAAGGGCCTGCTGGAAAACGCCGAAGAAAAAATGGGAAGGGAAATCTCCGGCATCGACTTTTTCGAGAGCGTCCGTAAACGGGACGAGGCGGCCTGCCGGGTATTTGAAGATTGGGCTGAAAGGATCGGCAAGGTGATCGCCAACATCATCGTGTTTTTCGATCCCCAAAAGATAATCGTCGGAGGCGGAATAACCGGACAGGGCGATTATCTGCTGGATGCGGTCCGCAGCCATACGGCCAGGTTCCTGCCCGGGGAATTTACGGGGCAGTGTCCCATAGTGCTTGCGGAGTGCAGAAACAATGCCGGTATCATAGGGGCTGTCCGGTTCCTTATGGATTCCGAACAAATGTAGGTTATACAAATCACATTTCTTTCAAAACGCCCTTGTCTATTTAGATAGACGAGAGCGTTTTTATTATTTCCGCTTTTCGGAGGGTTTGTCACAGCTTTCGCGCTTGACGATATAAAAGGGCAATTCTACCTTTAAAGGCATGTGGTCCCCGTTGGCGATCCTGTCTAAAAGCACCTTGGTGGCGTATTTGCCAAGCTCGTCGGTGGGTATATGGATGGTGGTCAGCATCGGTGAAGCATACTGGGCCATTTCGATATCGTCGACGCTTATGATGGAAACGTCTCCCGGGATATTTATGCCAGACTCTTTAAAGGCGCGCAGAGCGCCTATGGCGGTGACGTCGTTGGCGCAAAAGACCGCGGAAAAATCATCGCTGTTGTTGATCAACCGCTGGGCGCCCTCATAACCGCCCTCGGACGATTGCTTTATCGTGACTACATTTTTTTGATCGGACTGAAGGTTTAAACGTTTCAATGTGCCGGTGTATCCCAAAAACCGGGTTTCGTTTTTTGTCTCGCCTATATAGGCTATTTTTCTGTGACCTATATTATACAGGTAATCGACGGCGATACAGGCGGCTTCGTAACCGTCGCAGATGACCTGGTCATATTTGGTATGAATTTTATTTAAGCCCGTATAGACTACGTTCTTATAGTTCTTCAAAAAAGAATATAATAGTTTCTCATCGTAACGGCCCAACATGATGACGCCGTCCGCCTTGATATCGGTGATCTGTTTGGTTATCTGCGGATGGGAAAGATCGTATCCCAAAAACGTATATTTGATCAAACAATTATGCCTGTAGGCCTCGTATTCGATAGAGGTGGCTATCGCCGAGAAAAAAGGGTTTTCAGACGATGTGGAGGACCGCGCATATACGCATAAAAGGGATTTGGGCTCTTCAAGGGACTCGCTTTGATCCGCCCCCATTTTTAAACTGCGGGCATGAACGTTGGGTACATATCCGGTCTTACGAACGATCTCCCAGATGCGCTCCTTAGTCTCTTTGCTGGCGGCATTGCTATATTTCATATTCAGAACTCTGGAGACTGTGGAGATCGAAACTCCGGCCTGCTCTGCTATTTCCTTTAAGGT
The DNA here is from genome assembly GCA_002399285.1 of Thermoanaerobacterales bacterium UBA4880. Lineage (GTDB taxonomy): Bacteria > Bacillota > Thermoanaerobacteria > Thermoanaerobacterales > UBA4877 > UBA4877. The sequence continues at coordinate 29,065 of DHDI01000029.1, forward strand.
CATCAAAAAATCACTCCCTGCGAATCATTAATACCTGTATATACTTGAAGTAAAAAATCATAGATATTTTGAGTAAAAAGTTGCGTAATTATATTTAGGATGTATATTTTCATTTAAACCATTCAACAATTATATATTCGACATAAAGTCAGATTTTCCTTTTAAATTTATAAAAAATTAGTACTGATGGGCATTTACGCATGTATCCACTATTGAGAATTGAGCGAATCATAAGCAGGAGACTTAGGCAAAATTGAGACAACGTTTGCGTAAAAACTGATTGTAAAGCATACCCGCGAGGTGTTAATATAAAACTAACACATAAAGGAGAATGCCATGAAGCATATATTTTTAAACTTGAAAAGGTTTGATGTGCCCAAGGATTTAGGAGGCGTCAATACCATCGCGCCGGTAAATCAGTGGGGAAAGTATATAATAAACAGCATCCGGGACAAACTACGTAAGTATAGCGCGGAGGAAATCGAATTCGTGGTATACATGCCGGAGGCGCATATAATCCCCGCCGTGGAGGCCCTTGATCCGGAAGGACGGCTTTCCATAGGCAGTCAGGGCGTATATAGGGAGGATATTTCCGCAGGAGAAAACTTCGGAGCCTTTACGACGAACTGTACTGCAAGCGCTGTCAAGGCGATGGGATGCAGCAGCGCCATAATAGGCCACTGCGAGGAAAGAAAGGACAAGGCAGGCATTATGCGCGAGGCCGGAGTCAATGATAGGGCGGCGGTCGACCGCATTTTAAATAAAGAAATAAAAGCAGCATTGTCAGTGGGTTTAAGGGTACTCTATTGTATAGGAGAAAGCAGCGATGAACAGGCGGATCGGGAGAATATACTGAAGGGTCAGATAGAGATCGGCCTCAAAGACGTGGACAGAAAAGACGCGGTGATCGCCTATGAGCCGGTATGGGCCATTGGGCCCGGGAAGTCTGCTCCGGATAGAGAATACATTGCAAAGACGGCGGCCTATATAAAGGAAGTATCCGGAGGAATGGACGTCGTATACGGCGGCGGCCTTAAAAGGGAAAACGCCGAAATGCTTGCCTCGATACCCGAAATAAGCGGGGGTCTCATCGCATTGACAAGATTTACGGGAGACATCGGTTTTTATCCCGACGAGTACTTGGAAATAGTTAAAATATATATGGGTTATTAACGAAAGGGAAGTGGACATATATGAGGCTTAGTTTTGAATATGGATTGGGCACCGTTGAAGCTGATCTTCCGGAAAATACGGACGTTTTTATACCAGGGGAGACCATCCCCGATCCTCCGTATATTCCCGAGGAACAGCTGGAACAGAAGACCCTGGAGTCCGTCAGAAACCCCATGGGAATGGAACCTTTATCGCAGCTCGCATTTAAGGGAGCCAAGGTGACCATCGTATTTCCCGATAAGGTAAAGGGCGGAGAACAGCCGACTTCCCACAGGAAGACGGCCATAAAGGTCATATTGAAGGAACTTTATGCCGCCGGCGTGGAAAAAGAGGATATCCTGCTGATCTGTTCCAACGGCCTTCACAGAAAAAACACGAAACAGGAAATCTACAATATTTTGGGTCCCGAGATATTCAATGAGTTTTGGCATACGGGCCGGATAATCAATCATGACAGCGAAGACTATGAGCACTTGGTGGACCTGGGGAAGACGAAGCGCGGAGATCCCGTCATAATGAACAAATATGTCTATGACAGCGACGTCGCTATCCTCATAGGGCACACGCAGGGGAATCCCTACGGGGGATATTCGGGCGGCTATAAGCACTGTGCCACGGGCATAACCCATTGGAGGTCGATAGCTTCCCATCATGTGCCCGAGGTGATGCACCGCAGTGATTTTGTTCCGGTCAGCACTCATTCCCTTATGAGAACCAAGTTTGATGAGATAGGGCAGTACATGGAGGAGTGTATGGGCAAGAAATTCTTCTGCTGCGATGCGGTCCTGGATACGAAATCGAGACAGATCGAGATAAACAGCGGTTATGCCAAGGTAATGCAGCCGTATTCCTGGAAGATGGCCAATAAGAGGACCTTCGTGCCCTTTGCGGAAAAGAAATACGACGTTTTGGTATTCGGCATGCCGCAGGAATTTCATTACGGCGACGGCATGGGGACCAATCCAATAATGCTGATGCAGGCGCTCTCGGCACAGGTGATACGGCATAAGAGGATCATGGCGGACAACTGTGTCATCATCTGCGCCTCGGCCTGCAACGGCTATTTTAATGACGCCTATTGGCCCTATTTACGGGAAATGTACGATATGTTCCAAAAAAATCATATGTACACTTTGCCGGATATGAATAAATATGGGGAGTATTTTGCAACCAATGAAGAGTATATAAGAAAATACAGATATGCCTATGCGTTTCATCCGTTTCACGGCTTTTCCATGATCTCCTGCGGACACATAGCGGAGCAGAATACATCCGCCATCTACATATGCGGCGCCCAGGAACCGGGATATGCAAGGGGAATGGGTCTGAAGACCAGGGCTACCATAGAAGACGCTTTAAAGGACGCAAAGAAGATAGTGGGGGAGGACCCAAATATCCTTGCGCTGCCTCAGACGTTCAAGCTGGGCGCGGTGCATCTGATGATGAAGGACGATACCATAGAGAATGTGTGATTTGATATAACACGCATCTATGAATGAAGTTCTATCTAAGGATGCGAAAAACAGACATTTTAATGAAGAAGGGAGAGGACAGGATCATGAGCGAGTGGAGCAGTAAGCCGATTCTTTTTGGCGATGACAGGATAACCCGGCCGTATATAGGCGGTAAACTTTTAAATGAGTGGAGAAGGATGGACACGGCCGAGGACGGACATAATGCCGAAGAGCTGCTTGTGACGTCCATAGGCGCCATATCCAAGGGCCATGAGGACGGATATGCCGTCAGCAGGACGATACCTGAGCAGGGGTCGGTATCATTGAGGGATATCATAGCGGAAGATCCCGACGGCATTCTCGGCGAGAATTACAACAGGCGAAATCCCAATAATTTATCGGTGCTTGCCAGAGCGGGGGATACGATAGTCCGTCTTGTCCTTCAGTGCCATCCGACGGAGGCCGATGCAAAAAAATATTTCGGCGGCATCTGCGGGAAGACGGAGGCCTGGTATATTGCGAGGACCAGAAGAGTAGAGGGCAAAGAGAACTGCGTATACGCGGGCTTTAAAGAGCATGTGACAAGGAAACTGTGGCGGGATCTGTGTGAAAAGCAGGATGTGGATAGGATGGTGGACTGTCTTCACCAGATACCGGTAAAAGAGGGAGACGTCATATTGATACCGGCGGGAATGCCGCATGCGGTGGGTCCGGGATGTCTCTTCGTGGAGATACACGAGTGCAGCGACATAACGATCCGGGCCGAAAGAAATATAAACGGCGTTATTTTGACCGATGAAGAGATGTACAGCGGACTTTCCGTTGATGAAGGTATAAATTTGTTTGACTTTGCAACTTATTCACAGCAGGGAATACGGGAAAAGGTGATCATGAGGCCTAAGGAAGTTATAACGCAGAATGAAAGCAAGTCGACCCAGATGATAGGCGGCTCGGATACCAATGCGTTCGGCATGCAGGTCGTCGACGTTAAGGGCGGGTTTGCTTTACCGGCTTTTGACGGGCACAGGATAATGATCGCGGTCGATAATGACGTAAACCTTAAGTGGAGGGATGGATCGGTAAAGCTGATCCAGGGCCACGGAGCGTTGATCCCTTGCGGATGTCACGATTTGAAGCTGGCATCGCCCGATGCAAGGGTGATTATAGGGCAGCCTATGAATTTATGATAGAGAAGCAAGCTTACATTACGAGGGAAAGGAGGCAGGCACGATGAAAATAGTAGGGGTCGCCGCATGCACGGCAGGAATAGCTCATACCTATATCGCCCGCGAGAAATTAGTGAAAAGCGCGGAAGTCAGGGGACACACCATTCACTGCGAGACGCAGGGGACGATCGGAGTAGAAAACGAATTGACCGCAAAGGATATCGCGGAAGCCGACGTCGTCATTTTGGCAATAGATATTGCTATCAATGGAATGGATCGCTTTAAAGGGAAAAAAGTCATCAAGATCGATACTTCATCGCTTATCAAGAACCCAATTGGATTTATTCAAAAAGTAGAGAGACTATTAGAAAAGGAGAAGAACTGATATGAAATTTGGAGATATTAAAAAACATATTCTGACAGGTATCAGTTACATGATCCCGCTGGTCGTTGCTTCCGGGCTGACAATGGCAATAGGGAGAGCGCTGGCGGGTTCCAGTGTGGACAACCTTGGTACGACGGGCTTTGGATATTGGATGTATACCACCGGTCAATTGGGGATGTCCCTGATGGTGCCTATACTCTGCGCCTACACAGCATTCTCGGTAGCCGACAGGCCGGCGTTGGCGCCCGGTTTGATAATAGGTCTGATCTCCAATCAGATCAAGGCAGGCTTTATCGGCGGCCTTGTCGGCGGTCTGTTGGTTGGTTATCTGGTCCTCTTGATAAAGAAATATGTTAAGCTTCCAAAGAGCTTGACGGGGATCATTCCGGTAATAATCATACCGTTTTTGGCGACCTCGATCTCCGCGCTCATTATGTTTGCGGTTCTGGGCGCGCCCATAAACTGGTTTACTACCATTATGACAAACTTCCTGACGTCTCTGTCGGGCGGAGCTAAATTCTTATACGGCGCTATCGTGGGAGGTATGGCCACGTTTGATTTCGGCGGCCCGGTCAATAAGGTAGCTACGGCTTACTGTAACGCGCTGCTTGCCGAGGGCATCGGCGATGCGAAGGTATGCCAGTTCTTAGGATCAATGATACCGCCGTTCGGCATTGCGATCTCTGCGATCCTGACAAGAAAGAAGTATACCCGTGCCGAGATCGAGGCATTAAAGTCAGCGGTTCCCATGGGCTGCGTCATGATCACGGAAGGCGTTATCCCGATAGCGGCCCGCGATTTGGTAAGAGTCATAGTTTCCTGCGTAATAGGTTCTGCGGTCGCAGGCGGACTTTCAATGAGCTGGGGCGTCTCGTCGCCGCTTCCCAACGGAGGCTTTATAGCGTTCCCGTTCTTCAATCATCCGGCGAAGGCATTGATATGCCTGGCGATCGGCAGCGTCATCACGGGCGTGGTATTGTCGCTGATAAAGAAAAATGTTACAAAGGAAGATGAAGAGTTTGATGATCTGGGTTATGAGATCAATGACGATGACTCGGGAGACGATATTTCTTTTGAGATAATGAAGTAAGTGCAGTACTGATGCCAATTTCACAGCTGCAAGAGTTGTCACGGTCTGTAAGTTAGTCTGTTTCATATTTAATAAATGGGTGGTATTTAGCGATCCTTCCCTGATATACTATAATAAAGAGAATATGGGTCTTAATTGAAAGCACAGTTCACTTGATATTGTGGGATAAAGCATATATAAAGTCAAATGCTTTATCCCATATTTAAATAATTTTTCGGGAGGTTATCAGATAATGCTGTTAAATTTAAAAGATATGCTGCACGTGGCTAAAGAGAATTCCTTTGCGGTAGGCGCGTTCAACACCACGGATGTGGCGCTGGTGAGAGCGGTCGTGGAAGAGGCGGAAGCGACCGATACGCCGGCCATACTTCAATTTGCGCCCGGCGAGTTCAATTACGCGACGCCTTACTTTTTTGAATATGTGACCAAGAGAATAGAGAACAGCAGAGTGCCCTTCACCCTGCATCTTGACCATGGCAAGACTGTAGGCGAATGTGTAAAGGCGATCCAGGCGGGATTTACGTCGGTCATGATCGACGGTTCGGCTATGAGCTTTGAGGATAACATGAAGATAACAAAGCAGACTGCGGATATCGCCCATATGGCCAACGTATCCGTAGAAGGCGAGATAGGTACTATCGGAACTATGAACAATTCCGACGAGGGCGGGGTGGACAACGTCATATATACCGACCCCAAGGACGTGGTCACTTTCGTAAGCAACACGGGCGTGGATGCCCTGGCCGTTGCCATCGGTACGGCCCACGGAATATATCCCAAGAATTTCAAGCCGCAGCTGCAGATAGACATATTGAGGGAGATCAATAAGATAACGGACATACCTCTGGTGCTCCACGGAGGAAGCGATAATCCCGATGAGGAGATAAGAAAGGCGTGCGAGACAGGCATTCAGAAGGTGAACATTTCCAGCGATATCAAACAGGAGTTCTTCAAGACGGTCACGAGCATCTTAAATGAAACGGGGACGTTTTTACCGCCCAAGGTCTATAATCCGTCGATCGAAGCGACAAAAAAGGTCGTGCACAAAAAGATGGAGCTGTTCGGCTCGCTGGGCAAGGCTGCTTTATACAGATAATACTTGACGGGAGGATAACCTCATGGAACTGAAAGAGATATTGGATAAGAATATAATAAGGGTAGGTCTGGAAGCGAAGTCCAAGGATGACGCAATAAAAAAGATGAGCGCCATATTGTGCGGGAACGGCTATATAGACGATGTGGACGAGTTTGTACAGGATATATACTTAAGAGAGCAGGAGGGAGTTACGGGCATAGGAAACGGAGTGGCGATACCCCATGGCAAGAGCGGCAGCGTCACCAGGATAGGCATCGCCATAGCCACGCTCAAAAATGATATAGAATGGGAGACGCTGGATGACGGAAAGGTGAATACCATATTTTTATTCTGCGTGAGCAACGACGCCAATTCCGCCAGGGATCATCTGGTCCTGCTGTCCAAGGTCGCGGCGAAATTGGCCGACGACGACCTTCTGCACAGGGTCAGCACGGCTGAAACGGCCGAAGATATAGTTAGGTATTTAGTAGAAGAATAAAAATTGAAATCTCCCGCCTGTTGTAGGATGGGAGATTTCTTTCAGGTTGCTATTTCAGCGCTTCTTTGATTTGCGGGATGCTCATTCCCGCTCTTTTCAGCGATCGTATCTCTTCGATCCTTTGTATCGACTCTTCCCTGTCGAAACGCCGCGTCAGATTTTCCTCCGCCTGCATGAACGGCAGTATGCCCTCCTCCGCATAATACTTGAGTGTGCTGTAGCGGCTGCCGGTCAGCCTGGCCAATTCTCCTATGGACACCGTGCCGGATGCCGATATGGTCTCCATTGAGCGCTTCCTGGACATTATACCGCTCCCGGGTATCTCGGAAGAAGGCGGACGCCGTGGATGGGCACCCTGCTGACCGTTATTGCCTGGGGCACCGCTTCATAGATAATATTGTCTATTTTTATCAGCGATACGGGTCCGTTTCGGCTGATCGTCTTATAGACGTGGCCGTTGCCGGACAGCCTGGCCTCCACGTCTTCCAGCCTCTTCTGCGGATCGGGGAACCATTCCTCCGTATCTATAAAGACGGAGTGCGAGCGCTCCAGTATGGGGAAGGCAAAATTTATGCCGCTTCCCATGGGGGTCGTCAGGACGGCGCTTTTCATGTGCAGCATTTCCTTTATGGCCAGCTCGGCGCCGCGGTGTATGCGCATGGGATATATCTGCTTGGCGAGGGGCGAGCTGTGGGCCAGGCCGTCCATCCTCACGGCCACCTTTTCCAGCTCGTTCCGTGAGAAGAAGTCGTGCATGCACCCGCTCTCACGGAGCAGCCACAGCATGCAGATAGTCTCGTCCGTCACAGAGCCGTCCTCCAGTATTTCCGCCCGGATATACTCTGTTTGCGCCGAGTATTCATCGATGTCGCCGCGGTATTCCCTTACGGAAACGCCGGAGGTCACATAATATAGATCGCACCCCAGGAGCTGGGGGATCTCCTCTAATAGGTCCATATACTTGAGGGAATCTGCCATGGCATACTCGAGCTGCGCAAGTTTTCCCATGGGAAGCGCCGAGGCTCTTTTCAGCCACCAATTCAGATTTCTGTTTATCTTAGGATCTCTGCGGATCAAGGGGTCCAAAACCGCATCGCGGTAGGGCAGCAGATTGCTCAGGTCGTCGGTGCCGCGCTTTGCCGACAGTTTGTCGCCGCTTTGCATAAAGCCGCCTTCCAGATAAATCTCCAGAATTACCGAGGCCGCCATGCAGCGGAGCGCCGCCTTCTTCGCGGTCGTCATATAGAGACTGTCCTGTGCATTTAAAGCGATCAGCGAAAAGCTTTGGGACAGTTTAAGATCGGCCATGATATACATCTCCTCATCGACATACTATGGGAATATTTGGGTATAACTTACTACTTACTACTTATCATTTATAATATCATATTCACTGCGATCTGTAAATATTTATGATCGCCGGAAACCGGTGATTTCTTAGCATATGAAGTTTAAATGGGGTATAATAGACTCAGGCCGATGCCGAAGCGGCTTTGTCACGGCCTGCCGGTTTGTCTGCAAACTGTGGCAGACTATTTTAGGTACATTTGCCATTGACCTTTGAAATAAAGAATTTAATCTTCAACAAAGGAAGGTAACAGGATAAGCATGATGAGAAACAAGGATAAGGTATATGATTTGTTAAAGGCCATGTCTTTAGAGCTGTGCAATAACAAAAAGAGAGGCGTAACGGCCGGCGAAATAGCAAAGGGAATAAATATAAAGAGAAACGCCGCCAGTCATTTGCTGAATGAATTGTATACGGAAGGCAAAGCGATAAAAATCAATACCAAACCCGTTTATTTTATAGACAGGGACGTCTATGAGAGCAGCGACGCATTGCACAAATCGGCCGGGCCTGCGAAAGTCGAAAGGGCAGCGGCAGCCGAAAAGTCCGATCCCTTTGGCAAGATGATCGGCAGCCGCGGAAGCCTCAGAGAGCAGGTCAAAATGTGCAAATCTGCCGCCGCATATCCTCCCGACGGCCTTCCTTTGCTTCTCGTAGGAAACAGCGGCACAGGCAAAAGTTTCATGGCGCAGGTCGTTTATGAATATGCAAAGAATAATAAAGTAATATCGGATGACGCCCCTTACGTCATATTCAACTGTGCGGAATATGCGGACAACCCCGAACTGCTGTCGGCAAATTTATTCGGCTATGTAAAGGGCGCTTTTACAGGCGCCGATAAGGATAAAATAGGACTGCTGGAAGAGGCCGACGGGGGCTATCTGTTTTTGGACGAGGTCCACAGGCTGCCTCCGGAGGGCCAGGAGAAACTCTTCCTGTTTCTCGATAAGGGAATATTCAGGAGGCTGGGAGAGTCCAATAACTGGAGGTCATCAAAGGTAAGATTTATCTTTGCCACAACGGAAAAACCATCTTTGAATCTCATCAACACGTTTTTACGCCGCATACCTTTAATTGTAGATATTCCGGATCTATTCGGAAGACCTGTCAAAGAAAAAATGCAGATGATATACGATTTTTATCAGGAAGAAGCTAAAAATATCGGGATAGACGTCGTTGTTGGCAAGCAGGTAATGGATATACTATTGAAGGCTGATATATCGGGAAATGTAGGAAGACTGAAGAATATGATCAAATACAGCTGCGCCTCGGCTTATGGCGCCGGCGTAATGGACAGCGCCAAAATAGTCAAAATACATCTGTACGATCTGCCTGAGGAGATCAGAACGAAAAACGATCTAATTTTAACGGGAAGCATATTCAGCAGCATGTTCGTGTCCAAAGACACCCCCAAAGGTTATGACTCCAGCGGGGTGTTTGAAGACTCCCCGATAGATGAAGAGACGAAGATACTGCTTGATACCATTCGGGATCATAAAGACAATAAAATCAATATAAGGGATTTCAGGAATAAAATGACCATGACTATAGATAGGATTTTGGATAAAATTATCTTTAAGGATATTGAGAATTATAGCGACAACGTCTTTTATAATGAAACTAAAAAGGTCATACAAAATATCCTGGAGATCATGGAGAACCTATACGGGATCAAATACTACGGCAACGCATCCATTGTCTTTACTTACCTGATAAATATCATGTACGACGGCACCACGAAAAAACTCGAGGGCGGCTATGATTTTGAGACGGCTTTAAGTATCATAGAAGACGTCTTCCCCAAGGAATTCTTAATTGCCAAAAAGTTGGCGGGACTCATTGAGGTCAATCTTGACATGAAGACCGACAGGCTTATATTAATTTACTTCACGTTATATATAAATACGTTTAACCAGGAGAATAACGAAAATAATATCACCGCCGTGATCATCTCTCACGGATATTCTACTGCGAGCAGTATCGCAAGCGTCGCAAACAGGCTGCTGGGGCAGTTTATTTTCGAAGCCTTTGATATGCCCATAGAAATGCCTATTCAGGAGATCATGAATAAAATAAGCAGTTATTTAAAAGGGATAAATACGTCGCCGGGAGTCGTCATATTGGTGGACATGGGCTCGCTGGAGGAGATATATGGATCTATTGTGGATATTGTGGACGGGGATATAGGTATTGTAAATAATATCACCACTCAATTGGCTATAGAAGTAGGCAACAGGATAATGAGAGGAGAAGAGTTGGAGAAGATCGTATCGGAATCCGTGGCCGAAAATAACAACAGGTATAAATTCATTAAATATAACAGAAACAAGAGAAATGCCATAATCGTGACCTGCATGACGGGCATAGGAGTCGCGGTAAAGATAAGGGATCTGCTTGCCAAATGTCTTACGGGCAACGATATAGAGATAATTGCCTATGACTATAATAAACTCAGCGGAAATGGGATCGGCGATAAGATATTCAAGGAATATGAAGTGAAACTGATAATAGGAACGATCGATCCCGGGATCAGGGAGATACAATATTTGTCCTTGGAAGACCTGATACTCAGCAAGGGCTACAGCATCCTCAAGGGGGCGCTGAAAAATATTGCGGACGATGAGGAAATAGAGAAGATCAACCAAGCCATAGTAAAATTATTTTCGCTGCAGAATGTTATAGAGAATATAACCATATTGAATTCCAATAAGATAATCGATCAGGTCGAGATCATTATAAATGACCTTGAGCGAAAATTAAAGATGAATTTCACCAACGATCTGAAGATAAGTTTGTATATTCATATAAGCTGCCTTATAGAGAGATTGGTGATGAAGGAACCGATAACGTCATATAAAGGGCTGGATGAATTCAAACAGTGTCATGGACAGTTCATAAATTTTGCAGAGGAATCCTTCAGTGTCATAGCGGACGTTTACAAAGTCGAGGTACCCGTATCGGAGATCGCCTATATTTATGACATAATCAATTTAAAAATCAATGACTTTAAGTTATGATATTACGAATAATAAATCGTAAACCCTCGGATAATATTAGAATAGTATAAATTGGAGATGTTCAAATGAATTGGGCATCTTTTTATTATATCTATGTATTACACTGATTGGCACGAATTTTGCATGTATAAATGCCGAAAGGAGATGAAAAAATGCCGATCGTACTGACAAGGATCGATAACAGGCTGATACATGGACAGGTTGCCGTGACATGGTGTTCGGAGGTCAATGCCAACCTGATAGTTGTGGTCGACGACAAGGTCTGTGGAGATAAGACTCAGCAGATTCTGCTCGACATGGCCGCTCCCCATGGAGTAGGCACACGGTATTTCAGCGTCGAGGAAGCCATAAAAAAGCTTCCTAAGGCCGGGCCTAGCCAAAATGTCTTTATAATAGCAAGGGAGGTAAGCGTCATTGTCAAGCTTGCCGAAGGCGGTATTCCAATTAAAAAATTAAATATAGGAAATATGCATTTCAAAGAAGGCAAAAAACAAATATCTTCCGCCATTTCAGTAGACGAAGAGGATATTGCCGCCTTTGAAAAACTGGAAGCCATGGGCATCGAATGCGAAGCCAGAAGGGTACCGGATGAAAACGGTACCGATGTCATGAAATTGATAAAGGAGGCGGAATAATGTTATTAAAGGTATTGTTGATATCCATATATTCAGGGATCTGCGGTTTGGACAGCGATGACGGCAATCTGCAGATATACAGGCCTCTTGCGACCGGAGCTATAATCGGGTTGATCCTGGGCGACCCACAAAAGGGATTAGTAGTGGGAGGCACTTTGGAATTGGTATTCCTGGGAGTAATGGCCATAGGAGGGGCGCAGCCTCCGAACAGCGTTATAGGAGGTATACTGGGGACTGCGTTTGCCATACTGACCAATGTCGACGCTAAAGTTGCCATAGGTATAGCAGTGCCGTTTTCCATAGCCGTTCAGGCCCTCAGCAATCTGATATATACCGCAAACGCCGGGTTTATCCATAAAGCTGACGGATATGTTGAAAATTGTGATACTAAAGGTATAGAGCGTATGAATCTTTTTGGAATGATAGGGATGTTTACTTTCTTTTTCCTCATTACCTTTTTACCATTATATTTTGGCGCGGATGCAGCCAAGGCTATGATCGACTCGATACCTGCGGTAATACTCGACGGTCTGCAGGTAGCCGGCGGAATGATGCCGGCCGTTGGCTTTGCCATTTTGCTTAAAATTATGATGAAAAAGGATCTGGTTTATTTTGTATTTTTAGGATTCGTATTGGTAACTTATTTTAATTTGTCTATAATAGGCGTGGCGATAATAGCCGTCATTATAGCGGCTTACACTTATTATAACGGAAAGTCTGACGATGATGACGACGGGGATAAGGAGGCGGTCTCAGATGACGGAATCTAACAATGAAAAGGGTTTATTGACCCAAAAAGATCTGAATAACATGGCATGGAGATCTTTTTTCCTTCAATCGGCTTTTTCCTTTGAAAGGATGCAGGCATTGGGATGGGAGTATATTTTAATGCCGGCTCTGAAGAAAATTTACAAAAATGACCCGGATAAGTTAAAGGCCGCGTTGAAAGATCATCTGGAGTTTTTTAATATAAACCCCTTCGTGGTAACTCCCATCGCGGGCGTTATAGCGGCTATGGAGGAAAAGGGTGAGGACAGGGAAGCCATACGGGGCGTCAAGTATGCTTTGATGGGACCTGCCGCGGGAATAGGAGACGCTCTTATATGGCTTACGATATTTCCGATCTGCCAGGGGTTGGGAGCTTCACTTGCCATACAGGGCAATTTTGCGGGGCCCATATTGTCCCTTGTCTTGTTTAATATACTGCACTTTGTACTGCAGTTTGGAGGAATAGGCTATGGCTACAGGACGGGGCTGAGCGCTCTCTCTAAGCTCAAAACCGGGACAAAGCAGCTTTCCAAGCTGGCCTCCATTGTCGGACTTACCGTACTGGGCGCGCTGATCGCTTCATACGTCAGCATGAGTACGCCTCTTGTGATACATGCCGGCAAGGTATCTATAAAACTGCAGGGTGATGTTCTGGACAAGATCATGCCCAATATGATCCCCTTGGCATTCACCTTTCTTATCTATTGGCTTTTGAAAAAGGGAGTGAAGCCGACATATCTGTTTATGCTGATATTGGTATTTGGCGTAGTTGCTAAGTGGTTGGGGATCTTGTAGAAAATAAGGAACTGGGAGACATACGATGGTTAAACTCATAATCACGGGACACGGTAGATTTTCCGACGGAATGCTGGACGGAATAAATTTTATAATGGGAATGCAAAAGGACGTTGTAAAGGTCGAATTCAATGGTACGGACTTGGAGATATATTCGGACAAAATAGAGGATATCATTAAAGATTCGCAGGAAGGCGCATTGATATTTACGGACATTATCGGCGGCACTCCGTTCAGGATATCTACTACTTTAAGCATGAAATATGATAATGTATATGTTATAACCGGAACTAACATTACGATGGTGATAGAATCGATCGTCAAGAGGAAGACGATGCCGTTAAAAGAATTGGTCGAACAGATAACAAATGCGGGGAAAGATGCCGTTCAGGCTTTTGACAAGCGATCCATGGAGGAAAAGAGCAGGAACAAATGATCTGATAAATTAAACCGGGAGGAGTGAGACCTAAACAGTATGGGGAAAATAATAAAAAATGCCCGAATACCCATCAATGGCATGATGGCGAAAGACAATGACGTGCTTATAGAAGACGGCGTCATTAAATATGTGGGACAGCTGAGGGACGAAGAGCTTAAAGGCAGTGAGATAATAGATGCCTGCGGCCGTTATCTGGTGCCGGGATTCATCGATTGTCACGCATCCAGCGGCTATAATGCCGATGAACTCAAGTATATGGCAATGGATTATGCCCGCAGGGGCGTTACGGGATTTTATATGACTTTGGGACCGGAAAGCAATGAGGAATATTTCAGGGTATTTGAAGAATGCAGGAAGGCCTATGACAGCGATTATCCGGGAGCCCGCTTTTTGGGCATCCATCTGGAGGGTCCCTTTCTAAGCATGGAGAAGAAGGGAGCCATGGATGAGAATAAACTCAGACAGGTTGTGGCTCCCGAGGACGTGGAGGAATTGATCGCCGCAGGGGCCGACCTCGTAAAGATAATAACATTATCCCCGGAATTGGAGGGAGCCTGCGAGGCGATCAATAAATTTACGGAAGCGGGAATAACGGTTTCGATGGGACATTCCATGGCGACCTACGGCCAGGCCATGAAGGGCATACGGGCAGGAGCCACCCAGGTGACCCATATGTATAACGCGATGAGGCCGTTTGCCCATAGGGAAACGGGCATCATGGGCGCGGCGATCCTCAGCGATGATATATATTGCGCGCTCATAATGGATGGCGTACATGTCAGTGAAGAAGCAATGAAAATACTGATAAAGGCCAAGGGAACGGATAAGATCATGGCGGTATCCGACGGAGAGATCAAGTTCGGCCATGATTCCTCAGACAGGGAAACAGAAGACTTTATAATAAAGGACGGGGCGATCTACCTGAAAAACGGAGTGCTGTACGGCAGCACAAGGGACGTTGCGGATCATTTCAAAACTATAATTGTCAGACTTGGCTTGGGTATCCCCGATGCCGTGAAGATGACTTCCACCAACTGCGCGGAGCATATGGAGATAAGGAAGGGCAAAATCGGCAAGGGGTACGATGCGGATTTCAATCTTGTGGACGATTCCTTCAACGTTTGTAAGACCTTCATATCAGGGCAGGAAATAAATCTATAAAAGAATACAAGCATAAAGAATCTCCCGATCAGAATTTTGATTTTAATTCTGATCGGGAGGTTTTATTATACATGAGCGGGATTAAAATTTCATTGCCATGATACCATGTTAAAAACATATTTATCTTATAGCTGAGGAGTCCTGATTTTTAAATCTTATATTTGTTACAATTTGTATGATCTGTAAATTTTTATAATCATTGAAAACTAAATTCAACTAATCTATAATATAGATAAATATATATGAGGAGGGGTATTATGGAAGATGTAAAGGAACTCATCAACAAAAAGGTCGACGAACTGAAAGATGAGCTGATACGCTCTACTCAAGAGGTAGTCAGGGCTAAGAGCGTGAACGGACCTAAGGAGCCGGGAAAACCTTTCGGAGAGGGCCCGGCCAATGCCATAGCGGCCGCTCTCAAAGTTTCGGAGGAACTGGGCTTTAAGACTAAGAATGTGGATAACTATGTGGGCTATGCGGAATATGGTTCGGGCAAAGAGCTGGTAGGCATACTTGGGCACATGGACGTGGTCCCCGAGGGCGACGGCTGGACATATCCGCCATATGCTGCAGAGATACATGACAATAAGATATATGGCAGAGGCACCATAGATGACAAGGGCCCGACCATCGCGGCTCTGCTGGGACTCAAGGCCATAAAGGACCTGGGACTTCCCATAAGCAAGAGGGTAAGGATACTCTATGGTTCAAATGAGGAGCTGGGTTCCCATGAGATCGAGTATTACCTAGAACACGACGAGCAGCCGGATACCGGGTTCACACCCGACGCCAACTTCACCGCCATATATGCGGAGAAGGGACTCACCCTGTTCGATCTGGTCATGAAATTCAACAAAAAGGCTTCGCCGGGCATAAAGATCAAGAGCATTACGGGCGGCGAGGTCAAAAACATGGTGCCTAGGATAGCAAAGGCCGTTTTGGAGGCGCAGGATGTCAAGAAAGTCGAAGGCGCCATAGACAGCTACAGCAAGGCTAAGGGAGTAGACCTGAGGTATGAAGCCGCAGGCAGCTGCCTCACCATAACGTCGGTTGGAGTAGCGGCTCACGGAGCACAGCCGGAAACGGGCAAAAACGCGATAATGCAGCTCTTCATGTTCTTAGACACCTTGGATCTGGGGGATACAGACGTAAAGAAGTACATACACTTCTTTGCCGAGAACGTAGGCATGGAGACCAATGGAAAGAAATTCGGCGTATACCTCAAGGACGATACCGGAGAACTTACTTTCAACATAGGCACGGTAAATGTCAGCGAGGACGAGGGCAGGCTGGGACTCAATATCAGATATCCCGTTACGCATACCTATGACGATCTCATCAAGCCCTTCAATAAGAAGATCGAGGGCACGGGCATAGTGATAGAAAATATGGATGCCGCTGATCCTCTGTATTTCCCCAAGGATCATCCCCTCATCCAGACCCTGGCGAAGGTCTATCAGGATGTCACCGGAAAGGATGCCGTTCTCCTGGCCATAGGAGGAGGGACATATGCCAAGGAGATGAAGAACATCGTGGCTTTCGGTCCCAATTTCCCAGGACAGAAGGAACTGGACCATCAGACGGACGAATATATAGATATCGACCATCTCGTATTGCTTGCCAAGATATACGGCAACGCAATATATGAACTGGCTAAGTAATCTTATTTGTATTAACCGGGCTTTTGGCCCGGTTTTTTTATATGCACATATAAAGTCCCGCCATAAATGTTAAATTTAGTTAACCAATGCATTATATGTATATACCCATGATATAATAAGTACAGGAAGATAAAGGAGGGAACAGAGAATGAAAAAGATAATATCCTGTATATTGACGGCTATCATGCTTATCGGTATGTTCGCCATGCCGGTATTTGCCAAAGATGCCTCATACTCCGCGGAGAAGGCGAAAAACCTTATATCGGAGATATCCGGAGTAAAGGCGGATAAGTTTTCCGCGAACCTGAATCCGAGGTATGACAAGGCAAACGGACAGATGTGGAATATCTACTACGGCGATCAGGACATCAATGTCAGCGCCGGCGTAGACGCCGATTCGGGCGAGCTTATAAACTACTACTGCAACGATAACTATTATCCCGGCAGTAAGCAGATCAATGTTCCGGCGTATACGCGGGACGAACTGAAGGATACCGCAGCCGGATTCTTAAAAAAATATGCCGCTGACAAATATGATAAGGTGGACAAAAACGTCGATTACCAATATGGATATTACTCCGCAGGGAATGGCTCCCCCACCTATACCTATCACTTCAGCAGGAAGCTGGAACAGACAGGCAGTATGGGCGGAGGGGTGGACATAGTCGTCGACTCCTCTACGGGCAAGGTGACGAGCTACTACATCGACTGGACAGACATATCCAAGGTGGATACTAATGGCCTGCTGAGTAATGACGAGGCAGCGAAGAAACTGAAGGATGTATATGGGACCTATCTTGTCCAGCAGCAGATATGGAGGGACAACAAGCCGGAGAAAAAGCTGATGTATGCCCCTGCCAATAATGCCGGAATCTATCCTCTGGCTACGGGAATAAACGCCAAGACGGGGGAGCCCGTAAGCTATGACGGCCAGGCCTATGAGTCAGCCAGGGAAGAATATAAAATAGACAGCGTGAATGAACTCGCCCCGCTGGGCAAGATGGACGATAAAAAGGCAAGGGACTTTGCAGAAGCATACATCAAAAGCATGGGCAAGGACCCGGCAAAGTTCACGCTGAATGTAAATATTACCGAGGACTATGACAATAAGAAGATGAGCGTATATAACATCAACGGGAATTACGGAGACAAAAACGGCAACAGCAATATCAGCGCCGTCATCGAAGCGGCAACGGGCAAGGTTCTGAACCTCAACTACGGAGAGTGGAACAATCAGGACAAACCGGCCGACGACGTCAAGGACATCGGCATCGACAAGGCCGTTCAGATTGCAAAGGACCGCATATCCAAGATAAAATTGCCCTTTGGCAATACACTGCTGGTTTCCGGCAAGGATTATAACTATAGCGTAACATTCATCATGTTTGAGGATGGGGTACTGTACCCGACCAATACTGCGAACGTGAGTTTTACCAATGATGGAGAGATATCCGGCTTCAACGTCAACTACGGCGATCCCGAGAAGGCGGATACCTCAGGCATCATCACCATGGAGGATGCCAATGCCAAACTGTCAAAATATCAGAAACTGCAGCTGACCTTTATAATACCGAGGGATCAGTATACAGGCAATATAACCGGAGATCCCATACCCGTCTATCAGTTATCCTATCTGAATGGATTTGGAATAGACGCCAAGACCGGTGAATTTGTGGGATATGATGCCAAAAATCAGCCTACGGTGCCGGGAGAGGAATTTGATCCGTATCAAACGATAAAGGGAGACAAGAATGAAAAGATCCTGAAGATATTCGTCGATACTTCGATCATGCCGCAGCCCGTACCTGTGCCCGGCGATGCCTTGACTGTGGGCAATGCCGCGGCGATACTGCGCAAGGTTTACGTACCCGACTATTACTATAAGCCGGTGACTTATGATGCACAGGGCGGAGCCGAGGAGGACACGTCCGGACAGACGGAAGCGATAGCGGTGCTCAAGTCCTACGGCATCATAAAGGAAGATGTCAAACCGGCCGATAAGGTGACGAGAGCCCAGCTTGCTCTATGGCTTTCCAGAGCGATGGGGTATGACAAGATCACAAATTCCGACATAGTCTTTGATTCGGTGATCAAGGATATAGACGGACTGGATAAAGAAGTCAGGAACAGCGTCAATATCATGACCTCTTTAAAGATAATGAGCGCAGCGGACGGACAATTCGCGCCCAATGATTCCATGACGTTTTCAGACTTCTGCGCGGCCGTGTACAGCGCCATGAAGAATATGTAATATCATTCATGACATTCGGATAACATAGCAGGCCTTGCACGATTTGTTACGGTCTGCCGTGGTTAATACCACCCCAAATGGAGAAGGATAATTGGGGTGGTATTTTTATGGACTTTATTTATAACTTGGTCATCAATTACGGATACTATGGGCTCTTTATCTGGACGGCGTTCGACGGCACGGGAATCCCCAATCCCGTCCAGATAGCCCTTCTGGCATCGGGCTACATGGTGTCCAAAGGACTTATGAAGTCATACGCCGTTGTGGCTATCGCCACGCTTGGCAACCTCACGGGAAACCTCATCGCATATTATACCGGCTTTTACGGCGGCCGTCCGGTGCTGGAGAAGTACGGAAAGTACCTGCACATCGGCGATGAGGACATAAGAAAAGTGGATAAATTGTTCGACAGGTACGGCGGGGTGATAAACATGGTCAGCCGCTGGATAGGCATAACCAGGACGCCCGCCATTTGGGCCGCGGGCATCACACGCATGGACGTGAGGAAGTATGCATTTTTTTGCCTTGCCGGCGACCTGGCCTGGGCTGTTGTTCTGACCTATTTTTCCTATACGTTTTCCAAAAATATAGACGTATTCACCGCCCTGCCGATGGGCGTCAAGGTGCTTGCTGGAGCGGCGGCAGCGGCAGTGGTCATCTTGGCCTGGGCAGTGTTCCTGAAGTATTACAAAAAGAAATAGGCAGATAGCGCAGATTTACCGCAGGCCGGATATGAATATGCAGTTATAGCCGCCGTAGTACTCCCGGGTCTGCTGGTCGGCAAATATGACGGTCTTCCCGGCTATCATCTCGGGAGGTTTGACTTAAATGCAATGACTATGACGCCCGTGATGATGAATATATCCTTTATTAAAATCCCCGCGAAGGTCACATAGAAGTCGACAAATTGCTGCGTATCGTTGCCGATGGTCTGCGTCAGACTGTCGATGTCAAACCGCTTGACCTGCCCGCAGTCGATGTCTATTATCTTTGCACTCAAACCGTATTTTAACTGAGACGATATATCCCAATAAACCCTGCTGCTATATATGGTGTTTACTAAACCTACCAATACCTTGCCCAGTATCAGCACGCCCGCGACAGCCAAAAGTTTCCCTATGGCAGGCGCGGCTTTATACAGCTCGTCTATTATCTTGGAAATGTAGACGGGATACAATATCTGCAGCGATCCCACGAGTAATATTAAGATGTAGTTTGCGCCTATCCTTAGCCGGTTTTTCCTGTTCAGCAGATTCAAATTCTCCATACATAAAACCTTTTCCTAAAGTATTTATTTTAACATACCGCACTGTGTGAATTAACGCAAACAGCATAGAATAAATTTTGCTGTTATTATATAATATTAGAAATAGTCTTGATGTTATGAAGGGAAGAGTTTTAATGGAAGCAGGGAAAAAGAGGAGATTGATCTTCTCGTCAGTTACCCTATGTATTTTAATTGCGGCCGTGCTGCTTTATTTAAACAGGCCTGCCCAGGCTGTTAATATAAATGACGATTTTTTTGTCAGTAAAATTACCAGCGATGCTGATTTTATAGACTCGGGCACAAGTAAGTATTTCACTTATACGGCCACGGTAAGGGTCGATGATTCCAGGGGCGCGTATGATTTAGTACCGGTAGATTATATAATAGATGTAACTCCCAAGGCGCCGGATACCTTTCCGAATGTCCTTGTGACGGCATTTTTGGACGACAAAATGCAGAACTGGATAGTCACCGACAACGTCTTATATTTCGGCACTAAAAAGACGGAGCAAATTACTATAAGAAAGAACAACAACACCGGTATTGTCACGGGGAAGACGGCCTGGATAAAGAGCGGATATGACAGAGATGCACTTGAAAGGGATTTGAAACTGCCGATCAAAGTCAAGGTATCATGGGAAGGCAATACCGAGTATGCGGTCATATCGAACGCTGGCGTTCAATTTAAGTGAATAGTTATTTAAAAAGTCCATTTATGAGTAAACTGCTCGATTCATAAATGGACTTTTTTAGTATTACCGCTGTCCTTTAGACAGGCTGCGCTCGTATCTGCCATACATCAGCCAGGCCACGATGGAGAAGAAGGCCGGGCCTGTGATCATCCACAGTGTGGAGCTCAGGTCGCCGGTCATGGCGGGCTGTATTATGGTGAACAGGTTGGCGAATCCCACCGTGACCGCGGAGATAAGTGGGGCGGCCAGGGCGCTGCGCCGGGTCTTGTATATTTCAAAAGGCCGGGCCAGCTCCTTCTTTGCCTTGAACGCCGGGAAGGAGCCGCACAGGAACAGGTAGGGCAGCGTCATCGACACGTTGGCCATGAGCACCAGGCGGGTGAAAAATACCTGGGCGGCGTCTCCGCCAAAGGAGGTCAAAAAGATGACTGCGGCGATGAGAGCGCACTGTATCCATATGGCGAACGAGGGAACGCCGTTTTTGACCTCGGCCATCCGGCCGGGCCACAATCCCTTCGGAGTGCCTTCGATAAGCTGCTTTAAGGGTGAATAGCTGAATGTGAAGAAGGAGCCCATCATCGACAGGAACATGGATATCCCCACATACCTGGCCATCCAGCAGCCGGCGGTCAGGGAGGCGGCGCTGCTCAGGCCCGCGGCCAGGCCGATCTGGTATCCCAGATTGTTCATTATCACATACAGCGCATTGGCGATGTTTATATTATCCGAGGCAAGGACGTTGTCCCAATGTGTAAATATACCGACGGCGAATATCCCGAGGGAATACCCGACCGTGATTATGGCGGCCGATATGGCAAGCCCTTTGGGGAAGGTCACCGCCGCATTTTCCGTCTGGTCCACCACGCCCCCGGTCACTTCCGTACCGCCGTAGGCGAAAATGGCGAAGACTGCAAACGAAAGCATAGCCGGCAGAGAGCCGTATTGAGGGTTGGGAGACCTTACGAAGGACATAGTCGAAGTCACCGGTTGGGCGAGCTTTCCGCCGTTTGCTATCAATACAAAAAAAGCGCCGGCCAACAGTACGGCATTTAAAAGGGCAACGGCTCTCCCGCCCGCAGAGGTGATCCTCGATATACTGCCAAGGCCCCTGCTTGTCACCGCCGTTACCAGTACGATCAATGCGATGCCAAGCAGCCCGAGCACCTGCGTGGAGTTGAGGCCCAGAAGCGACAGCGAGGGAGTCCTGTCGCTGCCGAATATGGCGTTGGACAGCGGCACCCAGACGGTGGAGCAGATGTTGACCATCCATATTATGTAGGCGGCATACTGCATGAAGGTCCCTATAAAGGCATACCTGGGACCGGAGGATCTCTCCATCCATGTATACATGCCGCCGCTCTCGTCCTTGAAAGCCGATCCGTACTCGGCCATCATGAATGTGAAGGGTATAAAAAAGGTAATGCCGGACAGGATATACCAGGGAATCGCCGCGTATCCCATCAGATAAAAGGAACGCGGGATATTGTTGAAGCCGAATACCGAGGTAAGTACCATGAGTACCAGCGGGACAAGTTTTAGCTTTTTGCTGCCGGTCGTCTCTTTTTGCATTGTATCACATCCGTAGTTTATATTTATACAAAATAGTAATGTTTTAAATTATATCACCCTGTTTACATTATTACAATAGTAAGAAATACTATAACATCTCATAATAAACATAGTAAAATTTTTTAATATGTTGATTTTACTTAATAATGCTTAGGCAGCTTGACGATGTAAATATGCGTATGCTATAATAACCATTACAGATGCAAACTATTTGCAACTTGAGGTGAATCTATGAAGAAAAATGTGATCTTTCTGCTTGTGCTGGTGATGCTGCTGGGAGGCTGTACGGCGGCCAGGCCGATGGAGAATGACGGGAAGCTCAGCGTCTACATAACCACATACCCGCTGTACGACTTTACGGAGAAAATAGCGGGAGACCGCATAGACGCCGTGCAGATAATACCCACCGGCGTGGAGGCCCATGAGTACGAACCATCGCCGCAGCTGATGGCAAAGTTGGAAAAATGCGACGTGTTTATATTCAACGGAGGCGGACTGGAGGCATGGGCGGAGAAGGTGGAGCCTTCCCTTGCCGGTAAAGGCGTGGTGACGGTGAACACGGGTAAGGGAATAGCCAAAGACAATGACCCTCATATATGGCTGAGCCCGAAGAGAGCGAAACAGCAGGCGGATAAGATATATAAGGCCTTGGTCAAGGCGGACCCCAAGAATGCCGAATACTACTCCAAGAACTATGCCGGACTGCAAGACAGGTTTGACGGCTTGGACAGGGAATACGCGGACACGCTGTCGCAGGCGAAGTACAAGGATATAGTGACGACTCACGCGGCCTTCTCATACCTGTGTGAAGACTACGGACTGAGGCAGGTGCCCATATCCGGGGTGTCGCCCGACTCCGAGCCGTCTCCCAAGAGGATGACCGAGATAGTCGATTTCATCAGGAAGAACGGCATAAGGTATGTATTCTTTGAGCCGCTTACCAGCCCCAAGTTAGCCGATTCCATAGCCGAGGAGACGGGGATAGAGAAGATGACTCTGGACCCCTTGGAAGGGCTCACCGAACAGCAGAAGGCCAAGGGAGAAGATTATTTCTCCATAATGGAGGAGAACCTGGACAGCCTTAAGAAGGAGCTGGTGAGATAGGCATGGACAAGATATTGGAAATGAACGATGTTACGTTTGGGTATGCCAATGTACCGGTGCTGGAGGACGTCAGCCTATATGTGGAGCGGGGGGACTATATGGCGGTCATCGGCCCCAACGGGGCGGCCAAGTCCACCGTTATGAAACTGGCCCTGGGGGAGCTTACGCCGTGGAAGGGGAGCGTCAGGCTCTTTAGGACGGATATAAAGAGATTCAATGAGTGGGGCAGGGTGGG
This sequence comes from Thermoanaerobacterales bacterium UBA4880, assembly GCA_002399285.1. Lineage (GTDB taxonomy): Bacteria > Bacillota > Thermoanaerobacteria > Thermoanaerobacterales > UBA4877 > UBA4877. The sequence goes on from DHDI01000029.1 coordinate 52,849, forward strand.
TTACCTTTCCCAGTATGCCACCCATATAAATACGTCTTTTCCAGCTACGGTGGAGGAGATCGTCATGACGGGGGCAAGGGAGTGGATGAAGCCGTTCGGCGGGGGAGACATTCACAGCAGGGCGGAGGACGTCCTGAATATGGTCGGTATGGGCGGCGTGAAGCATAAGCTGATAGGCGAGCTGTCGGGCGGACAGAGGCAGAGGGTATTTCTGGCCAGGCTGCTGATAGGGTCGCCGGAGATCATATTCATGGACGAGCCCACCACCGGGGTAGACACCGTCGCACAGGCGGGGTTCTATGAGCTTTTGGATGATATGCGCAGGGAGTATGATCTGACCATAGTGATAGTGAGCCATGATATAAACGCCGTGCTTAAAAGGGCAAGCAAGGTGGCCTGTGTGGGAAACGGAGGGCTGCATGTCCACGACCGGCCCAATCTCACTCAGCAGCACCTCGCAGAGGTTTTCGGATACGGGATATATGAAGGGGAGTGACGCGCAACGGATATATTGAGTTATTCGTTCATGCAGAGGGCATTTGCGGCGGGGATAATGATAGCCGTTATCTGCCCCATCATAGGCAATTTCATCGTGCTGCGCAGGATGTCGATGATAGGCGACGCGCTGTCCCACGTGTCCCTCTCGGGAGTCGCGCTGGGTATGCTGTTGGGTTTCAATCCCTTTTGGGGCGCTCTCATCATGTCGGCTGCTGCTGCGGTGTTCATAGAGTTTCTGAGGAACCGCTTTAAAAAGTATGCCGAGATATCCTTAGCCGTGGTGATGTCGGGAGGCATCGGCCTGGCCACCATTCTCATAAGCTTGGGCCGGGCCTTTAATGTCGACCTGTTCAGCTACCTCTTCGGCTCCATCGTGGCTGTGACCGACTCCGATCTGTGGCTGATACTCATCGTGGGCATATTCATACTGCTGTCCATGGCATTTATCTATAGGAAGCTGTTTTACATGACCTTCGACGAGGAAGCGGCCAGGTTTTCCGGGGTGAACACCGGCGCGGTAAACATATTCTTTACCATACTGACGGCGCTCACGGTGGCCCTGTCCATCAGGGTGGTCGGCACGCTGCTGGTGTCATCCCTGATGGTGATACCGGCTGCGGTGAGCATACAGCTGGGGAAGAGCTTCAAGTCCACCATGGGGATATCCGTAGGCGTGGCCTTAGCATCGGTCATAGCGGGGCTGGTAACTTCCTTTGTTTGGGACCTGGCTCCGGGAGGCACGATAGTGATAACCTCGGTGCTGATACTGGTCGGGGTGCTGCTCTACAAGAGGGGACGGGAATAGATGACATATATAGAGGAATGTTTCAGGAATAAAGGGGTAAGGCTGACCCAGCAGCGGAGGGTGCTGGCGGACACGCTTAAAAGCGCGGACAGGGCGATGACGGCCCACGAGCTCTTTGAAGCGGCCGGCCGGGCCAGGCCGGGCATCAACTTCTCCACCGTTTACCGCAACATCGAGATTTTAAAATCCGTGGGGCTTGTCTGCGAGATAGCGGGCAGCGGCGGGAATACCCTGTATGCGTACCGGGACGACGAGGAACATCATCATCACCTTATATGCAAAGGCTGCGGCAAGACCATCTCCTTTGAATTCTGCCCCATAGACGAACTCAAGGACGTCTTTAAAGAGACGGGCTTCATTCCCACGGGGCACAGGTTCGAGGTATACGGCTACTGCAGCGAGTGCGAATCCAAACGGCGGAAATAGGCTGAGGTCCGGCCATATCGGGTTTGCTATTTAATTTAACCGAGGTTTAATATATAATATATATCAGACCGATGCCAATCCTGTGCAACCGCAAAATTGCACTGTAATTTTGCCCTGTACGATTGTCACGGCCTGCCGTTTTGTCTGTAGCTTGTGGGGCAGGTATATGTCTTGGGAAAGGGTTTTCTCAGGCGAATACGGTAAGAAATTTGCAGGACACGAGCGTACGGATGTCGAATTACTTAAAGATGCTCTAAGTTCATTGCCGCTTGTTTTAATACGATAAACAATAAATTTTTTAGAAGGGGGTCGTATCTATGCTGAATAACTTTGACGTCGCCAAGGCCATGACTGTCAAACTTGACGATGATCTGCCGGAAATGCCGGATTTTGCTGAAGGGATCAGGAGAGCGCCGGCCAGGGATTTTCGCCTCACGCCGGAGCAGACTAAGACTGCCTTGAAGAACGCGCTTCGCTATGTGCCGGAGCAGTATCATGAGAAGCTTGCCCCGGAGTTCTTGAATGAACTCAAGACGAGGGGAAGGATCTATGCCTATAGATTCAGGCCGGAGGGCAGGATCTACGGCAAGCCGATAGATGAATACAAGGGCAAGTGCCTTGCGGGGAAGGCCTTTCAGGTAATGATGGACAACAACCTGGACTTTGAAGTCGCCCTGTATCCCTATGAGCTGGTGACTTACGGGGAGACCGGCAGCGTGTGCCAGAACTGGATGCAGTACAGGCTGATAAAGAAATATCTTGAGATACTTACGGAAGACCAGACGCTGGTGGTGGAGTCGGGACACCCGGTAGGGCTGTTTCCCTCAAAGCCGGAAGCTCCCAGGGTCGTCATTACCAACGCCCTGATGGTGGGGATGTTCGACAATCAGGACAACTGGGAGGTCGCGGAGGAAATGGGCACGGCCAACTACGGGCAGATGACTGCCGGAGGCTGGATGTATATCGGGCCGCAGGGCATAGTGCACGGTACCTTCAACACCCTGCTCAATGCCGGCAGGCTGAAGCTGGGTATACCCCATGACCAGGATCTAAAGGGCCACATGTTCGTGTCTTCGGGACTGGGCGGCATGAGCGGCGCTCAGGCCAAGGCCGTGGAGATTGCGGGAGGTGTCGGCATCATAGCCGAGGTGGATTACTCCCGGATCAAGACCCGTCATGATCAGGGATGGGTGAGCAGGGTATCGTCGGACCCCGATGAGGTGTTTACGATCGCCAGGGAGTATCTGGATAAAAGGCAGCCTATTTCCATAGCATATTACGGCAATATTGTGGACCTGCTGGAATACATCGTGAAGAAGAATATAAAGGTCGAACTGCTGTCCGACCAGACCTCCTGCCATGTGCCCTATGACGGCGGCTATTGCCCGCAGGGCCTGACGTTTGAGGAAAGGACCCGCATGCTGGCCGAGGACAGGGGAAAATTCAGGAAACTTGTGGATAAGAGCCTGCGGCGGCACTTCGAGCTCATCAAAACATTGGTGGACAGGGGCACCTATTTCTTCGATTACGGCAATTCCTTCATGAAGGCCGTGTTTGATGCGGGTGTAATGGAGATATCCAGAAACGGCAAGGATGAAAAGGACGGTTTCATCTTCCCCTCCTATGTGGAGGACATAATGGGACCGGAGATGTTCGACTATGGATACGGCCCGTTCAGATGGGTATGCCTGAGCGGAAAGCACGAGGACCTCATCAAGACCGATCAGGCGGCCATGGAGTGCATCGACCCCGACAGGCGGGGACAAGACCGGGATAATTATATCTGGATACGCGATGCCGAAAAGCACAACTTGGTGGTGGGGACACAGGCAAGGATACTGTATCAGGATGCCGAGGGAAGGATAAAGATAGCCCTTCGGTTCAACGAATTGGTCAGAAACGGCGAGATTGGGCCGGTGATGCTGGGCAGGGACCACCACGATGTGAGCGGCGCCGATTCGCCTTTCAGGGAGACGGCGAATATCAAGGACGGCAGCAACGTCATGGCCGATATGGCGACGCAGTGCTTTGCGGGCAACGCTGCCCGGGGGATGACCCTCGTGACCCTTCACAATGGAGGCGGCGTAGGCATAGGCAAGGCGATCAACGGCGGGTTCGGCCTGGTTTTGGACGGCAGCCGCAGGACCGATGATATCATAAAGTCTGCCCTGCTCTGGGACGTCATGGGCGGCGTAGCCAGGAGGTCGTGGGCCAGAAATCCACATTCCATCGAGACCGCGGCGGAGTTCAACAAAAACCATATAGGACTTGGTCATATAACGATCCCGTATATACCCGACCAAAAGCTTATCGACGAGGTCGTTGAAAAAGGTTTGGGGAAATAAGACTGCGGACAAACTTGGAGGCTGCGACGAATTGTGCAGGGCGGCAAACAAAATTGCCGTGCAATTTAGCGGCCTGAGCGAGATTGGCTTCGACCTGTGCCCGGCGGGTTATATTACCGCCGGGCTAGCTTTTTGCATAGCAATGAAATGGACAGGGATGCGGCTGAATTTTATTTTAAGATGAGGAGTTGTATATATGGATAAATCTTTTTTGAGCCCCGCTGAGATAGCGGAGAGCTTTATAGAGATGGGGCGGTATAAGGCGGGACTGCCCGCATGGAAGCAGTTCGTTCTGGGTATCATGGGCGGTGCGTTTATAGGCCTGGCCGCCCAGGGCTCCAATGTGGCCATACATACCGTAAGCTCGGTGGGCGTCGCGAAGCTGCTCTCGGGAGCGATATTTTCCACGGGACTCATGATGGTCGTGATCGCCGGGGCGGAGCTCTTTACGGGCAACTGCCTTATGGTGCTGTCCTGCGCGGACAGAAAGAGCGGTTGGACCGCCATGCTGCGCAACTGGTTCTTTGTCTACCTTGGCAACTTTGCAGGCGCCATGATCGTGGTGCTGCTGGTGCATTATTCCGGGCAGCTCAATTATTCGGCGGGCCTGCTGGGCGGATTCACCATAAAGGTCGCGGCGGGCAAGACGGGCATGAGCTTTGTAAACGCCTTTTGCTTGGGTATCCTCTGCAACTGGCTGGTCTGCATCGCCATATGGATGTCCACGGCGGCGAGGGATATTGCCGGGAAGGTGCTGGCGATATTTTTCCCCATATGGCTGTTTGTAACCTCCGGCTTTGAGCACAGCATCGCCAATATGTATTATATCCCGGCGGGCATCCTGGCAAAGTCAGATCCCATGTGGGTGAAGCAGGCGCTCTCCCTCGGGCTGACGCAGGGCGGTATAGATGCTCTGAGCTGGGGCACGTTCATAACGAAGAATCTTATACCCGTGACCTTAGGCAATATTGTGGGAGGAGCGGGCTTTGTGGGGATGGCCTATTGGCTGATCTATTTACACAGACAGAGAAATGCCGAGGGTGAAGCGGCTAAATAAAGCCCCGGACCTGAGGAGAAGATCCGGGGTAATGGAGGGCGCTATGGCCGGCCGGTTTTAATCGGCTTCGGGATAGGGGATGTCGGACTTTTTATCGCTTATCATGTCCTTTTCCCATGGCGGCATTTCGACGCTGCCATCCTTCAAGAGCTGCTGCCATTTTTCGTCGGTAAGGCGGTCCGCCGTCGGCCATGTGAACTCATAGTAGTTGAAGCAGACGCCGCGGGTCAAGTAGATCTTGCCCATCATGGGCACTGCGGCGTATATGTCATAGGCCTGGCCGATGCCTTCTTCCAGGCATTTGTCGCCGGAGGTATGCACGTCGGCCACGCAGGCCATATTCCTGTCGGTCTCGGAGGTCAGGTCGAACCAGCGAAGCGGCTCCCCGTTCTCGTCCTCAACGACGGAATTGGTCATTCCTTCCAAGTAAGCTCCATAGTTATATATGAACAGCCACTCGTCATCCGTCAGTTCCTTGCCTTCCAGCTCCTTGACGGATATGTCCCTGAGGTTTGCGATCACCTCGTTCATGGTGTCGTATCCCTTGGATATCCGCGTCATCCTGTCGCTGTCCGCTCCATTTTGCTGCAGGTATTTTACATAATCGTCCAGCGCATTGGAGACCCAAAGCAGCCGGTTGTAAAACTCGGGTACCGGCTCCACATAGCCCGTGGGCTTATAGCCGCTGTATCCGTCACCTCTCTCGGCTCCTGCCGCCTTGGCGTACAGGATGGTGTCGTGCCTCAGCTCCGTCCAGCTTCCCAGGCCGGTCATAAGCTGCTTGTTTCCCCAGGCCTCCTTCTGCATGAAGCTGGGGCTGTAGTCTTCCTTCTCAAACAGGGATTTTAAGGACCAAAGCCAGCCGGTGTAGACGTTTTCGCGCCAATCCTCGCCGGTGAGCCCGTTGAATTCCGTCCGCAATTTATCGTACTTTTCGGCGTACTTATCCCATTTACCATCCTCATCGTAGGTATCGAACAGCAGATCATGGGCATTGTCTGAGCCCAGTATCGCCATGGGGTCCAGTCCCTTGGGAAACGGCCGGGCCTTGTAATCTGAAAGCTCCTGCAGAATCTGCGAGTCGGGGACGTACCTCTGCCCCATGAACCGGAACTGCTGTCCTCCCGGTATGCCCTCGAGGTCCTGCTGTATCTTGGGAGCGGGCAGCTTCTTTGCCTCCGCTATTATCTTCTTGAGGTTTGCGGTGTCCGCAAGGTCTCCGGTCGATATCTTGTCGCCCACGGCCTTGCTGAGCAGGGTTTGATAGTCGTATACATTCAGGTCGTCGCTGCTGCCTACCAAGAATTCCGTGATATCATAGAGCTCCTTATAGTCATCGTAGGCGGCCTGGCCGTTTGTAATGGCTAAGGTCATGAGCGATGCCTGCCGCACGCTGTCGTAAGCCGGTTTCTTGTCTATCTCAAAGGGGAAGGGCACGGTCCCGTACCACATGGCCGCCTTGAAGTAATTTTTCAATTCTTCGGTGCGGGTGTAGTGCCCGCGCGGAATAAATTGGGTGTAGTCGATATCGAAGCCGAATATGGCGGATTCGCTCCTGCCGCTTGCCGAATCTATCGATTTCAGCTCTTCTTTTACGGCCTTTTCCATATCCGCCGGTAATTTTACATCTTTATCCTCTCCCAGAAGCTCTGCGGCTACCGCAAAATAGGCGGCGTTTTTGCCCGCGGATTTTTTCAGCGAGCTGTCTTTGATCTCCGCATACTGCTGCAGTGAAGCATCCAGCATGTGGACTGTCATATCCTTCATGAGAGAGGACAGGCGCTCCGTTTCCAGCGACTTCAGCGTATAGTCATAGAACATGTGGAAGGAGTGCAGCACGCTGTCAGAGGTGATAAAGCTGGGTATGCTCTTGTAGCCGTTGGTCTCGTAGGCAAGGAAGGGCTGCTCGGTATCCGATGGGGATATGAAGAAATAATCGCTCAACAGCCTCTTCTCCTGATCCTCCGTAAACCCCGCGAACTGCGAAAGGTTCACGATATCGTCGAGTTTGTTGATCGTGTACTTCTGATTTACCGGATTTACCTCGACTGGATGGTATGTCCTGTCTATCGTATAGCCCGTTTTTTCCGGCTGCGGGGCATCATCCTTTTTTTCGGGGATCTTGGCGGCAGTCTGTGCGCCGCATCCCGCAAGCAGCATAGCTGCCAGTAAGATCAAGGAAATAAATCTTTTCATATACATCGCCTTTCCTTTTTATTTTTCAATAAAGCCGAAAGAATCCCATTTATAAACGCCCGTCATCTTTCCGCCGTCTTTGCCGCGCTCTGTGGATACCAGCTCGCTCACGCCGTCGCCGTCCACATCCTTGAGCTGCGCGTCCAGTATGGGGTGGGATAGCCGCGAGCCCAGCCATTTTGCGTAGAGATATCCGTCGTAGCTGTATACGAAGGGCCTGTTGTCCATCACGGGGTCGAACAGTGTCTTTTTGTAAACAAGCACGAGTATGTCGGTATGACCGTCGCCGTCCACGTCGCCGCAGTCTATCTTCCAAGGCTTTCGGTCATGAATGTCCAGCACCTTGACTGTCTTCCCATGGTTAAGGTCATACACAGTCAGCGTGTCGCCGTAGCGCCCCCTGCCTTTTCCCGATATGTAGTAGAGATAATCGCCGTCCGTCGTGATATCCTTCATGTACCTGACCGCAATGCGCCGCATGCCTCTGCCGTCTGCAGTGACGATGCCTCTGCCGTACATGAGTATGGATCTGCCGCCGGTCCGGATGAATTTGACCGGGGAGAAATAAAAATATGTAAGCACGGCGATAAATATGATAACGATCAGGGGAACCAGTTTTTTCCTCATGATTTAACCACCTGACTGCATTATAACATGTATATGGCCGGGAATAGTTAAGAATTGGTTAAATATTTATTACATGACTGGAAAATAACGATAGGACATTATAGGATTAAAAGAGCTATTTTAAGGTACGAGTAATAAGATCTTGCAAGAAGAGAGAGAAACCAAACGGCATCTCTCCCTTTTCTCAAGAAATATATTTTTGAATGACGATCAATCCCTGTGCAGGAAAGTACTTACAGCTTGCTTAACGGCATTTTCAGCCATATCGTCCATAGCTGTGCCTACAACCAATATATTGACGCCCGTGTTGCGGAAGGCCTTCTGATTGACGGCATTGATTCCGCCTTCAGCTAATGTCGGTACGTGTACGGTTTCGACCAGTGCCTTCAGCCGTACCTTGATCAAATCGGGAATATCACCGGCGGCTACGCCTTCATAGCTCATACCGGTCATAATGCCGATGAGGTCGACGCCCAGTTTCTCCATCTCCGCTGCCGTCTCTGCAACCTCTTCAGGCGTTTCTGCAGGTATTCCAAAAGGATGCAGATCTGACTTACGTCCGATATATGCGTCGACAAGCAGTCCATAGAAGTGTGCCTTCTCAACGAAATCTCCTACGTCCTCGAGGCTGGTCTTGTGACAGTGCAGACCGTCTGCTCCTGCAGCCGACATGAGTGCGAAATCTTCATCAGTAAGGATGGTTGGCACGACTTCCGTAAATCCGCCCGGAACTCCTACCGTGATATAAATATCAGGACCGACAACCTGGCGGACGCCATGGGTGACCTTTGCCATTTCCGAAATCGGGATCTCATGCCTGATTTGTTCCGCATTATTCATTGTGGTAACACCCTTATGACCTCTTGCCAAAGCAACGGCCGGATGGTTAGGTTCCAGCATTCTCGCTCCGGCATCGACCGCGGCCTTTGCAAAACGCGCGTCGTCACCGGTTATGCCGGTCGAAAGCAACGTACAGCCGTTGTCAAGCTCGATCGCATCCCGTATTTTTTTTCTTGCAATCTCCATTTTTCTTGTCATGTCTGCATGAATCATTTATAGGACTTCCTTTCTTAGTTTTAATTGTTTGTAACTGCTGTTTTGGATTTGCTTGTTTTATAAATCTTGTTGGCAAGCAATGTAATGATAAACGCACATCCTGCGGACGTAAGCATACCCAACAAGAATCCTACGGGATGATTGGAAAGCGAGGGCGCAAGTACGGCCGGAACATATGCGGTACCTCTCACGTCGAAGTATCCTACGACTAAGCCTCCCGCGCATGCCGATACCAGGGCGCCTATGAAGGTGATTTTATCTGAAAACATAAACGGGTATGCCGCCTCCACAAAGGTGCCGAAACACACGTTGATTATAAAACCAGGCGTTGCCAACGCCGCCTCGTCTTTACTTTTGGGGTAAATAATATTTGCGAGAGTGATCCCGGCAGAAACCATGACCAGGCCGCACATGTCGATGGAGCCGAGGAAACTGTTGCCATACTTGGACATTTCGAGCATGACGATCGGCAATATGGCCGCATGATATACGCCGCCCATAATCGCCGGCCAGATCAGAAGCCCTGCGACGGCACCGCACAGTATCGGGCTGTAATCTAAGGCCATGTTGATCAGCGCCTGGATTCCGTTACCCGCCATGTTAGCCAACGGAGCCACAAAGAAATAGATGATCAGGCCGCTGATGAGACCGGCGAAGCCGCCGGCGAAAATGTTGGCCGTGGTACCGGGGAAATGCCACTGCAAACATTTCATCATGAATACGTTTACAAGAATACCGGCAATGATACCTGCGAGGATGCCCCCGATCAATCCTCCTCCGGTTGAGAGTGTTCCCGCCACTACGCCTGCACACACGGCAACCTCGTTGAGGCCGGAAATCTGCTTTGCTGCGACTGCGGAAACGATTACGGGAAGCGCATTCATCATAATGTCGAAAATTTTTGTGCCCTCTTCAGGCATTCCGGGAATTTTGGTAAACAACAGGGCAAACGCCATAGCAATAAAACCCGGCAGAGAGGACATCAGAATGCCGCGGAGGCTTATTCTGGAAAAGACACTTCCCGATTGAGCGGATTCATCCGAATTGCCTATTACAGGATGATATTTGATATCCCAATGCTGTGAAAGGGCATACATCGCGGCAACTGCTCTTGTCCGGTTCGTAGTGCCCGTCGTTCCTGAGACGGCCAATACTTTGAGTCCTTTAGCCTGCGCATCCGCCATGGAGGTTCCTCCGGTGCCCGTAGCAACGATATTGGCATTTATGGCCGCTTCGATCGCATTGCGGTTTGTTCCCTTTGGATCGGCGCTGGCAAGAATGAGGCCGTCAATATTACCGTCTTCTATCAACTTTGCAATTTTTTTATCTTCCCCGGCTGCCAATTCGTTGATTTCCTTAAGCGTGCCGTCCGCAACCGGCTCGGGTATGCTGCCGTTCCAAGTCCATAAATGTGCCTTAGTTGTCGGCTTGGCGAAGTCCATGGAAGCCTCGGCTGCAACAAACTGGATTGCGCCAACCTCCATTCCGGCGGCTTGTATTTGCTTAACCATTTCACCCAAAAGGTCTTTGGGGTCCTTACCTCCTAAGGTATACAGGTTACCGCCGCTGCTTCCCAAAATGGCAATTTCTTTATTCACTTCTTTCCCCCCAAACTTTAATTTTATATTGAATTCGCATAATTGGATAGATAAAATATAATGCCCTCCTTGAATTTTTATTTCCAGTATGCGAATTTATATACTGAGAAATTAGGGATATGGCTTTCCGATGTTCTGCTGTTGCGTCGGTTAGGATGTATTTACAAACTTCTGTTAGCAGGTTTCTGAAAAAACACCGGTAGAGCAAACATAGCTTTCTATTTGATAGACTTCAAACAATAATGACGTAATACGCAGATATTATGATTTAAAATATTGTATTACGCTCATATAAAATCATTAACAATCATTTTATTATAGTATAACTTATGTTTTACAAAAATGCAATCGTTTTTTTATTTCATTTGACCGTAACACAAATCATGACGCTTATGATATAATTACAATATCCATAAGGCTATATTCCATATAAATAGGAACTGAGGAACAGGTGTTTTGATATGAATGAAAATGAGCGTATTAATAATATATTAAATTTATTATATAAGGAGGAATCGGTTACCACAGAAAGGCTTGAAGATATGTTTGAAGCCTCTCCCGCCACTATACGAAGAGACCTTAATAAGTTATATGAAAAGGGGCTGATAACGCGTTTTAGGGGCGGAGCTATGTTGGCCAGGTCACCGTATGGGCACGAACCTACTTTGCAGGAACGTGAAGTCGATAACCTGCAGAAAAAGAGGGTCATAGCGATAAAGGCTGCCGATCTTGTCAAGGAGGGTGAAGTGATCGCCTTAGATGTCGGAAGCACCACTATCGAGATGGCAAAAGCTTTAAGAGGCCGAAATAATATAACCGTTTTTACGGCAAGCTTGGATATTGCCGCCATATTTCAAAATACGAATGTGGTAGTATATTTGGTGGGAGGGGTATTGAGGTCTAAAGAAAATTGTCTTGGAGGCCCCATTGCAAGAGATGTAATAAGACAGTATCATTTTGATAAGTTTTTCCTGGGTGTCGCGGGCGTTTCTGAGAAGTCGGGGCTGACGGATTTTGGCATGGATGAAGTTGAAACTAAAAGGGCGTTTATCGAGCGGTCCAAGGAAGTCATAACTTTGTGCAATTCTAGTAAATTCGGCAAGGTATCGTTTGTTACCATATGCAAATTGTTTGACATACAACATATCATAACGGATGAAGATATAGACCCGCAGATGAAAACGGCATTGACAAAGAAAGGCATAGATTTGATCATTGCCGGCGGTTTTGAAAATCCGGTATAAAAGGTTTGGATCATTGATTCGAGTCAAACTGATGAATAGTGAGTTGAGGTGATCATGATGCTTCTTGAAGAGGAGAGGAATGCGGTCGTAGAATACGGAAAAAACCTTGTAAAACGCTGCCTGACCAGAGGAACGGGGGGAAATATCAGCATATTCAGCAGGGAAAGGGGACTCATGGCCATAAGCCCCAGCGGCATGGACTATTTTGAGACCAGGCCGGAGGATGTGGTGGTGATGGATCTGGACGGAAAGGTCGTTGAAGGGATACGGAAGCCGTCCAGCGAGTATGAGATGCACAGGATTTTTTACCGCAACAGGAAGGGAGTGAGGGCGGTGGTACATACCCATTCCACATATTCCACCGTGCTGTCCTGCCTCCGCTGGACCATCCCCGCGGTACACTACCTGGTGGCCTATGCCGGTATGGATGTCCCATGCGCGGAGTATGCCACATTCGGCACTAGGGAGATCGCAGATAATGCCTTTGCGGCGATGGAAGACAGAAACGCCGTGCTGCTGGCGAACCATGGTCTGCTGGCGGTGGGCCCCGATCTGCCGTCGGCCTTCAATACGGCGGAGGAAATAGAATTTTGCGCCGAGATATACTACAGGACAAAGTGTGTGGCGCAGCCTGTGCTGCTGCCCGACGACGAGATGGAGCGCATGATGGAGAAGTTCAAAACGTACGGTCAGAAAAAATGATACATATTTTAATTCTGAACGACTTAAATGGCGCAACCGTATTCGTATGAGGCCATTTCCAAATTGGCCAATTAGCAGGCGTAGAGGAAGCCCATTTCCCGCCGCCGGATTGAAAAGGCTCGGTATCTGTATAGTTTTCCGTCAGTTCTAAAATTCTTTGTACTGTTTCTTCAAACATATTGCATAGCTCATGCAGACTATGATCTTCATATTGTTTATAAAAGCTCTCATATAGTCCGCCGAGATTATTCCACTTATATCCAACATGCGGAGTTATGACGGTAATACCTTGCCGTTCCTGCTCTTCCCAATCAAGAATAAGATTGAGCCAACCCAACTGATAAGCTATCATCTGTGCGGGAGTTCTGTCTACTCCATCAAGCAGTTTATCTTTATCTGCTTCTTTAATATCGGAGAATTCATTGATGAACAGCCTTGCACTATTTGATATTTCATCAACCAATTCCTGCTTGCTTTTATATTCCGGCACGCCGCATCACTCCTCAAATTGGAATTTGTCCATGCCAGTTATTTCAGTTTCCTGCCATCTTTAAAGGCATTGCCCACCTTTTCTCCAACGACTAGGTATTCGTTGTTCATTGGATCGAAAATGATGGGGCGCAACTTTGCCGGATCGATTTTCCCCTCTGCGTTCAGCACCCTTTCGTCCGCGCAGACATTGACAATTTCGCCCACCAGACGGTTGGATTCCTCATCATAGCTGATCAGCCTGCACTCAAGCGCCATAGGAAGCTCGTCGATGAGCGGTGCATTTACGAATTCGCTCTTGGTGGTGTGAAAACCTGCTCTCGCAAGTTTATTAGACACATCGTTTGCCGAGACAATCCCAAGGTAATCGCATTCCGCCACATGCTCTGCATCTGCCATGCTAACGGTAAATGCACCGCTGGCAATGATGTTCTTCGTCGTCTTATGATCGGCGCTTATGCACACAGAGAATTCCCTTTCTTCGCTAATGCCGCCCCAAGCCGCATTCATGGCATTCGGAGTTCCGTCCTCTCCATAAGAGGCAATGATAAGCACAGGTTGAGGATACGTTATGGGCTTTGCCCCAAAGTTTTTTCTCATGATTGACCTCCTTTATATAAATTTCTGTTTATCGTAACATAAAACATGGCTATTTAACTATACCATACCGGCATAGATCTTTCCACCGAATTATTATCAATAATAGTGTAGCTTTCCAGTGCTGTTTATTGAGAAGATCGTGGCGGGAGAAAAGCCGCAGAAATACTCCCGTACCGCCGGGCAGGAGATCCGTATTTACTTCCGGGACAAACACCGCCGGTGGAGCCCAGGAGGCCGAGCTTGATGAGAATGAGATCTGCTGGACAAGCGGAACATTTGACACTACCAGAACCGCTTCAGCGGCCGGCCCCCTGAGTTTGGGAGTTAACAGTCAAAGTAAGAGCCCAGTAGCTATTGCAGTTACTGGGTTTTTTATGTCAATATGTTGTAT
>DHDI01000017.1:0-2060 GCA_002399285.1 Thermoanaerobacterales bacterium UBA4880
TGTCGGTACCGTGATCGAATAAATGAGCGCCAGGCCTAAGTGTATATGTGTAGTATAAAGGAGGGACTATGATGCCTAAGCAGAAAATACGGATACGCCTTAAGGCATATGATCATGCAATGCTTGATCAGTCAGCCGAGAAGATAGTGGACACAGCGAAAAGAACCGGCGCGGAGGTTTCGGGACCGATTCCCCTGCCGACAGAGAAAAACATAATAACTATCCTGAGGGCTCCGCATAAATATAAGGATTCCAGAGAGCAATTTGAGATAAGGACACATAAGCGTCTCATTGATATTTTGAATCCTACATCCAAAACGGTCGACGCTTTGATGAGACTTGATCTGCCGGCCGGTGTGGACATAGAAATCAAGCTATAGATAAAAATCGTAAATAGCTAGGAGGTGGAGACATGAATAAAGGCATACTGGGGAAAAAACTCGGAATGACTCAGATATTTGACGCAGAGGACGGAAGAGCAATTCCCGTTACCGTAGTTGAAGCCGGACCATGTTCGGTGGTTCAGATAAAGACCGTTGAAAATGACGGTTATAACGGACTGCAGATCGGTTTCGGCGACATCAAGCCAAAGAAAGTAAATAAGCCCATGGATGGACATTTTAAAAAAGCCGGTTTGGAGCCGAAACGATATCTCCGGGAATTAAAATTGGATGACATTGCAAATTATCAGATCGGAAATGTCATAGATGTAAATATATTTGCTCCCGGCGACAGAATAGACGTCGTGGCTACTTCTAAGGGCAAGGGCTTTGCCGGAATGATCAAAAGATGGCATGCGCACAGGGGCCCGATGGCTCACGGTTCAAAATACCATAGGCGAGTGGGTTCATTGGGAGCAAGCTCTTCTCCGGAGAGAGTATTTAAGGGCAGACACATGCCCGGACATATGGGCAATGATAGAGTGACGGTACAAAATTTGGAAATAGTCAAAACTTATCCAGAGAAGAATTTGATGCTTATAAAAGGCTCAGTACCTGGCATACGGGGGTCTTTGCTGTATATAAAAGACTCAATCAAGGTGAACAGGTAAGTGAAGGGAGGAACTGAGATGGCATTGGCCAAAGTTTACAATACTAACGGTGAACAGGTTGAAGAAATAGAGCTTGCTGAGGAACTTTTCAATGCGCCTGTTAATGAAGCGGTCCTCCATGAGGTCATAAAGAACTATCTTGCAAATCAAAGGCAAGGTACCCATTCTACAAAGACACGCGCCATGGTAAGAGGCGGCGGTAGAAAACCTTGGAGGCAGAAGGGAACGGGCAGGGCCAGGCAGGGCAGTATAAGGGCGCCGCAGTGGATCAAAGGCGGAATCGTATTCGGACCGCATCCGAGAAGTTATAGGTACAATCTGCCTAAGAGCTTAAAAAGAGTTGCCATGAGATCCGCCCTTAGTTCCAAATACAAGGAAAATAAAATAATAGTGCTTGAAAGCTTGAATTTGGATCAGCCTAAGACAAAAGAGATAGTAAAATTGCTTGGCAACTTGAAGGCAGACAATAAAACACTTATAGTGCTTTCTGAAAACAGCGAAAACGTATATAAATCATCTAGGAATATACCCGGCATTAAGACCACATACATTGGGCTGATGAACGTATATGATATTATGACTCATGATACTTTCATTATTACCAAGGATGCCGTCGACAAAATGGAGGAGGTGTACGCCTGATGGATCTCCACGATGTTTTGATAAGGCCTATTATCACTGAAAATACCATGGATATGATGGCAGGTAAGAAATACGCTTTTGAGGTCGATAAACGCGCTACTAAGACACAGATTAAAAATGCCGTAGAGAAGATATTCAATGTGAAGGTTGAAAAAATACTCACTACCAATCGCATAGGCAAGGTTAAGCGGGTAGGAAAAAACGAGGGGAAAAGATCGGATTGGAAAAGGGCCGTAGTCAAACTTACGGCAGATAGTAAAGGAATTGAGTTCTTCGAGGGACTTATGTAATTTCCTAAAGGAGGTAAAGAAATGGCTATAAAAAAATATAAGCCTACCTCGCCTGGAAGAAGGTTTATGTCTGGTAA
>DHDI01000017.1:2080-6632 GCA_002399285.1 Thermoanaerobacterales bacterium UBA4880
GAGGGACTTATGTAATTTCCTAAAGGAGGTAAAGAAATGGCTATAAAAAAATATAAGCCTACCTCGCCTGGAAGAAGGTTTATGTCTGGTAACACCTTTGCCGAGATAACAAAGACGCAGCCGGAAAAATCATTGGTAGTAAGCCTAACCAATAAAGGCGGAAGAAATGTATACGGAAGGATTACAGTCAGGCATAGAGGCGGTGGGCATAAGAAACTCTATAGAATAATTGATTTTAAGAGAAATAAGTTTGGCGTACCGGCTAAAGTGGCCGCTATTGAATACGATCCGAACAGGACTGCGTATATAGCTCTGCTTTATTATAACGACGGCGAGAAAAGATATATATTGGCGCCTCAAGGACTGCATGTGGGAGATATCATTCAGTCGGGTGAAGGCGCGGATATAAAAGTCGGAAACTCATTAAAACTTAAGGACATACCGGTCGGAAGCACTATCCACAATATCGAGTTGGTGCCGGGAAAAGGCGGCCAATTGGTCAGATCGGCAGGTTCGTCGGCTCAGTTACTTGCCAAAGAAGGCAAATATGCTCAGGTCAGATTACCTTCTTCCGAAGTTCGATATGTCAGGATCGAATGTATGGCAACGATAGGTCAGTTGTCAAATGCTGATCATGAAAATGTAAGAATAGGCAAGGCGGGAAGAACAAGATGGCTGGGTATTAGGCCGACAGTCAGAGGATCGGTAATGAACCCGATAGACCACCCGCATGGCGGCGGCGAGGGAAAAGCGCCCGTGGGACATCCTGGACCTCTTACTCCTTGGGGCAAGCCTGCCTTAGGGTATAAGACCAGGAAGAAACACAAGTCTTCTGACAAACTTATTGTAAAAAGACGCAGTAAGTAAGGGAGGGGTAAAATGAGCAGGTCAGTAAAAAAAGGACCTTATATAAATGAAAAATTGTTGGCACATATTGTTGAGATGAACAAAGCCGGTGAAAAGAAAGTCTTAAGAACCTGGTCTAGGAGCTCTACTATAGTTCCCGATATGGTAGGCCATACCATCGCGGTGCACGATGGTCGGAAACATGTGCCGGTCTACATTACTGAAGATATGGTTGGACACAAATTGGGTGAATTCGCTCCCACCAGAACCTTTAGAGGTCACGCAGGTTCCGAGAAAACAACCAAAATCAGAAAGTAGTCTAAGGTGAGGAGGTATTATAAAGGTGGAAGCTAAGGCTACATTAAAATATGCCAATATTGCTCCGAGAAAGGTCATGATCGTACTCGACCTTATCAGGGGCAAACAAATCGATGAGGCGGCGGCGATCCTCAAATATACGCCGAATAAAGCCGCAAATATCGTGGGAAAGCTTTTAAATTCCGCGGCAGCAAATGCCGAAAATAATTTCAGTATGGACAGTGATAAACTTTTTGTCTCAAGGGCTTATGCTGATCAGGGACCAACTTTAAAAAGATTTCTGCCAAGAGCCCATGGAAGAGCTGATGTCATAAGGAAGAGGTCCAGCCACATAACACTGGTTCTTGAAGAAAAGTGATAAGGAGGTGCAGATATGGGTCAAAAGGTCAATCCAAACGGATTTAGAGTAGGTGTCATCAAGGATTGGAACGCAAGATGGTATGCAAAGGGCAATAGTTTTGGTGACACACTAGTTGAAGATATAAAGCTCAGGGATTTTGTCAAGAATGCGGTTCCCGAAGCGGGCATTTCTCAGATCGAGATTGAAAGAGACGCTCATCGTATCCGCATAAATATTCATACAGCAAAACCGGGGATATTGATTGGTAAAGGCGGTTCGGGAATAGACAACTTAAAGAAGAAGCTTGAAGGCATAACCGGAAAGACGGTTCTTCTGAATGTTGTGGAAATAAAGAGGCCTGAACTTGACGCGCAGCTTGTTGCGGAAAATATTGCTCTCCAATTGGAGAGAAGAATATCGTTCCGCAGGGCTATGAAACAGGCTATGTCACGTACCATGAAAGCCGGAGCTAAAGGTATAAAAGCGCAGGTTGCCGGCAGGCTGGGCGGAGCGGAAATTGCCAGAACAGAGACCTACCATGACGGCATTGTGCCGCTGCAGACACTGCGTGCGGACATTGATTATGGTTTTACCGAGGCAAAAACGACATATGGAAGAATCGGTGTAAAGGTATGGATCAATAAGGGTGAAATTTTACCTGCGCCGAAGAAGGAAGCAGCGGAAGGAGGAATGTAATCATGTTGATGCCTAAAAGGGTTAAATATAGAAAGCCCCAGAGAGGCTCGGTACCTGCTAAGGGTTCAAAGGCATTAAGGGGCAATACGCTTACGTATGGTGAATTCGGCCTTCAGGCTTTGGAACCGGCGTGGATAACATCCGCACAGATTGAAGCTGCACGTATTGCCATGACCAGGTACATTAAAAGAGGCGGTAAGGTTTGGATCAAGATATTTCCAGACAAGCCGATAACCAAAAAGCCCGCTGAAACGAGGATGGGATCGGGCAAGGGCGCTCCCGAATATTGGGTGGCGGTGGTTAAGCCTGGCCGGGTACTCTTCGAGATCGGCGGTGTAAACGAAGAAACTGCTAAGGAGGCTTTAAGACTGGCGAAATATAAGCTTCCCATTAAGACCAGATTTATAAAACGTGAAGATTTGGGTGGTGAAAACTATGAGAGCCAGTGATGTGAACGATATGACAAACGGCGAATTAAATCAGAAACTTTCAGAATTAAAAGAGGAATTGTTCAATCTAAGATTTCAGCTGGCTACCGGTCAACTTGATAACACAAGCAGGATCAAGCTGGTTAGGAAAGATATTGCACGTGTCAAGACTGTTTTAAGGGAACGCCAGATCAAAGCAGTTTAAAGGAGGTTAGCAAATGGAGATTGTGAGGGCTAATCGAAAGCAGAGAGTAGGCTTGGTGGTTAGCGATAAGATGGATAAAACAATAGTTGTGGCCATAGTAGACAGAGTAAAGCATCCACTTTATGGCAAGACGGTTAAACGGACCAAAAAATATAAGGCTCACGATGCAAACAATGAGGCTCATATAGGAGATAAGGTCCTGATTATGGAAACAAGACCGCTCAGCAAAGAGAAAAGGTGGAGGCTGGTCAACGTAATTGAAAGGGCGAAATAATGAAAGGAGGTCTACACCATGATTCAACCGCAGACGCGTTTAAAGGTTGCCGATAATACAGGCGCAAAAGAGATTATGTGTGTCAGGGTTCTTGGCGGTCCGAACAGAAAATATGGAAATATTGGAGATGTAATAGTAGCTTCCGTTAAAAACGCAACACCTGGGGGCGTTGTGAAAAAGGGAGACGTGGTAAGGGCTGTCGTAGTACGGTCTGTCACTGGTCTTAAGAGAAAAGACGGTACGTATATAAGATTTGACGAGAATGCCGCAGTTATAATCAAAGATGACTTACAGCCGCGCGGCACGCGTATTTTTGGACCGGTTGCCAGAGAACTGCGTGACAAGAACTTTATGAAGATAATCTCACTTGCACCGGAAGTGCTTTGATTGGAGGTGGCAAAATGCCAAAATTACATGTCAAAAAGGGAGACACTGTTGAGATTATATCTGGTGAAGATAAGGGCAAAAAGGGTAAAGTACTCAAGGTGATGCCCGGCAAAGGCAGAATTCTTGTCGAAGGAGTAAATATAGTCACGAAGCATAAGAAACCTAGCGGCCAGGCGCAGCAGGCCGGGATCATTCATGAAGAAGCGCCTGTTTACAGCTCAAAGGCGCTGCTGTACTGCAAGAATTGCGGTAGAGGAGTAAGGTTTGGCAGAAAGATTCTCGATAACGGACAAAAGGTCAGATACTGCAAAGTCTGTGGAGAGAACATAGACTGAAAGGAGGTTTAGCATGCCAACAATACCAAGGCTTAAAGAAAAATATCTGAATGAGGTCGTACCTCAGCAAATGGATAAATTTCATTATGATAATCCTATGCAGGTACCTAAGCTTGTCAAGATAATCGTTAATTCAGGTATCGGTGAGGGTAAGGAAAACCCCAAGGCTCTTGACGAGATGGCTGATGAGATCAAGGAGATTACCGGGCAGAAGCCTGTAATCACTAAGGCCAAAAAGTCAATTGCTAACTTTAAGATAAGAAAGGGTATGCCCATTGGCGTGACGGTAACGCTTAGAGGAGACAGAATGTATTATTTTGCCGATAAACTATTAAACGTTGCACTTCCGCGAGTCAGGGATTTCAGAGGGGTATCTTCAAAATCATTTGACGGTCGCGGCAACTATACCCTGGGTATCAAAGAGCAATTGATTTTCCCTGAGATCGATTATGATAAGGTTGAAAGAATAAGAGGCATGGAAATAGTATTTGTCACCACGGCAAAGAATGATGAGGAAGGTTATGAACTGTTAAGGTTATTGGGAATGCCTTTTTCAAAGTAAGGGAGGGATAAAATGGCACGCAAAGCGTTGAAATTAAAACAGCAAAAGCCGCAAAAGTATTCTACGAGAGAATATAATAGGTGCAAGATCTGCGGCAGACCGCACGGTTATCTAAGAAAATTCGGAATATGCCGTCTCTGCTTCAGAAAATATGCCCATGA
>DHDI01000017.1:6795-19452 GCA_002399285.1 Thermoanaerobacterales bacterium UBA4880
AAGGCAAGTTGGTAATAGGGAGGAGGTATATTTAATGGTTACGGATCCAATAGCTGATATGTTAACCCGAATCAGGAATGCCAACATAGTTAAAATGGATACGGTTGACATTCCGGCTTCTAACATGAAGAAAAGTATTGCGGAAATTTTATATAATGAAGGCTTTATCGAATCCTATGAAGCGACTGATGACAGCAAACAGGGTATGATCAGAGTAAAGATGAAATATGGTGCTGATAGAGAGAGAGTAATCAGCGGCCTGAAGAGGATAAGCAAACCCGGACTTAGGGTATATGCTACAAAGGATCAGGTCCCAAAGGTTTTAGGAGGACTTGGTATTGCCATATTATCCACATCCAAGGGAGTGATCACCGATAAGACAGCCAGACAGGAGGGTGTCGGAGGAGAGGTCCTTTGTTACATCTGGTAAAATAGGGAGGTGCGAAAATGTCGAGAATAGGGGAAAAGCCTATTGCAATACCTCAGGGAGTACAGGTAGATATAATCGATGATAATGAGGTCATTGTCAAGGGACCCAAGGGCGAATTGAAACAAACGCTCAATAAGAATATGACTATCGAAAAGGTAGATAATGTAATAACAGTAAAAAGGCCGAATAACAAAAAATTCAATCATTCTCTGCATGGTCTTACCAGGACCTTGATTTACAATATGATCGAAGGAGTAACAAAAGGTTATGAAAAATCTCTGGAGATTGTCGGTGTGGGATACAGAGCATCCAAACAGGGCAATAAACTTATTTTAAACCTTGGATATTCTCATCCTATAGAGATTGAAGAAGAGCCCGGTATAGAGCTGGCAGTGGAGGGAAACAACAAGATATTTGTGAGAGGTATCGATAAGCAAAGGGTCGGTCAGGTTGCTGCCATTATAAAGGATACCAGGAGACCGGACGCATACAAAGGTAAAGGCGTCAGGTATTCGGGAGAGGTTGTCAGATTAAAAGAAGGTAAGACAGGTAAGAAGTAGGGAGGAGTGATTTGACTTGATTAACAAACAAGGTAAAAATATCGGAAGACAATTGCGTCATAAAAGATTGCGCAAAAAAATCGAAGGTACGAATGAACGTCCCCGCCTCTCTGTTTATAAGAGCTTAAACAATTTCTATGTTCAGATAATAAATGATGAGATCGGACATACATTGGTAGCGGCATCAACTTTGGAGCCGGAAATGAAAGCTAAGGTTTCCAATGGTTCCAACAAAGAAAGTGCGGAATTGGTTGGGAAACTCATAGCAGAAAGGGCTCTTGCAAAGGGTATCAAAACCGTAGTGTTTGACAGAGGCGGCTATGAGTATCACGGCACGATAAAAGCCTTGGCCGATGCCGCAAGAGAAGGTGGATTAGAATTTTAAAGGAGGGAAATTATGCGAATTAACCCTAATGGTTTAGATTTAAAAGAAACCGTAATTACTATGAACCGTGTGGCCAAAGTTGTTAAGGGCGGCAAAAATTTTAGATTCAGCGTTCTGGTTGTAGTCGGAGACGGGAACGGACATGTCGGTATAGGTACCGGCAAAGCCGTCGAAATACCCGAAGCCATACGCAAAGCCGTTGAAGATGCTAAGAAATCGCTCATTACAGTTCCGATCTTGGGGACGACCATACCGCACGAAATCGTAGGAGAATTTGGCGCCGGGAAGGTACTCTTAAAGCCTGCCAGCGAAGGTACGGGCGTCATTGCCGGCGGCGCCGTCAGAGCTTTATTCGATGCGGTCGGCGTAAAGGACGTGAGAGCCAAGTCGTTGGGCAGCGATAATGTGAGGAACGTTGTAAATGCGGCATTCGAGGGTCTTAAAAATTTAAAAACAGCACAGGATGTTGCGAGACTCAGAGGAAAAGATATAGCCGAGGTATAATATAACTCCATGATTCAAAGGGAGGTGTCTTAGTTGAATATACATGAATTAAAGCCTGCCGAGGGTTCTGTAAAAGGCAAAAAACGTGTGGGCAGAGGAATCGGCTCCGGACATGGCAAGACGTCCACAAGAGGTTCTAAAGGACAGTTTTCCAGGAGCGGCGCGAAAATAAAGCCTGGATTTGAAGGCGGTCAGATGCCTTTGCAGAGAAGGCTTCCCAAGAGGGGCTTTACAAATATATTTAAGAAAGAGTATGTTATAATAAATGTCAGGGACCTCAATGATTTTGATGATGATACCGTAATAACGCAGGAATTGCTTGCACAGAACGGTAAAATAAAGAATTCAAAATGCGATTTGAAGGTACTTGGCGATGGCGAACTTAATAAGAAGTTGACAGTTAAGGCAAATATTTTTAGTAAATCTGCCGTTGAAAAGATTGGAAGGGCTGGCGGAAAGGCAGAGGTGATTTAAATTGTTCTCGACTTTGGCCAATGCCTGGCATGTGAAAGATATAAGAAGCAGAATACTTTTTACAATCGCTATGTTATTTGTTTTTAGGGCCGGTTCACACATTCCGGTTCCGGGGATCAATACGACCATAATAAAACAAATGATAAACAGCGGACAGCTTTTGGGATTTTTTGATGTAATTTCGGGAGGATCATTCAGTAACTTCACGATCTTTGCATTGAGCATCACGCCTTATGTGACGTCATCAATTATAGTTCAGCTTCTGACCATAGCCATACCTTCATGGGAAGAGATGGCCAAGTCAGGTGATGACGGAAGAAAGAGATTGGCGCAGTATACAAGATATGGGACTGTTCTATTGGCCTTTATTCAAGCAATCAGTATGACTTATGGTTTGAGAAATGCAGTTAATGAAGTAAACTTGTTCAACATGCTGTTAATTGCATTTACTTTAACTGCAGGAACTGCTTTTTTGATGTGGCTCGGTGAGCAGATCAATGATAAGGGTATCGGTAACGGTATATCGATGATAATATTTGCCGGAATTGTTTCGAGAATTCCAAGCATGTTTGTTACGACGTATCAATATGTAAAAGCCGGTACGACAAGTATATTTGGCGCAGCCATATTTTGGCTTGTCATATTGTTCATGATAGCGGCGATCGTATATGTCTCTGAAGGTCAAAGGCGGATACCTATTCAATATGCCAGAAGACAGGTGGGCAGAAGGATGTATGGCGGTCAGAGCACGCATCTTCCGCTGATGGTCAACCCAACCGGGATGATACCGATTATATTTGCTGTTTCGATATTGCAATTTCCGTTGCAGATTGCAGCGTTTTTTCCCAAGGGCGGATATGCTCACTTTATGAACACATGGTTTAATACCGGCGGTGTGCTCTATAATGTGCTGGATGTAATTTTGATAATCTTCTTTACGTTTTTCTATTCGGCGGTTGTATTCAACCCTGAAGATGTGGCGGATAATCTTAAAAAGTACGGCGGATTTATTCCCGGCATCAGACCGGGAAAGCCTACGTCCGACTATATAACAAAAATAATGAACAGGTTGGTTATGATCGGCGGAATATTTTTAGCACTTGTTACCTTAGTGCCTACGATAATAATGAAGGTTACAGGATTGAACCTTTATTTCAGCGGCTCGGCTATACTCATTGCCGTCGGCGTTGCTCTTGATACGGTAAAGCAGTTGGAATCGCAGCTGGTAATGAGAAACTACCAAGGCTTTTTGAAGTAAGAGGTGTATGACCGTGAGATTAGTAATTATTGGTCCGCCGGGTTCAGGCAAGGGAACACAGGCAAAACTGATCTGTAAAAGGTTTGACATTCCCCATATATCTACGGGTGATATGTTCAGGGAAAATATATCGGACGGCAGCGAAGTTGGAAAAGTTGCCGAGAAATATATCAACCAAGGTCTTTTGGTAACCGATGACATAGTGAATCGCATGGTAAAAGAACGACTGTCTCATCCGGATACCGTGAAAGGTTTTTTATTTGACGGATATCCGAGAAACGTAGATCAGGCGGAGATGCTCAAATTATTTTTGGCAGATCAAGGTAATAATTTAAATGCAGTGATTAATCTTGAAATTTCAAGGGAAAAATTAATAAGTAGACTGGCCGGAAGAAGGATATGCAGTAATTGCGGCGCTTCCTTCAATGTTATTACGAATCCGCCCAAAACGGAAGGTATCTGCGACTGCTGCTGCGGCAATCTGATACAGAGACAGGACGACAATGTAGAAGTAGCTGCCAAAAGAGTGGACGTATACATGAAAGAGACGCGGCCGCTGATCGACTATTACAGATCACTGCTTATTCTGCACGTTGTAGATGCAGACGGCCCTATTGAAAAAATATTTCATGATATATGTAAAATATTGGAGTGCGAAGTAGAATGATAATAGTTAAATCAGATAATGAAATTGCCCTCATGCGAAAAGCGGGTAAAATTATGGGAGACACTCTGAACTATGTTGGTGAACACATAAAACCCGGCATATCGACCGGATATTTGGATTCGATCGCCGAAGAATTTATTTTGAAAAATGATGCCCTGCCGGGTTGTAAGGGATACGAGGGTTTTCCCGCAAGTATTTGTGCTTCCATCAACGAAGAGGTGGTGCATGGCTTACCCAGCAAGGACAGAATATTGCAGGAAGGCGATATAATAAGTATCGATGCCTGCTCGTTATATCGGGGTTTTTATGGCGATGCTGCCCGGACGTTCCCTGTTGGAGAGATCGACGATACGGCAAAAAAGCTGATAGATGTGACGAGGGAAAGTTTTTTTGAGGGTATAAAATTTGCCAAGCTCGGTTATAGACTATATGATATATCCAATGCCATTCAGACGCATGTTGAGGCTAATGGGTTTTCAGTGGTCAGGGATTATGTGGGTCACGGAATAGGCCGTGATATGCATGAGGATCCACAGATACCAAATTATGGGCCCAAAGGCAGAGGACCTCGCTTGGCAAAAGGGATGGCTTTGGCTATAGAACCGATGGTAAATGCAGGCGGTTATAGAGTGAAAGTATTGCCTAACCAATGGACTGTTGTTACTGCTGATAAAAGTTTATCTGCGCACTATGAGAATACAATAGTTATAACCGAGAATGAGCCTGAGATTCTCACAATATGAAAGAACGGGGGGCTTCCATGGATGGTGTGGATCTAAAAGCAGGCCAGGTCGTTATGTCAAAGGCTGGGAGAGATAAGGGAAAGCTGTTTGTTGTTCTTAATGTTGAGGAATCATATGCATTTATTGCAGATGGTTCATTGAGAAAAATTGAAAAGCCTAAGAAAAAAAAGATGAAGCATCTTATAAAATACAATATAATAGATGATAGCATAAGAGGCAGGCTTATCAGCGGTAAAAAGATAACGAACGCAGAGCTTCGTAAAATTCTCCTTAACATCAACCTCAATTCAATGGATGAGGAATAAAAGGAGGTTCTGATAATTTGTCCAAGGACGATATGATAGAAGTTGAAGGCGTGGTACTTGAAGCATTGCCAAACACCATGTTTCAGGTCAAATTGGAGAACGGCCATGTAATACTGGCGCATATCTCAGGAAAGTTACGGATGAATTTTATTAAAATACTTCCGGGAGATAAAGTGAAAGTTGAGTTATCACCATATGATTTGACCAAGGGCAGAATTACATGGCGTGCCAAATAAAGGAGGTATGCGGTTATGAAGGTTCGGTCATCCGTTAAACCTATGTGTGAAAAGTGCAAGGTCATAAAGAGAAAAGGCAGAGTTATGATCATTTGTGAAAACCCTAAGCATAAACAAAAGCAGGGTTAAGGAGGTGCAAATATGGCAAGGATAGCTGGAGTAGATCTACCGAGAGAGAAACGGGCTGAGATCGGTCTCACATATATCTATGGCATAGGACGTCCCAGGGCCAGGCAGATACTGGATAGGACGGGCGTGAGTCCCGATACCAAAATCAAAGATCTGACCGATGAAGAGGTCAACAGACTGAGAGAAGCCATTGAAAAAGAGTATAAGGTGGAAGGCGAACTCAGACGTGAGGTTGCGCAAAATATAAAGAGGCTCGTAGATATCGGCTGTTACAGAGGAATAAGGCACAGAAGGGGACTTCCCGTGAGAGGCCAGAGAACCAGAACAAATGCCAGGATCAGGAAAGGCCCTAAGAAAACAGTTGCTAAGAAGAAAAAATAAGGAGGGGATTCGATGCCGACAAAGACTAGGAGAACACATAAAAAGCGTGATCGTAAGCATGTCGAAAGTGGCATAGCTCATATTCACTCTACCTTTAATAATACTATTGTAACGATTACGGATATAGCGGGAAATGCACTTTCTTGGGCCAGTTCCGGCGGAGCGGGATTTAAGGGATCCAGAAAATCGACCCCCTTTGCCGCGCAGATAGCTGCCGAGAATGCGGCAAAATCTGCCCAGGAATTTGGATTGAAATCTGTGGAAGTATATGTAAAAGGTCCCGGCGCGGGAAGAGAAGCTGCCATAAGGGCACTGCAGGCTGCAGGCATTGAGGTCAATGCAATAAAGGATGTTACGCCCATCCCTCATAATGGATGCAGGCCGCCGAAGCGCAGAAGGGTTTAGGGAGGTGGAATCAGGTTATGTCAAAATATTTGGGTTCATCATGTAAGTTGTGCCGCAGAGAAGGACAGAAACTTTTTCTGAAAGGTGATAAGTGCTATACTGATAAGTGCCCTGTAGCTCGGCGTCCCTATGCTCCCGGTGAGCATGGACAGGGAAGAAGAAAAATAAGCTATTATGGGACTCAGTTGCGAGAAAAGCAAAAGGCAAAGAGAGTA
Source organism: Thermoanaerobacterales bacterium UBA4880 (assembly GCA_002399285.1). Classification (GTDB taxonomy): domain Bacteria; phylum Bacillota; class Thermoanaerobacteria; order Thermoanaerobacterales; family UBA4877; genus UBA4877. The sequence goes on from DHDI01000017.1 coordinate 13,488, forward strand.
TATGGAGTTATGGAAAAGCAATTTAGAAGATATTTTAAAGAAGCTGCAGGCATGAAGGGAATGACGGGCGACAATTTGTTCCAGATACTGGAGAGGAGATTGGACAACACCGTGTATAGAATGGGTTTTGCCTCATCCAGGTCCCAGGCCAGGGAAATGGTCAGCCATGGTTTCTTCAATGTAAACGGTAAAAAAATGGACGCGCCTGCCTATAACATAAAATTAAACGATGTCGTAACGGTAAGCGGCAGGCAGAAGGATAATGAGACAGTAAAGGGCAATCTTGATATTCAAAGGACCATTCCGGCTTGGTTATCCGTAGACAAGGATAAGATGGAGGGTATTGTTATCGGCATGCCGAAGAAAGAGGATATGGATATACAGTTTGAGGATCACCTTATAGTCGAGCTTTATTCGAAATAATAATGCCCTCAAATTCCTGCCAGTTATTAAGGAGGGTTAAAATTAATGTTGGAAACAGAGAAGCCTAAAATTGACAGGGCAGAGGTTTCGGAAGACGAGACCTATGGCAAATTTATTGTTGAACCGTTGGAAAGAGGTTATGGCATCACCTTGGGGAATGCATTGAGAAGGATCATGCTTTCATCATTGCCCGGGGCCGCCGTTTCCTCGATCAAGATCGATGGGGTACTGCATGAGTTTTCAACTATTCCCGGCGTAAAGGAAGACGTAGTTGAGATCATATTGAATCTTAAGGAATTGGCGGTTAAATTATATAACCCCGAGACTAAAACGGCGCGGATCGAAGCGAACGGTCCATGCATAGTAACGGGCGGGGATATAAAAACCGACGGCGATGTGGAAATTGTAAATCCGGATCTTCATATTGCCACTCTTGAGCAGAATGCAAAATTGAATATGGAACTTGCTATAACTCCCGGGAGAGGATATACTACGGCTGAGAAAAATAAAAAATCTGATCAGCCGATAGGTATCATCCCTATCGATTCTATTTATACTCCGGTCAAAAGGGTAAATTTTGTTGTGGAAGATACCAGAGTCGGACAGATCACGGATTATGACCGTCTGACCATCGAGGTATGGACAAACGGGACCATAAAGCCTGACGAGGCGGTAAGCTATGCCGCAAAGATCATGATCGAACAATTGAATCTTTTCGTAGGTCTTACGGAGAAAGTCGACGAGGTGGAAGTTGTCGAAGAAACCGAAGACGATAAGCGTGATAAGGTTCTGGACATGACCATAGAGGAGTTGGATCTTTCCGTTAGGTCCTATAATTGTCTTAAGCGGGCAGGTATAAATACGGTGGATGAACTGACCCAACGTACGGAAGAAGATATGATGAAGGTCAGGAATCTTGGCAAGAAATCCTTGGAAGAGGTACAACAAAAATTGGCTCTGCTGGGTCTAAGCCTTAGGAAAAGCGAGGAATAGGGAGGAGGTAAATCATGAGCTACAGAAAATTGGGAAGACCTTCTGCTCACAGAAGAGCTATGCTTAGGAATCTTGTTACCTCATTGCTCGAGCACGGTAAAATTGTAACAACCGAAGCCAGAGCAAAGGAGGTTCGCTCTCTGGCAGAACATATGATATCTTTAGGAAAGAGAGGAGATCTTCATGCAAGAAGACAGGCTCTCTCCTATGCAATGGATGAGACGACTGTAAAAAGATTATTTGATGAGATAGCGCCTAAGTATGCCGACAGAAACGGCGGATATACCAGAATCATAAAGCTTGGCAACAGAAAAGGCGATGGTGCACCGGAGGTAATTTTAGAGCTTGTATAGCAAGTAGGGATTAAGTTTTTCTTAATCCCTACTTTAGAATATTATAGAGGGTGTACCGATATGGAGAAGAATATTATATCGATTAAAAATCTGACGTTTACGTACGGAAAAGAATCGGATGACAAACCCGCTTTGAAAGACATAAACATGTCGGTGAAAAAGGGTGAATTCGTAGCTATACTCGGAGAGAACGGCTCGGGTAAATCGACGTTGGCAAAGCTTTTGAATGCTCTGATCGTCCCGAAGGACGGCGAGGTATTCATAAATGATTTTAATACCAAGGATAGCTCTAAGCTATGGGATATAAGGCAGACCGTGGGTATGGTCTTTCAAAATCCCGACAATCAGCTTGTGGCTACCATTGTGGAGGATGACGTTGCTTTTGGACCGGAGAATCTTGGAGTCGAACCGGATGAGATAAGGCAGCGGGTGGATAGGTCTCTTAAAGCTGTGGATATGTATGAACATAGGCTTAAAGAACCTCATCGCCTTTCGGGAGGCCAAAAGCAAAGGGTCGCCATAGCGGGTATCATAGCCATGAAGCCTGAATGCATAGTTCTGGATGAACCCACGGCCATGCTCGATCCGGTTGGAAGAAGCGAAGTGATGGACACCATTATGATGCTCAATAGAGAAGAGGGCATTACGATACTGCTTATTACACATTTTATGGAGGAAGCGGCTGTGGCTGACAGGGTCATAGTTATGAACGAGGGGGAGATCAAGATGGATGGTACGCCTAAGGAAGTGTTCAGCGATGTGGAAAAGATAAGAGGATATGGTCTGGATGTTCCACAGGTGACCGAACTGGCATATATACTGCGCAATCAGGGAATCGACATACCCTCCGATATACTTACCGTAGATGAGATGGTGGATTGTCTATGCCGATTGCGGTAAAGAATTTAAGCTATATATATGGGCAGGGTTCCCCCTTTGAAACAAAAGCCCTGGACAACGTAAACCTGGAGATAAATGACGGTGAGTTCGTCGGACTCATAGGACATACCGGGTCAGGTAAGTCAACATTGATTCAACATTTAGACGGTCTTTTAAAACCGACAAGCGGGCAGGTATTTGTAGATGGGGTCGATATCGGCGGACACGGTGTGAATCTAAAGGAGATCAGGAGAAGAGTAGGACTTGTCTTTCAATATCCCGAGCATCAACTGTTTGAGGAGACTGTATATAAGGATGTGGCATTTGGTCCTATGAACTTAGGCATGGAATCCGGCGAGATCGATGAACGGGTAAGATGGGCTATTTCCGAGGTCGGCCTGGACTATGATGAAGTAAGGGATAAATCACCCTTTGAATTATCGGGAGGTCAAAGAAGAAGGGCAGCCATAGCGGGAGTGCTTTCTATGCGGCCGGAGGTCTTGATACTCGACGAGCCGACTGCGGGCCTGGATCCCCGTGGAAGAGACGAGATACTTACTGAGATAAATAAACTGAACAGGCAAGAAGGCATTACCGTTATTCTGGTCACTCACAGCATGGAAGACGTGGCTAAATTAGCAGATAAGCTGATAGTGATGAATAAGGGTGAGATAGTACTCACGGGTACTCCCAGAGATGTCTTTAAGGAATCGAAACTCTTGATGTCCATAGGACTGGGCGTGCCGCAGATAACCCTTTTATTTGAAAGATTGAAGGAAAAGGGCTGGAATGTAAGAAGTGATGTGCTGACCGTGGAAGAGGCAAAAGATGACATATTGAAGAGGGTGGGCAAGGATGCTTAGAGATATAACTATCGGTCAATATGTACCCGAAGAATCGGTCATACATCGCCTTGATCCGAGAACCAAGCTGGTGCTTACGTTTGTTTTCATAATTTCTCTTTTTATAGTAACGAGGTTTTCGGGCTATATTATAGCGGCGGCTTTTTTATTTTGTACCATCTATCTTTCAAAGGTACCTGTAAAATATATGTTTCGAGGACTGAAGGGCATATTAGTGATACTGCTCATCACCGTGCTTATAAACATGTTTATGACTCCGGGCAGGATATTATGGTCTTTTTTGTTTTTAAAAATAACATATGAGGGACTCAGACAGGCTGTCTTTATGGGATTGCGGCTTACTTTTCTAATCGTGGGCACATCTCTGCTGACGCTTACCACACCACCCATTGTTATGACGGACGGCATAGAGTATTTTTTACAGCCGTTTAAGCGTATCGGCGTGCCGGCCCATGAACTGGCGATGATGATGACTATAGCGCTTAGGTTTATCCCTACGCTTATGGATGAGACCGATAAGATAATGAAGGCTCAGATGGCAAGAGGGGCTGATTTTGAAAGCGGCAACGTGATAAATAGGGCAAAGAGTATGGTGCCGCTGCTTGTGCCTTTGTTTATAAGCGCCTTCAGGCGGGCGGATGAGTTGGCGGTCGCGATGGAGGCAAGATGCTATAGGGGCGGAGAAGGCAGGACGCGGCTGCATGAGCTTAAGTTTGACCGCAATGACTACATGGCTTTTGCGATTGTTTTTGTCATGGTCGGTTTGATTATTTGGAACAGGTATTGGGTCTGGTAAAGATGAAAAATATAAAGATCAAAGTGAGATACAAGGGGACCGCTTATTGCGGATGGCAATCGCAGATAAATGGGGTGGCCGTTCAGGACGTTATCGAAAGGGCTATTGAGAGTGTCGGCGGTAAGAAGGTAAATCTGACCGGCGCAGGCAGGACGGATGCGGGAGTGCATGCGCTGGGCCAGGCCGCCAACTTTTTAACTGATTCCTCGATGCCTGCGGAGAGATGGCCGGCGGCGCTCAACGCTTATCTGCCGGGGGATATTACGGTCTATGACGCGGAAGATGTGGATATAGAGTTTAACGCCCGGTTTGACGCAAGGGGAAAGCGGTACAGGTACTGCATATGGAATTCACGGTACAGGCCCGGCCTGTTTGAAGATTACTGCTGTCATATTCCCTACGATCTAGACGTGAAGAAAATGAATGAGGTCATAAATATATTTACAGGTACGCATGATTTTAAAAATTTTATGTCTACCGGCAGCGACGTCAAAGACACTGTGCGCACTATATGGGATATAGAGCTTATGCAAAGGGATGAGCAGATATCCATAGACGTAAGGGGAGACGGTTTTCTATATAATATGGTAAGGAGAATAGCGGGCTCACTGGCTGATGTGGGAAGAGGGAAACTAGACGCCTCCGACGTCAGGACCTTGGTGGACGGTAAGGCGGATTTCTGTAGTTATGTAACGCTGCCCGCCAAGGGGTTATTTCTTGTCGAGGTATACTATTGACATGTGGAAAGAATTTTATTATACTAGAAATAGTGTCTTGGAGCCCCGCTAATTCCGGATACTAAATTATTCTGGAGGGAAAAGAATGCAGAGCACATATATGGCTAAGCCGCTGGAAGTAAAGAGAGACTGGTATGTAGTCGATGCGGCAGGTAAGCCGTTGGGCAGACTTGCCAGCGAAGTGGCTAAGATATTGACAGGCAAGAACAAGCCGACGTATACGCCTCATGTTGATACTGGAGATTATTGTATAATAATCAATGCAGATAAAGTGGTACTCACGGGGAAAAAGCTTGATAATAAATTTTACAGGCATTATTCCGGATACCCGGGTGGACTGAAAGAGACGCCATACAGGACTATGGTTGCCAAAAAGCCCGAATTTGTAGTTTATGAAGCGGTCAGGGGCATGCTGCCTAAGAGCCGTCTGGGCAGGAAAATGATAAAGAAATTAAAGATATATAAGGGCTCGGAGCATAAGCATGAGGCTCAGCAGCCGAAGCCTTTAGAGCTACACATATAAGGAGGGATACGAATGGCAGCTTATTATTATGGTACGGGCAGAAGGAAAAATGCCGTGGCCAAGGTAAGATTATATCCCGGCACCGGTAATTTTACCGTGAACGGCAGAACTCTGGACGAGTATTTCGGTCTGGAGACATTGAAACAGATCATAAGACAGCCTTTGGAACTTACCAATTCGCTGAACAGATTTGATATAATTGTGGATGTGGCAAGCGGAGGACTTTCCGGCCAGGCCGGCGCTATAAGGCACGGCATTGCGCGGGCATTGGTCGAGGCTCAGCCGGATTTAAGGCCTATCATCAAGAAGGCCGGTTTCCTCACCAGAGATCCAAGGATGAAGGAAAGAAGAAAGTACGGTTTGAAGAAAGCCAGAAAAGCACCACAGTTCTCAAAGAG
>DHDI01000017.1:19555-19937 GCA_002399285.1 Thermoanaerobacterales bacterium UBA4880
AAAGCACCACAGTTCTCAAAGAGGTAAATATGCAGAAAGACGAGCTTTTGCCCGTCTTTTTTTGTATGATTTTTCAGCTATAAAAAGAGGAGGCGTGAGGCCTCCCTTTTAAAGTTAAGTTCCCGATAGTACGTGTACTATGGCGATTATGACGCCGGTCACACCTTCTCCGCCCAGCGCGCCGGATGCAATGAGCTCACCCTTGCCGACGGCCTTTGGGCTGTATTTATTTACTAAAATTCTGATAAGTCCGCCTAGGGCTGCCGTAGTGGACATATACATGGGTAGATATACCCCTATGCCTATGGTGGTGGCGGGCAGGTTGAGCCAATACAGTATTATTCCCACGAGCAGACCAACTGCAAACGCCGTTGGATTGGGG
>DHDI01000017.1:20021-25016 GCA_002399285.1 Thermoanaerobacterales bacterium UBA4880
GCAAACGCCGTTGGATTGGGGAGACCGCTCACCATGGTTGAGACGGCATACGCTTGAGGCGCGACCAACTGGGTACCCGGTCCCATGGCTCCGTATGCCTGATGCATAACGAAGATCACGATGGGTGACACCACGGCTCCTACTATTCCACCTATGGCTTCACCATAGACCAACGCCTTCGGAGAGGAATGAAGTATGTATCCCGATTTATAATCCTGAAGGCTGTCGCCGGCCAGGCCGCATGCTATTGCAACCACGCAGGCAATGAAGAATGATTCTATAAAGCCTGGCTTGGATACGGCCTTTATAACGAGCAAAACTATGATACCGAAGATTTCCATGGGGTCTATCCCCGTCTGGCCGTCTATCATGGCTGCCATGGCTGTGGTCAGCCATACCCCCGCTATGACGATAATGCTGGATACCAGAGACATCTCGGTAAAGACGGTGAGCAGAAGGGCTATTACAGCCATTGCCAATGGGGCCCATCTCAGGTTCAGATCGGAATCCTGATTCCTGAACATCGATCCGAATATAGTTTTTGCCTGAGGAAGTATTGATTTAAAGAGCAGTCCTATTCCTCCGCCGACAATGATGCCTATGCCCAGGCTGTTGGTGAAGGCCGTTGCAGATGCGGCATCGAATATTCCCATGTTTACGGTGACAGGTATTATTATAAGGTAGCTTAAGACCGCTCCCGCAAACCAGCTCAAGGTGTACAGCGGACCTATGATATAGCCAATGCCCAGTGCCATGGGAGATATCCAGGCACCGAACTGTATGTTTTTCTTCCACAGAGACTGGGGAGTCCAGGCCGAGGGAATCAAATTCCATTGATCTCTCAATGCCGTAAACGCAGCGACGATCCCAAGAGAGGAAAATAGATATTTGGCTTTGCTGCCGCCCTCATCTCCTGCCAAAAGCGTATCGGCCGCGGCTTGCCCCATTGGATAGGGCAGCTGCATCTCCTCTATAAATTGTCTGCGGTACAATGCGCAAAATATCACTCCCAGGATCGTACCGGATAAAACGACTAAAAATAGTTCCCACGGATTTATAACGGCATCGCCTTTTATCATCCATATTCCGGGGATAGTGAAGGCTACGCCGCCCGCAACCATACCTCCGGTGGACATGGCGGTAGAAGTTATGTTTATCTCGTTAAGGTTTGTATTGCCCAACGTCTTTAAAACCGTCATTGAAAGAATCGTTACAAATATTGTCGGCCACGGCAGCGCGCCCATACGCAAGGCAACATAAGCGGAGCTTGCGGTGATGAGCGTGGAGCCCAATGCGGCGAGTACCATACCGCGCAATGTAAACTGATCTTCGAAACTCACCGCGTATTTGTCTGAATCGGATTTCATTGGTCAAGCATCCTTTCTAAATGTTATTTCGATATATTACTGGATGCCATCCATAATACGGCCTTATCCATCTCCTTTATCATCGGTCTGAGATCTATATTTTTTCGACGTATATCTCATTTATAATATTTATTGCCGCCTATAACAGCTATTTTAACATAAAATCCGTATTTCGTCCTGCCGATTTTTGCATGAGTATTGGAAAATGCCAGTCGATCAAAGGTCTTAACATATACATTTTTTAAATTTTTTAGCAGGATTTATTGCTTTTTTGTAGTATTTATAAGTATGACGCCGATATTTATCGGCATACCTGATCTGAAGAATAAACAATATAAGGAGGCCATAATTTTGAAAACGGATATTGAGATCGCACAGCAGGCAGAGATGAAACCCATTAAGGAGATAGCGGAAGGCCTTGGCCTTTCGGAGGATGATATCGAACTCTATGGCAAGTATAAGGCAAAGGTTAACCTGAAGGTGATGGATAAACTTGAGGGCAGGCCGGACGGAAAGCTCATCCTGGTCACCGCAATCAACCCGACGGCGGCCGGAGAGGGCAAGACCACCATTACGGTGGGATTGGGCCAGGCCTTGAACCGCCTCGGCAAAAAGGCCGTTATAGCGCTTCGTGAGCCCTCATTGGGACCCAGCTTCGGCGTAAAGGGAGGAGCTGCGGGCGGCGGATACTCTCAGGTGGTGCCCATGGAGGATATAAACCTTCATTTTACCGGGGACATACATGCCGTTACCACGGCGCATAACCTGCTCTCCGCCCTTATAGACAATCACCTGCAGCAGGGCAACGAGCTGGGAATAGACCCCAGGAGGATCACTTGGAAAAGGGTAATGGACATGAATGACAGGGCGCTCAGACACATCGTGGTCGGCCTGGGTGGCAAGCCCAACGGCGTGCCCAGAGAGGATGGCTTCGACATAACAGTCGCTTCCGAGGTAATGGCCATACTGTGCCTGTCCAAAGACTTAACGGACCTCAAAGAGAGACTTTCTAAGATCATAATAGGTTATACCTATGACGGCAGGCCGGTGACCGTAAAGGATCTCAATGCTCAGGGCGCCATGGCGCTGCTGCTGAAAGACGCCATCAATCCCAATCTGGTACAGACTCTGGAAAACACGCCGGCCTTTGTCCATGGGGGACCATTCGCGAATATAGCCCATGGCTGCAACAGTGTCGCCGCCACCAGAATGGGCCTTAAATTGGGCGATTATCTGGTCACTGAGGCAGGTTTCGGTGCCGACCTCGGAGCCGAGAAGTTCTTTGACATCAAATGCAGGTATGCGGGTCTGAAACCGGACGCCACGGTGATAGTAGCCAGCATAAGGGCTCTTAAAAATCATGGCGGCGTCAAAAAACAGGACCTTTCCCAGGAAAATGTCGAAGCCTTAAAGAAAGGATTTGAGAACCTTGAGAAACAGGTGGAGAACATAACCAAATTCGGCGTTCCTCTGGTCGTTGCCATCAACAGATTTCCCACCGACACCGATGCCGAGGTGGATTTCGTATATAAGAGATGCGCACAGCTGGGTATTCCCGTGTCGTTGTCCGACGTATGGGCAAAGGGCGGCGAAGGAGGCATAGATCTAGCGGAAAAGGTACTCGACATACTGGAGACGAAAAAATCAAATTATAAGCCCGTGTATGAGCTTAATGCGGGAGTCAAGCAGAAGATAGAGACGATAGCAAGGGAGATCTACGGCGCAGACGGAGTAGACTTTACTAAAGAGGCAGAAAAGGACATCGCTTCCATAGAAAAGATGGGCCTGGACAATTTGGCTATCTGTATGGCTAAGACCCAGTACTCGCTCTCGGACGATCCCAGTCTGCTGGGAAGGCCCAGAGGGTTCAGAGTTACCGTAAGGCAGGTCAGGCCGTCGGCAGGAGCAGGTTTCCTTGTAGCTCTGACGGGAGAGATCATGACAATGCCCGGTCTTCCCAGACATCCTGCCGCATTCGACATGGACATCGACGAAAATGGGAAAATAACGGGCCTGTTTTAGGATGTCATCGGCATCTTTGCATTTACAGATATAGTCAAAGGGACATTCCAAATACCGGGATGTCCCTTAAAACTATGAAATACTCATAATGCCAAATGGAGGACACTTTGACATTGTTTCTAAATTCCCAAACGGATCCTATCCTGTCTGGCCTAAAATGCTTATATTGTCATAGACTACATTTATTTCTACTAAAGGGTTTGAACATTATGTCCATAGCTATAAATAAATAATTAAGGGGAGAGGGATTTATATGAGTAGTTTGGATGATTATAAGGCGGATACACTTATACTAATCGTAGGAAGTAATCCTCTGCCCAATTATGTAGCCGCGATGCTTTTGGCAAAGGATGATGCGAGAATTGTTTTTATCAGTACCAGAACGACGGAGAAATTTGCACATCGTATATATGATTCCGTGAAGGCAAAGAGGCCTGGCCTTAGAGATGCGGCATTTGTGGAGATATGCGAGGCAGACAGATCTAAAATTATCTATGCTTTAGATGATCAATTAACACCTTTAATTAAAGAGAGTCCCAACGAGGTAATCGGTCTTAACTACACGGGCGGTACCAAGGCAATGGCAGCGCATACCTTTGATTGGGTAAAAAATAATGTAAAAGCACCTGTTTTTTCCTATCTTGACTCGCGAACATTTCAAATGTTTATTGATAAGAAAGACGATATGGTTTCTTCAAAAGCTTTTCTCGTGTTGGAATCGGTAAAGGTATCTGTTCCCGAGCTCATGCAGCTTCATGGCTTTAATAGTCAAGAGGTTAAAGACAGTATGAAAAAGCAGCCGCAATTTTCCGATGCATCAATGCATATGGTTGATTATATGAAAAATAAACATAAAGAGTGGCGATGCTGGTGCGATAATAATTTAAAAAAGGATAACGGGAAGTTAAAACCAACTGGTGCTTTAAAAGGGGTAATATTGCCTAAAGGGGATATAAGAAAACCTTTTCAGTTTCTATCCGTTGAAAATGATGCGGCGACTCTATTAGATGCTGTTAATGCATGCAATACAGATGCAGAAGATCTAGCCAAATGGCTTGACGGTTGTTGGTTGGAGGATTATGTTTTGGATCGCGTAGCCGAAGTAGCCGGGGATTGCAGACTGACTGATTATTGTAGGAATATTATAGTAGAGACTCCAAAACATTTTGAGTTTGACGTGGCATTCATGAAGGGATATCAACTGTTCGGCGTTTCATGTACGACCTCTGCAGATAAAAGACTTTGCAAATCTAAATTCTTTGAGGCATATATAAGAACAAATCAAATGGGCGGAGATGAAGCGCGGACTGCACTGGTGTGCTATTACGACAAACCTGAGATTCTGCAAAATGAATTGGAAAAAGATTGGGACGCAAAAGGGCGGATAAAAGTATTTGGTAAAGATGATATACCCAGTTTAAAAATAAAACTTAAAGATTGGATTAATACCACAGGAGAGGATGTAAATGAGTAGGTATACTTTAACAATAATAGATACGCGTAATATACAAGGGTATGTATATGCCACAAATAATCTTAAGCAGAATATAGGTGCGTCATACAATGTGGCGTGTGCTGCCGGCAAATGGGTGGCAGAAATTCTGCC
>DHDI01000024.1:0-19564 GCA_002399285.1 Thermoanaerobacterales bacterium UBA4880
AATATAGATGTAAAAGCTGCAGCGAAAAAAGGGGTCTGCGTTACAAGGGTACCCAGCTATGTAGAAAGAGAAGCCGTGGCAGAGAGTGCCATAGCTCTTCTCATGGATGTTATAAGAAAGATAAGAGCTGCATCATTAAGGGTTAAAGAAGGGAAATGGGCAGAAAGAGCCAAATTTGTAGGTTATGAGGTAAGGGATAAGACTGCTGGAATAATTGGTTTTGGAAGTATAGGAAGCAGGGTCGGACAAATAATAAAAAATGGATTTAATGCGAAACTTATAGCATATGACTTAAACCTTTCCCCTGAGGAGATCAAATGTAGGGGAGCAGAACCAGTATCTTTGGAAGAGCTGCTTAAAACAGCGGATATTATTTCTTTGAATGCATCTGTAACCTCGCAAAGTTACCACATGATCACGGACAAAGAATTTTCTCTAATGAAAAAAGGAGTAATTCTTATTGACACTGCAAGAGGGGAACTCATCAATCCCGATTCATTGATAAAAGCTTTAGATGATGGAATAATAGGTGAACTTGCTATGGATGTAGTGGAGGGAGAACCTATTGATAAAAACCATCCGCTGTTATCATATGACAATGTATTGATCACTCCCCACATAGGTGCATACACCTATGAAAGTTTATATGGTATGGGTGAGAAGGTCGTTAAAGATGCAGAAAAAATAGTGAGGGGAGAAATACCCGACGATGTTGTAAATGCATGATCATTGGAGGGAAAAATCAATAATGGTTTAACGAATTTATTGGGTATATTGGACTTATAGGCTGGTTGGCAGTCCTCTATTACTATGTGAATTATGCAAGCTATAAAAAATCTAAGTAAACTGAAAAAGAGATGCCCTTTCATGGTGGTAATTGGGATAAGTAAGATTCTAATTCAAAGTGCAGGCAAAATGTCGTTTAAATTTGCGCACCTTATCAATAGGACAATAAAAAATAATAAGTCTTTCTACCGTCAGCTGCCATATTGGTTGACGGTATTTTATGCCGCTTTAATCCTACTTCTTCTGGACATAAAATATTCCCAAATAGGTCTTTATATTTTAATGTCCTACTTATGGGTACCATATCATATCATATACGGTAGCAACTAGTTTTCCTGGTGTGGTTTTAGGTAAATTGACTGTTGATGAACTAAATATTAGGAAAATGAGAAATGATTTTTCAATAATTGAAGACGAAACGAGAAATTGCATAGTAATATTACGTGATGGAGAAGAGGTTCCCGTGGTATCCGAAAAAAATGGACAGGGTTTCTTAAGTAATCTTGATCTGCTATTATAGGAACCCGATATAGTGATTATATCGGGCAGTCTGCTAAAGAGTCTGCAGCCTGAGTTTTATTCTAGGATAATAAGGAAAGCAAATGAGAGGAGAATGTTCACGATACTAAAGAGACGTCTGATTATTATAGCAGAATACATGTTTCGAAAGTCAATGAATATTGATATTTGGGGATAATCATTTTATGGCTGGAGGGGTAATGACTGAGAAAACCAAACGGAGAGAAGAGTAGACACAACGCTTAAGGTGTCAGAAGTAGAGGATACAGCCCGCGCGGAAGAATGATGGTGGCCAAGGTATTTGAAAAAGTTGGCTATTATATTGGTATGTATGGTAAACTGTGTTTAGTATCATAAATCCTGAGATTGCTATAATCGGCAGCCAACGCTATGACGAAGAGCACGGGATGCGTGCATAGACGGGAGGTGCAAAGCCTGCTGGATCAAGTCAATGTTATGCAATTAACATAGAGTTTGCAGTAACTATTAAATAAGGGGGGGTGTTGCCGGGCCAAATGCATCTCGCATCATCGGACGGACCGCCAATAAAAATCATATTTAGGGGGTAGGGAAAATGAGCAAGAGTTTAAAGAGGCTTATTGCCATTCTGGCGGTAATGATCATGACCGTAGGACTTACGGCAGGATGCGGAAATTCTTCCGAGAGCGGTGCTCCCTCGGAAGGTGCTTCATCAGGCAAAGAGATAAAGATCGGAGTCGCACTGTATAAGTTTGACGACACTTTTATTTCGACTGTAAGAAAGGCCATAGAAGAGGATGCAGAGGCAAAAAGTAAGGAAACGGGAGAGAAAATAACGATCAACGCTGTGGATGGACAGGGACAGCAGGCAACCCAGAATGACCAGATAGACACCTTCATAACGCAGAAATATGACGTGCTGGCAGTGAATATGGTGGACAGAACGTCCGCATCGGTCATCATAGACAAAGCGAAGGAAGCCAATATTCCCGTCGTATTCTTCAACCGTGAACCGGTAAAAGAAGATCTTGCCAGATGGGATAAGGTCTATTATGTCGGTGCCAAAGCGGAGGAATCGGGAACGATACAGGGACAGATACTGGCCGATTATTGGATGGCTCATCCCGAAGCCGATAAAAACGGTGACGGCATAATGCAGTATGTCATGCTGCAGGGCGAGCCGGGACATCAGGATGCCATATTGAGATCCGAGTATTCGGTCAAGGCTTTGGACGAAGCCGGCGTCAAGATTCAAGAACTGGCAAAAGACACCGCAAACTGGCAGCGCGTGCAAGGCCAGGAAAAGATGTCAGCCTGGCTTGCGGCTTACGGCGATAAGATAGAGGCGGTTTTGGCAAACAACGACGATATGGCGCTGGGAGCCATAGAGGCCTTGAAGGCCGCAGGTTATTTTTCCGGTGATAAGTTTATGCCCGTGGTCGGCGTCGACGCCACGGCTCCGGCACTGGACGCCCTGGCGGCCGATCAGCTTCTGGGGACCGCGCTCAATGATTCCGAAGGACAGGGAAAGGGAATTTTTGACTTCTCTTATGCGCTGGCAAAGGGAGAGGACCCCGCAAAATCCATACAGGGCATAACCGACGGCAAGTATCTGTGGGTGCCTTACAAAGCCGTAACCAAAGAGAACATGAACGAATTTAAGAAATAGGAACGACCGGCGGGTGCGAATGCCAGACCTATGGGTTTGCGCATCCGCACCCGCCTAACCTATTTATTATTGAGGTGGAACAATGCCGAACGAATATATTTTGGAAATGAAAAATATATCAAAAAGGTTTCCCGGGGTACAAGCATTAAATAATGTGACCTTAAAGGCCAGACCGGGTTCGGTGCATGCACTGGTAGGCGAGAACGGCGCGGGCAAGTCGACCCTGATGAAATGTCTCTTCGGTATTTATTTTTATGACAGCGGCGAGATCATTTTTGAAGGGGAAAACTGTCTGTTTAAAAAGCCCGAAGAGGCTATCGCCAAGGGCATATCCATGATACAACAGGAACAAAATCCCATTCCCTACCGGACGGTCATGGAGAATATCTGGCTGGGAAGGTATCCCATGAAGAAATATATGGGAATACCAGTCATAGACGACGGCAGGATGTATGACTCCACAAAGGCCCTTTTCGACGACCTCGGAATAAATATAGATCCTAAGGCAATGGCAGCGGCTTTATCAGTGTCCCAGCTGCAGATGATAGAGATCGCCAAGGCGGTTTCCTATAACGCCAAGGTCATAGTGATGGATGAACCGACGTCGTCTTTAACGGAAAACGAAGTGGGACAGCTCTTCAGGATTATCAATGAATTAAAGAGCAACGGGGTTGCCATAATATATATTTCACACAGGCTGGAGGAAATTTTTGAGATAGCCGATGAGGTCACCATAATGAGAGACGGCAACTATATAGGCGAATGGCCTATAGATGAGATCACGCTCGACATGGTGATATCAAAAATGGTGGGACGGGAGCTTACAAAAAGGTTTCCGCCAAAGCATAATGTCCCGGGAGACGTAATATTAAAGGCAGAAAACCTTACGTCGATAAACCCGAAATCATTTAAGGACGTTTCCTTTGAGCTCCGGCACGGGGAGATACTCGGAGTGGGAGGACTGGTGGGTGCCCAGAGGACGGAACTGATGGAATCGGTATTTGGTCTGCGGCACATCGTCAGGGGGCACGTTTATATAAACGGAAAGGAAATCGCCATAAAAAATCCTATTGAGGCGAAGATGCACAAACTTGCTTTGCTTACGGAGGACAGAAGAGACACCGGTATCTTTCCCGTTCTGTCCGTGTCCGACAATATGCTGATAGCGAGCTGGAACAAATATAAAAAGCGGGGGAATGTTATAGATGGTAAAAATTCGCTGAGCGATGTGGGTAAAGGCATAAAGGCCCTAGATATAAAGACCCCCTCCCATAAGACGCTGATGCAATATTTATCCGGCGGCAATCAGCAGAAGGTGATATTTGAAAGATGGCTGCTTACCGATTCCGAGATACTCATACTGGACGAACCTACCCGCGGCATAGACGTCGGCGCTAAATACGAGATCTACAGCATCATAGCCGACCTGGCCGGTAAGGGGAAAAGCATAATTATGATATCCTCGGAAATGCCCGAGCTCATCGGCATGTCCGACAGGATAATGGTCATGTGCGAGGGAAGGATAAGCGGATTTGTAAACGGCGAAGGAGCCGACGAAGAGATCATAATGAGATATGCCACGCAATACGCCTGATTTAGGAGGTTAATGGAAATGGATAATGCAGTGAAAAACGAAAATGCATTTTCTATAAAAAGTTTTGCGAGCAAATATGCCATATATCTGGTGCTGATCGTGCTGTTTATAGGCATGGGCCTGGTCGACAGGAACTTTTTCTCCTTGAGCAACGTAAAGAATATATTGATCATTGCGGCGGTCAGGATAATTATAGCCTTGGGCGAAGGCAACATCCTGATAACGCACGGCGTGGACCTCTCCGCCGGCCGTCTCGTCGGCCTTACCGCCTGCATAGCCGCCAGTATGCTGCAGCGGCCCGATTATGCTTATAAGATGTTTGAGACGCTGCCGCAGCTGCCGCTTGTTGTTCCCATCCTTCTGGCGGTATGCGTCGGCTTGCTGTTCGGATTGTTTAACGGCTGCACCATATCTTATCTGAAACTGCCGCCGTTTATTGCCACGTTGGGCACGATGGTCATCGCCTATGGATTTGCCAGCATCTACACCGATGCGCAGCCTATAGGCGGGCTGAGGGACGACTTTACCAGACTGGCGTCGGGGAGTGTGCTTACCATACCAAATCTTGTGATCATAGCCCTTATAGCCTCATTGATTATTTGGTTTATACTCAATAAGACGTCCTTCGGTAAATATATCTATGCCATCGGCGGCAATCCCAATGCCGCGATGGTTTCGGGAGTAAATATAAACCGTACCACCATAAGCGTGTATGCGCTGGCGGGAGCGCTGTACGGATTGGCCGGCGCGCTGCTGGCGGCAAGGAGCGGCGGAGCGACCAACAACTACGGATTGTCCTATGAACTGGACGCCATTGCCGCATGCACCATCGGCGGGGTATCGCAGTCCGGCGGCATCGGCACCGTTCAGGGCATAATTACCGGCGTCCTCATATTCGAGGTAATGAACAACGGGCTCGTCATACTCGGCGTATCCGCGTATTGGCAGCAGGTAATAAAGGGAATCATTATAATCGGCGCCGTGGCGTTCGATATACGTAAATATATTGCTAAGAGGTAATCTGCTAAAGATAGGATGATGACTATGAGAAAATCAATAGGCGCAGATATCGGCGGTACGAAGATGAATTTTGCGGTCGTAGGTGAGGACGGCAGTTTGGAAGACAAATTCCGCATACCTACGCCCGCTTATGTTTCGAGAGATGAATTCATGGATATTTTGGAGAAAAACATAGAGTTCCTCTCGGGAAAATACGACGTGTGCGGCATAGGCGTGGGAGTGCCGGGACTTCAGGATGTGGAAAAGGGAGTCGCCATATTGGCGGGAAACTGTCCCGCCCTGCACGATACCCCCGTCGCTGATATACTCGGGGAAAAATTCGGAATCCCGGCATACATCGATAACGACGTACGCGTGGCCACGTTGGGTGAATACTGGTTCGGAGCGGGCAAGGGCGCCCGGACAATGATATGCATAACGCTGGGCACCGGCATCGGATCCGGAATAATTTTGCAGGGAAAGCTCTGGCGGGGCAGCAGCTATGCCGCCGGGGAGATAGGGCATATCAGGCTTAAGGAGGATTGGCTGACATCCACCCTGGATATGGACGGTACTCTGGAGGCGATATCTTCCGGCCCGGCCATT
This sequence comes from Thermoanaerobacterales bacterium UBA4880, assembly GCA_002399285.1. Taxonomy (GTDB): domain Bacteria; phylum Bacillota; class Thermoanaerobacteria; order Thermoanaerobacterales; family UBA4877; genus UBA4877. The sequence goes on from DHDI01000024.1 coordinate 6,153, forward strand.
GCCACCGCATATAAAAAGCTGGTAAACGGAGAAAAGATGGAAGGAACCGTGGACACCACGCTCAAAGCGTCGGATGTGGCTGATGCGGCCCGGGCGGGAGACAAGACGGCCATTAAGGTATTTGAAGAGGCCGGACGCTATATCGGTATGGGAATGGCGGCCTGCGTCAACATCATAAATCCCGAGCTCGTGGTGATAGGAGGCGGCCTGGCCGATGCCGGAGATTTTCTTCTCCGGCCCGCCTATGAGACATATCGAAAGTATACCGTCGAGGTGGCTAAGCGCATATGCAGTCTGGAACATGCCCGGCTGGGCAATGACGCAGGAGTGGCGGGCGCCGGAGCCATGGTGTTCCATTACTTGGACGGCGACAGGTTCTGGATTTGATATAAAATCTTGTATAACCATGAATATTTTAGTAAAATAGGAATAAGGTAATCGGATCAACGCAGGTGTGGCTGCCACTTTCCCGCAAGGGAGGTGGATGCTTATGATGAATACATACGAAACCCTATCTTTAATGATAGCTTTCGGAATGTTGATCGTAGCAATTCTGGGTTTTCCCAGAAAAAAATAGACCGCCCTGCGCCTCAGGACAGTCTATAATTTTGTAAGCTGTTTTGGGCAACCACATCATGTGGTGCCGATTACCTTTACCTGTATTATACCATAAAAAACATAAATGTAAACATCGCAATTTAATTGCCGCCGATAGCTATCCAATAGTAAATTTTCAGAGTAACTTCCAGAGGATAAGGGGTGGAATTTAATTTGAAAATTTACTCGCTAAAAGTATTAATTAAAGAATTATGAATCAGTATTGCAATTTCGGGCAAACTGTCATATAATCTAATACAAAGCTGTGAAGGAAAGCAGTAACCCCGTGGTACTTCCTAAGAGAGCCGGCGGCAGGTGCGAGACGGCAGTATGCGGGGCGAATCCATTCCGGAGCTGCGGGCTGAACTTTAAGTAGGCCTGGCCGGCAATAGCCGTTATTCAGTTAAGCCGGGTCCTTTGGACCAATTCGGGTGGCAACGCGGGCAATATGCTCGTCCCTTATTGTGGGGACGGGCTTTTTTATTATCCGGAACGAATATAAAATCGAATGAGAGGCGGTAATATTATGTTGGACCAAAAGAGGATCAGAAACAATCCCGACGAGATAAGGGAATCGCTCGTCAAGAGGAACGAGTCCACGGAAAACTTAGACAGATTTCTGGAACTGGATGAAAAGAGAAGGGGCCTGCTGACCGAGCTGGAGAAATTAAAGAACCTCCGCAACACCGAATCGGAGGAGATAGCCCGGCTGAAGAAGGAAGGAAAGGACGCGGCGGCTAAGATAGAGGAAATGAGGGAGGTATCCGACAGCGTCAAGTCCATGGAATCGGATTTAGCCGAAATAGAGGGCGAACTTAATACCGTGCTCATGTCCATACCCAACGTCCCCCATCCGTCCGTGCCCGTTGGAAAGAGCGACGACGACAACGTGGAGGTCAGGCGCTGGTCGCAGCCCACGCAGTTTGATTTCCAGCCCAAGGCGCACTGGGATATAGGCGAGGACTTAGGAATACTGGATTTCGCCACGGCGTCCAAGGTTACCGGTTCGCGGTTTGTATTTTTAAAGGGCCAGGCCTGCAAGCTGGAGCTCGCCCTGATAAACTTCATGCTGGACCTTCACACCGGCAAACACGGCTATGTGGCCGTATTCCCGCCGTTCATGGTGCATAGGCACAGCATGGAGGGCACCGGCCAGCTCCCCAAATTCGAGGAGGACGCATTCAAGGTCACCGATACCGACTACTTCCTCATACCCACGGCCGAGGTGCCCGTCACCAACATGTACCGCGAGCAGATACTGGATAAATCCGACCTGCCCATATACCATGCCGCATACTCCGCCTGCTTCCGTTCGGAGGCCGGTTCCGCCGGAAGGGACACCCGGGGTCTTATAAGGCAGCATCAGTTCAACAAGGTGGAATTGGTCAAGTTAGTGGAGCCGGAGACCTCCTATGACGAGCTGGAGAAGATGACCAATGATGCCGAGGACGTACTTCAGACACTGGGCATACCTTACAGGGTAGTGTCCATAAGCACCGCCGACCTCGGCTTTACCGCCGCCAAGAAGTATGACCTTGAGGTATGGATGCCCAGCTACGGCAGGTATGTGGAAATATCCTCCTGCAGCAACTGCGAAGACTTCCAGGCCAGGCGGGCGGATATAAAATACCGGCCGGGCCGCGGCGAAAAGGCCAGATACGTCCACACCCTCAACGGCTCCGGAGTAGCCGTAGGCCGCACCATGGCCGCTATACTGGAAAACTATCAGCAGGCGGACGGCAGCGTAGTCATACCCGAGGCGCTTAGAAGCTACATGGGCGGACTGGACAGGATAACCAAGGATAATGCCATGGGCCGCAGATAATGCGGCTCAGACTGATGCCAATCCCGTGCAACCGCAAGATTGCACGATTTGTCACGGCCTGGCAGTTTGTCTGCGACCTGAAGCGCAAGTAACACGTTGAAGGAAATAATACGGCGTGGCATTTATATGAATAATATGATACAATAATCTGTAAATCAGTAGAAAGTTTTAATACGGAAGTGACAGGAAAAATGACAATGCCCAAAAATACGGAGAAGCGTGACGAAATCATGCGCTGCGCCTATCATCTGTTTACGGAAAACGGATATAAAAACGTGTTTCTCAGCGATATCGCGCAGCAGGCGGGTATCAGCAAATCTCTGCTGCAGCATTATTTTCCCAAAAAGAGCGAACTTATCAAGAGCATTTTGGATGAGATGCTCAGCATATCGTTTGAATATGTGGAAAATCTCGTATCAGAGCAGGATGACCTCTATTTGAGACTTTCTGTCTATACCAGGATCTTTTGGGAATCCGTATCGAAAAATGAAAAATGGAATCAATTCAGCGTCAATGTTATTTCACATAGGGAATTGCTCGGCATTTGGGTCGATACGGTGTACCGGTGGCTTATTTCAATGAAAGACAGCGAGGCGCAGCAAGTCGAAAAAAGAAGGTTGAAAGCCGCCCTGACTTTTTCGATCACCGGAGGAATGGAAGTTTATCTTCAGCGGGAAGAGTTACATATTGAAGTGACTCCTATTTGTCGGCAGATCACCACTTCCTTCATGGAAATTTCATATTGTTCCGATGAGCAAATCGGCGCTACGCTTAAAAGGACAAACGACGTTATAAAAGATCTGTCTACCGATGATTTTAAAGCTTTCTGCGAAGAAAATATAAATTGGCTGGATTCTCTTTAACGTGTAAGAAGATGTAATAAATCATATTGATATGTAAAAATGTCTGATATTCTGCGGAATGTCAGACATTTTTTTGATTTTATAATATCTGTTGACAATTAAATATCAAGGGCGTATCATAAAACTATACTAGCATAGTTTTGACAGAGCAATATTTTCAGGCAGGACCATTTCTATTAACCGGGAGGTGAGAAAACGTTTATTTTTATGTAGGGGAGTAACAAAATTTGGGAGGTGTTTGGATGGACAGTGTAAAGGTAATTTCCGGGAAGGGTAGGGAGGTCACGGTCGGACAGACTGCAGTGGCGCATATTAACCCAAGAAACTGTGCAAACTGCGGAACATGCCGTGAAGTGTGTCCCACAGATGCCATCAGTGAATATCAAAGAGTGATCTGCCGTATCTGTCCCGAGTGTACGGAACGGGAAGCGATGACTTTTGACGAGATGTATGAATTCACAACAAAAGCAGCTTGTACTACCGGTTGTCCTTTAGGCATCAGCCCTCAGGGTTATATCAACCTGGTACGTGCGGGCAAACTGGACGAAGCCTATAAACTGGTCTGGGACAAAATCCCGCTTCCGTCAGTATGCGCGCGTATTTGTCATCATCCCTGCGAGCAGGTATGCAAACGCGGCGTTCTGGTGGATGAGCCGATCGCCATTCGTGCCATTAAGCGGTATTTGAGCGAGAAGACGACGTTCAAGGCGGAGAAATACCCTCGTATGTATGACGAACGCATTGCGATTATCGGTGCCGGTCCGGCAGGATTGACGGCCGGGCACTATCTTTCCCGCGCCGGCTATGAAGTTACTGTTTTTGAGAGCGCGGCGGAGGCGGGCGGCATGCTTAAGCGCGGTATCCCTGAGTTCAGGCTGGACCGCAGCGTAGTGGACGAAGAGATTGCCAACCTTGAGAATGCCGGTATGGAGATCCGTCTGAATCAAAGCATCGACAGACATTCGCTTAAAGAAATTCAAAGGGAATATGATGCCGTTATTATCGCAGCAGGAACGCCTAATTCCAAAGAACTGAAGATCGACGGCTGGCGTATGAGCGGCGTTATGACTGCCATGAATTTTATGGAGAAGGTAAATCACCGGCAGGAAATAATGACGCACCCCGGGCAGATGTTTGATCTGAATGGGGAAGTCGTTGTCATCGGGGGCGGCAGCGTGGCGATCGATACGGCGCGCGCGGCGCTTCGCGTGGGTGCCTCTAAAGTTGCCGCTGTCTGCCTGGAGAGCGGAGAAAACGTTCCTGCTCATCCATGGGAGTTAAAAGAAGCCGAAGAGGAAGGCGTCACATTGGTAGAAGGCCGCAGTCCCATGCGCTTTGTTGGTAAGTATCCAAAACTGGAGGGATTGGAGGTCTGCAAGGTCACCTCATTCAGCAAGGACAGCAGCGGGAAGATCACATTTACCGTCGACAAAAATGACAGCACTATAATTAAGGCCGACTGGACGATCGTTGCCATAGGCCAGGCCCCCGATCCGATGTGGTCTGAACTGAAGGATGACAACGTTTACTTTGCGGGCGATATCAGCAGCAATGCCTGCTCGGTGATAGACGCAATGGCGTCCGGCAGAAAGGCGGCGCTGAAAGTGGATGCGGATTTCCGCGGCCGCACATTGAAAGATCCTATGGATACCCATATACTGCACAGTGCTCCGCTGTCGGAGAAGGTTTATCCTTACAACAGGAGAAAATCCATCCGTCCCGAGATCCCCATGCAGCCTGTTGAGTCGAGGATCCATTCCTTCGAAGAGGTCGAAGGATGCTTTGACGATGAGGATGCCATGGCGGAGGTGCTTCGCTGCCTTCGCTGCGGATATAATGTGGTCGATACGGATAAATGCATCGGCTGCGGCGTATGCCAGCGAGTCTGTCCTAAAGGCGACGTCATTACGATGGAGCCGGTTGCGGAAGGAGGAGAAGAATAATGAAGAAACAGGTTGTTGTTGTCGGTGCAGGCCCCGGAGGAAGCACGGCTGCCTTTTATCTTGCTAAAGCGGGCGTTGACGTCCTGCTCATTGATCGTGAGACCTGGCCGCGTGATAAAGTCTGCGGCGATTCCTATCTCCCCTCGCTTTATCCGATGTTTGAAGACATGGGGATAATGGAAGAGATGAAAGCCGCGGCGGCCTGTAACCCTAAATCCCTTCGCATCATTGATCCCGATGAGGAATACGCCGAGTTTGATCTGCAGCCTTGGCTGATCGTTCCCCGCCGTATCGGCGACGATATAATCAGGCGCGGTGCGCTTACATCCGGTGCCGACTTCATGGAAAACTTTCAGGCGGAAGAGCTTATCATCCGGCGCGGAGTCGTACGCGGCATCAGAGGTATCCATAATAACAGGGATGTCGAAGTGGAGGCGGATGCGGTCGTCATTGCCGACGGCAGTCATTCGGCTCTGGCAAGACAGCTCGGCATCTATAAGGAGGACCCGGAGTATATCCTATATGCCGGACGGGCTTATTATGACGGCGTAGAAGGAATGGAGGACGGCAGGTTCGAGGAATTTTATACTCCCTCCAATCTGCCTAAGCCGACCTATAGCCCCATCTGTCTGACCTGGGTGGCCCCTTTGTACCAGGGGAAGATTGCAAGCGTAGGCATCACGATAGCCGAAAAATACCTGCGTGAAACCGGCATGACGCTTGAAGGACTGTTCCAGTGGTGGTGTGAAAATACGAAATTCGGCCGGGAGCGTATGCACAATGCCAGACCCATCGAAAAACTGAAGGGCTGGCGTCTGCCCGGCAGCCGCAAGATCGAAAGGAACTACGTTCCGGGAGCAGTCGTTATCGGAGATGCCGTAAGTTCTGCGGAAGCAGCCTTTGAATATGGCATTCCGTCCGCCATGATAGGCGGCAAGGTTGCGGCGTCGTTCCTGCCTGAAGTCCTGTCTTCCGGTGATTTTTCAGAGAAAAAGTTTTCGGAATTCCAGACTCTGGTTGGGGATGAATTAAATCCGGGACTTGAGTACAATGCCAATTTCAGAGACAATATTCTGGCCAATAAGGAGACCATGAAGCAGTTTCAGAACTGGGCAAAGGGTCAGCCGGGATATCCGCATTTGGTTTACGATGATTCGGTGGTGAAATTTACCACCCAAGTGCTTAACAAGGAAATTGTAAAATCAGACAAAAAGATCACACAGTAATAAGTGTTATCATCATGGGAGAGGTATTTTATCACCATATCGCCGGGCCATGTTTGAAATGACCCGGCGACATTACCGTACACAAAAAAGAAGCCCGGCTCTTTTTAAGAGCTGAGCTTCTCGCTTTTTAGGTAAAAGATTATTGTATCGACCAGCCTGCAAAGAATCCATTTCGGACTGCGCCTATGACCTGGCCGATCTTATCGCAGTCCCCGACAGCAATGGCTGCGGTGGTGTATTTATCGCAGATCTTTTTGGCAAGCGCGCTCTCCGATCTCATGCCGAATGCTGAAATGACCATATCTCCGGAAAGCTCGACGGTCTCTCCCGACGAGGTTCGGGCTATCACGCCATGATCCGTAAATTCGGTTATCTTATGCCCGGTGAGTACCTTGACATTGTGGTCTCTGAGCTCAAAGAGCAGCGGATTGCGGTTGTCGACATTCCATACGTCCGGCGCGATGGTATCGCGCATTTCGACGATGGTCACATCTTTGCCCTTTCTTGCAAGATCAACGGCTGTGTCACAGCCCGACAGACCACCCCCTGCGATGATGAAGGCATTGCCGCGCATAAGCTCAGGGTTGCGGTGGGCGGCGGTCACCTCTACGACGTTTTTCCCGTCTATGCCTTTGATGGGCGGGATTATAGGGGTGGCGCCCAGGGCCACGATGATCTTATATGCATCTTTCAGTTCCGGTGAATTTTCGTCGATCGCCTTGTTTAGTACGACTTTCACACCCAGCTTGTCAAGCTGGACCTTTTCGTACTCGGCGAAAGCTGTAAGGCGCTTTTTAAATTCCGGGGCCGAAGCGGGGATGAGCTGACCTCCGAGTTCACCTGACTTTTCATACAGGGTGACGTCATGACCGGAAAGCGCAGCCACCCTGGCGGCTTCCATGCCGGCCGGGCCGCCGCCTACTATGGCGATCTTTTTGGGCTCGTCTGTCTTGACTATGGGATAATCCTGTTCGGCAGCAGCCTGAGGATTGATCGCGCAGGCAAGGTAACGATTCTGATACAGCCGTGCTCCGCATTCATTGCAGAACAGGCAGGGGCGAATATCCTCCGGTCTGCCGCGGAAGGCCTTGATCGGCAGATCAGGGTCGGCGATAAGAGGGCGGCCCATCATCACGATATCCAATTTGCCCTGTTCCAATGATTCCAGCGCGGAGTCGAGGGTGTGGGTGCCGGAGTTGAGCACGGGTTTGCTTACGGCCGCTTTGATCTTGGCGGCGCCGTCGGCCATGCAGCTGTATCCCGCATAGGGCGTCGGCACTATCCACTTCTTCTCCTCATAGCAGCCCCTGTCGATGTCAAAGGCATCGATGCCCAGCTTCTCCAGGTATTGTGCGATTTCAATGCTTTCTTCCACAGTCCTGCCGCCTTTGAAGTCATGATCGGCCGCCATTCTGACTAAAATGGGATAGTTGGGTCCCACCGCATCCCTGATGGCGTGATACACCTCGGTGATAAAGCGCATACGGTTTTCAAAACTGCCGCCATATTGATCGGTACGGCGGTTCCAGGCGGGAGTCATGAATTGGTCGAGAATATATCCGGCGTGAGCGTGGATCTCGATCGCATCGGCTTCTGCCGTAACGCAGCGCCTGGCTGCACGTCCGTATGCGGCCACCGTATCCTGTATCTCCTTGATGGTCATGGGTCGGCACATCTTTCCCGGGACGTAGTAGCTGGGGTTTTCAGAAGCGGAAACCATGTCTCCTCCGTCCCCGTCAAAGGCAAATGCGTTTTTCCCCAGGCCGCAGCCTATTTGTATACATAGCTTTGCACCGTGGGAATGTACCGCCTCCGCCAGCATGCTCCAGCTCTTCAGCTGATCGTCCGTATCGGCTGTGGAAATGTATGAAAGCCATGGGTCCAGCTTATTTGTTATATACTGCACCTCGGTAATTATCATCCCGGCCCCGCCTTTTGCACGGGCTTTGTAGTAGTTGATGGTTCTGGGAGACAGAAATCCATCGGAATTCTCGGTGAACGTTCCCATAGGAGACATGGCGATCCGGTTTTTCAGGGTCATGGAGTTGATCGTAATAGGTTCAAACAGTCTTGCGTATTTGTTATCCAAAGTATATCCTCCTCTCGATTTTTAGTACTTTTAATATGATAACATGGTTAAGTTTGTTAATAAATAAGCAAAATTAAAACGTTTTACCATGCTGCCTGTGCATTTTGCACATATAACATCAGTCCATATGTTTTTCCGCCGATATTTGGAGGATGTAATAACTGCACAGCAGATGGGCGCATGTGGCCGTATTCGAGAGGTCTATCTCCGCTATGCGCTCAATGGCATTTAAACGATGAGGGAGGGTATTTCTGTGGATGTGCAGTTTCGCGACCGTGGCGGCTGTATTGCACATGGAGAGAATATAGGCTGAGAGTGTCGCGCCGTACTCGGTCCCGTTCGTTTTATCATGCTGCTCCAGAATTTGAACGGCAGGGTGGACGCAGCTCTGGACCGGGATATGATCAAGGATATCTCCGAATATTTTTTGCAGGATGCAGTCGCTGTAATGAAGAAAATCGGTTCCGCCCTGCAGACATGAATAGAGCGCAAAAGATGCCTGATCCCTGTAGATCTCTATCTGCATTACATCGGAAAAGCGGTTGCTGATACCGTAGCGCAGGTTGAGGAAGGACAGGCTTGACAGGATATAATTGATTTTTTTATCACAGGCCTTTCTGTCGGGACAATCCGTAATGAGGAAGTAGATGGCATCGCCGCTGGTTATGGGGTACAGTTCGGGTTCCCTTTGCAGTATATCCCTTTGTATGAAGGGCAGCAGTCTTTTTTCAGCGTTGTCGTTGGCCGGCCTGGCCGCTATGATGCAGAACCCGCCCGTGATCTTTTTGCCGAGCTGTATCTGCCACTGTTCCAGCTGTGTCTGATTATGGATCTTGCCGTCGATCAGGCTGCTCAAGAACATAGACCATGCGTCGGGCATGATGCCGGAAGGCACGCTGTGACGCTGAAACTCCACCGAAAGCACGCTGCAGATGAGCTTTACCGCCGCCATAAGATCGTCGGTAACTGCCGGGCTGGGTATTGCCAAATAACCGGCGATGGTATCCCCCACGAAAATATTGCCCAATATCCTCGGGTGATCGGATAAAAATCCCCAATTCAGCAGATAGGGCTCCCTTTGTTTCATCCCTGTTTTCATCATATTTTCATCATTGAACAGCCGGATAAAAGAAATAGGCGCGGACCCGTTTTCGTGGATGGCATCCCACAGGGGATCGCCTATCGATTCATTGGGAATATGGGCTAAACAGTTGTATTCGGCATCCGTGACCATAACGGGCAGGCCGAGGCAGTCGCTCGCCGTCTGAGCCAGTTCGGCGAATCCTCCGCTTATCAGAGCCTGCAGCATACGCTGGCTAAGCATTTCATACAAACATATCACCCCCGAAGCAATTTTTATTAATATTTATTTTATCACCATTGCTATATATAAAAAAGGAGGCCTCATTGGGCCTGCCCCAGACCGATTGCACGATTTGTCACGGTCTCTTAGTTTGGCTGCGGCTAATCCAACAGCCTGTTTCCAAAGACAAACAGCCCCCGCCTGTAGTCTTCTTCAAACTCATTGGATACCTCTATCTGGGGAATATTATGCGGAGGAATATTTTTGACGCTTTCTATTCTGATGTCATTGGCCTGGCCGGATATCAGCTCATTGTCATAGAGGATGATGCGGTCGGGATTGAGGATCGCTATATAAGAAGTTATAATCTTGGAATAATAATCGACGATATCTGCGCCTTTGAAATGCGTCTGTGCGTATTCCATATTGTGTTCTATGGGAAGGTAATGCAGCTCTCCCGCAAAAGCGGATGCGCCGTGCCAGGCCCGGCCGTCTATTACGGCCCCGCCTCCTATTCCCATCTTGCCGAGATAAATGCAGACCACCGCCTTTTTCGGCGGGATACATCTTGACCAAAACCCCGTGGACACGATCTGCATATCTCCCTCCACCGCACACGGCAGACCTGAAATATTATTAAGATAAGCGGACAGATTTACGCCCCACAGCTCGCTGTAGCCGAATGATCTCTGCATAATGCCCTCACGGACGTTGGCGGCCACACCCATGGCGATCGCTCCGAGCTGTGGGTAACGCACCTGTATACGCCTTATCAGCGTATCTATAGTTTTTAAAATTCCTTCATCACAAATCTCTTTTCCCCGCTCTACGCATTCTCCCGATAGATCGCTTATAAACCAATGCAGCTCCTCCGCTTCTAAGTACAGGGACGTTATCACCCTGTAAAGCGGATTTATCGCGTAAAGCTGGGCGCAGCGGCCGCCGGTCGAGGTTCCCGCGCCTTTTTCCAACAGTTCCCCCGTGGAAAGCATGGAATCCACGGCCCGGCCGATCGTCGGAAAACTCAGCCCGGTCTCTCTTGCCAACTCGTTTTTGCTCATGGTTCCTTTTGCCTTTAAAATACGTCGTATGGCACCGGTATTCATATTTTTAAGTTCTCCCGCGTCCGCCATAGTCGCTCCTATATATTCATAGTTTTTAATACTTCGTTAATAAGTATCTGATTTCATTATACGACGCTGGGGAATGGATTGCAAGAGATTAAGACATTTTTTCTATATTGCAATACAACACTTTTTACGCGTAAAAAGTGTTGTATATCTACATAATTTCGTTGTAATTTTTGTATTTCATTATTATGAGCTTATGCTACAATGTGCCTACGAGTGGTGGTTGGTTCCCTCATGTCTTTTGTAATTATTTATGGCATAAAATTACCCCCTTATATATCTTTTTTTAGGAATGATACTTCTTTGTCCTTTATCGCTTTCCAATCATCTTTAAATTTGCTTTTTGGAAGTACTTCATAAATAAATAGCCAATAGTTATCCATGCTGTTTTTCTGCAAGTCCTCAGCATAATCTTTAAACTTTTTCACTTCTGCTTTGTCTTTATGTTTTGAGAAGTACAAGTATGAGAGCAATAGAAGAAGACAATCATTGCTTCCCTTGACCATATCAAACGATACTTCTGCTATCGTAAAATTGTATTTAATAGCGAAGTACAAAGCATAACGTACACTCTCGTAATTTTTAGTTTGCATGCCTTCACAGAAAAATAAGTTTGATATTTCTTCAATACTTTGGCTTTCTACACCATGAGGTTGGAAAACGTATTTCTCTAACAATGGAATCAGGTAGGGGTAAATAAATGCGAGATTAAGTATTGTTTTAATGTAATACCATCCACATATGTTGGAACGTAGCATGTATAGTCATCAATATTTCTAACATAGCGCCAACCTTTTTCATACATAATTTGATCTATTTTTGTGAGAATTATCTCTGAAAGAAGATTCGATGCATGAGGTCCTATTATAAAGCCATGTGTTTCACCATTTCGAATGTTTCTGGTGTAAAAGTCAAGTTTATTGTACCATTGGTCATCTTCACGCTTTTTTTGCTTGGCTTCATCTTTGCTAGCTAATGCCCATGAAAGAGCATGCGAGTACATGCTTTGAAAGCAGTTTGAAATATCAGCATTAACGAGATATTTATTCCCGAGTAATAAATCAGGTTCAGGGGTTCCGTCGGTTCGCCAATTTTTATAATTCATGACGAAGAGCGCGGGAGTTTCCTTCATTCTTCGAATATGTATACGGCTGATGATGTACTCCTGCCCTTCTGTCTGCTCTTTGAAGTATTGCTGTAAACTTGGCCATACATCAGAGATATATTTGCATAAGTAATGATATGCCATCGGATTGGGAATGCCAAACTGTCTTGGGATATTAATATTTCTAATACTTTCATAATAGATATAATCTGACGGCGTTTTAGAAAATGTGGGATTATTTTTCTTACAATAATCAAAAAATGGTTTGGAGGTAAAAATTGGCGGAAGTTTATCCGTAAACAAGCCATAGGCAAGTAAACCTTCATATATATCATCTGGTGATAATTCACTTGTATAATCGTAATAATGTTTATGTTTGTACATGACTACCTCCATAGATATTCATATAGTTGTTATCTTGCTTTCCTTGCACCACGTATTTTTCGGGCGCATCTATTTTTGGTTATGATGCGATTCTAAACTAACAATAGCATTAGTTGCAATGAAATTCATATAGGTTATCCAATCATCAATTGAGATCTTGTACGGCATCTTGTTTCGATCATAGTCAGAAGAAGTATAAATTATAATCGTGGTATCGATTTCCCGACCTTTTTTTAAATTTATACGCTAATTTTATAAGCCTGATAAACTTGTACAGTCTGACCGTATCAATTTATGATAAAAATTATCTGCCTATGGCAAGGTGTTGTTACTTACATGTGTTTTGCTGTACTCAGTTAAGACAACAAAAAAGCTCGCGTAGCGTTTAAGCTTCAGCAAGCTTTGTATAGACTTCAAGCTGCTTCGGATTCATTCGTCTATTTAGTGATTCATATTGTATGTAACGAAAGACCTATTAGACCGCCACGTTTTGCTTGGGAAAGTTATTATAAGCTTGTAAATGAAATATTTTTCCATTGGATTTCATTAGACACCTTGTGTAAGGCCTCATGATACTTGTCCAAATTGGGAAAATATCCTATCTAAGTATAGACAATATTGATTTGTCCGTCAAGAGTAAAGAATATAAAGGAACAGTAGGAAAGTGGTATAAACTGCTAACATAGTACGTGCTTTGTATAGTATCCATTAAAGTAGGGCGGCCATCGGTCGCCCTATCTCAATGTCCTCAGCGAATTCACCACCGCTATCAGGGTCACTCCCATATCTGCGAACACGGCCTCCCACATGGTTGCAACACCCAGCGCTCCCATGGTGAGGAACACGGCCTTCACAGCCAGGGCGAAGACTATGTTCTGCCATGCTATGCTGTGCGTCCTTTTGGCTATCTTTATGGTCTTTACCACGTCATAGGGGGTGTCGTTCAT
>DHDI01000024.1:19674-20259 GCA_002399285.1 Thermoanaerobacterales bacterium UBA4880
ACGTCATAGGGGGTGTCGTTCATGAGGACGACGTCGGCGGCTTCCACAGCGGCGTCGCTGCCCAGCGCGCCCATGGCCATTCCCACGTCGGCCCGGGCAATGACGGGGGCGTCGTTTATGCCGTCTCCCACGAACACGACCGATCCTTTCTGCTTTTCTTTCTCTATTTCGTCCAGTTTGGCTACCTTATCCTGCGGCAGCAGCTCGGGATAGTATTCGTCTATGCCGAGGCCGTCTGCGATGTATTTCGCGGCGTGTTCATTGTCGCCCGTCAGCATCACGGCCTTGCGCACGCCGAGGGATTTCAGCGATTTTATTGCCTCTGCGGCGTTTTCCTTGGGTTCGTCGGCCACGGTGATATGGCCAGCGTACTTTCCGTCCACGGCCACATGCACCACTGTAGTTCCCACGTCGCAGTCGCTGTGTTCGATATTCTCCATATGCAGCATCCTGTCGTTCCCGGCCAGTATCAGTCCGTATTCGGTATCCGCCTTTATCCCCGTGCCCGACAGTTCTTCATAGGATGCTATCTTGTCTGTATCTATCGGCTCGCCGTATGCCTCCACGATGGAGCGCGCGATGGGG
>DHDI01000024.1:20426-20547 GCA_002399285.1 Thermoanaerobacterales bacterium UBA4880
GGGATGAATGGACCTCCGCTATGGCCGCGTATTTCAGCACGTCCTCCGCGGCAAATCCGTTTCTGGGCACGGTCTTTGTCACCTTGAACGATCCCTTGGTGAGCGTGCCGGTCTTGTCGAA
>DHDI01000023.1:0-50875 GCA_002399285.1 Thermoanaerobacterales bacterium UBA4880
TTATGATTTGTTTAAAACCCTGAAATGGATCCTTCACTTATGAAGCGTCTTTCCCAGGGTTTTATTTAATGCATGATTATGTATCATTATACTCCATTTGTAAACAATAATGATGGGCCGTTCGATTGGTTCAAAACCCCGTGTTTTTATGCTTAAATGCAGTATTTAAAGGCAGTTTTTCAGTATATTGAGCATTACTTCAATTTATACATATGGCTCTGATGGTTGCTCTTGTTTTCTTTGTTGATATATGGCAGAAAACGTGTTATACTAGCTTGCGTTACATTCAAATATATACAAAAAACGGGGGATAGTATGTTAGAAAGAATAAAGAGGATCTTCATTGGACCGCCTCTGGAAAACGAGGCTCTTCAAGGGGAAAAATACGGCGTCGTATGGGGACTTCCCGTACTCGCCAGTGATGCGATCTCGTCGGTGGCATATGCCGTTGAGGAAATACTTCTGGCGTTGGTACCGATCTTGGGTTTCGCTTCGTATCACTATATGCTTATAATATGTGGATTAATTCTAAGTTTACTTGTGATACTTGTCTTTTCATATTCGCAGACGATTGAAAATTATCCTAACGGCGGCGGTGCTTTTATAGTTGCCTCGGATAATCTGGGCAAAACCGCAGGAGTTACGGCAGGCGCGGCTCTGGCTATCGACTACATTCTGACCGTGGCGGTCAGCGTGTCTTCGGGCGTGGAACAGCTGACGTCGGCCTTTGTGTCTTTACGGCCGTATACAGTTCCGATATGCGTTGTACTGGTACTCGTACTTATGCTGGGGAATTTAAGAGGTATAAGGGAGTCTTCGAGGATCTTCGGAATGCCGACCTATGCATTTATATTAGGTATAATCGTCATGATATTTGCCGGTTTTATTAAACTCAGGACAGGCTATGTTCCCGATACGGCTGTGATACAGTCGACAGGAACGGTCTCCACATTTTTATTGTTGAGGGCCTTTTCCAACGGATGTTCCGCTTTGACCGGAGTGGAGGCCGTGAGTAACGGCGTGCCCAATTTCAGAGAACCTTCCGTAAAAAATGCAAAGAGAGTGCTACTTTTGCTTGGAATTTTAGTCATAATAACTTTCGCGGGAGTAGCGGTGCTGGTCAATATGTATCACATTGTTCCTGGCGACAGCGCGGTTATAATCCAGCTTGCGAGTAAAATATTCGGGAGGAATTTCGCATTCTACTATGTGACTGCGACTACGTTCATAATATTGATCATAGCATCCAATACGGCATACTCTGATTTTCCTCTGTTAATGTCCGTAATGGCTAAATCCGGTTATGTACCGCATCAATTCGGGATGAGGGGCGATCGTTTAAGTTTTTCAAACGGCATAGTTTCACTTTCTGCCATAGCTATTATGCTTATAGTTATCTTCAGGGCAAGGGTCAAAGCGCTTATCGGACTGTATGCCATAGGCGTCTTTATATCATTTACGCTTTCTCAGACCGGTATGTTTAAAAAGTGGCACAAGGAGAAAAGCAAAAACTGGAAGTTAAAAGCTGCGGTGAACGGTATCGGCGCAATGGCAACGGCAGTGGTCGTGGTCATCATCAGTATGACGAAGTTCAGCGAGGGCGCATGGGCCGTTATAATCGTACTGCCGATCGCAGTATATTGCATGCTGCATATAAAGAAGCATTATGAGGATGTAGCCGATCAATTGAGGATAAATAAAGAGCAGATAGGCCAGGTCCAATTCAGGAAGGATTACAATAATATAAGGGTCATAGTGCCCATAGAGAGCGTCAACAAAGCGAGCGTGCGTGCATTGAGATATGCGCAGTCCATATCTGATAACATCGTGGCCTTTAATGTTTCCATAGATGAAGAGCGGGCGGAAAAGATCAAAAACCAGTATGATATGCTGGACATCGATATACCACTGGTGGTACAGTATTCGCCCTATCGAAAGATCGTGGAACCGCTGCTTAAGTTCATAGATTCGGAAGAGTATAATTATCAGGAGGGCGAAATAATTACGGTCATATTGCCTCAGTTTATAGTTACCAAGGGATGGCATCAGATACTTCACAACAGGACGCGTGTGTATGTTGAAAAGCAGCTGCTCAAATACAAACATATCGTTGTGGCTACCATGCCCTATCAGCTAAAAAAGTGACGGACTAGTTATGATTTTGAATTATCTTCCGAATATGGTATAACAGGGTATGAGAATATCATATTGGGGGGGGTAGTTTGATGGAAAAAATTAAGCTGGATGACTTTACGCGGTTTAAGTTTCTATCGGGCCTGAAGTATTCACCCGACGGCAAATATGCGGGATTTATTGTCCATAGGATGGATCTGGATGACAACAAGTACCTGTCGAATATTTGGGTGTATGATCCGACGGAGGACAGATACTTTCAACTTACCGCATTGGACAAGGAAGGCAGCTTCGAATGGCTGGACAATGAGACGATACTGTTCTCTGGGAATAGGAACCCCAAGGATAAGGATAAGCTGGAAAGCGGCGAGGAGTTTACACATTTTTACAGGATAAGCATCCACGGCGGAGAAGCTACGGAGGCCTTCACTATAGACAGGAAGGTCACCGCCATACTGCCGGTCGACGAGGGGATGTACCTGTTTACCGCGGAGTTTAATGTCAACAGGAAGAGCCTTGACGGCCTGAGCGATGATGACAAGAGGAAGGAACTGGAGAACAGGAAAGAGGAGAAGGACTATCAGGTATTGGACGAGATACCGTTCTGGGCCAACGGAGAGGGATTTATAAATAAAACGAGGAACAGGCTGTACATATACAGAGACGGCGAGATCTCTCCTATAACCGATGAATATACAAACGTTGAGATACTTAGCTTAAACAAGGATAAGTCCATGGCGGTGATGTGCTCGCGTAAATACGTGGATAAGATGCCGTTTACCAACGAGATATATCTCTATGATATTGCTTCGGGAAAGCTCGACATGCTGGACGACGGTAACGAGCTGTCTCACGACTATGCGGATTTTATCGACGGAGAGAACGTAGTTTCCGCGGCATCCGATATGGAGAGATACGGCGTAAATGAAAATCAGAAATTTTATTTATACGACGTCAAGACGGGAAGGCGCAGCCTCATAACGCCCGATCTGGATACGAGCCTGTTCAATTCCGTAGGCAGCGACTGCAGATACGGGGAGAACGAGCCCTTTGTGACGGACGGCGGGTATCTTTATTTTACGGCGACGGATAGGTACAATGCCAATTTGTACAGGATGGATAAAGAGGGCAATATAGTTTTGATGATCGGCAGAGACGGCGCCATAGACAGTTTTGACGTAAAGGAGGGCCGCATACTCTACACTGCGTTCAGAGGCCTGAAAATAGCAGAATTGTACAGGCAGGAGAACGGCGGCGAGGTTCAGGTCACCGAATTCAACGAATGGCTGCACAATGAAAGAGCTCTGTCGCGGCCGGAGAAACTGGAAGTGGAGACGGCACCGGGAGTAGTGATAGACGGCTGGGTCATCAAGCCGGTGGATTTCGATAAGAGCAGGAAGTATCCGGCCATACTGGACGTACATGGCGGACCCAAGACGGCGTATGGTGAGATATATTTCCATGAGATGCAGTATTGGGCTTCCCAGGGATACTTTGTGATGTTCTGCAATCCGAGGGGAAGCGACGGCAGAGGCAATGAGTTTGCGGACATCAGAAAGAAGTATGGGACGATAGACTATGACGATCTGATGAAATTTACCGATAATGTACTGGAAAGGTACGGCAATATAGATAGTGACAGGATGGGCGTGACGGGCGGTTCCTACGGCGGCTTTATGACCAACTGGATCATCGGCCATACCGACAGGTTCAAGGCTGCAGCATCGCAGAGGAGCATATCCAATTGGGTATCGGATTTCGGTACCACCGACATAGGGTTTTACTTCAATCCCAATGAGATCGGAGGCAGCCCCTGGGATAACATTGAGGAGTATTGGGAACATTCTCCGCTGAAGTACGCGGATAGGGCAAAGACGCCTACGCTGTTCATTCATTCGGATGAGGACTACAGGTGCTGGATGGGCGAAGGGCTGCAGATGTTCACAGCGCTTAAGAATTTTGGCGTGGAGGCCAGGCTGTGCCTGTTCCACGGTGAAAATCACGAGCTCTCGCGCAGCGGCAAGCCCAAACACAGGATCAGAAGGTTAAAAGAGATGACCGGATGGTTTGATGCGCACCTGAAATAAATATTTTGATATAATGTGCCCCGCAAATTTATTTTGCGGGGCATTGACTTTGTATGAAGCTGCCGTTATAATCGAAATTAGTGAATATCTGCCGTGTTGCTTTGCCTGTCGCTGTTTATCCGGCCCGGCCTGATTTGTACATCTTTCCGCAATATTTTTAAAAGGAATAAGAATGGTGAGCGTTATGCATGAAAGCGGCAATGGAGGGATTGCGTTGCCCTTTTATTTTTGTATTTAACGGGGGATTATATATGATAAAAAAACTCATGAAGTACTATAAACCGCATATGGGGCTCTTTATACTGGACCTTGTGTGCGCCGTTTTGATCTCCGCAGCGGATTTGGTATATCCCATGGTGTCCCGTGACCTGATCAACACGGTGATACCGCAGGGGAATATCCAGCTGATCTTTAAAATCGGAGCAACGTTGTTTGTAATATATCTCGTCAGGATGATACTGCAGTACATCGTAGGCTATTACGGACACCTCATGGGCGTGAGAATGGAGTACGACATGAGGAAAGAGGCGTTCTCCCATATCATGGACCTTTCCTTTGATTTCTTTGACAACACCAGGACCGGTCATATCATGTCCAGAGTGGTGAACGACCTGAACGATATTTCCGAGATGGCCCATCACGGGCCGGAGGACCTGCTCATCTCCACGATCAAGATCATCGGCGCCTTCATCCTGCTGTGTACTATAAACATAAAGCTGACGCTGATAATATTTGCCATTATGCCCTTCGTACTATATTTTATGGTGATGTACAACTTTAAACTGGAGTATACTTTCCGCAAGACGAGGGAGAAGCTGGCCGATGTGAATGCCGGTCTGGAGAGCTCCATATCGGGCATACGGGTGGTAAAGTCCTTTACTGCCGAGGATAGGGAAAGAGCCAAGTTCGACGTGGGGAATGAGACCTTCAAGCAGGCCAGGGGCCAGTCGGTCAGGCAGATAGGGATATTTGATTCCGTATCCGAATTTCTCTCCAACATGGTCATTGTGATAACGATAGTATCGGGAGGATATTTTGTCTCGAAGGGCATCATAAACGCCGGTGATTTTGTGGCATACCTCATCTATATAGGGCAGTTTCTGCAGCCGCTCAATACCTTTGTACGGTTTACCGAGATGTATCAGCAGGGCATGGCCGGTTTCAGGAGATTCCAGGAGATACTGTCGGTGCAGCCGACCGTGGTGGACAGGCCGGGCGCTAAAGAGCTGGGTGATGCGGCGGGAGACGTTGAGTTCGACGACGTCTGCTTCAGCTATGATGAAGGCGACAGCGTGCTCTCGGGGATAAATCTTAAGGTGAAGGCCGGCGAGACGATAGCCATAGTGGGCCCGTCGGGCGCAGGCAAGACGACGATCTGCAGCCTCATACCGCGGTTCTACGACGTGGAGAGCGGCAGCGTAAGAATAGACGGAATGGACGTGAGGGATATCACCCTGAGTTCGCTGAGGAAGAATATCGGCATGGTGCAGCAGGACGTCTTTCTGTTTCCCGGGAATATAAGGGACAACATAGCGTATGGATGTCCGGAAGCTACGGAGGAAGAGGTAATAGAGGCGGCAAAGCTGGCAAATGCCCACGGATTTATAATGGAAATGCCCTACGGCTATGATACCTATATAGGAGAAAGGGGCGTAATGCTGTCCGGAGGGCAGAAGCAGAGGATATCCATAGCGAGGATGTTCCTCAAGAATCCCAGGGTGCTGATACTGGATGAGGCGACCTCGTCATTGGATACTCTGAGCGAGGCCGTGATACAGGAGTCATTGGAGAGGCTGGCCGAGAACAGGACGACCTTCATAATCGCGCACAGGCTTGCGACCATAAGGAAGGCCAAGAGGATAATCGTGCTGACCGAGAACGGCATAGAGGAAGAGGGGGGCCACGAGGAACTCATCGCAAAGAAGGGGCTCTACTATGAACTGTATAATTCCCAGTTTGAATCGCTGCTGACTCACTGACGGCCTATAGATCGTATTTTTTAAATACCCACGGCGCGCCCAGCGTGAGCCACAGCCCGGTGAGGAGGTATCTCACCGCACTGGAGATATCGCCGTAGGGCAGGACGGCGCGCAGGCCGAAATATATGCACAGGAATACCGCGGTGCCTATGGAATATTTGAGCACGTTTTTGTTAGGCGTGCTTGGCTTTGGCTGATATCCTATGAAATCCTCGTCGGTGAAGAATCCTATGAGTATGCCGGCCAGCATCGGCATGTATTTGAAGTTATCATGGTGTGGAAACAGTATGAGCAATGCCGCGGGGATTAGCACGGACGCCGCTATCTTTGCCGGGTAGCTGTGCAGCCTAAGGTGGTTGATGCGCCGGGTGAAGGCCAGGCCGAGATATGCCATGGCCAGGCCGATAGCCGCGCCGCCCACAACGTCGGCCGGCCAGTGTACTCCAAGATACAGCCGTGATATGGACACCAGAGCGACCATGGCAAGGCTCAGCCAATAGAGCCACGGCTCGTTGAAGTAACCCATCAGGTAGCCCCACAGGGTGGCGGAGTCCTGCGCATGACCGCTGGGGAACGAATAGCCGCCCGCGGTGGCGCGCGGCAGCGTCCGTATGCCGGGGTAGCCTATCGGCCGCTCGATCTTCACGATCCCCTTCAGAAAGACATTTAGATATATGGATAACAGGACGGAGACGGCCAGGCCCAGGCCCGCCTTTTTGTCCCTGCCCCAATATAATATCGGTATTACAATAAAATAAAACGCCTCGCTGCCGAGGCTCGTCGCAGCCATAAAGATAGAATCCAGCACCGGATTATGTATATACTGTATGCATTTTATGATTTCCGCCTGAATTTCCACCGTAACACCTCCCGCATTAGTATACCATAACTTTTTCTTATTCATCAATTCCTGCCGATGGGGAAAAATCATATTGTATTCCATTATCCCGTGATACATATCTTTTAATGAAACTTTAAGGAACGCATGATAAAATTTTATTGTTGTCATTGAATACGAAAGACCAGGAGGTCATGGTCATGAGGGTACTGCTTATAGAAGATGAAAGAAGCCTTTCGGAAGCCGTCTGCCAGGTGCTAAAGAAGGAGCATATCGCCGCGGACGCCGCCTATACGGGCACCGATGGCCTGGATGCCGCGCTTTCAGGTATCTACGACGCTATCATTCTGGATGTAATGCTGCCCAAGATGGACGGATTCACAGTGCTGAAGGAGCTGCGCAGGGAAGGGATCACAACGCCCATCATGATGCTCACCGCGCGGGGCGGTCTGGAGGACCGGGTGGCTGGTTTGGATGCGGGAGCGGATTACTATCTGCCAAAACCTTTTCAAATGGCCGAGTTGCTAGCCTGTATACGCACCATCACGCGAAGGAAAGATGCGGCGCCGGTACAGCAGCTCTCCTTCGGCGATATCGAGCTTGTCGAGCGTGAAGCGAAGCTGGTCTGCCCCGGCACGGGAAAGTCCGTGCAGCTCGGCGCTAAGGAAGCGCAGATCGTGGAGCTTTTCCTGCGCAATCCCCAACAGATCCTTCCTAAAGAGACGATCATGGAAAGGGTCTGGGGATTTGACAGCAACGTGGATTATAACAATCTGGAGGTCTATCTGACCTTTGTGCGGAAAAAGCTTTCGTTTGTCGGCTCGCGTATCAAGATCAAGGCCGTTCGCGGTCTGGGCTATATCCTGGAGGACGAACTATGATAAAGGAGATGCGGCGGAGATTTTCGGCGTTTGTCTTGATCGTACTTTTTCTCATCATCGGGTGCTTCGTCTTTACCATAAACTATGTAAATACAATAAACATGCGGCAGCAGGCCAAGGCTACGCTGCGGATGCTGATCTCGAACGATGGCAAAAGGCCGGCTCCGGGAAGGCTGCCGGCACAGAATGCACCCCGGAATACGCAGAGCCAGCCTCCGGGACAGCCCCCGGGCGACCTGTCGTATGTCACCGATCTATCCAACTTCTATACGATACGGCTTGATAAGAGCGGAAAAATTACGGAGTGGTTCAGCGATCGTGAAGACCTCTATACGGACAGTCAGATCCAGGAAATCGTGGCCCGGGCGCTGGAAATGGACAAGACCTTTGGAAAGATCGGCAGCCAGTATTATGCCATGGCCGACCGTCCGTACGGATCGCTTCTCGTGTTTCTGGATGCCCGCATGGAGCAGGATAACGCAGGTAGACTGCTGGTAAGCTCCACACTTGCCGGCATCGTGGTCTACATCCTGATGGGTTTGGGCGCGCTGTGGCTCATCCGGCGCATCACCAAGCCGGTGCAGGATGCGTTTGACAAACAAAAACAGTTTGTGTGGGATGCAAGCCATGAGCTCAAGACACCTCTTGCAGTAATATCGGCCAATGCCGAGGCCCTTGCGGGAGAGATAGGAGAAAACCGATGGCTGAACTATATACGTTCGGAGGTGCAGCGCACCGATCTGTTGGTCAAGAATCTGCTGATGCTGGCGCAGCTGGACAATGAACCGCCCGAACGGCTCAAGACCCGCTTCGATCTGAGCCAGGCTGTGCTAAGCGTGACCCTGCCCTTTGAAAGCGCGGTATACGAAGCTGGCAAACACCTGGAGATAGATGTCCGGGAGGGGATAGAATATACCGGAGATGAGGAAATGATAAAGCAGCTGGTGGTCATCCTGCTGGGAAATGCTTTGAAATACTCCAATGACGGCGGCACCATCGCCATCTCCCTGAAGAAGGAAGACAAGCGCATTCTGCGCGTGCGCAACACCGGCGACGGGATTTCCAAGGAGGAGCTGTCCCGGGTATTCGAACGCTTTTACCGTGCCGATCCGTCCAGAAGCCGTGAAAATCCCGGACACGGCCTGGGACTTGCCATTGCTAAGACCATTGTGGAAGCCCATAAGGGGAGGATCTCAGCCGAGAGCGAGGTGGGAAAATGGGTATGCTTTACGGTAGTTTTGCCATAGCAGAGGGAATGCGGAGGGGTTCTAAAACTTTTCCGCATTCTCTTATTTTTTTAAGTCTTAATTAAGAAAACACGGTTATACTGGTTACGTACTCAGCCAGGAGAATATATGGCGGGCGAAGGTCATCTTTAAATGAGGAGGTAAAAGTTATGGGCCGTAATCAGAACGTATTTTGCCGTGAAGAATTAAAATATATGCTCGGCGGCACGCAATATGAAGAATTGCTCGCGCTTCTGGGAACGCGCATCGTGCCGGACAAATTTTATATCAGCCGTATCGTCAGCGTGTATTATGATACCCCGGATCATCTTTTGATCCGGCGCTCATTGGAAAAGTCCAAATATAAGGAGAAACTCCGGCTGCGCTGCTACGGCGTTCCCGATGAAAACAGCGAGGCCTTTGTCGAGATCAAAAAGAAAGTGAAGGGCGTGGTCTACAAGCGCAGGGAAAGCCTGCCCTACAAGCAGGCGGTGGACTTTCTGTCGGGCTCGGGACAGGGCGGCAGCAGCCAGATATTTCGCGAGCTGGACTGGTTCTTGAAGTTCTATGGCGACCTGCAGCCGACGATGTTTCTGTCCTACGACAGGCAGTCGTACAAGGGTACGGATGACGGCTCCGTCCGCATTACCTTTGACAAGGATATCTTATGGAGGACCGAGTCTCTGGATGCGCGCAGCGGCATTTGGGGCACGCCGCTCTTTGCGCCGGACCGCCGTCTGATGGAAGTCAAGATCAGGGGCGCGATGCCGCTTTGGCTGTCGCATATTCTGGCGCAGATCAAGGCTTACCCGCACAGCATCTCCAAATACGGGCTGGCATATCAGACATGGGTGCGGCAGGAAATGTGCAAAGGGGAGGAGAGGCGGTATGCTTGACGGAATTTTCTCATCCATATACGGAAGTACCATCACCGCGAGCGCGCTGTATATTTCGGCGGCAGTGTCGCTGTCTCTGGGCATGGTGATCTCATGGATATACCGCAGGACCAACGGCGCGGGAGCAAGCATGAGCAGCGCTCTTATATTTCTTCCGTTTCTGGTGCAGATCGTGATACTGCTGGTAAACGGTGATCTGGGCGCGGGCGTCGCCGTTGCGGGCGCGTTCAGCCTGATACGTTTCCGCTCCTCGCCGGGATCTGCGCTCGATATTGTGATCATCTTTCTGGCGATGACGGTAGGCCTGGCCTGCGGCATGGGCTACATAGGCATAGCGGTGATGTCATGCGGCATCGTGTGCCTTATGGAACTGGCGCTCAACAGATACCAGCCTGCCGGATGCGAGAACGACCGCGAGCTCAAGATCACCATACCGGAGGATCTGGACTACACGGAGGTGTTCGACGATCTGATGAGCCGGTACACAAGGGAAAGCAAACTGGTACAGGTAAAGACCACAAATATGGGCAGTCTTTACAATCTGGTGTATCATATCAGGCTGAGAGATCCCGGGAGCGAGAAAGAATTTATCGACGATCTCCGCTGCCGAAACGGCAATTTGGATATTGTGTGCGGCAGGGTTCCCAAATCGAAAGAAGCACTTTAAACATTGAAAGCGAGATGAGATTATGACAAATATAAAACAGACATGGAAAAAACATACCGCCGTGCTGTGTTTGGCTGCGGCGCTCATAGCGTCGATGCCCGTTATGCCCGCGGCGGCTGCCGCAGGCGGCAATGTCTTCACTTTTTCCAACGGCGGCGTGGCGGCGTCCGGCACAGGCAAAGGATACGATATAGACGGGACCGATCTTAAGATCACTCGTTCCGGTACCTATACCATCAAGGGATCTTCTTCCGACGGGACGGTGACTGTGGCAAAAGAACTGAAAGGCGTTACGCTGATCTTAGACGGGCTTACGCTGTCAAGTTCGCAGACCTCGCCGATCACGATCGACAAATCCTCCGAGGTCACAGTTCAGGTGACCGGAACCAATGCAGTCACAGACGGGGAGGATATTGCCAAGGAGAGCAGCAGCGAAAGTTTCGAGGGCGCGGGCATCAAGGTCAAGGGCGGCGGTTCATTGAAACTGACCGGCTCGGGCACCCTTACCGTAAACGGCAGCTGCAAAAACGGCATCAAGGGCGCGGCTGAAGCGGCCGTTACAGTAGACGGTCCCACGCTGGACATTACCGCGGCAAATGATGCGCTGTCCAGCGACGGATCGGTCACCGTGCAAAGCGGCACGCTGGATCTGACCGCCGCAGGCGATGGCATAAAGGCATCGCCTGATGCGGACGACAAGGCATCCGCGGGTACGGTGACCGTAAGTGGAGGTAGGTTCAAGATAGATGCAAAGGACGACGGCATTCAGGGAGACGGAGGCGTTACGATAAGCTCAGGCGTCTTTGACATCGGTGCGGGCGGAGGATACAAGGCGGTGCTTGCCGAAGATGCCAGCGCAAAGGGGATAAAGTCTGCCGCAGAGATAAATCTGTCCGGCGGGACCTATACCATAGACAGCGCCGACGATGCCATCCATGGAAACGGCAATGTGACCGTAGGCGGCGGTACCTACACGATATCTGCGGGGGACGATGCTGCGCACTCCGACTATGTTCTTAATGTGGGCGTAAAGGGTGGTTCCGGTCCCCAAATTACCATAGCGGCCTGCTCCGAGGGTTTTGAAGGAGCGGTAGTGAACCTGTACTCGGGAAGCGGCAGTATTACCTCCTCCGACGACGGTATCAACGCGGCCAACGGTGATCTGGAAAACGGCTACGCCTTTGCAATCAATTCCTATGGCGGCAGCTGGAAAATAAATGCCAAGGGCGACGCGGTGGACTCCAACAAGGACTTCAATATGTGCGGAGGGACTATCGAGGCCTTTGGCGCACCCAACGGCGGCAACAGCGCGCTTGACTATAACGGCTCCGCAGCCTATAAGGGCGGAACGCTGCTGGCAGTGGGCATGTCCGGCATGGCGCAGGGCTTCAGCAGCGGTACCTATGTAGCTTTTGGCAGTCTGAGCATGATGGGAGGAGGCGGGGGTAATCCTCCAGATACGAAAGGCAATGCTCCACAGGCGCCGCCGGACGGTAAGAAGGATACGCAGGGTCAGGCCCCAGCCGGAGAACAGGGTACGCCTCCCGACAAGAACAATGTACCGGAGAAACCGGCACAGAGCGGTAATACTTCTCAGGGGCAGGGCGGTACGAATGGTCAGGGCGGCGCATCCGCTTTTACCATTTCCCAGGGCAGCGCTATTGAAATCAAGGACAGCAAAGGTAATACCCTCTATAAGGCGACCGGTCTGAAGGACGCGGACAGCGTGGTCTTCGCCGACGGCGATGTGGTAAGCGGCCAGGCCTATACCCTGTATATAGACGGTAAACAGGCAGCCACAGCGACGGCGACAGCCGTCAGCAGCGGTAATCAAAGCGGCACTCCCGCAAGCAATCAGGGAGGTACTAGTGCCGGAAACGGCCGTCCCTTTCTGGATGTTGCTGATAGCAGCTGGTATTATAGTGCCGTTGGCAGTGTATATCAAAAAGAGATCATGAAGGGAGTCTCAGTCAATGAATTTGACCCCGAAGGGGACATGACCCGCGCTATGCTGGCGCAGGCCGCCGCGGTGTTCACGCGCTTTGACTATATGTTTTAACGTATGATAAATATAAACTTTATTTTAAGGAGCCGGACACAACGCCCGGCTTTTTCTTCTGTAGTTGTTGATATATTGCCCGATCCATTTTCTGAGGCGTGATTTTTCCCATGCAAATATAGTTATTAGCAAACGATTGCAGGATGGGTGGAATCTATACTTATCGCGGCATGTATGGTAAGATAAATTATCGGATTTAAGATACGGGGGTATAATATGACCAAGAAATATGACATGAACTTCTGGATACGCTTTTGGGGACAGCTGCTCACGGGCATAGGCAACTTCATGATACTGCCCTTCATGGCCGTATATCTGAGCTCAAAGGTGGGCGGGAAGGTCGCTCTGGTGGGCGTCATCATGAGCGTCGGCCCGTTGGGCGCCCTAGTGGGCAGCTTGCTGGGCGGGGAGATGTCGGACAGGCTGGGCAGGAAGCCGGTAATGCTGTATTCGCTGATCGGGGCGGCCGTTTCGCTGTTCCTGTTCGTATTTGCCAAGACCGCGATACAATTCGCATTGATAAATTTTGCCCAACAGTTTTTTAATTCGCTCTATCGGCCTGCCGCCGACGCCATGGTATCCGATATGATGACGGAGGAGGAGAGGCAGGAGGCATACGGCCTTTTAAGAGTGGGAGCCAATGTGGGCGCGGCGATAGGCCCGCTCATCGGCGTGTGGGCCTTCACGTTTTCGCGGAATATGGTGTTTATTGCCACCGGCACCGTATATCTGGGATTTTCTGCAGCCGTGATGATATGGATCAAAGAGACGAAGCCGGAGGGCCTGGTACAGACCTATGTGAATGTCGGCAGAAGGTACTTCTATGTCTTTGAAGATAGGATACTGCTGCTCTCGGTGATCGCAGGCATACTGGTGCAGACGGCATATTCGGTGGCCGCTGATTTTTCTCCCCTGTATCTCATGGGCAGGATACCCGGCGTATCCAACCCTACGGCCTATATGTTCGCCCTCAACGGCACCATGGTGGTCTTTTTGCAGATGCCCGTGACCAAGAGGATAAAGGACTCTAAACCGGGCATGATCATGGCTGTGGCGGCCCTGTTCACCGGGATCGGCACCGTGGGGGTCGGTTTTTTTGATACGCTTCCCATGCTGCTCTTAGATTATGCCGTCTTTACTGTGGGAGAGATGCTGATGGCGCCAACGCAGACCACGCTCCTGGCCAACATAGCCCCCGAGGATAAGCGGGGATTGTATATGGGGATAGGAGGGCTTACGTGGATCTCCGGAGGCTTTTTCGGACCGCTGATAGCCGGATTTCTGATGGACAATCTGGGCGGCAAGGCGCTCTTTGCGATAATGGGCGTCATAGCTGTTTTAAGCGTGGTCTTCTTTAATATGATCGACAGGGAGATAGATAGGAAGGTGTCCTGCTGACAAGCGGGGTATCATTTTTGCAGGATATTGCCTTCTTATGTAGAATAATAAACATTATGAATGTAACGAGGGGGTAAATGGGTTGGGGAGCATGGAATATTTGAAAAAGATCTGCAGTCTGCCTCACCGGGGATCGGGAACCAAATATGAACATGAATGTGCGGGCATGATAAACCGGGAACTCAGGGGGCTGGGATACAGGGCTGTAATGCAGGAGTTCAGCTCGCCGGCGGATACGCTCTATGTGCTGCCTCTTGAGGCGGGGATACCGTTGGTCATGCTGGGATTCGCGGCGCTGGCGACTCATGGATATGCGCTTCACGTTTTGGAGCTGGTCGCAGGCTTGCTGTTTTTGATACCCGTGCTCATAGAGACGGGCGGATACGGCATAGAGACAAACATTCTGCCCAAGAGGAAGTCATACAATGTATTTACCGAGCCGGAGAGCGGCGGCAAGCCCAAGATAGCGATTGCCGCGCACTATGATACCCAGAGGGGGAGCTTTCTGTTTTCTCCCGGTTTTGTAGATCATCTGCAGGCGTTTTACTATGCGGACTATGCGGGGCTCGCTATGATCCTTGCGGGGATGCTGCTGTATATGTTTTTTCCGGTGCCGGGAAAGGCGGTCCTGTATATCGGACTTGCCGCCGGGTGCATAGGCCAGGCCGTTTTCCTTGTTGCCTGGCTGACCGGGCGCTATACCCCGGGTGCCAACGACAACGGCAGCGGGACGGGCCTGGCCCTCTATCTTGCCGAGGACTACAGGCAGCACAGGGACGAATACCCCGTCGGAGCCGATCTCGTATTTCTGTTCACCGGCAGCGAAGAGGTCGGTGAGAGGGGCATGTCGGCATATATAAAGAAGTACCGCCCCGACAGAGAGGATACCGGTTTCGTAATATTGGACAACCTCGGCACGGGAAAGATAACCTACCTCGAAGGCGAGGGAATGATAAAGTATTACAGGGCAGGCAGCGATCTCCTGCAGACGGCGGACGGAATGAAGGCGGAATACGCCGGTCTGCAAAGGCAGCACAACCTTCTGCTGCCCACCGACGCGCTTCCCGCTCTGGCTGCGGGATATCAGGCCATCAGTTTCCTAGGCAAGGATGAGAAGGGCAGGCTGGGAAACTACCACTGGTACACCGATACCGTAGAAAATGTCGACGAACAGCTCATGCGCAGGGAAGAAACGTTTTTCAAGAAATATATAATTAAGGTAATGGAGAAGGTTTCACATTAAAAAAGGCCGTGCCGAAATCTGTAATGGTCTGCGATTTCGGTACGGTCTGAGTTATACTATACCATAATTCCTGTTATACCAAGTCTTGACCGCCTGGGTCAAAGCAACGTAGCCCAGCAGGATGAGCGCCAGGAATCCCCAGTATGCCGCGGGGAGCTTTACAAATCCAAAGACCGCGCCCAGAGGCGAATTGGCCAAAACGGCGCCGAAAACCACGACCAAAGCCGAGGTGATCGTAAGCGGCCTGCTTGCCCTGCTCTGAATGAACGGGATCCTGTTTGTCCTTATCACATGGATGATCAGCGTCTGCGTAAACAGGGATTCCACAAACCACCCCGTCTGAAACAGCGCGGGGTTTTTCCATGCGTTGAAGACAAAGAGCATTATGAAATAAGTGACATAGTCGAATATCGAGCTGATCGGCCCGATATGCATGATGTATCTCTTGATATCGTCCACCGCCCATTTCCTCGGCCTTTCTATCCATTCCTCATCCACCGAATCGGTGGGAATGACGGTCTGCGATATGTCATACAGCAGGTTGTTCGTCAGCACCTGGATTGGAAGCATGGGCAGGAAGGGCACGAATATACTTGCGCCCAGTATGCTGAACATGTTGCCAAAATTGGAACTGGCGGTCATCTTGATGTACTTCACTATATTTCCAAATACCCTTCTTCCTTCCAGTACCCCTTCCTCGAGTACAAGCAGGTTGTTTTCCAACAGTATTATATCCGAAGACTCCTTTGCTATGTCGACCGCCGTATCGACGGAGATGCTCACGTCCGCCGCTTTAAGCGCGGGAGCGTCGTTGATGCCGTCTCCCATGTATCCCACCACATGGCCTTTGCCCTGCAGAGCCTTGATTATTCTCTCCTTGTCAATGGGAGAGAGCTTGGCAAACACGGAGGCCTGCTGCGCCGCCTCGCCCAATTCCTCATCACTCATGGCCTCTATGTCGCTCCCCAGGAGTATTCTGTCTATCGGCAGATTGACTTCCCTGCAGATCTTTTTGGTCACGGCGTCATTGTCTCCCGTAAGTACTTTTACATCCACATTGTATTTGTGGAATTTGGCGATGGCGTCGGCAGTGGTATCCTTCGGGGGATCGAGAAAGGCCAAAAAGCCGAGCAGCGTCAGCCCGCTTTCATCCTCCGCCGAGTATTCGTCCTTATTTTCATCGAATATCCGGTAGGCCACGGCTATGACCCTGAATCCGTCTTCGCTCAGTTCCCTGACCATGTCGTCTATTTTATCGGTCATTTTGCCTGCGAAGGGTTCGGTGCCCTCCTTTGTCTCGTATCTGTTGCATATGCTCAGCACCTCCTCAATGGCCCCTTTGCAGATCAGCACATGCTCCATTCTCTTGTTCTGCACGACTACGGACATCCTCTTTCTCATAAAGTCGAAGGGGATCTCGTCTATCTTTAAATATTTCCGCTCAATGGTAGAGTAATATTCCTCATCTTCTCTGTGGCTGAGGATCGCGCTGTCCATCACGTTCCTAAGGCCGGTCTGATAAAAGCTGTTTATAAATGCATACTTCAGTACTCTTTCAGAATCATTGCCGTATATATTCAGATATTTTTCCAGAACTACCTTTCCCACGGTTATGGTCCCGGTCTTATCCGTACAGAGGATATCCATAGCGCCGAAATTCTGTATGGCGTTCAGCTTTTTGACGATCACGTTCTTCTTCGCCATGGATAATGCGCCCTGGGACAGGTTGACGGTCACTATCATGGGCAGCATCTCCGGCGTGAGTCCCACCGCCACGGCAATGCCGAATAAAAATGCCTCAAACCAATTGCCCTTGGTAAATCCATTTATCAGAAACACCAGCGGCGCCATGATGAATATGAGCTTTATCATGAGCCAGGTATATTGATCAATTCCCTTGTCAAAGCTGGTCACGGTTCTGCCGGCCGCCGTTTTGCCGGTCAGCTGGCCAAAGTAGGTATGCATCCCCGTGGTATGCACGGCGGCTATGGCGGTCCCGCTCTCCACGTTGGTGCCCATGAAGCAGAGGTTGGGATTTTCAAAATCGCTTTTCCATTCGCCCTCTTCAACGTTCTTTTCTACGGGCAGCGATTCGCCGGTGAGGGCCGACTGGTTTACGAACAGGTCTTTCGAGGTTATCAGCTGCACGTCCGCAGGGATCATATCTCCGGAGGACAGATGGATGATATCTCCGGGAACGATCATTTTGAGAGGGATCTCCTTCTGCACACCGTCCCGTATGACCGTGGCGGTGGTGATCACCATGGATTTCAATTTACCCGCGGATTCGTCGGCCTTTGCCTCTTGAACGAACTGCAGCACCACCCCCAGAAATACCATAACCATCATTACCGCCGCCGCTCTCGGATCCCCGGTTATATATGAGACCAGGGCGAGTACGGCAAGCAATATGACCAAAGGGTCCTTGAAGTTCTCGCAGAGTTTTAAAAAGGGTGATTTGGCTGTTTCCCCGCCGACTTCATTGAACCCGTACTTTTCGAGTCTTTCCTCCGCCTCTTCCTCCGTCAGTCCTTTGAGAGAAGTATTCAATTTCCTCAACACGGGCTGCGCAATGCGGTCATTCACTTTATCCGTTAATTTCTTCAATACCATAACAATACCTCCCCGGTATTGCCGTCAGGATGGCGAGGGCATGGAGACAGACGCCGCCCTAACGACAAATATTATTATTGTCCTATCGCATCGTTTATATTTACAGTCTGCAGGTCCGTCATCCATGGTTTTCACCTCGCCTTTATAAAGAATTTTTTGCGGATATGCCCGTTAAAATGGCAATAACATATAAAAGGTTTGAAATAATCATCTTTAAACCTTCTCAACGCCGTTTATTCAACTGCAATTTATCGGGCAAGTTTGCAAGGACTATGGGGAAAAGATGTGTCTTTGAGAATGGTTGCACGGAGAGGAACGATAATACCGCGGAACTATCTGCGGCTTACGATCAGTGCGGAATGCAGCGCGACGCAGCAGACGTTCCGTTTTTTCCGTGATATACGCATTTTCCTCCACAGTCCGTACTACTACTGCCAGACTCCATCCCTGTCACCTCCGATGCTTTGCAGAAAATAAATGCCTCCGTCAAACTTGAATGAGTGACGAAGGCATTTTGATCAATACTTTCTCGTTCAAGTTTTGGCTCTGCAAGGCCATGAAATTGCGTTAGATTAGGCCTTCTTTGTTCGGCCAAATCTGCTTACCAGTACAGAGAGTGTTTCCACTCTTTTGCGGCAGCAATCCGTATCCCTGCAGTAACCTCACCTACCGAGGCGTTATTCCCTTTTATAATATTATTATATATTTTGAGGAGAATGTCAACCGCTTTTATAAAAATATGCCGCCTACCTGTCCCGCCGGCCGTCATCATCGTCATTTCCGCGGTCCTCTGTCTCGTCCTCTATTTCGTCTCTCATGCCGCGGATACTATAGAGACGGTTGCGGTTCTTTTCCTCTATCCCGGAGACGTCGTCCTTATCGAGGTCCTCGGCGTGAAGCTTCATGTAGTCTTCCGCTTCTCTGTAGTTTTCTATGGTGTCATGTATGGTATCCTGCAGCTTGCCGACGTTGTCGGAACGGTCGTCGGGTTTGGGACGCCTGCCCGAGCGGTCGTTTTTATTGCTCTTTGCCATGTTATCACTCCTTTCATAGAGACATTCAAATTATCTATATTTTGCTCGGCAGGCTGTATAATATGCATATATTTTCTCTATCTGCCGCTTTAGTCAGCCGGCGTTTGGGGAGCTGTCGGAATGTCGCCGTTTGTGTTATACTAAACTAAAGTAATATATGCAGAGTGTATATAAAACTAGCAGGCCGTGACAATTTCGCGGCTGCGAGTTTGGCGCGGCTTGTATATATAATATTTTAAAGGTGATACTTATGCGGAAGGATATCATATACAAAGAGGTTGCCGATATATGCAGGAGTCAGGCGGGAGGGCCGGTATGCGGCGCGGATGCCATGACCATTGCCGGGAGGCTGGGCTTTTCGAGGAGCAACGTCAGCTTTGATCTGAACAGGCTGACGGAGGAGGGCCGGCTGGTAAAGCTGGAAGGCAGGCCGGTCAGGTACAGGACCGTGGGCGAGGCAAAGGGCACGGAGGATATTTTCTCGCACCTTGTGGGACACGAGGGCTCGCTCAAGAAGGCGATCGAGCAGGCGAAGGCGGCGGTCATATATCCTCCCCGCGGTCTGCATACGCTGATATTGGGGCAGAGCGGCATGGGAAAGTCTCTGCTGGCGGAGTATGTGTACCGGTTTTATATGAGGGAAAAGGGCGGGGGGGAGACTCCCTTTGTGAGGTTCAACTGCGCCGATTATGCCAATAATCCTCAGATGCTGATGTCCGCGCTGTTCGGAGTGAAGAAGGGCGCCTATACGGGAGCGGACAGGGACAGGCCCGGCCTGGTGGATGAGGCGGACGGCGGCATACTGTTCCTGGACGAGGTCCACAGGCTGCCCCCCGAAGGGCAGGAGATGCTCTTTTCCCTAATGGACCACGGGGAGTACCGGCCCATGGGCGACAGCACCGTGAAGAAAGCCGAGATCCTTATCATATGCGCCACCACGGAATCCATAGAGTCTTCGCTGCTGCGCACATTCGTGAGGCGGATACCCATGGTCATCACCCTGCCGCCCCTGTATGAGAGGCCGTTAAAGGAACGGCTGGAGCTGATAAAGGAGTTCTTTTCCGAGGAATCGCTCAGGATAAAAAAGGACATAGGGGTAACGCAGAATACCATGAGGGCGCTGCTGCTGTGCCGGTTTACGGAGAACGTGGGAGAGCTGAAGAACGATATACAGATAGCCTGCGCCAGGGCATTTTTACAGAGCCTGGAGGGGGCGGACGGCATGATAGAGGTCCATACCTCCGACCTTTCGGAAAAGGTCAAGCGCGCCCTGAGGGGAAAGAACGGCGAGGAACGCGAGGCCTCGCGGCTGCTGGCCGATTACGGCGACCGGATAATATTCGGGGCAAAGACCGGCGAGACGAGCATCGCCGAGGATAACCCCGCCGACCTGTACGAACTCATTGAGAAAAAGCGCAGGGAATTGAAAAAGCGCGGAGCCGACGAAGCGGACGTAGAGAGCGCTATCGGCGCGATGATAGACAATTATTTCGATAAATACAAGAACGGGGTGGACGAGCAGGATATAAGCAGCCTCAACAGCGTGGTGGACGAGAAGCTTGTGGGCTGTCTGAAGGAGTTTATGGACTATGCCTCCGCGGCCCTCGGAAGGCGGTATGGAACGGGGCTGCTGTACGGCCTGGCCATCCACGTCAGCTCTACGGTAAACAGGCTGGAGAGATCCCTGCCCATAACCTGCCCCAGCCTCGACGAAATAAAACGCAAACACCCCGACGAGTATAACGCGGCAAAGAAGATAAACGACTATCTGAAGGGCTATACCTCCGTCACCCTTCCCGACGACGAACTGGGCTATATAACGCGCTTTTTGATAAGCGAAGAAGACGAAGAGGACGAGGTATCGGTCGTCGTAGCCATGCACGGCAATTCCGCTGCCTCCTCCATCGCGGATGTGGTCAACAAGCTGCTTTTGAATGACATCGTGGCGGGATACGACATGTCCCTGGACTACCGCCCGGAGGATTCCATAGACGACCTTGCGGAGCTTATCGGCAGGAGAGAGAACGGTAAAGGTACTATACTCATGGTGGATATGGGCTCGCTGTGCTATTTCGGGGACACCATATCGCAGCGGACGGGAATCGATATAAAGACGGTGGATATGGTGTCCACGCCTATGGTGCTGGGCGCGGCGGAAAAGTCCCTGAGGGGCAACAGCCTGCAGGACGTCTACGACTCCGTATTCACGTTCGGCCCCTTTGTCGGCAGACTGAGAGAAAACCCTTTCAAGGAAAAGCAGGGCGGCCTTATCATATGCTGCTGTGCAACGGGAGAGGGCACGGCGATGGTGGTAAAGAAATACATCGAGAGGAACCTCAGCATGCCGGAGGGTATAGACGTGATGCCGATGGAGTTTGACGGCGACGTCATAAACGAAAGGTTGGAATCGCTGGACAAGGATTTTGATATACTGGCCGTGGTGTCCAGTTTTGAATTCACACATCCCGATTATCCTGTGATAACTGTGGATAAAATTTTCGGCGGGCAGGCGATGACATATCTGCAGGATATAGTAAACAGGTATCTGGGCGAGTCGGGGCTCATGGAGACGATGGGCAGGGTGATAAAGGAGAATGTCGATATGCCCGACGTGCAGGGCTTCATCGCCTTTTTCGGGAGGTTCGCCGACAGGCTGAAGAGGGAACAGGGCATAGAGCTGCCGGCCAACAAGACGGTCGGCCTGGCCCTGCATATGGCGTGCTCCGTTGAAAGGATCGTAAAGGCTGAAAACGGCCCGGTAAAGGGCTACGACAGAAACAAGGCGATGCTGTATCAGAGAGAGACAGGTATAATAAAGGAGCTGCTGCAGCCGCTGGAGGAACTGTATGATATAGACGTACCCGAAGAGGAGGTGTGGGCCGTAACCAAGATAGTGTATTCCCTATAGATGGATAGTGTTTTATCGGGCAAAACAGTCTTTGCCCTTTTTTCTTTTTATCCTCAAACACGGGCCCCGCTCGGGCTTAAGGCAGCCGTTGGCACGCATTTTGCAAGTTAGATATAAAGGGTATCAGACTGCAGACAAACCGGCAGGCCCGGCCTGAGCGACTTTGCCGTCGGCCTGGGTATGTATGTAAATACATGAGCAATACTATAAACATAGCAAAGGAGATAGAGAATGAGAGACATAATGGACTATATAGACGAAGAGCCCGAGGTAATGAAAAAGGTATTGGACGGCAGGAAAGAGATATTTGCGGGCTTTGCACAGGGGTTCCTCAAAAAAAATATCGACAGGATAGTTATAGTGGGCTCGGGCACATCATACCATGCCGGAGCGGCCGCCAAGGACTTCATCGAAAAGATGACCGGTCTGGAAGTCACCGTGGAATATCCCTATGTATTCATAGACCACGCGCGCTATTATAACGGAAGGGCATATGTTATAGGAATATCCCAGAGCGGCACCAGCACGTCGACCATTGAAGCCCTTAAGAAAGCTCGGGAACTGGGCTATCACACCCTTGCGATAACCGGAGAAGAGAACAGCGCGGTACTCAAGGATGCCGATGACGGTATGATAATGCCCTGCGGCGAAGAGTTGGCGGGACCCAAGACAAAGGGGTACACGGCGACATTGCTGATGCTCTATATCATCGCACTGGAAATAGCGGCGGCGGACAAAAAGATAGAATGCGGCGAATACGACGGGCAGATCCGCGAGCTATACCGGATCGCCGGCAATCTGCCCGGATTGATAAAAAAATCGCTGGATTGGTATGATAAAAACAAGCTGGACCTGGCAAAGGCCAAAAAGGTAAGCGTCGTAGGATACAGGCAGGACTACGCCACGGCGATGGAAGGAGCGTTAAAGCTGCTGGAGACCGTAAGACAGACGGCGGCTGCATATGAATTTGAAGAGTATCTTCACGGCCCGTATAACGCCATCGACGGCGACAGCTATATAATACTAATAAAGTCACCGGGAGAGGAAGAGGAGAGGATGAAACTGCTCTATGACGTGGCCTCCGAGTACACGCAGCACATATATGTGATCTCCCATGAAGACGGCGAGGGCGACAAGTGGCTGAACGGCGGCTTTTGCAATGCAGGCTGTTTCACCCCTCTGGAATATATCGTACCCATACAGGTACTTTGTGCGCGGCTGCCGTTGGAAAACGGGATCGATCCGTTTACGCCGAAGTACCCGGATTTCCATAGGAGAATGCACAGCAAGATATATTGAGAGCACCGCTAGTGTTTGAAAGACAAAACACTGTAATTTTTGCACGGCATTTTAAAACACTGCGCGGCTTTTTTGTACGGATGGGAAAACACTTTTACAGACATGGGACATGACGTAATGTTTGGCATGATAATTGCTTATTATGCGGACGAGTATATCAGAAAGCAGTTGATAATTTCCGCGGAAACCCAAAAAGATCAGCTGATCTTTGAGTACCTGCTCAGATGGGGGTGAAATGGAGCAAACGGCATCAGTCATTTGAACTATTATTTATACTGCCGGGGTTTTACCTAACTGTCAAGGCTTGAGCAAAGCGATTAATTTATATGGGAGGGTTGTTTTAAGTGGACGCTATAGTTGATTTTGTCAATAAATATTTGGTGCCGCCGCTTGTCAAAGTAGGCGAGGAAAAGCACATGCAGGGTATCAGGGACGGTATCATGCTTACCATGCCTTTCACCATTATCGGAAGTATATTTTTGGTGCTGGCGTCTTTACCTATACCGGGCTGGAGCGATTTGATAAAGCCTTTTGCATCTAAACTCCTGGTGCCTGTAAGCGTGACCTTTGATTTCATGTCCATAATAGCTGTTTTAGGCATAGGCTATAATCTGGCAAAAAGGTATGACCAGGATAAGATCCTATGCGCCGTTATGTCGCTCGTGGGCTTCTGCATCCTTCAGATGACCCCCGATTATACCCTTGACGTCGGCATGTTCGGTGCAAAGGGGTTATTTACCGCGATCATCGTAGCACTGTTTTGTGTGGAAGTTGAAAAGTTTTTTGTAAAGAAGGATATCGTCATACACATGCCGGAAAATGTTCCCCAGGCCATAGCCGGTTCATTTGAAGGACTGCTGCCGCTGGGCTTTTCAATATTGGTATTATGGTTCATCAGGATAGTATTGGGATTTGACGTAAACAGTTTCATAACCCTGCTCTTCAAACCGCTCACATTCGCATTGAACTCGCTGGCAGGCATATTGGTTTTCCAATTGCTCAGGTCGCTGCTGTGGTGCGTGGGAATACATGGCGGTGCCGTGCTCGGGCCGATCGTCGACCCCGTTTTGCTGCAGTTCCTTGCTGAGAACACAAAGGCCTTTATGGCAGGCCAGGCCATTCCGCACATTGTGGCCAATGGATTCCTTGAATTCTTTGTCTTTGTAGGAGGCGGCGGCGCAACCTTAGGTTTGGTGCTGCTGATGATGAGATCCAAGGATGAAGGCTTACGGACTCTGGGACGCCTTGCATTTCCGTCTTCACTGTTTGAGATCAACGAACCCGTGGTTTTCGGCGTGCCGATCGTTTTGAACCCGATCATGATGATCCCTTACATTTTGGGCAACCTGCTGCTGACACTGTTCACCTATTTGCTGATGGCGGCCAATATCATAGGCAGACCGGTCGTTACCGTTCCGTGGACCATGCCGCCGATAATCAGCCATTATCTGCTGACCGGCGGAGATTGGAGGGCCGCCGTATGGGGAGCGATCGAAATAGTGATCTCGGTCGTTATCTATTATCCATTCTTCAAGGTACTTGAGAAGCAGAGACTCGAGAAGGATGCTAATTCAGAAGAGGTTTGACCTATAAGATTCAGGTCCGGGCGGATCACGGCGATCGTGCCGCCCGGGAAACTCCACCAAATTTGAAAGGATGAATAGTAATGAAGGTATTGCTTGTTTGCGTGGCAGGCATGTCCACCAGCCTGTTGGTAGAAAAGATGAAAAAGGAAGCCGCCCGCAGAGGGATGGAAGATATCGAGATAAAGGCGGAATCCGTCGAGGTTCTGGATAAGGTCATCGACAAATACGATTATATACTGCTGGGCCCTCAGGCGCGGTTCAAAGAAAAGGCTGTGGCCGAGCTGTGCAAGACCCATTCGAAGAAATATATAATTATCCCCCCTCAGATCTACGGCATGGTGGACGGAAGCAAGGCCCTAGACCTGGCCTTAAAGATGGCAGGGGAATAACCGTATAGCGAGTTGATAGTTAAGAGAAGTACAAATCATTTTCAAAATTTATAGGAGGAAGTAAACATGTCCGATGAATTAAAGATTGCCGTTGTTGGAGCCGGGAGTCCATATACCCCCGAGCTTATAGAAGGCCTGGCCCGTTTCAGAGATAAACTGCCGGTGCGCGAGATCTACCTGATGGATATAAACGAGCGCCGTTTGGAGATAATGCTGGGGTTCTGCAGGCGTTTTGCGAAACACTTGGATTATAACGTAAAGATAGAAGCCACGACGGACCGCAAGACGGCCTTTAAAAATGCCGATTTCATAAATACCCAGATACGCGTGGGAGGCAATGAGAGAAGAGTGTTTGATGAAAAGATCCCGCTGAAGTATGGCATCATTGGACAGGAGACCACGGGGCCCGGCGGATTCATGAAGGCGCTGCGCACCATACCCGTCATGATGGATATCGCCAAGGATGTGGAGAAGTACAGCCCGGACGCATGGGTCGTAAATTACACCAATCCGACCGGCCTTGTCACGGAAGCCTTAAAAAAATATACCGGCGTTAAGATGGTGGGACTGTGCGCGGGAGGCATGAGGCCTGGATTCAGGGTGGCTGAGGCATTGTCTGTAGACTATCAGAGGGTCAAATATGATTATGTCGGACTGAACCACATGAATTTTGCCTTCAACTTTACCGTGGACGGAAGACCTCTGACCGAGGAGGAATTCGGCAAGGCGTCGGAACTGGTGGGCTCAGTGGATGTCGAGCTCATCAAAAAGATGGGATTGATGCCCAGCGCCTATATGCAGTATTATTACCACACGTCTAAGAAGCTGAAGGAGTTCAAAGAGGCCAAGTATACCAGAGGCGAAGAGGTACTGATGCTGGAAAAGGAGATATATGACGCGTATGCCGATCCAAAGCAGGACACCAAGCCTGCGGCCTTGGCCAAGAGAGGCGGAGGCGGATATTCCGAGGTGGCCCTCGGCGTCATGAAGGCCATATACAATGACGAGGACAGATGGCTGGTGGTGAACGTACCCAATAACGGTGCTATCAGGATGCTTCCCGACGATGCCGTCATTGAAACGCCGTGTATGATAAACAGAGCCGGCATAAAGCCGCTGGCTATCAACAACGTGCCGCCCACGGTATGGGGTCTTATATGCGCGGTTAAGAACTATGAACAGCTTGCGGTAGAGGCTGCCGTGAAGGGCGACAGGGACATGGCTCTGTTTGCTCTGATGGCCCATCCGCTCGTGAGGGATTACGACGTAGCCAAGCCGATGCTGGAAGAGCTGCTTGAAGCTAATAAGGATTACCTGCCCCAGTTTTATAAATAACCATATGGCTTGACGGCAGCGTCACAGAGATATGATCTTCAGATGCTGCCCTCGGTTTTTTTATATTCAATGATGATCTGGATTCCGAAGCCGTCCGGCGGAGGGATCTGGTTTTTGTTGAATGAGAACAGCCGGGCAGTTTGGTAAAACTCTAAGGGGTAAAACAAGATTTGATCCTGAGGCAGCAGCTTTTGATATTAAAGACTATCCGATTGTTTTGGGTGTTATAGTAATTTTATGTTATAATATGTAATGGAAATTGGTTATTGTCGGCAAGATCAATTTTATAGATATTAGGACGTAAATTTAAAGGGACTGTGTTTTATAAAGATACTCCGTTGGGGGGCGGGAGATATGAACATTTTGCTGGTCTGTGTAGCCGGCATGTCTACCGGCCTTTTGGTGAACAAGATGGCGGCCGAAGCAAAGAGGAGGGGGCTTGGCGATCTGAAGATAGATGCCGACTCGGTGGACGATCTCGATAAGATCATAGATAAATACGATGTGATATTGCTGGGCCCTCAGGTACAATACAAGGAGAAGTGGGTCAGTGAAATGGCCCGGGAGCACGAAAAGGAATATGCCGTGATACCGCCGCAGGTCTACGGCCTGGTGGATGGAGTAAGGGCTTTGGATTTAGCGTTAAAGACTGCACATAAGGAATAGGTGAAAATATGAACGATGAACAGGTTGTATTCAATGTCATAATTTATGCAGGAAATGCAAGAGGCAAGGCATTCGAGGCTTTGGAGGCGGCAAAGGCAAGGGACTTCGATAAAGCGACTGAGCTTATGAACGAGGCTTCTCAAGAAATACTCAAGGCTCATGATATACAAAATGGACTTATAACCAGAGAGGCAAACGGAGACAAGACGGAGGTCACACTGCTGGTTGCCCATGCGGAGGATCATCTGATGACGGCGATGCTGGCCAAGGATCTGATCACCGAGATGATAGAGCTCTATAGGCAGCTGGACGATAAACAGGATAAGTGATCATAATTGCCATGCATAGGGTGAAATTAGTTCCTATGGCTGTGGAATTCTGAGAGGCTCTCGCATAGGGCCTTTTATTTTTGCTCAATCAGGAAATTCAAGCTAAACGTTTGCTATTGAAAAGTTAGACGCATATATTATAAGTACGATGGATTTATTTGGGGGAGGCCGGGCCATGTCTGAGTTTTGGTCTAAGTTAAAGGGCTATTTGGACATAAGGTACAATAAATTGTCGAAATTGTATTTGGCGATCTTCTATGTTTTATTTGCGGTCGAGCTGTATCTGGAGGTTTCAAAGAATAAGCTGGGTATCTTGTTCAATACATATCCCGAACAACAGAAGTTCTATTTTGACAAACTGCAAAGCATGACGAGTCTGATCTCTTTTATGGACAATCTATTGATCGCGGTCAACCTGCTGTATTTGATATTAAATACCATCAAATATGAGGACAGAATAGACGACGCTGCCTGCGAATATCTTATCGTAAGCCTTACTTCCCTGCTGTCCGTCAAGATCGTCAGCATTATCCTTCACGGCATATTATCCGTTTATTATCTGGCTGAGCCAACTTTGTTAGTCGGTGAAGTCACGATCACTGTTCTTATTCTCGCTTTGGTAAGGATGGCATTTAAGTTTTTGCTGTCAAAGAATAAATTTGAATTATGATAGTCATCGGTTGCGGTGAGCTTTATATGCCTATTATCCTATTATAGTAATATATAATAAGTATCAAATAATCACCTTATGTAGGCGAGCATATTGATAAATATCAAACCGTCTGCGGCGATCCGCAAAAACTATAATGGTATTTCCGAGCTGTGTAAAAAGTCGGGAGAACCTGTATATCTGACTAAGAATGGCGAGGGCGGCCTTGTGATAATGGATCTTGAGACGTATGCAAGACGTGAAAGCATGCTGTGCTTGCGGGAAGAGTTGGTTTCGGCAGAAGAAGACCGCCTGAACGGGGAAAAGGGTTACCCGGTCGGTCAGGTATCGTCCATGATGAAAGACGCTATCCGCTTATATATCAAATCAAGACCGATACCGTCTATGTGAACGCCGTGGTAGATTGCAGGCAGGACTATAAATGGCTGCTATAAAGATTAGAGGGCCTGAGCGAAAGCTCAGACCCTCGTTTACTAGATATTGCAATGCCTGGCCAGAGTTGACATCCAGCTATGCAGGCCGTTATAGTAGCCGTCATGGCCCGGCCCGCCGTATCCGGCATCCGCGATGTACCTGGCGCATCTGTCGGCGTCAGGCCGGACCCCGCTGTCCCGACAGTATTTCAGGTAATCGATGAGCTGTGAGTAACGGGGATTT
The DNA here is from genome assembly GCA_002399285.1 of Thermoanaerobacterales bacterium UBA4880. Taxonomy (GTDB): domain Bacteria; phylum Bacillota; class Thermoanaerobacteria; order Thermoanaerobacterales; family UBA4877; genus UBA4877. The sequence goes on from DHDI01000023.1 coordinate 28,894, forward strand.
ACAATGAAAAATCCTGCATATCCCTCCGCGTGCTTCATCATACCTTCGAATTTAGCCCAGTTTCCTATGCCCTTCCCGATGTTTCCCGGCGGGTTTGACGGCCCGGTATAGATGATATTGGACCAGTTCTGATTGTTCCTTTGAAGCCGGCCCGACGCCCATCCCGATTCCCCACCCCACTGGGCCAGGATCAGATTGACCGGCAGGCCGCAGCAGATACTGCTCGCGCGCTCTGCCGCGCCTTTGAAACATTCGGCAAAAGCCTCGACATTGCCCAGCCCGGCGGGATTGGGATTGACGTCCACATAGACGTCGCCGCTGTTATCGCTGCATTTGACAGGACTGGCAGGAATCGCATTTAACATAGTGAGCCACCTCCTCTTATTCTAATTTTACCCGCGTGTATTATCAGGCTGCCGTTAGATATATAGGAACAAAATGCATGTCATATCGTCTCAGGCCGATGCCATTCTCGCTTAGGCCGCTAAATTGCACTGCAATTTTAGCTTGCTGCGTTGGCTGCACGATTTGTCACGGCCTGCCAGTTTGCCTACACTATGATCGTCTGTATATAATAATATATTTCCACAGGATGATTATGGTCCCCATGATATTTTACTGTTTTGAGAGATTTTCCGAGGCGGCCCGCTTTGCACCTGTACCATTTTAAAAGAGGCTGCCTTTTGGCAGTCCTTTTTCAGCGTATTATGCGTTCGTTACAGAACTTTCGCATGACATAGGAGGGACATCTTATCCCGTATATCTTCATCTTCCGCGGAGAACAGGACCACGAGATAGTCGCCCGGCAGAATTTTGGTGCCTCCGCCGGGGACCAGTTCCTTTTCGCCTCTGCGAAGGCCGACGATAAGTGAACCGTTCGGCCATTCTATATCTCTGACCATCCTGCCCGACGCTTCGCTTCCCAGTTCCACGGGAAATTCCACAAGCCCTCCGCGCTCTTGAACGGGCAATTTTTTACCGTTTTGGTCGACGTACCTTTCCAACAGGACCTCATAGACAGGCTCCACTTTCAGAAGGTCTGACAGAAGCAGGGCGGTGAACGCACAGGCCGCAACGGGCAGCATGTGGACCAGCGAACCTGCCATTTCGGTAGTGAGCAGAATGGATGTTACGGGAGCCTTTACCGATGACGACAGAGCGCCCGCCATAGCACAGACTGCGAAGTCGGGGATGAACTGGGCGGGCAGCCCCGCATGCGCCGCAAGTATGCCGCAGATACTGCCGGTGAGCGCGCCCACCGAGAGGATGGGCATAAAGATGCCGCCCGGTACGCCGCTGCCGAAGCTGGCACCGGTGAACAGCAGCTTTGCGATCAGATATATCAGCAGCATAACTATGCCGCTTTTCGAGTTTTCCGAGAGCTTTATCAGTCCCTGTCCGCCTCCCAGTACGGCAGGCAGAAACATCCCACAGGGCAGTGCGATCATCAGCGCTGCGGCAGGCCGCGAAAATGCAGGGAGCTTGCCATAGAGCGTCTGCAAAGCGAGCAGGGTCTTGTTCATGAGGGAACCCGCAAGCCCGGATACTATGCCCAGGGGGATCATCCAAAGATACAGGCCGATAGGGAGCTGAGGGATCGCCGTAAAGTCCAGCACCGGTTTGAGGCCGAAGAAGTATTTTGAAACGTAGTCCGCGGTCAGGGAGGCGGTGGTCGCGGAGAGAAGGATCACCGGAGAAAAGCTGCGGTGCACCTCCTCCAACGCAAACATCATGCCGGAGAGAGGAGCGCTGAAGGCGGCGGAAAGACCCGCGGCCGCCCCGCCCGTGATTAGATAATTCTCTTCGATACTGCTGCCGCTCATATTCTTTGCAACGGCCTGGCCTCCCGCCGCGCCGATCTGGATGGAAGGCCCCTCTCGTCCGAGGGAGAGCCCGAAAAAGCTCCCTAAAGTGCCCGCAAGGAAACGGACGGCCAAAATCGTGTACCATTTCATCTTCAGCCCGAACAGTACCACGCCTTCCACCTGCGGTATGCCGCTGCCCGCAGCCATAGGTTCCAGCTTGACCAGCCATGCGATGAACAGTCCGGAAGCAACTGCGGCTGCGATCCAGGGAACAATATAGATCGGGTGTATCCTGAGACAGGAGTATATTTTTAACGATGTGTCGGTACCATATTCTATGCCAAGACGATAGAGCACAGCCAGCAGACCCGAGATAAATCCCACCAGTATGCCCTTGCCTGCAACGCTCCATTTCAGCCGGTCAAACCCGGACAGTACCTTATAAATTCTTGTGTTTGACTCACTCAAAGCTAATACCTCCATTGATATGACTATAACCATTATAGCATGTTTTCCCTTTGACAGCAGATCCTGCCGCCGCAGAGGCCCTGCGGTATAATTGCTACTGTCATAATAACAGACAGAATAAAATTTCAACACATCCCAATAAATGTTGAATTTTCAACACAATTGATTTATTGCGGATTGTCCGCGTGCCGATCATGTGAAATAATTAACACGATGAATATTAAAATAAAATAGATGGGAGGAGAGCAAATGATCAAATTAACACCGGAACAGCAGGCTGTCTATGACGGCAGCAAAGGTGAGACCACGGCTAAGATACTCGAGACCCTCATGCTGTATGGGGAGATCTATGGGGCCGACAAGATGGTCGATGTGACCAGCGAGTATGGACACACTGTATATAGCTATGGACTGCAGACCTTAGAGAGCGTGCTGGATATTTTTGAAGAGCTGATCGAGGGAAACGTGGAATTTAAGCAGAAATTCACGGCGGACCCCAGGCCATTGGACCCCAACGTACCGGCGGATGTAACGCAGCAGTTGGTCTTTACCCATTATATGTATTCGCTGCAGGACAGATGCGAAGCATTATTGAAGGAAATGGGAATGAAGTCCGACGACGATTACACATGCGCATGTTACCTGCCGCAGAACAACAACCGGCCAAAAAAGGGAGAGGTGCTTTCCTGGGCTGAGTCCAGCGCGGTCGTATATGCCAATAGTGTGCTGGGTGCCAGATGCAACCGTAATTCCGGGATCATGGAGCTGTTCGGTTCGGCGGTGGGCTGGGTACCGAATTTCGGACTGCTTACCGACGAAGGACGAAAGGCGGACTGGATCATCGAGGTAAAGACGAGCAAAAAGCCGGAAGCGCAGGTCCTTGGAAGCGCGATCGGCATGAAGGTCGTGGAGGACGTTCCCTATGTAAAGGGTTTGGATAAATGGCTGGGTAGCGAGCTTAATGCCGATGCCTGCGCTTATCTGAAGGACTTTGGGGCGGCTACCGCGTCTAACGGAGCGGTCGGACTGTATCACATAGACAAGCTTACTCCTGAAGCTGTCGAATCGGGAGAACGTTTGATCAAACCGGATGCCAAGGTCTACGTCATAGACGATGCCGAGCTTGAGAGAGTTAGAAATAATTATCCCGTGCTCTGGGCGGATCCCAATGCTAAGCCGGAACTGGCTTTCTTAGGATGTCCGCATCTGACGATGGAGCAGTTGAAAGAGTATGCGGATACCTTGACTGCAAATTTGAAGGAGACACATAGAACAAGGCTCGCCATTCCGACTGTCTTTACAACGTCTCCGGCGGTCTTAAAAGAATTCAAAGAGACGCTTCGTGCAAGGAAGCTAAAGGAGATGGGAGTGGTCGTTTCATATATATGCCCACTCATGTATATGAACAATCCCATGAGCAAGATGCGTCCGGTCATTACCAATTCTAACAAGCTGAGGACATATACGACCTGCCGCTATTATACGACGGATGAAGTATTGGACCTCGTCAGCGGGAAGGAGGTAAAATAATGGCTAAAAGAAGTTTCACAGGAAGGGTTATCGTAGACGGAGAGGTCGCCGCCAAGGCAACCGTGACTCATCAGGGCTTCAATACCCTGGCCAGTTTCAGCGGAATCGGCGGCGATGAGTCCGGCAGGATAGTAAACTGTTCCGATGCGCAGAACAAGGAGCTGTATGGAAAACAGATGACGGATATGGCGCTCTGCCTGCCGCAGACGATCGGTTCCACTACGGGCGGCATGCTTCTGTTTAACAGCGGCCGTCTGCATCAGCTGCCTGCATGTATGCTCTTTGCAAATACGATCGATTCTTTAGCTGCTGCCGGCGCCGTGCTGGTGAAGTACTGGACGGATTCCCAGATGCCTGTTATTGATAAATTAGGACAAGATTTCTTGGACTATGTCAAAGACGGCATGACGATCAAGATATGCAAAGACGGCATCGTAGAGGTATCGGATGAAGCGGCGGCGGAGGAGACGGCCGCACAGGCTGCGGATGCTGCCAAACCGGAGCTGAAAAAAGACGAGCTGATAGAAGATTTGGTAGAGACTTATACCGATTGGGATAAATCCGACTATGAGAATCATGCGCTGGGAACGGGAAGATTCACGGATGAGCTGTATCCCTATGAAAAGATGTTTTCTCCGATACAGGTAAACGGAGTGACTATAAAAAACAGAACGGTCATGGCGCCTATGGGAAACTGCATGATGTGCGATTCTACCGGGCGGCCGACTGAAAAGATGATACGCTACTTTGAAGAAAGAGCGGAAGGCGGGATAGGCCTGATCACGACGGGGCTTGTGCCGGTCAGCCAGGGAGTAGACCCGACGGTCCTCATGACGGACGGTACGGCACAGATGCCGAGGATCGACAAGGACGTTACCATGCCCGGCTGGAAAGATCTTGCCGCGGGAGTGCACGCGAGAAACAGCCGCATATTCATACAGCTGACGCCCGGACTGGGCAGGGTAGGCCCGCCGGTTTGCGCCATGGCAGGAACTCTTCCGGTCTCGGCTTCGGAAAACCCCAATTTCTATATGCCTGCGGTCCCCTGCCGCGAGCTTACGGATGAGGAGTGCGACAGGATAATCGCTCAGACGGCGCTTAGCGCCTTTAACTCCAAATTTGCGGGGATGGACGGTATCTATCTTCATGGACATGAGGGATATCTTCTGGATCAGATGACCAATCCCGCGTTCAACAGGAGGACGGAAGGAAAGTATACGAATTATCAAACCTTCGGCCTCGCTATCGTTGGCGCGATCCGCCAGGCCGTCGGGCCGAAATTCCCCATCATGTACAGGATCGATCTCTCTGCGGCGCTCAACGAGACATATGAGGACAGAATGAATAAGGTGCCCTCGTTGAAATTATTTAAAAACGGACGCACAGTAGAGCAGACGCTGGACTTCATGGAGAATCTGGTAAAGGCCGGAGTTGACATGTTCGATGTGGACCTCGGATGCTATGACGACTGGTGGCTTCCGCATCCCCCGGCAACCATGCCTGCGGGATGTTATGTGGACGTGTCCAAGAAGGTGAAGGGCTATTTTGCCGAGAAGGGTATAAGATCCAATGCGGGCTATGAAGTGCCGGTGGTAGCCGTCGGCAAACTGGGCTATCCCGATATTGCTGAACAGGCGCTTCGCGATGGAAAGTGCGATATGTTCATGCTGGGCAGGCCGGTGCTTGCCGATCCCGAATGGGTCAATAAGGCATACAGGGGAGAGGTCAAGGATATCCGTCCCTGCATAGGGTGTCAGGAAGGATGCATAAACGGATTTGTGGAGACCGGGCACATCACCTGCGCGGTCAATGCACGCACCGGATTTGAAGACGTGTATCCCAAGCAGGTAATGAAATCGGAAAAGTCAAAGCGGATCGCCGTCGTAGGCGGAGGCCCGGCCGGGATGAATTTTGCCATATACGCTGGCGGCAGGGGTCACAGCATCGATCTGTATGAGGCAGACGGGGTATTGGGCGGTGAGCTTATAGCCGCCGGCAAACCCATCGTTAAGTTTGACATTAAGAATTATAACGAATGGCTGATCAGGCAGATCGACAAATGTGAAAATATTACCGTACACTTGAATACGCCTGTAACAACGGATATGCTGAAGAAGAAAAATTATGATACCGTGGTCTATGCCAACGGTGCGAAAGAACGCACGTCCGCGCCCATCCCGGGATGGGGAGGAATTCCATCGGAGCTGGGAAGCAAGCTGCTTAAGGATCCCGGACTGCTGCCAAAGGATGCTAAAAAGATCGTTGTTATAGGCGGAGGCCAGGTCGGATGCGAGACCGCATGGTGGTTAAAATCCGAAATGGGCCGCGACGTTACGATCATCGAGATGCTGCCGCAGTTCATGTACGGCGCATGCACAGCAAACCGGGGATGGCTGATCCACTCCATGGAGAAACGCGGGATAAAGATGATGGCCTCGACGGCTGCAAAAGAAGTCAAGGACGGAAAACTTGTGGTTGCGGAAAATATGGTTCCCAACCGTCCGGATGGGTTATGCACCTGGACGCCGATTGTCACAAGCATGCCGAACGAGCCGCTGAAACAGATGCCGGTGGACAGAGTGCTGGATGCGGATTTCCTCGTCGTGGCTATGGGAGGAAGAGCCGAAGAATCGATGTTCATAGAAGGGCAGCAGTCCCATGTTGCTCCCGAGATCTATAACATCGGCGATTCCTATAAGATGGGAAGAATATTGGAGGCAAACAGCGCAGCTTATGCCGCCGCGATGAATCTGTAGTATAGCTTATTGAGATGTGGGTCATTTTTATGGCTCACATCTTTACTTTTTTAAGGGAGATTGTTAATATTTATATAGAGCAGCAATTCTGTATAAGGAGTGGCATCCATGAATAAAAAGGGCGAAGAAAACCGGCGTGTCAGGCAGACTCAAACTTTGATAAAGGAAACATTTCTGCGGTTCATGGAAAGCAAGCCATATACGACGATCTCCGTGAAAGAGATAGTAAAGGCGTGTGACATAAACCGGGCGACTTTTTATTATCACTATGACAACATCTATGATCTGCTCAATGAGATCGAGACGGAACTCATTGATGAAATACTGGAGCCTATACGCAAGATCAGCAAAGAAACCTACGTTGAAGGGGAACATCCCTTCATTACGGAGGTCTATAAATCTTTTCGCGCGCACAAGAGGATATATAAGATATTGCTTGGCAAGAACGGGGACATGAGTTTTTTATTGAGGCTCTTCAATGAGGTGACGGAGTACAGCCGGAAGAATTGGATAAAGACGTATGAGAGCAGATGTCCCAAGAATTTGGATGCATATAACTATTATGTGGTGGGCGGAGAGCTTGCGCTGCTGTTTTATCAGCAGAAAAATGGAGACAGCATCTCCACCGAGGAATTGGGATATATATCGGGTGAATTCATGGCTATCACCGAAAAAATATTGAGCGAAATATCTAAGGAGAGCTAGGCAAAGTGACCGGCCCTATACAAATAAAAATGATATAACCATACGCATCAAAGTTCTAAAGATTTGATGCGCTGTTTTTTATTATTTTTCCTCTGCAGTTTACCATTCTGCTTAAACCTTTCATGATTTTCACCTTTTTTAGCATGCGCCGGCTATGTCCGGAATGTGGCACATTTTGTGCCGGCCGGGTATGATCGAGGCCGGATCTGGCGGGAAAAATAAAATAATTCGTATCTTTACCGTGAGGCTATACCTATGCGGCGTCTGCATTTTCCGCAAGGCTGACCGGCTATTAACGACTCTTTAATATGTCTACACATTTCTGACTTGGCACACTTCTTGCTCTTATATGTATTCGTATGAAAGTAACAGAAATGTGCAAGCGAGAAATAACAAAACAATTAGCCAAAGGAGTTGTAGATACTATGAAACCTGAGTTGATAATAATGTTGACCCATAATGATCAGACGGTCGGGAATGCGCTGGAGGTATTTGACGAATGCAGGGACCTGCCTGTGGCATGCTGGGGTTTTAAGGACATCGGCCTTCCCAAGGGACAGATGAAGCAGCTTGTGAGTGAAATGAAAAAGGAAAATAAGACCACCTTTTTGGAGGTGGTGACCTACACCGAAGAGGAATGCCTTTCGGGAGCAAAGCTGGCTGCCGAATGCGGCTTTGACTATCTGATGGGGACCACTTATTATGATTCGGTCTTTGAGCTGCTCAAAGACTCGCCGGTCAAGTATTTCCCATTCTGCGGAAAGGTGAGCGGCAATCCGAGCATATTGGAAGGCTCCGTTGAGGAGATCGTCGCACAGGCCCGGATGATGGAGTCTAAAGGCGTTCCCGGTTTTGATATATTGGCTTACCGCTATGTGCAGGGGGACCCGGAAGAGCTTGCGGATAAATTCATCAAGGCTTTAAAGGTGCCCGTGGTCATGGCGGGAAGCATATCCAGCTTCCAGAGGATAGATAAGGTAAGGGAATTGAATCCATGGGGATTTACCATCGGCAGCGCCTTCTTTGAGAAAAAATTCGTTGAAAACGGCTCCTTCAGAGAACAGATCGTGAGCGTGGCGGACTACCTGAACCGCTGAGACTTGGGTATGCCGTAAAACAAACGATCCAAATACCCCCTTTAGATATACAGAAAAATTGCAGCCGCTCTGTTGATCTAAAGGGGATTTTCATAAAAAGTATTGTGCGTTGCACGAAGATAAGGTATTTTAGAAAAGTATATATCAAATTTTGCCGGGAAATAAAACATCCACAATATACCTTGTCAATTCTATGGTAAAAAGAGTGTAAAAACCCGGCGTCGACCTTATGATGAATGTATCTGGAGATGGTGATATATAATAAACCTTGTATCACCCGGCATAATAAAAAAACTTCGCGGAAAAATGAGGAACCGGCACTGTCAACAATATCGGAGGTGTTTCTATATGAAGCAGGAACTGCTGCAATTGATACGGGACGAGGATAAAAAGAGGCCGTATACGGATGATCAATTGGCGGAAAACCTGGGAGTTCGCAGAGACGAGATCACGGTCCTGAGAAACAAACTGGATATTCCCGATTCCAGAGAAAGGCGTAAGCCATATCTCATTCAGGATATCAAGGAAATATTATTGAATGACGGCAAGACCACCGACAGGCAGCTTACTCAAATAATAAATCAAAAGGGATATACGGTTTCGCGGCATACCATAGCGGAATTGAGGAAGAGCGAGGCCGGTCCCGGCCCGGCCGAGGATGACCGGAAGGATCTCCCTGAAAAAGAGACTGCGGAGGCCATGACTCCTGAAAACAGGACAAATTACTATTCAACCTCCGTTTCCTTTGAGAAGATCATAGGTTACGACGGGAGTTTAAAGACACAGATCCAACAGGCCAAAGCGGCCATTCTCTACCCGCCCAACGGCCTTCATACGCTGATCATCGGGCCGACGGGCGTGGGAAAGAGCAACCTGGCGGAGTCCATGTATAACTTTGCGATCGAGTCGGGCAGGGCATCGTCCAAATCCCCCTTTATTATTTTTAACTGTGCGGATTATGCTGAAAATCCCAATCTTTTGCTGTCGCAACTTTTCGGATACGTCAGGGGCGCCTTCACGGGTGCTGATACCGGTAAGGAGGGCCTCGTAGAGAAGGCCAACGGAGGCATTTTATTTTTGGACGAGGTGCACAGGCTTCCGCCGGAGGGTCAGGAGCTGCTGTATTTTTTGATGGATAAGGGCATGTACAGAAGACTGGGCGAGACGGACACAGTCAGGGAAGCGAAGGTCATGATAATAGCGGCTACCACCGAAGACATCGAATCCTCCCTGCTGCTGACATTCAGGCGGAGGATACCCATGATAATCCAAATTCCTCCTCTGTCGGCCAGGCCTCTTTCCGAACGCTATGAAATAATAAAGGAGTTCTTTTACAGCGAAGCCAACCGGATACAGGTAAAGATAAACGTTGCCGAAGAGGCGATAAATAAGTTGCTGATATACGATTGTCCGGGCAATATCGGCCAGCTCCGCAGCGACATACAGGTGGCCTGCGCTAGGGGCTTCCTGATGTATATGGGCGGGCGGCACGAGGCGGTCAAGATAGATGATAGGTGTCTGCCTGCTCATATCGAGGAAAGATCGCCAAAAAGGGATGCGGCGAATATTGAGGACAGCGATTTGGTCGTGGGAGACCTCTATATATCTCCGGGACAGCCGGAAACGTATGTCGCGCATCAAAAGGATCTGTACGTCCTCCCGCAGGACATATATGAATTCATTGAAAGCAAGTACAAGGAGCTTCAGGATCAGGGGCTGGAACAAGAGGAAATAAACCGACTGATCGATAAGAAGATCGAAAATAAATTCCAGCAGATGATAAGGCATTTCGGAGAAAACCCCGGAGCAATAGAACGCCAGAACCTGGCCGGTATTGTGGGCCAGAATGTGATGGATATCGTCGACAGTATGGTCAAAATAGTTGAGCAAAAAATAGGAAAGGTCGGCAACAGCTTGTTCGTCTGCCTCGCTATGCATTTGAGCGCGACCATAAACAGGATAGAGCAGGGCAAGGCCGTAGAAAATCCCCAGTTGGATAATATAAAGCAGCACTATAAATTTGAATATGAAGTAGCCGCGGAAATGGTCAGGGTTATGGAGGATTCCCTGGGCTACGGGATACCGGAGGACGAGATCGGGTTTGTGGCGATGTATCTGCGCATAGCGACCAACCCCAAGGATAACGTAAACGGCAGAATAGGGATAGTAGTTCTGTCCCATGGACACGTTGCCAGGGGAATGGCCGACGTGGCCAATAAGCTGTTGGGTGTGGAACATGCCGTAGGGGTGGAAATGGAACTGGATGAAAAGCCGCAGATAATGCTGGACAGGACTTTAGAGGTAGTGAAAATGGCCGATGAAGGCAAGGGCGTGCTGCTGCTTGTCGATATGGGATCGATGATAACGTTTGGAAAAATCATAACGGAAAAAACCGGCATTGAAACAAAGACCCTGGATAATGTCAGTACGACCATGGTGCTTGAAGCCGTAAGAAGGGCCATACTGCCCGATACCAGTCTGAGTGAAATCGCCGGAAGCATAGGGAAAAATACTGCGGACCTCGGTGAGTTTGGAACAAACGATGGGAATGCCGGTACGGATAAAAGGGCCATCATTACCATATGCATAACTGGAGAGGGCACGGCGGTCAGGATAAAGAGGATATTGCAGAAGATGATACCGGGGATCGGCGAATACGCAGAAATAATACCCGTGGGATTTATAGATGCCGAGGACATAAAACCGCGCATAGATACCATTAAGAGCAAGAGAGACGTCCTGGCCATCGTCGGCACGCTGGATCCTGAAGCGGCCGGCATCCCATTCATATCGTTGGAAAGTATTTTAAGCGGTAGCGGCATCAATAGGATAAAGCAGATGATCAGACCCAATGAGGAGAAAGTACCGGTAAAAAGAGAGGATAAGGGGCTCGCTTTAAAAGACGTGATCTTCAATGATTTGATTCTGGTCGATAAGAAGTACGAAGACAAAAACAAGGTAATAGATACTCTGGGCTACAGCCTGATAAATCACAAGTTTGTCGGAAGGCAGTTCTTATTGGACGTATACCACAGGGAGATATTGAGTCCGACCACTATTGAAAATAATATAGCCATTCCCCACGGGGAACCGGCAAACGTTAAGAAGCAGGCCATTGCCATAGCAATACTTAAGGACCCCGTCAGCTGGGAAGAGACAAAAACGGCCCGGATTGTGTTCATGCTGGCCCTAAAAGAGGACTCGGGGAGAGTTATATCACAGTTATACGGTCTCATAAGAAATGAAGAATTTATTTCCAGACTGTTAAAAGCCCATACCCCGCTTGAAGTCAAGAAGATCATTATGAAATTTTTGTCTTCCGGCACAAATCGGGCCGATTAGTTGGCACAACTCTTGCAAGACTTATCTATGCAGATGTTCATTTGACCTTAAGTAAAATGTTTACTTGCGCAAATAGCAACGTGTAAATGTTAGAGCATCATTAATTTATCGCGCTGTCTTTAACATATTCGGTCCTGTGCGTCAAGTGGCATGGAGAAACAGGCGATCAAATAAAAACTATATTTAAAGATGGGGGTATATCGATGGCCTATCCGAGCTTATTTAATGAGGCTCTAATCAAGGCGGATATGGAAGCCAAAACGAAAGAGGAAGCACTGCAGTCATTGGCGTCGGTACTGATATCAAACGGCTACGTCAGGGAAAGTTTTACCAAGGCCGTACTGGATAGGGAGGGCATCTTTCCCACGGGTCTGTCAACGGAGGATATAGGCGTAGCCATACCGCATGCGGACAAAGAACATGTGATCAAACCGGGCATCGCTGTGGCGGTTCTTAAAAGTCCGATAAAATTCAATGTAATGGAGAACCCTCGGGAAGAAACCGACGTCCGCATCATATTTATGTTGGCATTGACCGATTCAAACCTGCAGATAGGCGCCCTGAAAAACATAATTGCCATAATACAGGATAAAGAGCTGCTTAGCAAATTGATAAATACCAAGGATATAAAGGAAGTTATGAGGTTGTTACAGTCTGGTTTTACTTCGATCGTGTCCTGATAAAAGAGAGGAGGTGAGCGCAATGTTCAATAAGGCCAGGAAAGACGTTCCAAATGGCGAGAAGGCGGCTTACAATGCCGGCAAGGTAAAGATAATAATAGCATGCGGGACATCGGTTGCAACGTCGGCTATTGTGGAGACACTGTTAAGAGAAAAGCTTAAGGATAATAAGGTCAGGGGTTTTGAGATCTACAGGAAGAGGATATATGACCTGCCGATGGAGATCAAGCAGATCAATCCGGACATAGTAATGACCACTTCTCCGGTCGATCCCGCCATAGTAAAGGACGTCGTATATTATCCCGCAATGTGCTTTTTGACAGGAGGTGCGGACAGAGACCGCATCATAAGTGAAATCATCCAATATATAAAAGAAAGAACAGAAAAAAAAGAATGAGAGGAGAGATGTAAATGAGTGCAGTATTAACGCAGGTTGTCAAAGCATGGATGGATCTTGGCGTTGTTCTCGTCGTTCCGGTATTCATTTTTATTCTGGGTATATTCTTCAAGATGAAACCGGGCCGGGCCTTCCGCAGCGCGGTGCTGTTCGCCGTTTCATTTACCGGAGTCTACCTTGCCCTGAACCTATTACTGGATAATATCGGGCCGGCAGCTCAGGCGGCGGTGACCAGATTTGGGTTCAAGCTGGAGATTTTAGATGTCGGCTGGCCGGTGTTGGCTTCAATAACTTTCGGCTCGCGCTTCTTTGTTATCGTATTCCTGGGCGGTCTTATAGCAAATATGGTAATGCTTAAGATGCGCTGGACCAAAACGCTGGACGTTGACTTCCAAAACTATTATCACTGGATATTTGGAGCAGCGGCGGTATACTTTGTAACGCATAACTTTTTATTAGCAGGATTGACCGGCATATTGCTTGCCGTAATAACCTTCAAGCTGGCGGACTGGACGGCGCCTTTAGTTGAAGACTATTGGCACATAGAGGGCATATCCATTCCTCATTTATCCACCGTCGGATGGGCCCCGGTCTATTACGCGTTAAACTGGGTCATCGACAGGATCCCGGTCATCAGGGATATCGATATAAATCCCGAGGGAGTGGAAGAGAAACTCGGCGTATTTGGCGAACCTATGATCTTCAGTCTGATAATAGGAGGAGCTCTCGGTATCTTCGCCGGATATGACTTCAGTGCCACTTTGAACTTAGCCATAAATACGGCGGCGGCTATGACGATCCTTCCCAAGATGGTGGGAATGCTCATGGAAAGCATGGCTCCGCTGTCCGAGGCAGCCCGCGAATATATGCAGGATCGCTTCTCCGACGGCAAGTTCTATATAGGCTTGGATGTGGCCGTCTTAATAGGCGACCCCAGCGTAATCACGACAGGGCTCCTGCTTATTCCAATAACGATAATCCTGGCAGTTATTCTTCCCGGGAATAAGACGCTGCCTTTCAGCGATCTAGGCGCGTTGCCGGTGTATATCGTATGGGCCTTGGCCATGTCGCACGGCAATATTTTCAGAGGCGTGCTGATGGGTACCGTATGTATGGCGGGAGTATTGCTTATCGCTACCTACTTTGCGCCGATATTTACGGATCTTGCGAATACTGTAGGCTTCGTATCCCCTGTTCCCGGACAGGCTATAACATGTCTTGAGGGCGGGCAGCAGATAGTGTCTTATGTGATCGTTCAAATTATAAGTTTGCTTAAATCAATCTTTTAAATATAGGGGGTAGTTATAATGCTGGAAGAGTTAAAGAAGAAGGTTGCGGACGTAGCCAACAGGCTGGCCAGTGAGGAACTGGTCAGAGGAGCTTCGGGCAATGTCAGCACAAGGGATGAGGAAACGGGGCTGGTCGTCATCACTCCGACAAAGGCAGCTTTGGGTTCCGTAACGCCCGATATCTTATGCGTAGTGGATATGGACGGCAATGTTCTCGAGGGCGGAAAGCCTTCGTCATCGACTAAATTCCACTTGAAGATAATGAAGAACCGTCCCGAGATCAAGGCCGTCGTTCACACCCATTCACCGTATGCAACGGCATTTTCAGTGGCCAATGAGGCAATACCCGTAATAAATATAGAGGTCTCCTCAAAGATAAGGGGGGACATAAAGGTATCGCCCTATGCACAAAACGGTTCGGATATTGAAGCCGAAAATATAACCGCCACGCTCGGCAAGGCAAATGCGGTATTGATGCAGAACCATGGAGCCGTTGCGGTAGCGGAGGACCTCGATAAGGCGCTGCTGAATTCCTTCATCGTGGAAGAGGCTGCAAAGATGTACAGCATAGTGCGCTCTATGGGATCGACCGCGACTACGATAGAGCCAAAAAAGTAAAGCGGAAAAGATGATCACATGTGTCGGATTGAGCATATCCTTTGATAAGATAATATTTCTGCCGGAGCTGGAGCTGGACAACTGCAACCGCAGCGATAAGGTATCGGGCAATCTGGGCGGCAAGGCGGTCAACGTCGCATCCGTTATAAAGCAGATCGGCTGCGACCCCGTCATAGTCGGAGTGGTCGGCGGCAGGTCGGAAGAAGATGTGAAAAAATCGCTGGAAGAAAAGGGCCTGGCCTATCAGCTCGTGCTGCAGAAGGATGTGGAGACCAGGATCGACTATATAATAGCGGAGCAAAAGACGGGGCGTTCGACGATGATCACCGGGCCCAACTTCCAGATATCCGGCGGCGCTCTGTCTGAGATCAAAGAAAAAGTCATGGGTTTGGCAGCCGGTTCTTCCATCATGGTCTTTACCGGGGCGCTGCCGGACGGGGTCCCCAAAAGCTTCTTTGCCGAATTGGTGCTGATGGCTAAAGAGGCGGGATGTATTACGATCATTGACAGCGGAGCGCAGGAGCTTAAAGGCAGTCTGCCGGCAAGACCCGATTTTGTCAAGCCAAACATGCAGGAATTATCTCAGATCGTGGGCCATATGCCGGAATCACCGGATGAAATCATTGCGGCTGCGCGCAGCCTTCTGGACGGCGGCGCAAAGAACGCGGTGATATCCATGGGGGCGGAGGGCGCGGTCATGGTATTCAAGGAGAAGGTACTGACGGCCAGGGCTCCTAAGATCGCAGGAAGAAACACGATAGGCTGCGGAGACGCCATGGTCGCCGGCCTGGCCTCCCGGCTTTCAGACGGCTGTCCGGCGGATGAGGCATTCGCATACAGCGTTGCCGTGGGCGCCGCAGCCGCCATGTCGGAGAGCACTTCCTCCCTGGTCACAGAAGAAATAAACAATTTACTAAGTAAAGTTACGGTGGAAGAGATAAAATGAATATTATGAGCCATGGGCAATAAGCAGGATGGGATTGCCCATGGCTTATCTTTTTAACTAACACAGGCAAGAAAAACGAATTCCTTGACATCGCTGATAGAATGTTTTATAATAATAAATAGTTTAAAAAGTTGCTTCACATAACTGAAGATGTTATGTTTTTGGAATGGATTGTTACTGCTTTGCAGGCATAACCATTGAATAGAGCTCAGAAGAGCCTTATTTGTTATGTATGGAAAGGAGTAACATTTTTTTATGAAAATTATCAAAAAGATAAATAATAATGTTGCTCAGGCATTAGATGGAAATAACTGCGAAATTATCGTTATGGGAAAGGGCATTGGCTTTCACCCGATGCCTTATGAGTTAGAGGATCTATCTAAGGTCGACAGGACTTTTTATGGAATCGATCAAAAATATATAGGCTTATTAGACAGCATTGATGAGAAGATTTTTGCCGTGACTGATAGGATCGTTAAGACGGGGAGCTCCATGCTGTCGGTAGATTTAAATCCCAATCTTGTGTTCACGCTGGCGGATCACATATCGTTTGCAATAGACCGTTTTAAGGGCAATATAGATATAAGAAATCCTCTCAGTTTGGAAATAAGGCATCTTTATGCTGCGGAGACAATAATCGGAGAAAGAGCGCTTGATGTGATCGAGAGGGAACTGGGGGTCAAGCTCCCGGAAAGTGAAGTTACGTCCATCGCGCTGCATTTTATCAATGCGGAAAACGGTATGAACAACATGGTTGAGACCATGAAAACGATCAGAGTGATCGATGCGATCATAAAGATAATCGAGGAAAAATTCGGCTTTGAAATTGATAAAGATACGTTTGAGTATTCGCGTTTCACTATCCATATGCGTTATCTGATCATGAGGCGCAATAAAAAGAGTGAGGTGTCCAGTGATAACCGTCTGCTTTATGATCTGATGAGGGCAAAATATCCCGATACCTATTCGTGCATGCTTGAAATTGATAAATATCTCAAGAACCATATGAAATGGGAATTAAATGAAGAAGAACTTTTATATTTGATGTTACACATTAATAGATTGTGTGCTAAATAGGATTGTAACTGCTTTGATGCAGGCATTACCCAAAGTACAAACAGCTCTAATAAAACTGTTTTGCTTTGGGTTTTTTGCTGATACTATATATGGATGCGCGCTCCAATATATAGATCGGCGTAATAGATAACTGAAATTCAAACTTAGAGAGGAGTTGCGGTATACGAAAGCCGGCGGTACATCAGGATCAAATTACAAATTAAAGCGAAAGGAGTGCGTGATATTTAGTTTGTAAATATCATCGAGAATAGATATGAAAAAGAAAGATTATTCAATGATGTCGTCTGAAATAATCAAAGGTATTGGCGGTAAAGATAACGTTAGCTTTTTTACACATTGTGTAACCAGGTTGAGATTTAATTTAAAAGATAAGGCATTAGTAAATATTGACGAAATTGAAAAGATATCGGGTGTAATTGGATGCCAATGGGTTGGCGATCAGTTACAAGTTATAATTGGACAAGAAGTAGAAGATGTTTATGAAACAATTTGTGAACTTGAGGGATTTAAAAGGGAAGATATAGTTAAAGAAGATATTGAACCTGATTCACAAAAAAGGGAAAGGTTCTCATTCAACTATCTTTTCAACAAAATTATTATCGGCACGATTTCGGAATGTGTATTTCCAATTTATCCGATTTTTGTTGGCGCAGGAATCATCAAAATGTTTGTCACAATTTTGGGGCCAAATTTATTGAATATTTTTCCAGCAGAAAGTAACGTTTTAACTCTGCTAAATTTTGTAGGAGATGCCGGGTTTTATTATTTTCCGATCTTTGTTGCCTGGACAGCAGCAAAAAAATTTAATACGAGTATTCCTATCGCGCTGTTTTTAAGTGCCGTATTGGTTCATCCAACATTGGTTAAAATGGTTGCGGACGGCACTAAATTTACTGTTTTTGGCATACCTATGACCTTAGTTAATTATCCTAATCAATTATTGCCAAGTATTTTAATGGTTTGGGTTTTATCTTACGTGTATAAATATATTGATAAAATTTGTCCGAAATCTTTAAAAACGGCTGTTGTCCCCGCATGTACAGTTATTATTATGCTTCCCATAACACTGTGTATACTAGGACCTATTGGCAGCTATTGCGGTACTCTGATTGCTATTGTTGCTAAATGGCTTGTTTCAACAGTCGGCCCGTTGGCAGTAGGATTGATCGGCGGGTTGTGGTATGTACTCGTCGGCTTAGGAATGGATAAGGCTTTAATACCGATTATATTGAATCAGTTTGCAACCCAGGGGTATGACGACCTGTTTTGGCTGAGCGCCATTGTTGCCACATATGCTCTGATAGGTGTAGCTCTTGCCTTTGCTATTCGTTCAAAAAAGGAAGAAAGAGCAATGAATACATCCAATGCGCTTACTTTAATTTTAGGGGGAGTTAGTGAGCCGACTATTTTCGGGTGTATTTTCCGCTTTAAGAAAGCTATGATATGGCTATTTACCGGCGGTTTTATAGGCGGCATCATTGCCTCTATCTTACAGGCAAAAGCATATACGATAGGAACGGGAAATATTTTGTTCTTTACGGTATGCGCAGGCGGAGACGGTTCAAGTCTTGTTCCCGGAATTATTGCTTGTGCCGCAGCATTTTCAGTTAGTTTTATTTTATCGTTACTATTTGGTTTCACGGAAAAGCCTGAAAGACAACAAGTGAAATAAAGTTGACATCAGTTTATAAATCACTAATTTAAAAAGAAAGGAGGGTATGATATTTTGCTTCTATAAATATCATACGAATAAATATGAAAGTATTAATAGCACATTTTACGTCGGAATGTAATGAACATATTTCTCATGTCGCAGATCTGGATGAATTTTTGCTGCTGTATGGTGATGATTGCATCAAAGCAATGCATATTGAAGATATTTTTGAGAAAAAAAATATTGAGTTGGTTCCCGCAATTTATGCACGTCTTAACCCGAATGGGATGATCAAGCGTGAGGCTTTTGATTTTATTGCCGATAAAATTATAAAGACGATTAAGGATAATATGGATGGAATAGATGGGATATATCTTCAACTTCATGGCGCAAGCGGGATAATGGATCTTGATGAAGTTTCCGGAGAACATTATATTATTAAGAAAATCCGGGAAATTGTGGGCCAATATATGCCTATTGCATTGGTAATGGATCCGCATGGAAATATAACCAAAGAATTAGCTGAAAATGTTGATTTGGTACGCTGCTACAGAGAATCCCCACATTCGGATCAGGCAGGTACGGAAAGGCTAGTTGCTGAAAAATTTATTGATCTGCTTGAAAACAGAAGGGAAATGAAACCGATTATCCGGAAATTACCGATCATGGTCGGCGGAGAAAGAAGTGTTTCAGCAAGGGAACCTATGTTGACTATAAACGCAATGTTGGATGAGGCTGAAAAAGACCCGCGGGTTTTCTCGGATTCTTATCACGTGGGATATATACGCCATGACGATGATAAATTAGGAGCGGCGGTCGTAGTCGTACCGAATACGCCTCAGGACATTCAATACTGTGAAAAGGTTGCGGACAAGATTTCGCAATATGCCTGGGCACATAGAGCAGAATTTAAATTCAGCGGGAATTTTGATGAACCTGCCGAATCCGTAAAAAGAGCAGTCGGTTTCGCAGGGAAGACGGCGGTTATTACTGATTCGGGAGATAACTGCGGAGCAGGCGGATACGGCCAAAATACGGTTATCTTAAGAGAATTATTAAAATCCGATTTATGTGGGAAAAAAGTACTTGTTGCGGGAATTAATGATCCAAAAACATATAATCAAATGGAGCCGTATAAAAAAGGAGATCGTGTTTCAATTGATTTAGGAGCGGGAGAAGATGAATTATCAGCTCCGGTCCATATTGAAGGAACGTTGAAACAAATAGGTGAGGAAATGCATGGATTATTTAGTCCGCCTCATATCGTCGGCAAAGCATATACGGTAAATATTGATAATTCCTCTATTGATGTAATAGTCCTAAATACGAATATACAATATGGCAATATGGATCAATTCCACAAAGCCGGATTAGAATTTCATGACTATGATATTGTAGTCGTTAAAATGGGATATCTTGATACGTATTTAGTGCCTGAGACAGCATATCATATTATGGCGCTTACTGACGGACCAACGGTACAGAGGTCGGAAAGAATTCCTTTTAAACGTATTTACAGACCAATGTGGCCGATGGATGAATGTGGGGATTTAAGATATATTGATTGATTTTTATCATGAATATCAGTATTCTAGTATTAAATATAATGAAGTCGGGATGTTTTATGAAAAAAATTGTTGAAGTATGTGCAGGAGGTTATCAGGACTGTTTGTCAGCTTATAAAGGCGGTGCCGATCGCGTTGAACTTAACAGCGCTTTGAGTGTCGGCGGATTGACGCCAAGTTTGGCATCTTTGATCCGTGTAAAAAAAGAGACAAAATTGAACGTGGTATGTATGGTTCGCCCGCGTGCCGCTGGATTTTGCTATGACGAACCGGAAGCAATGATCATGATGGAAGACGCAAAGATTTTTTTAGAGAATGGCGCGGATGGCATTGCATTTGGATTTTTAAAGGCCGATAAGAATGCGGACCTTGAAAAGACAAAAGCAATGGTCGACTTGGTCCATGGTTATCAGAAGGAAGCTGTTTTTCATCGGGCTTTTGACGTTTGCCCCGATCCGCTAAAGACCATGGAAGGATTGATCTCCTGCAAAGTGGATCGGATTTTGACCAGCGGGCAAGAGGCAAACGCAATCGATGGGATTGAACTGATCCGGTTATTGCAGCTAAAATTTGGAGATCGGATTCAAATCTTAGCAGGCAGCGGGATAAACGCGGATAATGCCAAAGAAATAATGACTAAAACAGGAATTTACCAGGTTCATTCTTCATGCAAAAATTATCGCACCGATCCGACGACAATAGGGGATAGAGTGAGTTATTCATATCTTCAGGACCCGCATACGATGGATCACGATGTGGCCGATATGGAACTTGTTCAAAGGTTGGTAAACTCACTTTCTAAATCATGAAGTCTGCAATTTGCAGATTTCATGGCTTATGACAGTTAATATATCGGCGATAATGTGTCAGGAGCAATTTTTAATAACAGGATACAAACTTAAACAAATATATGAGGAGATGATAAAAAATGAAAAGATTTTTAGACTTGGCAGCTTCAGATTTTAAAAACATAAATAAAAGGGATCTCCTTGACTCTATTATTGCGAGTGAAGGAAGGGTTTTAATGAGCGAGGTCATCCCTCATCTCAATCCGATGCTTTACCAAGTTTCTGATGCAGAATTAGCAGCGGCGATGGGTGCGGATATTATATTATTGAATATGCTTGATGTAAATAACCCCGTTATCAGAGGTATTCCTATAGAGCAGGGTCCGGAAGCAGTTGCGGAACTCAAACGCCTTGTAGGCAGACCATTAGGGATAAATTTAGAGCCCGTATCCGAAAGCATTGGGCTTGAACTGCCCGAATTAAAGTTTAATGAAGGCAGAAAAGCTACTGCAGAAAACGCTATAAAAGCAAGAGACTTAGGCATAAAGCTGATACTTATAACCGGTAACCCCGGGATCGGCGTTGGAAATGCACAGATTGCCAAAGCTTTAAAAGAAATCAGTGCCGTCGTCGGTGACGACATAATTCTTTGCGCCGGTAAAATGCACGCTGCATGTGTCCTCTCCGAAGCGGGAGATAACATTATAACTAAAGATGATATTGATGAATTCGTAAGGTCCGGCGCCGATGTGATCCTTATTCCTGCCCCTGGGACCGTACCGGGGATAACTCTTGATATTGCCAAAGAACTTATTGCTTATGCACATAAACTAGGCGCGGCAACATTGACTTCTATAGGAACTTCGCAGGAAGGTGCGGAACCGGATACGATCAGGGAGATCGCTTTGATGTGCAAAATGGCGGGGACCGATATTCATCATATTGGAGACTCAGGTTATCTGGGTATGGCACTGCCTGAAAATATCAAGACATACGGCACTGCTATCAGAGGGATTCGTCATACTTATATAAGGATGGCACGATCTGTCAACAGATAATGGATACCATCCGGGATAAAAAATTTATTTACAGATGGGGTCATGTGTGATATACTTACACTAATCGAATATGAGTGAGGCTTATTAAATGCCTGCCATACTTTAATTTAGCCCGGAGAGGCTAAGAAGGAGGTATTATTAATGGTGAAAATATATCCCTGAATAGGATAGATTTGCTTAAAGAGCGGTCTATCCTATTTTTTTATA
>DHDI01000023.1:50995-51513 GCA_002399285.1 Thermoanaerobacterales bacterium UBA4880
GCGGTCTATCCTATTTTTTTATATCATGGAGGGGATAATTGAATGAAGGATCTATTGGGACTGAGGGATTTGAGCAGGACTGAGATAGAGGAAATACTGGACGAGGGTCTGAGGCAGTACAAGAACGTGGTGGACAGAAACTATACGGATGAGTTTGCGGACAGGACGATGGTGACGCTCTTCTATGAGCCCAGCACCAGGACGAGGGCATCCTTCGAGATGGCGGCCAAGAATCTGGGTATGAGGGTGATATCCGTGGAGACTTCCACGAGCAGCGTGAAAAAGGGCGAGTCGCTGATAGATACGGTGAGAACGCTGGAGAGCATGGGAATAGACTATATAGCGATGCGGCATCCGATGACGGGCGCAGCGCATCTGGCCGCGCGGTTTTGCGGGGCTTCCGTGATAAACGGAGGGGACGGCATAAACGAACATCCCACCCAGGCGCTCTTGGATATGCTTACGATGCTCAAGGAGAGGGGAAGGATAGAAGGACTTAAGGTTGCCATAGTCGGAGA
>DHDI01000023.1:51643-51885 GCA_002399285.1 Thermoanaerobacterales bacterium UBA4880
CTTAAGGTTGCCATAGTCGGAGACATACTGCACAGCAGGGTGGCGCGGTCCAATATATTCGGGCTAACTAAGCTGGGGGCAAGCGTGCGCGTGTCCGGGCCGCCTACCATGATACCCGCCGGAGTGGGGTCGATGGGCGCAGAGGTATGCGGCAGCGTGGAAGAGGCGGCGTACGATGCGGACGTTATAATGGCGCTCAGGGTACAGCTGGAGAGACAGGCGGGCGGGGTTATACCTTCCCC
>DHDI01000023.1:52093-52704 GCA_002399285.1 Thermoanaerobacterales bacterium UBA4880
GCCCTGATAATGCATCCCGGCCCGATGAACAGGGGAGTGGAGATAGACTACGATATCGCTTCGTCGCCCGCTTCGGTGATAGAGGAACAGGTCACCATGGGGGTCGCCGTAAGGATGGCGGTACTAAAAACCATAGGGAGGGAGACCAATGAGTATTCTTATCAAAAACGGCTGTGTTGCTGATGACCGCAAGGAGATAAAGGCGGACGTGCTGATAGAGGACGGCAGGATAACCCGGATAGGGCATATCGATGCGGATGCTGACCGGGTAATAGACGCCGAGGGGCTCACGGTCATGCCCTCCTTTGTGGAGATGCACGCCCATCAGGGGGATGCTCCGGCGACGCTGGCAAGGGCGGCGCTCGCGGGAGGCTACACAAGGGTGGCGCTGCTTCCCGACAGCGATCCTCCCATAGACGGCGAGATGGGGATAAGGTATATAAGGGATAAGTACCGCGGTCTGCCCATAGAGGTCTTTCCCATAGGCGGGATATCCAAGGGCCTGAAGGGCGAGGAACTCTCGGAGATGGGGAAGATTGCCGGGGCGGGGGCTGCCGCTCTTTCCGGTGTGGGCGGCCTTAAGGACCCTGTCTTTGCGTCCAAGGCCCTGA
>DHDI01000027.1 GCA_002399285.1 Thermoanaerobacterales bacterium UBA4880
TTCAATCGATTAACGACTTTTGATACCAAACCCGTCCGCACAACCTCGCCAATATCCAAATTCCTCAACTATGCCAATCTGGCGAAGTCAAGAACCGCGCAGAGTGCGAACAATATCTCTGGAGCCAAGCAGGGAAATCCCCCCCATCCGCCGCTAATTGAAAAAGTCACCGTCTACGGGGACAAGTTCACTATGGAATTCAAATCCGGCGTAACGGTTGAGGTGGAGGAATAATGGTGAAAATGGGCAAGGCACTCTTCGAAATTATGATCGCAGGGTGCCTTGTCCATTTTTGCGTTTAAACTCACAGCCAAATTGAAAATTGCAGATATGTTATTCGTAATCAATTCTCTCAATTTTGAAGATCACTGGTCTTGTACCATCAGAGCAACAAGCAATCATCGTGTTTTCTTCTTCCATCCAACCTCTCATAATTGAGCCACCTTGCAAACCGGTGTAAATATATCGGGAAATTGCATCCCACGCTTCTGAGCAGTGCGGCATTTTAGGCCCTCCTGCAACTGTATTGGGATCAGCGTTTGTTTTTATCAAAGTATTCAACCCCATATGCCAGAAATCATCTCGATCCTCATCACGCTCAAAAATAAATTCATCCCCAACATTGTAGCAGGGACAAACTCCTGAATTTGGATCAGCGCAATATTGCCGCTGCAATTCTGGATTCAGTTTTTTGTCAATCACAGTTACCTTCACTTTATGCTTCATAATCCACCTCCAAATTCCTGTTTACCTCCAATAGCGGCACATGTTTATACTCACATCCAACCCGTTCACACAACCCCGCCAAATTCAAAAAACATCTATCCTGTACACTCGCGAAGCGCCGACATCAATATCGTTCACGAAAGCTCGGGGGACGGTTCATGAAGATCTTGCATTTGGACAAACCGACTGGACAAGCTTGATGCGTGAATATCATGAATTGTCCCTTTTATTACGGAAACAAAGCCATACATAGTGTAGGTACAAGTCATGTCATCTTCGGTGGCAAAGGTACTCCCTCTCGATAAAATGCACCGCTACCGATTCAGGGACAGTGCAAATTTTAACGATTTCAGGTTCTGCACACCCCTGTTTTACCACAATTGTCCAATTGATTTGTGCTTGTTTATTCTTTCTTCACCCACCAACCGCCGCCGTCGCGATACCCGTTGCGCTCCATAAATGGCGTTACCAGCTTGACGTATGGCGCTTTGCATTCGCATTGCAGAATTACAGCGACCTTTTCGACAAGTTCTACCTGCAATGCACACCACGATTCATATCGCGCTTTTATTTCGGGTGTACTATCATCCTCGTCAGCCTCGTCCATCAGCCAGCCAGCCTCGTTCCAAGCGCCTGCAAACGATGCGGCCAAAGCGGATTCGGTATAGTCGTTGCCGAGCATATTGCGCCATTCTTCCGCGGATATTCCGGCCAGCGGCTCACTCACCATTATTACAGTTCCCTCGGGCAGCTTTAAGGAATCACCTTCGTCTGCGGAATCATCATCTTCGGAATGATCATATTTTCTGATGACCTTTTTTATTTTATCCAGCGGAAACGGCACCTCTTCGGCCGGATGATATTCAATGCTCTCTATCTGCGCAACAGTCTCATGGTTATCCCTCCCTGCAGGAACAACGACATAGTCCTCTGCTTTGAGATTACCGTCATCGGTCAGATAACAATATGTTTTTCCGTAATCATCAAACTGAACGTTGCAGAAGATGTAATCCGTCTGCTTGCGCAGTGGTTTTTCATACACTGCCGGGTCAAGGATTTCACCCATTCCGTAAAAGCGCATAAAATCAAACACTGTTTCCGCGAAAGCTGAAAAGTCGTCAGGGAGTCCATTTTTATCGAAAGTGCCGTTCAGGACTTTTTGTTCGCCGTACAGGTAATCAACCGTGATTTTATAGTCCTTTGTTTCAAGCGGATTGACGACAACATCAGGAGGATTCCCTTTGGTATGCGCAAAAAACTCATCAACATCAATATCATCTAAAAGCGCTGTGACGCCTTCCTCAACATGATAGTTTCGTGACACCTGGCAGCCACTGCCGATATTTTGAATATGCTCCAAAACCTCGCTTTTTCTGTCTATGGTGATGTGCTCGCTATAATCCCATGTTGCATACTCCCAAGCCGAACCTTCGGGTATGAAGCCGAGCTTAATTTTCATTATGCGGTGATATTCAACCGCGATTCTTTCAATTCTGTCTGACTTCGCCATGCCGTCAAAGACGAGCAGTTCCGGCATTTCCAGACCCAGTCGAATGGTGTCGGATATATTGTCCAATTCATCAGAGCAACCGGTGCAAAGAGAGCCTCTGAAATGATATGATACATTATCTGTGTTCGTAATTGTCATTTCCCAGTCACCAACGTCAGTAGCAAATGCCACATCGTATTCATCAGAAAAGTAATCGCCGACGATTTTCAAAATATAAGCGGCTTTTTCGGCTTCAATTTTGGAGTTCCTTGTACGGGTCTTGACATGTTTCTTTCCATCTCCATAAGCATATGCGGTGAAACACACGCTTCCGTCCGCCATAATGGAAAGATGCTGTTCAATTTCATCATCGGGCAATGGACACGGACCATAGCAGATATTATTGGAGATTATCAATAGTTTTTGAGCGACCCCTTTGAAAATAAACGAACTTGTTCCGCCATCTCCAGACAGGCGTTCCAACCTACCAAGCGCCGTGATAAACCACAACCTATTTTCAAGGGAAAGGATATCTTCACCGCAACCCGAACGATGTGTAACATAACGCCACCTTGAAAAAATGGCGGAGCCAAGGAGATGAGTGTCGTCGATACTATCGATTATCTTGTCAAGTTCACGATAGTCGCTGAAAGCCTTCGTGGTGGGATATGCGGCTTCAAAGGCTTTCCCACCGTCCATTTTAAAGCCGAGCGAAAAGCACTCATCGGCGAAAGCAGGGTCTTCAACTTCATGAAGCACAGTTTTTATGTCTCGAAATTTGTCAAACCATTTCACCGCAAACACATTAACATCTTCATTTGCGGGCATAATCCCACCCCCTCTTAAGCGTCCTCGTCGCGAGGTCCTGAATCCTCTTGCCTCTCGTCGGTAATATCCTTAAATCCACCGCTGAAAAACCAACCGTGCGCCTCAATAAAACGGACGAACATATCACAAAACTGATCGCTCGATATGGCGGGATGAATCTCAGCGACTCCGTTAATCTCTACCAAACGGCAATTTGGAATTGCGTCGGCATGCGGCAAGGCGTCTAAAATCCGGTCGGCGGCCAGTTGGTATTTTTGAACCCGCGCTTCATCTTCTTCACTTGGAGTTTGGATACGAGTCAGGTCCATATTATCGATTAAGTCCGCGAGCTTCACACGGCAGGCGAGTTCGTTTGGCAAAACTCGACTGATGAAATCATCATAAGATTCGCCTTTTCGCTTTGTCAAACAATCCAGAGCTATGATAATCTCATTGTCAAATCCCCGCGATTTTAAATCCTCGAGGGTAATATTCGTATCCTCTATCACATCGTGTAGCACGGCACAGATCTTCGCGGCTTCGCTTTCGCAATTCATCATTACCCGGAGCGGATGCAAAATATATGGATTGCCCCCTTTGTCGACCTGCCCGTGATGAGACTTCGCGGCGATCGCAATCGCTTTGTTTAACATGTTAATCCTCTCCTTTGTCAAAATCAAGCGCCCCGTGCTTTTCAAGCCACGCAATCAAAAAGGGTCGGTCTTTGTTTGCCGGGGCTTCAAACCACTGCGAACAAAGGCGGCACTGTATGCCTCTTATCACAAGCGGTTTCGTATAATACCGCGCAGAATCACATTCCTCGCTGCCAAGACAAGAAGCAGGAAAATCTATACCAAACTGGCTCTTCGAGTAGTCTTTCGTACACATCAGATTGATCTCCTCATCATCGGCTTTACCGCTTTCCAAGGCTTCCCGTAAAAGGGTTTGCGCGATTTTGCCTATCTTCAGTTTGGAAAGAGCATCAATCGGAGCATGCCACGACATCTCGGACTTAATCGTCCTTTGACTTGATGGCATATGCGCGTCGCCAAGCCCCAAAATGCCGAAACATCAATCCTGTTCACACGCGAAGTGATGACATCAATCTCGTCCACTCGCGCCCAAAATCCGCCCTCTGGACTTGTTCCCGCGAAGCGTTATTTTTCCGTTTTTGGCACACCGGCTTTTTACCCCAAATCCCGGAAAGCCCAGTATTACTGGGCTTTTCACACACTCACTTCTCCACCCTTGACATCAAGACTATCGTCTCAACGTGGCTTGTCCTGGCAAACATGTCTACCGGTTGGACTTCCTTGACACTGTACATTCTGCTCAATTGTTTGAGGTCTCTCGCGAGGGTGGCGGGATTACATGATATATAGACTATACTCTGGGGCGACATTTCTCCCATGGCTTGAAGCACCGTAGTATCGCATCCCTTACGCGGCGGGTCCACGACTATCACGTCAGGCTTGATGCCTTTATTTTTGAGGTCTTTCATGACGTTTTCCGATCTGCCGGCAATAAACTCGGCATTGGAGATGCCATTGAGCTTTGCATTTTCTTTGGCGTCCTCCACGGCTTTTTTGACTGATTCGATGCCTATTACCTGCTTTGCCCTTTGTGCAAGGAAGAGTGAGATGGTGCCCACGCCGCAGTATGCGTCTATCACCAGTTCGCCGCCCTTAATATCGGCGAATTGAAGGGCCTTTGAGTACAATATTTCCGTCTGCATGGGGTTGACCTGAAAGAAGGATGCCGGCGATATATAAAATTCAAGGCCTCCGATCCGGTCAATTATTCTGTCTTTGCCATACAGCAGTATGTTTTTATTTCCGAGGACAACGTTGGTGTCTTCGGTATTGACATTCAATATGAGTCCCACAAAGCCATCCGTTTTTTGCAGCCTGTCAATGAGCTGCTGTTTATGAGGTAGGCTGTTTTCTGTGGCCACAATGATCGCCATTACCTCTCCCGTCCCTCGGGAGCATCTGGTGATTATATGCCTTACAAGTCCATGTTTTGTGCTCTCGTCATATACGCTTATATTGTACTCCCTTATGAATTCAAGTATCTGTCTTGCTATGACCTGCGACCTCTTGTTTTGTATCATACATTCTTCAATCGGTACTATCTCATGCGACCGGCCCTTATAAAGGCCCATCGCAGCTGTTCCGTCCACATATGCTACCGGATACTCGGCTTTATTTCTGTAATAGTATGGCTCGTCCATTCCTAAGACGTCATTTACCTCGGTATCAATATTCCCTATCCTCCTCAGGGCGTCTTCTACCTTGCTCTTCTTAAACCGCAGTTCTCCTTCATAGCTCATATGCTGCAGTCGGCATCCGCCGCATGTCTCATAAACTGAACATGCCGGTTTTATCCTAAAAGGAGAGGCTTTTAATACCTGTATGGTATCGGCCACGGCATAATCCTTCTTTACCTTTGTGACCTCGGCCAGCACTGTTTCGCCGTCTATAGCCCTTTCCACAAACACCGTCATGCCGTCATACTTTGCGATCCCCTGGCCTTCGCTCGCCATTTTTTCTATATTAAGCTGCAATTTTTGCCCGGCCTTTATATCCATTTCTTTCCGCACCGCTTTCTAAGTCTCTTAGTCTATAATTATTTTAATACATTATACATAAAAAAACACCCATAATAATGGGCAATAAATTAATTTGCATAAAACTATCAAAGGCATCAAGACTGCTGACTTGATGCCTGATACATTACTTATCATGAAAGCAGCGGTAAATTCCTACCGGCTTGCATTATTTTAACCGAAGATAACGCCTTTGGACATCCACTTGTCTATGACGTCGTCAGTATAGCCCATTTCCTTCAAAACTTCTCTTGTATCCCCGCCGATCTTTGGCGGATGCTTAAACTCCGGCGTACCCTGGCTTTGGATGGTTACCGGTGTATTTGCAAAGATTCTGGTGTCTCCATTGGCAAGTTTTACCTCCCTCAGATAATCGTTGGCCCAGGCCTGGTCGTCTTCCAATACGTCGGGAATATGCTGCACGACCTCGCACGGGAAATCGCCCTCTTCAAAGATTCGCATCCATTCATCTCTGGTCTTTGTAAGCATCCGCTTTTCGATCATAGCCGTGATCTCTTCAGAATAAAGAATACCGCCCACAGGCGAGTTATACTTCTCGTTTTCCATAAGCTCGGGCAGATCCGTTAGCTGGGCAAATTTAGGAAGGTATGCAAGATAATTCGTACCGGCTACCATTATCCAAAGTCCATCCTTGCATTTATAGGTGTTTGATATAGGGTCGATGGCTCTCTTTCTGGACATGGGATATTTGATCCCCAACTGGGACTCCACGAGCATTGAGCTTAGCAAATAGATGGCTGACTGATAGAGACCCGACGTTACAAGATCGCCCTTTCCTGTTTTCGTCCTGTTGTATAATGCGGCGAGAATACCGGAAAGTATGGCAAGAGTTAGCGTATGGTCACCAACCGTGGCAGGAGAATTACATGGGATCTCGCCGGCCTCGGCTATATCCAGAAGGATGCCGCTGCGCGCAAAAAACGCGGTGCTGTCAAAACCCGGTTTATCTTTAAGGGGTCCCTTGTCTCCATAACCTTGGACCTGCGCATAGATAAGTTCGGGATACCTCTCCTGCAGCTCCTCATATGTCAGATTCAGCCTTTTTAAAGCATCCGTCCTGAAGTTGGTGATAAAGATATCCGCATTCTCCAAAAGCCTATAGACGATTTTCGCACCCTCTTCACTCTTCATGTTGATAGAAATAAACTTCTTACCGTAATTATCAGTTGCAAAAATAGGATTGTTATCGTCGGTGGTCTCTCCATTATACCGCCATCCATCTCCCTTCGAAGACTCGATCTTGATGACGTCCGCGCCCCATTCTCCAAGAATCTTAGCGCAGCAGGGCCCGGCCACATAGGTAGACATCTCTATTACCTTTATACCGGACAGTATCTTTTCCTGCACACTTATCACTCCATTTCCCTTTGTATTATAATTTTTATGAATAAATTCCCAGCATACGGGAAAGTCATCTCATAACCGGCACAGTGTTTCATGAAATGAACAGTCTTGTGAATCTTGGGTAAAACATCCCCGTTTATGTATAGCAATAATTATGCCATGGAAACCCAGCTGTAAATGCATGTTTTCCACAGCGTTAATATCACACGGTAACCGGTCATATGTTGATGAAAATATGGAATGCAGAAAAAGCAGAGAAAAGGTGACGTCCTGTATAATTGTGTACAACATTGTATAATAGTTTACAGCATTTTAACACATATGTAGTAGTTTATAAAAAACACCCCATATCGGGTGTTATCTTCTAAATCTATCCCGCAGCAAATGATGATTCAACACGTAAGTAAAATAGTTGTAAGCGGCCCTTTTTATATATCTTCTGCTCTGCGGTATCAGGCACAAAATCCCGATGATATCGGTTATAAGGCCGGGGGCTATGAGCATGACGGCCCCGATCAGTACCAGCAAACCGTCCGTAAACTCGTCTGTAGGAAGATTTCCCCTGTAAAGCTCGTCCTTTACCCTGCGGAACGTATTAAGGCCCTCCCTCTCCGCGATTACGGCGCCTACTATACCAACGCCTATTACTATAAATATCATTTCGAGATAGCCTATATGCCTGCCTATCGCGATCAAAAGCAGGAGATCCAGTACGGGTATTGCCACAAATATTCCAAAGAGTCTCCAGAACATCATATCACCTCTTATCTATATGTTTCCCGCCGGACCCGCAATAAATTCTGAGGCAATATATAACAGTTTTATTTTTATTTAAATATGCTATAATGTATCTGCAAACATAAGTTCAGGTGATATCAATGAGAAACGTACTGCATATCGATATGAATGCGTTCTATGCTTCGTGCGAGCAGAGCGTGGAGACAAAATACAAGGCCAGGCCGCTTGCCGTCGCCGGCAACCCGGAAATGCGCCACGGCATAGTGCTCACGGCATCCTATGATGCGCGCAAATTCGGCGTCAAAACAGGCATGCCTCTGTGGCAGGCAAAAAAACTCTGTCCCGATATCATATTCACGCCTCCCGATTATGACTTATACATACATATGTCTCATAAAATAATGGAAATACTGACAAATTATTCACCATTAGTCGAACAGTTTTCCATAGATGAGGCATGGGTCGACATCACCGGTACGGAACATTTATGGGGGCCGCCGTCAAAGGCAGCCGAGAGGATACAGGAAAGGATAGGCAATCAGCTGGACCTGCCATGCTCCGTAGGGATGTCCGACAACAAACTGCTCGCCAAAATAGCGTCTGATATTAAAAAGCCCAACGGCATAACGGAACTCCGGGCGGATGATGTGGAGACCGTATTATGGCCCATGCCCGTAGAAAATCTGATAGGCGTGGGAAGAAACATAAAAGAGAGCCTGAATAGATGCGGGATCTATACCATAGGTGATTTGGCAAGGACCCCATATAAGTTTCTCATAAATATGTTCGGTAAAAATGGGCATTATCTGTATATGTTCGCCCATGGAGTAGATAAGACTCCGGTAAGGCCAAACTATGAAAATACAAAGTCCTTTGGCAATTCCATAACGCTGCCCTATGACTATAGAAACAGGGATGAGATAAAAAAAGTGATCCTCTTTCTCACCGAGGAGGTTTGTGGGAGAATGAGAAACAAGGGATTCACAGCCGGCAGGGTAAGTCTGACATTGAAAGATCATACCTTCTCCAGTCGCACCCACAGCATGACCCTGCAGGATCACCGTTACAGCACGGAGGACGTATTCGACGCCGTCATGATTCTCTTCGACAGATTTTGGGAAAAAGAGCATATCCGCCTTGTGGGCGTCTCCGTGTCAAAACTCGATATATATGATTATGCCACACAATTGTCATTTTTGGATAATGTGGACCGGGCAAAGAAAGAGAATGTAAATATCGCCATAGATAAGATCCGAAATAAGTATGGCATGAATGCCATACAGCGCGCATCTCTTCTAAATACGGATTTTAAATACTCTCCCCTCACCGGTATGAAAAACTTTGATCCGAGATAAAAGCATCGGGCTCTTTAGAAGGAATGGATCGTCACGCCCTTCACCACACGGTTGACCGTTCCTGTGGGAGAAGGCGTATCAGGGGTATTTCCCACTTTGATCGATGAATGCAGCGCTACGGTCTGTGCAAACATGACGTCCGCCAAGGCCAAATACCCATCGGGCAAAAGCGTTTTACATGCTGCGAATTCAAAGGTCTTACCCGTGAATTTTATTGCTCCCGGCTGTGCAATGGCAGCGACCTGAGCCGCAATATCATCGGCATGAACTTCCTCTAAGATATCGATGTCATATTGACGTGTGTATGGATCGTTATTGACGAAATCGAATACCAATGTTTTATTATCGACAAATGATTTTGGACCATGGCGAAATCCCATTGATGAATCAAAGACGGTTGCAATTTTCCCTGCAGTCAACTCTAAGACCTTTAGCTGCGCTTCTCGGGTCAGGCCTGCCAAACTCCCGGAGCCAAGATAGACGATCCGATCGTAATCGCAGTCGATGAGCTGCTTTATTTCTTTTTCTCTTTGTATTACTTCCTTTCCCAGCTCAATCAGGGCGCGTACATAATCCGATTTTTTATCGATCGCCGTTTGATCAAAAACCAAGAGACACGACAGAGCCATACATGAAAAACTTCCCGTCATTGCAAATCCTTTGTCATTTGATCGGTCTGGCATTAGCAATAATAAATTGTTTGGATCGCCTCCGGCATTTTTGGCGAGCTCCCCTTCTTTTGCACAGGTGATCGTTAGGTGATGTATATTTTCCACATACTTGTTCGCTATTTCTACGGCTGCGACACTTTCGGGACTGTTTCCGCTTCTTGCAAGTGAAACCAGTAATGTCGGTTCATGTTTAAATAGATACTCTTCCGGCGAGGCTACGATATCGGTCGTTCCGACGCTCTGGAAGATGAATGATCCATTATCCCCGTGAAGATTTAGATAGGAAACGACGGTATTCCCGACGTATTGAGAGGTTCCGGCGCCGGTAAATATGACCCGTACCCTTCCTCCCGCCTTTGCTTTGACTTTATCTAAAAATTCTTTGATCAATACCTTATTATTTTTATACATATCGATAACTTCCTGCCATAATTCAGGCTGCCGGCATATTTCTCCGGTAGTGATCACGGCCCCCATTTTCTCTAATTCTTCTTTAGAAAGTTCATACATGCTGATTCCCCCATTCTTTTTTTAATTTCTTACGTGGCTTATCTTATAGCGAAACTGATCGGCTCTGGCAACGCTTAGCGTATATTCTATGATCTCGTTTTTGGTACTATAGGTCGTACGGACAAGATGCAGCACGGGAGCTCCCTCGGATATTTCCAATAATTCAGCGTCTTTGGCTCCGGCTATGCTTGCATAGAATTCTTCATTCGCTATGCGGATCTTTTGACCAAAATCCTCTTCAATAACGTCATAAAGCGGTTTTTGTTCAAGCATTTCCCTTGTTAAACTTATAAAGGGCTTCACGGGCAAATACGATCTTTCCAGCATCATCGGCTGTCCGTCTGCCAGGCGCAGCCGCTTCAATTTATAAATCGACTCGCCGATAGTAACGTTCAGTTGTTTGGCAAAAAACTTGTTTGCCTCCAATACTTTAAATTCAAAAATTTTTGTTTCCGGTTTTTTTCCCGTTTCACGCATTTGTTCCGTGAAACTATAGCTGCCTGACAAATTGGTCGTATTCCTGCTTAAATCAGAAGCAAAAGTTCCCTTGCCATGCCTACGGTAAATATAGCCGATTTTCTCCAATTCCTGAAAAGCTAATCTTACCGTGGTCCTGCTTACACCATATCTTGAGGCTATTTCTCTTTCGGATGGCAGCTTTGCATTAGGTTCCAATTCCGTTTCTATTTTTTCTTTCCATAGTTCAACCAATTGATCATATAAAGGCTGTGTTTTAAACGTATGATTCATGAAATTTCTCTCCTTGAACTGGTTACTACCACATACCAATTTACTATGAAAACAGGTAATTGTCAATAGCATAAAAAAAGGCCTGAAATGATCAGGTCTTTCAGAGTATGAGTAAGCCTGTAAGCCGAGTTCTGTTTTGGATAGTCATCTATCTAGGGCAGCAGTTGCCTGCTGCCTCAAGCAGCATACCCGAGAGCGTGACGGGCCGCCACATATGCTCTCCTATTCGCCTTGCTCCGGGTGGGGTTTACAGAGCCGGTCAGTCGCCTGGCCGCTGGTGAGCTCTTGCCTCGCCTTTCCATCCTTACCACTTTCGTGGCGGTATATCTCTGTTGCACTTTCCTCAGGGTCACCCCTGCTGGGCGTTACCCAGCACCCTGCCCTGTGGAGCTCGGACTTTCCTCGTGCATAGGCACGCGACCATCCGGCTTACTCATATCCTCAGGACATATTATAATATCACCATTATCGAAATTTGTCAATCAATGCAATACCATATCATTTTAGATGCCGCAGTCACACTCTGCATCCATGGCTTTGTTCGCCAACTTGTCGGCTTCCTTATTGTCATTTCTCATGACGTGCCGTATCTCAAAGCGGTCGAATTTTTTTATGATATCCTTCACATCGTTATATAGAGGCCTCAAACCGTCGTTTCGGACCTTGTACTCGCCCTTGATCTGCTTTACGACCAACTCACTGTCCATAAAGACGGACACGTCCTTTTCGCCCAGTTCGGCAGCGCGCAGAAGGGCCGTTTTGAGCGCCGTATACTCAGCCACGTTATTGGTAGTTATCCCTAAATATTTATAGATCTGCTCCTTCTCGCCGCCGTCCTTCTCTATTAAAATGCCTATCCCGGCTTTGCCGGGGTTACCTCTCGAACCGCCGTCCGTATGTATTATCAGCATGTTTTCCTCCTAATAGGTTACAAATGGGTCCATATTCGTCTGTGACTCCGCGACCTCGAAGTCGAGTTTTTCCTCTATGGCAGCTCTTCTCAGATAATCCGCCATGAATGGTACGAAGTGCTTTTCCGTGCCATAGTGTCCGGCATCTATCACGGCCAGGCCGAGCGCCTTGGCGTCCCTGTATTGATGATACGACACGTCGCCCGTCACCAGCAGGTCCGCGCCCGCGAAGTGGGCCTTGGATACATAGCTCCCTCCCGAGCCGTTCACTACCGCGACCTTCTTCACCCTTCTGCCGCTGTCCCCGCCTATCCTGACTTCCTTAAGGCCGAGGGCCTCTTTGACCCTGAGCGCATACTCATAGGGATTGCATTCATCGCCGGTATAGCCTATCCGCCCTATCCCATAGGGAGCTCCCTGATTTTCCAAAGGATATATGTCATAGGCCACCTCTTCATAGGGATGTACCTTTATCACGGCGGACAGGACTTTTTTAAGCAGTCTCTCCGGTACGATCGTCTCCACACGGTACTCGTCGGCCTTCTCCAATCTGCCTATCTTCCCCAAAAACGGATTTGTGCCTTCATGAGGCAGGAACGTGCCGGTGCCGTTTGCCATAAACGTACAGTGGCTGTAGTTTCCTATGTACCCGGCTCCCGCATTTCCCATGGCGTCTCTCACAGCCTCTTCATAACCCTTGGGCACGTAAACGGCCAGTTTTTTATACATCTCATATCCCGACACGTCCAATATGGCCGTTTTTTTAAGACCGAGCTTTTCTGCGATATGCTGATTGAGCCCTTCTATGCTTGAGTCAAGGTTAGTGTGGCAGGAATATAGGTCTATGCCGCTAGTTATCAGTTGATATACATACCTGCCCTGGGGCGTCTCCGGCCGTACGTTTTTCATTGCGTTAAAGATCAGAGGATGATGCGTTATGATGAGATCCGCTTCATTCTTCACAGCTTCTTTTAAAACGTCGCCGTCGAATTCAAGGCTCACCAAAACCTTGGATATATCCCTGTCATATCTTCCGACCATGAGGCCTACATTGTCCCATTCCTCCGCGCAGTATTTGGGAGCGATCCTCTCTATCAGGCTAAATATCGTCTGTGCCTTTGTACTCATTTAAAATCCCTTCCAGCTTATTTATTTTATCTTTCAGTTTGACCCTTGCACCGGCATCGGTATTGTTTGCATATATGTACCGGTATTTGCCCATAAGTTGAATAACGTATTCGCCGAGCAGCGGGTGCCTCTTTTGAATGAGTTTTTCACCGACTTCATAGAAAATTTCGTCACGAGCCTGTTCCGGCTGCCCGGCATGGCATACGAACATCCTGTATATCCTGCCGCCGTCCTCCACTAAGTCTTCATCCATTATATCAAATTTATTATCATATAGCCATCGGGATAGATATTCGGAATACTGCATCGGCTGCAAGATGAGCTTTTCGGCAGCACGAGCCTGGGCGCTATTAATAATCTCCACGATGAGCGGGCCGCCCATGCCCGCTATGACTATCTGCGGCACCTCTCCCGGACTGAGAACATCCAGGCCGCTGCCCAACCGCAGATCGATCTTATCCCCCAGTCCGCAGGTCTTCACCAGCTCGCAGGCCTTGTTCAAAGAAGCCGGGCGGTTATCACTGGCCACGGCAAATGGTATGGCGCCCTTTAAGACGAGATACACGGGAAGCTTGCCGTGATCCGTGCCGATATCGGCCAGGCCCTTTCCCCTCGTGACATTTTCGGATATGGCAAGCAGTCTGCCGGATAATTTCATTTTTCCCTCCAAAATAAAAAAAGAGTGCACTTCTGCACCCCTTGCTGTCATATATGGTGGGCCTTCAGGGACTCGAACCCCGGACCAACCGGTTATGAGCCGGTTGCTCTAACCAACTGAGCTAAAGGCCCAAAACAATGCTTTGGATTATGGTGGGCTTAGATGGACTCGAACCATCGACCTC